>CAIXJC010000011.1 GCA_903919715.1 uncultured bacterium | reverse complement strand
GCGATTCACTCCCGCCCGTTATGGCACAGTGACGAGCGTTCCGCCAGATTCGATGCGCCGCTGAAATCGGTGCGTGCGGAGCAATTCGATTGCTCGTTGCAAGTCGCTCCAGAGCGGCGCTTGAAATGTCATGGGCTCGTTGGTGATGGGATGCTTAAAACCGAGCAGTGCCGCATGCAGCGCCTGTCGTGTGAGAAGTGGCGCGTCGCTGCTGCCGCCGAAATCTCGTTCAGTCACATGTTTCCCGCCGTACATGTCATCGCCTACGAGCGGATATCCAAGATGCGCCAAATGCACTCGAATCTGGTGCGTGCGACCAGTGAGTAGTTCGAGTTCGACCAACGAGCAACCTTCATATTCTTCCAGCACGCGATACACAGTCTGCGATGCCTTTCCTGTGTCGTCATGTCTTACTGCGTATTTCTCTCGAATTGTCGGATGTTTTCCAAGTGGAAGATCGATCAGATCGACATGCGGTTCCGGATGACCTTGCACCAATGCGATGTACCGCTTGCGCGTCTGACGAAGTTCGAACTGCTTGCCGAGTCGCCAATGTGCGGTGTCGGTTTTCGCAGCAACCATCACGCCGCTGGTGTGCTTGTCAAGTCTGTGCACCACTCCAGGTCGCGCAAAGTCTTTGCCAACCGTGGAGAGTTGGCCGCTTGATCGATTCTGAAAATGCCAGGCAAGCCCATTGATCAATGTTCCCGATTTGTGACTTCGCGCAGGATGAACGATCAGTCCAGGCCTTTTGTTGATGACGATCAATTCGTCATCCTCGAAAAGAATGTCCAGAGGCATTTCTTCAGCAGGAATTTCGCTGCTAGGCGGTGGAGGAAGAGTTGCGATCACCACATCGCCTCTACGCAACTTCGTGCTGGCTTTGGCAATGCGTCCATTGACAAGCACCGCATCTTCATCAATCAATTTCTGGAGCGCAGTGCGACTGAGAAAAGGCACGCGGTCAACGAGATATCGATCGAGCCGCTTCGCTAAATCGTGGCTGAGCGTGAACGTGACTTGAACGGGATGATCATCATCTGCAGCAGCAGATTCTTCATAGAGTGCAAAGAGCGCTTCGCGATTGACAGTTCCCGCAGTCGTCAGCAGATTCTGCGGATCATTCGCAGGAGTATCGCTGGGACCTTCGCTTGCACTATCGCTTGGACCTTCGATTGAGTCGTCGCTTGGTCGGTTGGACAGCAATGCCAATTTTCACAGTCTTATGGCGCTGGGGCAGGAGCAGGCGTAGGGGCCGGCGCTGTTGGTGCAGGCGCTGGATCAGCTGCTGGTTTTCCAGCGGTCTTCGCAACATCACCCAAGAGAAGTCGCATCGCCTCTGCATCGCTTGTCGATGCACCAGCAGGAATAACGGCAGGATTGATGGTTTGAGCGATTGGTGCCGCAGGGATCGGATATGGCGAAGAAATAATTCCAAGCGTATCGATACGTGCTTTGGCCTGACCCGCGAGCCATGGATAAGAAGTTCCCGCGATCTTTTGCGCTTCTTCAAGATTGAGCTTTGCTGCGGCGACATCGCCCTTTGATTCAGCAACAGCTGCACGGCCAAAGAGCGCACTGATTTCAAAACTGCGTCCCGTGGAGCCAGAACTTGCATGAGCATTTTTGATGACATCTGCGTAGAGCGCATCCGCATCATTCAACCATTCGAGTCTCAGCTCTGGGGTCAACTGCGCATCAGGCGCTGTTGCTTCACGATCGAAACGCTGACCCGTCACGACGCTTTGCAGATATCGGTCGCCTGCGTTGAGCAGTGCGAAAGACGCAACCGCATTCACGCCAGCATGCTTCACGGCAACATCCTTAAGCGCCGAAGGAATGTCTGCAGCATCCAATTCTGCCCATGCGAGATCCCTCGCCTGCGCAGATCGGTTCTTCCACCAATTCCAACCCATCACGACGCACGCCACAATCAATACGGCGAGAAGCCAATTGGGTCCGCTGGTCTTGAGCCAGAAGAGGAAGTCGTCGTTGATCCGACCTTCGGTCAGATCGGTCTGTTGCACGTTGCCAAGTCGTTTTCGGTCCATAAGGGGTCGAAGTGTAGCATTGCGCAGCAATTCAATGGGCTGCAGAATTCTTGTGACTGATCTCGACGGAACACTGCTTGATCGCAGTGGATCTGTTTCTATCAAGAACCGAGAGGCGATTGGATTGGCTCGAGATGCGGGAATCGAGGTTGTATTCGCAACTGGCCGATCTTGGCTGGAATGCCGCGGTATTTCACAAGATGTTCTTGGCGCTGGCGTGGTCATCTCAGCGGGGGGGGCGGCGCTTCACGATGTTGCCAGTGGCCGCTGCGAGGAGCGAATCGTGATTTCGCACGATCTGGTGAGCCACTGCACGGAGAGCCTCATCCGTCACGGTCACCTTGCGCACCTCTTGAAGGATTCGACTCAAGCAGGATATGACTATTTGTTGGTGGGCGATGCGCAGCTCGATGCGGCAAGCCGTTGGTGGTTTGGTGTGCATCCAGTGACGACGCGTTCTGTTGCGCAATTGAACGGGGATGCAACTGAGCGCGCAGTGCAGCTTGAACACGTCCTGCGCGTCGGAACAGTGGCGATGGCGAGCGATTTGGCACTCGTTGCGGAATCCATTCGCAAGGAAGTTCCAGAGCGCCTTGCGATCAAGCATTGGCCAGCGTTGGTAGCGCTTGGCACTGCAGGAATTGACACGCATTTGCTTGAGATTTTCGATGGCAATGTTGACAAGTGGTCAATGATCCAGCGACTTTGCAAATTGCGAGGAGTTGATGAGAAAGAAGTTGTGACCGTTGGAGATGGACTGAACGATGCCGGCATGCTGAGTGCGGCGACGAGGTCTTATGCGGTAGCCAATGCGGAGGCAGGAGTCGCTGCACTCGCCAAGAGCCGTGCTCCAGACCACGATCAAAGTGCGTTGGCATTCGTCGTGGGTGAAATATTGCGCGATCGATGACACGCTGCCCGTTGGCACTACGATCTCCATGATGAACTCGCCGGTCGAAACGAATGCCGGATTGCAATGGTCCCCGCCGCTTGCTCGCGTGGACGGATTTGCACTCTGCACGGCGGCAGAAGCACTCTTAAAGGGTTTTCTTGAAACCGAATTGGATGTCCATGTGATTTTTGGCGTCCGACGTTCTCCATTCGATGTGGTCTTTCGTGCCGCGGAGCAGGAAGCAAGTCAACTGATTCTTCAGCGCAACGGAATGCGCGTGGTGTTGGTGCAAGACTCGGCTCGTGCGATCGAACTCGCCGCACAGGAAGCAGCGCGAGGGCGTCGCGTTGCGGTACTCATCCCCAACGACGAACTCGACAGTGTTGTATTGCAACTCGCTGAATTGTCGGAAACTCCGCTTGGCGAATCAGCTGGAATTTGCGTGGTGATGGAAGACAACCCATTCGCAGTCGCAACCACATGCCCGAGGCGAGTCTGCCGACGTGCAGGCTTCACAGCAGTTGAACCGTGCGATCTCGGTGGATTGCGTGATGGTTGCGATGCAGTTCTTCGTTTGTCGCGAGCGACCCGTCGACCATCGGCGCTCATCGTTCACGTATCGATCATGCGATCTGGATCGACGCTCTCGGTTTCACCAAATCGTCAGGTCGCCCGCGTCGATCATGATGCGTGGTTGCGTCGGCGGCAGGGGCTTCGCCTTGGAGACTCCGCCGATCCGCTGCGGATCATTCGCGGGCTCGAACTCAATCGCTTGGAGCACCTTCCCAGTCCCGGTGAAAGGGAGCAGTATGGATTCCTGGCAGTCGGCGCGAGCGCAGTTGCAGTGCGTCACATGCTCGATGAGCTGAGTATGACTGGGCGAGTGCCAGTCCTGCGACTGACGGTGACGGAGCCGCTGGATACCGCTGCAGTATCTCGGCTTTTGGAGCGATGCCATCATGTCATTTTGGTCGAGGCGCGGCCTGGTTCAGTTGCTCCGCGAATCGTCGCAATCGCTGAGTCAATGCGCGGTGGCGGTGCGATTCCTGCACAAGTCTGGTGGGATGCGATGCCGCCTGCAGCGGGTGACGTCGAAGCGCTAGGAATCAACGACGGATTGCGAACGAGTTTGCTCACGCGCCGCGTCGTGCGATTGCTTCACGAGATTCGACCTGGATTGCAATTGTCTGAACGGCTTGCGCGCGTGCCGACATGGGTTGCGACGATTGATTTGCCGCGCCGAAGTGTCGGTCTGGGGATGGGAGCTGCGATCGATGTCGTTGCAGACGCAATGGCAGAGGCGGCGACGATTGTCGCATCAAGGAATTATCCGGATCAATTGCGTCGAGTGATCGTGAGCGATCGTGAATCGCCGCCAGATGCGGAGGTCATTTGCACAGTTGAGATTTGGGATGGGCGGCGCTTTGCGCGTGAGGGAGTTGGCGCCGTGAGGCAAGCCGCTCGCGAGTCGGATCCACGAATCATTGTGGTCTGTGACTTTGGCGACGAGACAGATGTTGATATCGAGCGCATGGCGCGCGCCGCATCCGGTCCAGATGGGGAGTCGCGGTTGTCGTTCGTTCGCATTGACATGAACGACAGAGAAGCGCTGCGCGATGGCATCACGCAGGCCGCTGAGAGTTCCGCGTTGACTATTGTGATTGCGCGGGATGGTCCGCCGCCACGTCGAGATGCGGCTGCTTTGGATCGCACGGCGCAAGAGATTGATCGCGATGGCTATCTCCGTTTTCAGCGATTTGTTCTTCCTGCGGACAATGCATGCGAACTGCGTGATCCTGGGCTCGCGACTCAAGTTGCTCGCGGACTCCTTCGGGGATCGGATCCACTGCGATCAGAACCGCTTGTTGAGAGATCCGTTGTTCCTGGCGCAAGGGGCGTCTCCTTTCGGCTCGAATCGCTCTTAGAACAAGTTGAGATTGTCCGGACGCGCCCACCAGCTGGAATAGATGAATTGCGTAATTCGGTTCGTATGACGCCACCACGGCCTTTGCATGGTGATCAAGAGATGTGGCGGATTCATCTCGCGGGATTCCGCGGCGATGCGCCAGGAGTGGCGGGACAGTTGCTGGCAGAAGCGGGGCGAAAGATGGGATTTCGCGTTGACTGGACGCATCTGGGAGTTCCGATCGGTCCAGGACGACGAGCATGGTCTCAGTTGGTCTTCACTCGAATGGACGATGAACAAGCGAATCCGGCGGAGGACAACATTTCTGCCAAGCTCCGCGAGCCTGCTGGTTTTACGACACAGATTCCCTACGGCGAAGCGGATGTGGTGATTGGGATCGATCCAGTGGAAACGATTCGAGCCATTGCGACTGATGCGCAACTTCGAGTTGCGGATCCGCAGCGCACAGCGATCGTTGCGAACAGTTGCCCGCTTGAAGATCAGATCGATACAGATATTCAACAGGCAGCAAATCGTCTTGTCGCGGTGGCCGAAGTCACAACGCATCCTGATCGTCGCGTGCTCATCGATATTGTCACCGAAGCTCGGTCAATCTTCTTGACGGATCGTCAGTGCGATTTGGTGGCGCTTGGAATTGCGTTTCAACGTGGTTTTATTCCTGTGTCAATCGAGGCGCTCGAAGAAGCCGCTCGAAGAATGGAATTGCGCGGTTTCGCACGGAGTTTTGAGGCGATTCAGTTGGGGCGAATCCTGAGCGCAAGAATCGAACTCACTCTGAGCGACCCGTCGAAGGCGACGGCACAATCCAAGGCGACCGAAGACACGCTGCGGCTTGCTCGTCGTGTCAGCGCCGATCGCCAACTCGGTGGGCGCCGCGAGAGAAGTCGAGGACGAAGGCTTCGCAAGGCTGTCGCTGCGACGTTGGCGCAGTTGACGCCGCTGGCAAGCACGCGTCATGGGCGTGAAGCGATGCGCGATTTCGCGACCGCGATGCGCCGATGTGAGATGTGGGGGGGCTTTGAATACGCCGCCCAATATGCGGCCTGCATCGGCGAGCTGCGACGAAAGGATGGGCCAGATGATTCGGGAGAGTTAGCGCGACTGGCGATTCTTCCGTTGGCGGAATGTTTTTTGATTCGAGATCTCTGGTATGTCGGAGCGTTGACGACAAGCCTTGATCAGAGCCACCGTATTCGCGAGACACTCGGAGTGCATCTTGCGCGTGGCGATGAAATCCGTCGGCGATACCTACACCGCATGGTCATTCGGATTGCGACAAGACGATGGGTCATCGAGTTCCGTTCGAGTGATTGGCCAGATCAAATCCTTCGCACCACGCTTCCATGGATACCAAACGGATTTCGTGGCAATGTTCAGACGCGCGCCGTTCGAGAAACAATGCAGGATCTCTTAGCCCGCGCTGCGATTGACGTATCGCACCGCACTGCATGGATTGAATTTGCTCGGCGCGTGCACGATGCTGCGATCGATGGAAGTATCCGCAAGATGAACGCTTCTGACTTGGAACAGTTCGCAGTCAATTGCGGTGCGCTCACGCTGCCCTCCGCTGATTTGAAATAATCAATTCGTTTCAGACTGGCCGTGCATTGGTCGCGTGTTCGTGTCGCAGTTGTCCACAGGCTGCGGCAATATCACGCCCCCGGCTTGCTCGGATGTGCACATTCACCTCGCGTTGGCGAAGGATGTTCTGAAAGCGCAAAACATCATCCGTCGAAGGCCGTTGGTAAGGCATTCCACGCACTTCGTTGTATCGAATCAGGTTGACGTTGGCATGAATGCGCTGGGCATGAAATGCGAGCTCTTCCGCATGCTCCGGACGATCATTGACGCCGCCGAGCAGGATGTATTCCAACGTGATCTCGCGACCCGTGCGCGTGAACCACTCGTCGCATGCGTCAAGCAATTCCTCCACGGTGCTGAACTCCGCCCAAGGGATGATTTCGCGGCGCAGTGCATCGTTGGGTGCATGAAGGCTGAGCGCCAGCGTGACTGGAATTTCGAAGTCGCAGAACTTGCGAATCGCCACCGGCAATCCGACCGTCGAAAGTGTGATGCGCCTTGCGCTGATTCCAAAGCCCCACGGCGCATTGAGCGTTCGAATGGCATCAGTGACTGCGGCATAATTGGCAAGCGGTTCACCCATGCCCATGAAGACGACATGCGAAATTCGGTCGACGCCTTTGAGTTGGCCAAGTTGAAAGACCTGCTCGATGATTTGGCCGGCGGAAAGATTTCCCTCGAGTCCACCAATGCCCGAGGCGCAAAATTTGCATCCCACGGGACAGCCGAGTTGGCTCGAGATGCATGCGGTTCTTCTGGCTTCTGCAGGAATGAGCACGCATTCGGTTTCTTGGCCGCGAGCGATATTGGCTTGCCCGAGGATCGGCAGTGTCCCCGTGGTTGCGATTGATTGATCCGCATCTGCCCACGAGACAAGCAACTTTTGCGTGCCATCACTTGCAGACTGATGTGCGACGGTTCTTCCTCGTGTAAAAACAATTCTTTCGGCAAGTTGCACACGTTGGGCTCGGGACAAGTTGGTCATCTGCGCTGGATCGGCGACACCTTTGCGGTACACCCAATCTAGGATCTGATCTGTCGTATGCCGTGGCATCCCGTTCTCGGCAACCCATGCCGCGAGACGTTCCTGATTGAAGTCGAAGAAGTGAACCACGTCTGACTTCATATTGCGGATGGATTCGTCGGAGGCGGTCAATTGCGAATCGCAGTTCCCTGTACGGTCAGATCGACGGTACGGAAAGGAATGTTGTGCTTTGCAAACCACTCGTGCAATCTGGAACTTTCATCGCCGCGCACGATGCGCCGACCTGCGGGATCCACGCCCCGAGCACGCATCATGGTCTTGAGCGTGCCAGGCAAGCCGAACTCGACTTCTTCGTGGCACACATCATGTTGTTCAACCTCGGCTCCGTGGGTTCGTACAAGGTCTTCGATCAGATCGTGAACGAGGTCTTCGGGAGCGCTCGCACCTGCCGTCACGAGAAGCGTCTCGACCCCTACGAACCATTCTGCTTTCATCTCGCTTCGGTCATCGATCAATCGAGCTGGCGTGCCGAGATTCATCGAAATCTCAGTCAGTCGCACAGAGTTCGATGAGTTTGCACTTCCGACCACCAAGACGAGATCACACTGTGGTGCAATGGCTCGCACAGCCATCTGGCGATTGGTCGTGGCATAACAAATATCGCTCGCGGGCGGATCTTTGATGTTGGGGAACGCTGCCTTGAGCGCAGCGATAATCGTGTTCGCATCATCGAGCGAAAGAGTCGTCTGAGTCAGATAGACCAACTTGTCCGGATCGGTCACAACCAAGTTGGCAATATCTGCAGGCTTCTCAACAACCTGCATCACTTCAGGAGCCTCGCCAAGAGTGCCGACGACTTCTTGATGGTGTCGGTGCCCGACGAGCAGGATCTGAAATCCTTTGCGGGCATATCGGATCGCTTCCGCATGCACTTTTGTCACAAGGGGACACGTTGCATCAATTGCGGCGAGTCGCTTGGCTTTGGCCTCGAGGCGGATCGCGGGACTGACTCCGTGGGCACTGAAGACGACGATCGCGCCGTCTGGAACCTCGGCGATGGACTCGACAAATTCGACGCCGCGTCTTTGAAATCGCTCGACAACATGTCGATTATGCACGATTTCATGAAAGACATAGATCGTCTCGTTTGGGCAGAGTTCGAGCAACTGGTCGACAACGTCGATAGCCATATAGACACCGGCGCAGAAACCACGGGGATTGGCGAGGAGGATCTTCACGAGCATCGCATCATAGCCGTACGTCCATTTTTCGTCGGTGTACCCTATGGATTCTCATGAATGCGACGAAGGCAGAGCGAACGGTTGGCCTCGCGGAGTTTGGGCCGACAAGCTCCCGCGCGGCGTCTCTCACCGAGGCACGCGAGTGGTGCCATCGTCTGACTCGTGGCCACGGAGAGAACTTCAGCGTGTTGAGCCGCTTCGTTGAAAGGTCATTGATCGATGATTTTTCGGCCGTGTATGCGTTTTGCCGCGCTGCGGATGATCTCGGTGATGAAACGGAGAGTCGCGAGCGTTCAACCGAATTGCTCGCATGGTGGCGGAGCGAACTGCACAGGTGCTTTGCAGGTCAAGCGAGTCATCCAGTATTCGTGGCGCTGATGCCGGTCATTGCTCGCCATTCGCTGCCGCAGAAACCGTTTGACGATTTGATCAGTGCCTTCGAGATGGATCAGACGAAGACGCGCTATGAGACCTGGGACGACGTTGTTGGGTATTGCAAACTGAGTGCCGATCCAGTTGGGCGTCTCGTGTTGATGTTGCTTGGAGAACGACGTGACGAGGAATGTTTGCGCGCGAGTGATGCGATCTGCACGGCGCTTCAGTTGACCAATCACTGGCAGGATGCTCAGCGAGATCTTTTGGAACGAGACCGCATTTACGTTCCTCGCGAGTATTGGAAAGTGGATCAATTCGAAGGAAGGCTTGTCGCGACGTGTAGGCAGGGATACGCTCCTGATCAAATGTTCCTTCAGTCATGGCGAGAATCGCTGCGCGAGTTGACGGTCCGAACGTGGGAACTTTTTGAATCTGGTTCGTCGCTCTTGCCGATGCTCAAGCCACAGCACCGTCCTTTGATTTGGCTTTTTATCGCAGGTGGCTCGGGCACTCTTCGCCAAATTGAGGCGTGGAACTATGAGACTTGCCTTGCGCGTCCTCGCCTTTCGAAATGGGCGAAGGTCTCGTTGTTGTTGCGAGCTCGTTGGGCGACTCGAAATATCGCAGAGGTCTCGCAATGAGCGCGGTCGCTGAAAGCGCTCTGCAAAGCGATGCCGAGATTCGTGCCGCAGTTGCGGTGTGCCGAGAAATCACCCGTGTAAGAGCTGGGAATTTCTATTGGGGGCTTCGATTGACGCCTGAGCCACGTCGTTCTGCGATGTACACAATTTATGCGTGGATGCGCCAGGCCGACGATATTGTCGATGGTCAAACGGCTGGTAGCGTTGCTGGCGCAAGCGATATTCTCGCGTTTCGCAATGCAACGGTTGAAGCACTCGCAAGTCGGTCACGCTCAATTGAGCCTGTGTGGCGTGCGCTTTCTGCGGTCGCGCGGGAATACGAATTTGATGTGAGCGATTTCCATTCGATGATCGACGGTCAAGTTGCGGATTTGCAACCACGACGGATCGAGAACTGGGAAGAACTCCGTAACTACTGCTGTCAAGTTGCAGGAACGGTTGGAACGGTTTGCGTGCGCGTGTGGGGATACGAAGATCCACGGGCGCTCGTGCTCGCAGTCGACCGCGGCATTGCATTTCAATTGACAAACATATTGCGCGATGTTGTGGAAGATGTTGGATTGGGAAGGGTCTATATCCCACAGGAAGAATTTGATCGTGTGGGGATCACCGCCGAAGATTTGTGCGGGTGGAAAAAACCAGAACGGTGCGAACAATTGATGCGATCAATGATCGACCGCGCACGCGAACACTTCGTCCGCAGTCAGCCACTTGATGCGATGATCGATCCGACGTGCCGTCCGACTCTCTGGGCGATGACAGAGATTTATCGTGAACTCCTCGAGCGAATCGCTCGTGATCCATCGCAAATTTCGCGCAAACGCGTGTCGCTACCGACGCTTCGCAAAGTCTTCATTGCGCTGCGCGCACGCGGCATGGGTCGCAAGTCGTGAGACTGCCGGTCGCGATCGTCGGCGGGGGATTGGCAGGCATTGCCGCAGCGATTCGCCTTGTGGACGCTGGTGAAAGAGTCGTTCTTCTCGAGTCGCGAAAAAAACTGGGCGGACGCGCTACGAGTTTTGTTGATCCTCGAACTGGCGAAACACTCGACAACTGCCAGCATGTGTTGATGGGTAGCTGCACGAATTTGCTGGATCTCTACGACCGCTTGGGGGTGCTTTCTAGTGTGCAGTGGCATCCGCGTGTCTGGTGGGCGAATCCACCGCGTGAACCAGACGTCATGATGCCAAGATGGCTTCCAGCGCCGGGGCATTTTTCGTTGAGTTTCTTGCGCATGAAATTTCTGGGCGTTGCAGACAAGCGATCGATTGCGCGGGCGATGTGGCGGCTGATACGTCTCGGTGCTGAAGGACGCTCTCAGTGGCGAGGCAGGTCGTTTGGAGAGTTCTTGAACGAGACGAATCAGACGGTTGCGGCACGCGAACTTTTCTGGGATCCGATCGTTACGAGCGCCTGCAATGTTCCATGCGATCGGACGGATGCGTTCCATGCGATGTATGTCTTTCAACAGGGGTTTTTGCAGGATTCTTGGAGCCCAGTGATGGGGCTCTCATCGGTACCGCTGGTGTCGCTCTATGACCCAGCCGAAGAAATTCTGCGCGCGGGCGGAGGCGAACTTCGACTCGGAGTGAGCGCACTCGCGCTCGCTTTCGATGGTCGGCGTGTTACAGGTGTCGTCACCGATGAAGGCATGATTGAATCATCTTCGGTCATCGCAGCAGTTCCGCCAGATCGTCTCGTGCGACTTTGCTCGCCAACGATGCGCGCGGCGGACGGCAGACTTGCGCATTTGGATGAGATTCAATTCAGCCCGATTCTTGGAGTGCACATGTTCTTCGACCAGGAGATCATGCGCACACCGCACCTCGTCTTGCCCGGAAGGGCCACGCACTGGCTGTTCAACAAAGGGGTGGACTCACAGGGGCGCTCGCACATTCATGCGGTCATTAGCGCAGCGGACGCATGGATGGAACTCGATGAGTCTGAGATTGTTTCTAGAGTCATGAACGATGTGCACTGGGCACTGCCGCATACTCGCGGCCTTGACCCCGTTGGATTTCGCACCGTGAAAGAAAAGCGAGCAACATTCGCATGCATTCCTGGCATCGACGATTTGCGCCCGCCCGCTGTTCGTGACGGAATTCGCGGTGGAATTGACAATCTGTTCCTTGCGGGCGATTGGTGCGACACCGGCTGGCCTGCGACGATGGAAGGGGCGGTTCGGAGTGGATATCTCGCTGCTGACGGAATTTTCGCATCGATCGGTTCGACCAAGAGTGGCGGCTTGATTCCAAATGTGCAGCCGAGCGGGCTCGCACGGCTTCTGGGCCTTTGATATGTCCAGCGGGAATGAAATTGCGTGCCCATCCGATCCGTCTGATTCGATCGCATTATCCCAGTGGGCGCTCGCACGAGCTCGTTCGCTCGGCTTTGCGGCGGTTGGAATTTGTGATGCCGCGGCGAGCAGTCGCGGCGAACAGTTGAAGGCGTGGTTGGATGGGGGGAACCACGGGTCGATGGAGTGGATGAATAAAAATATTTCAGTGCGTCTTGATCCACGAAAACTGGTGGATGGCGCACAGAGCATTGTTGTCGTTGCGGATCGCTATCACGATGGTCGGCCAGATCAACGGCCAGCGCAGGTGGTCGACCCTGTCACTGGCGAGTTCGAAGCAGCTGGACGTACGGCTCGTTATGCGCGAGGCCGTGACTATCACCGACGCATTAAGAAGCGGTTGCGGCGATTGCAGCGAGAACTCGAAGCCGCACTTCCAGGTACGCGCGGCAAAGTGTGTTGCGATATCGAGCCATTCATGGAGCGTGAAATGGCGGAGCGCGCGGGGCTTGGGCAATGTGGGAAGAACACGCTGTTAATCTTGCCAGAGCTTGGATCGTGGGTCTTACTCGCGTCGTATGTCACGACGGCGAAATTGATCGCCACTGAACCGAACATGCCTCATCGTGGCGATCCGTGCGGATCGTGCACCCGCTGCATCGACGCATGTCCGACAAGCGCGATCACTCCATGGTCAGTCGATGCGAGGAAGTGCATCAGCGGGATGACGCTCGAGGAACGAGTGCGCCCTGATGTCGATGCCGCTGCAAAGGTGGGGGATTGGCTCTTTGGCTGCGATATCTGCCAAGAGGTCTGTCCGCATAATCAGCCGACAAATCTGTCGCGGCGCATGGGGTTCCATCCGGAATACGACGGAAGAAATGCGGCGTTTTCGCTCCGAGTCGTTTTGGGCTGGGACGAGGCGGCTCGTCGCTCTGCGTTTGGCCCGAGTGCGCTCAACCGAGTGCATGCGGCACATGCTCGGCGCAACGCTGTGTGGTGTTCGCTTGAGGTATTGCAGAGGTCGAGCTCAGATCCACTTTGGGGAATCATCCAAGGAATCGCTGCAAATGAAAATGAAGATCCAATGGTTCGTGACGCGGCGAATGAAGTGCTCGCCCGCCTTGGATAGAAGTGTTTTCAAGATCGATTGCGCGATCGATACTTAAATCGATTCCGGGATCGATTCTGGGATCGATTCAGTTTTCTTGCGCACCGCCGCTTGCGCCACCGCCCATTAACTTTTGCATCGCCATCATGAGCGCACCCTGGACAGCCTGCGCACTTTCTATTTTTCCGCTTTCAATCTGCGCCGTGATCCCGGTAAGGCCCTCGGTCAGCGTTGCCATCATTGATCCCGCTGCAGCCAACTGCGACTTCATGCCTTCGTCCATCTCAGCTGATGTTGCATCGAGGTCGAGTTTCCACCCATCTGCCGTCCGTGTCGCTTTGAATGCCAAAGAACCTTGAGCATTTCCAACGGAGAGTGTCGCAGAATCTGCTGTCACATCGGAGAGTGTCGCTTTCGATCCTTGCCCAACCATCGCAGAGAGGGGGCCAAGATTGGAACTTCCAAATTTGTCCTGCATCGCTACTTGCAATTGGCCAATGGCCTTCACTGCTCCAAAGGCAGTCGACGCGAGTGCTTGTCCATCGGGGGTCGTCGCAACCAAAAGTTCGTCAATGCGTGCTGATAGTGCAGGTGGACGCTTGGACGTTCCGAAGAAGGCAGCCAATTTCTCTGCGGTTTCGAATGGGGGACTTGTTGCTTCACTCGCGCTCTCGGCGGATGCGGCTGAAACATTGGCAGCGGCATCGCCAGCATCTTTGGAGACCTCTGCGGTTGTTTCGTTGCGCACTGCTTTGGTTGGTGCAATCACCATGATTTCAAAGGACGGAATTTTCACCTTCAGGGCACGCTCGATCGTCAGTGCGAGTGCCTGCTTGGATGGGCTTTCCGTACCGCTACTTGCAAGGACTTCTTGGAGCGCCGTGTAAGCCTCGATTGCGCTCTTCGTTGATGCTTGAGCCTTCGTCAGCCAAGACGCGGCTTTCTCATTCAAGTCCTTCGCAGTTTTGGTCATGCTTGGACTCATCGCAAGAGCATGGATAAGGAGTCCTTGCTGAAACTCTCCCTCGCCGCGCATGAGGAGTGCGCGTGCCCGTGCCGCGGCAATGCTGAGGCTTGAGCTGTTCTTTGGTCCGCTACGACGAACCGCACCTTCTGCCTTTTCAAGGTCGGAAAAAGTTCGCTCATAGCAACCCTTCAAGTCCGAATCTTCTTCAGGATCCGATGCGGTGACGAGTGTCACAACTTTCGCTTTGAGTTCGTCCGAAATTGCAGTTTCCTGAGCCGAAGAAGTCGTTTGGCCACTGGAAATTCGATCAAGTACTGCGAGTGCGTCGCCAAATGCCTTCGCTTGTCGTGCTGCACCGAGCGCTTCGCCGGTACGCAATCTCAGAATTGATTCCTGATGTGTCGTCTCGACTCCGGCTTCATCTGCCTTTGTCTGCAGGATGCGTGCTTCGTCGCGTTTACGGCCCGCCTGCTCGGCGATTAACGTGATCTCTCCGCGGGACGCACTCAAACCTTGGATGCGAATCTGCTCGGCTTCGGCCATGAGGGCCTGTGCATCGCTCACTGCACTTTCGTTTGCAGCACGCAGCGCCGTTACTTTTTCCGCAACGTCACTTTGTTCTGATTCATGAGTTCGTTGATCTTGAGTCGCAGTTGAGAGGCTCGGTTGGAACGAGCTCGCTTCTTGGGCGATACCGTTCGACTGTTCGGCATTGACGATCCCTTGAATATCGTCGCTGACCTGAAGAAGACGTTTGGCCAGCATCCGAGTTGAACGGTTTGCACTTTCAATTTGGTCGGCTTTGCAAATTTCAAGCAACGCTGATTGGGTCAATGCGTTTGCCACCAAACTGGCAGCAACTTGTTTCTGGCCATCGCTTGCGCCAGGAATGTTTTCCAGCTTCGCTCCAGCTGTTCTCAGTTCTTCCGCAGCGCTGACACGATCAAGGCTCGCAAGGCGAGCAGCTTGCGCGATCTTGGCGCCTCCAGTGCGAATCTGTGCCGCGGCACGCTCTTGCACTTCGACCGAAGGGTCCTCGCATGCAGTAAATGAGAGAAGTGTGGCGAGAGAGCAGACGGTGAAGAGTGCGTTTCGTTTCATCGTTTTCAATTCAAGGGGATTTGGAAGTCTACGCTGATTTTCAGCGAATTGCGCTACCTCGTTGGTCCGTGGGAATCGGCAGGAGTCGCTGGCGCAGGTGGGCGTAAGTCTGGTGGTTGGTATTCGATCGGATAAACGGGCCGAGGCTGGTACATCGAGCGGATCCACGAGAGCGTGTTTGCAAGTTTCTCTTGGTTCAATTTACGGCCGAATACGGGGCGCCACCCATTGACGGTTGGGTGGGGAGTCGCTGCTTCGTCAACGGGCAAGGCATATTGGATCAGTATCGACCGAGTTGGATCGGCGAAATCGATGAGCGGTAACTCCTTGGAACTCCCCATCAATAGGTTGAGCAAGTTCGTGTATCGCACTCGCGCATCAGCATGATTTTCATTAAACAGGAAAAACTTTCCAGCGTCAGCACCACCGTGGCAGTGGCTTGTTGCACAGTTTGCAATCAGCCATCCGTCATGGACATTGCGCCGAAAAAGATTCAGTGTGGCAGGTTCGCCCACGACGCGGATCTTGGGATAAAAATCTCGAGCCTTCAATTCGAATGCAAGTCGAACAAGTTTCATCGGGTCGCCTTCGATCAATGCATTGCGACTCGGCGCATCGGGTGGAATGCGAGGACTTGAACTGAACTCTTCCAAGAACGCCTTTGCGTCGGCGGGTTCAATGACGATCCGTGGCGGATTGTTGAAATCGAGTTCATACACTCGGATGAGGTTCATTTCGTCCGCGGTCAAAATTCGAGTCGGCAAACCACGAGTATTTGTGGCGGCTTCGGCAGGCGCAGGATCGGTTTCGCTTTTTGCCGGTTTCTTCTTGCTCTTCGCATTGATAAGCGTCAGTTGCGCTTCAACACGATCGAGGAGTGTGACCGCTTCGGGCAGTTTTGTATCGGCGACGAGTGCGACCAGTTCGGTTCTGGCAAGCGCGTATTTCTTTTCGCTGACGAGCCAGTCGCAAAACGCAAGCCGCCGAACGGCATCGTCTGGCGCGATCGATTTCTTGAGGGCTGCGTACCTTTCGTCAAACGTGCGCACCAGTCCAACTCGATACACCTCGGACCGCGGCATGGATCTCGGCGCAGTTCCGATGAGGTACCGAACGGCATCAAAGTCGTCTGAGACAAGTTGCACCTGAAGAGAACCACCATCGCGTCGATAGATCACCGCCGCGGTGGGTTCCTTGACATCGAGTAGTGGAATTGCATCGACGATGTCGTCCTTGCTGTATTCCATCCGCTTGCCATCTCGATCGATGACGATTCGATTTTCGTCTTCGTAAACAATGTTGCCGCCAACTTCCGTCTTGCGATCCACGATCAGGTGGACACGGTGTGGTGGGGATAATTTTGTGGCTGTTGCAGGGTCGGTTGGCGGCGCTGGTTTGGCAGGCTCGTCGGTCGCTGGCGTTGGTGCTGAAGGTGCCGCTTGCGGGGCGACCACCGCTGGATCAGCTGGTTTTGCAGCTTGGATTTCGTCGGCAATACTAGTCGGATTTATGAAGAGGAGTGATCCGAGGAACATCGAACAGAAGTTGGCGAAAATGGTCTCTTTCATCACTGGCATTCCCTTGTCGCATTGTACGAGATACTCTCAACGCACTATGAAACTTGGAGTCATGTCCGCGCTCTTTTCAGGGCGATCACTTGAGGAAGTCGTTCGTGTCTGCGCAGAGAGTGGTCTTGCTGCAATTGAACTCCCCGTTGGCGCATACCCTGGGAAGCCTTTTTTTGAACCCGCACGGGTGTTAGCGGACCGCCGCTCCCAAGAGCGAATCAAGTCGCTGCTGAAGGATCACGGCTTGCAGCTTTCTGGTCTTGCAGTTCACGGCAATCCGGTCCATCCCGATCGAGCCATCGCAAAAATACATCACGATGCATTTGTCACGGCAGTAAAGCTCGCTCCGAAATTGGGTACGGACATCGTGATCACGTTCTCCGGCTGCCCCGGCGGAGCGAAGGGCGATAAGACACCCAATTGGGTGACGTGTCCGTGGCCGACGGACTTCAGCGACACGCTGCGTTATCAGTGGGACGATGTGCTGGTGCCTTATTGGGCTGCGCAAGCGAAGCTTTGTCGAACGCATGGAGTTCGCACGGCATGGGAAGGTCATCCTGGATTCTGTGCGTACAACCCAGTGACACTCATCGAACTTTCGCAGCGTGCAATGGCTGCATCGGGAATCAAGGGCAAGCCGATCCTTGGCGCAAATCTCGACCCGTCGCATTTCTTCTGGCAAGGAATCGATCCAATATTGGCCGCGCAAATGCTTGGAGAAGCGGGCATTTTGTTTTATGTGCATGCGAAGGACACGGAACTTGATCGGCACGAAGGTCCGCGCAACGGATACCTCGATGCGCGCCCATACTCAGCATTGAATTCTCGTTCGTGGAACTTTCGAACGTGCGGCGATGGACACGGGCACGAGTTTTGGAAGCCGTTTGTTTCAATGTTGCGACGCCAGGGATATGATCACGTGTTGTCGATCGAACATGAAGATGCGCTCTTGAGTGTGGACGAAGGATTTCGCCGAGCAGTTCGATTTCTCAAGGATGCGATTATCGAGGAACCGCCAGCGACTCCTTGGTGGACGTGAGCGCATAGATGCGTGAGCACGCAGATGCAAGCGAGCGAGCCGTAAACAAACTTGCCTGAATTATTGCGGTGGAAGTGGAGTCGTCTCAATGTCCTTCGATCGGCTCACGACAATAGTCCAGCTGATCACTCGACCATCATCGCCCGAAGGCGTCGGCGGAATCGCAAGATCCCAGCGCAATATTCCTTGAGGTAATTGCGACGCAACATAGTCCGAGTTCTTGGAGAGCGGGGCGCTGTTATTGCTGAGATTGACTTCAATTTTGTCCGTACGACTGACTGGACGACGATCAAACAATTCAACATCGATTGGTCGCCCAGTGCCATTGGAAATAATCACGCGGTAATCGCTCACCGAGTCTAATCCGCCACCGAAGAGCCCCGATTGCCGATCTTCTTTCTTGACCAATTCTCGTCGTGCCGTCACGGCTGGATCTGCGCCGAAAAAGACTGCAAATTCCTGGGTTGGAGCTGCTCCCAAGAAGGGCGTCGCTCCCACATAGTCAGCTCCAACAAACACGGATGCGCGACCAGGCAGTAGTTGGAACGGACTTGCATTCGTCAGCGTGCCGCGAAGAAAGACGCCATCGGATGCAATTGGCTGAGTTTGAAACACAAACTTTGTCGGTGCATCAAACGATGCGATGCGTGCGCGGCGTCGTACTTGGTCATCGCTTGGCGCATCGAATGGCAAGGCAATGGTGTATGTCACGCTTGGTCCAGACCCGCCGACGACTGCGTCTTCGCTCAATTTCTCTGCTGCCGATTTGCGCTTGGAGAGCATCCCCGAGGCGTCCTTCAGTTCCAACCGTTCTGGCTGATCAGCCTTCAACGCATTCACTGATAATGCGACGGGGGCATTTTCAGAAACTGTAACTCGATCGAATGTTGGTCGAATGTCAACAAACCAAGGTGTTACGGTGGGTGGGCTTGCGGCACGAGAGGGTCTGGCAGTCGAGAGTGAAAGGCGTACGCCTTTCCAGTCTTCGCCCGAATTCTGGATAACGAGTGCATCGAATTCGATTCCGATCGAATCGCGGTCGGGGGTTGCACGAATCGAATAGACAGGTTCCCAGCGGGCATCTGTCACGAGATACGAAAGTCGAACTGGAACTTCGCCATCCGTTGTCATTGCCACGAGGACTTCCGCAGACTGAGAGCTATTTGCGCGGCTACCTAGCGCATTTCGCCGACTTTGGGCTGCGACAAGATCTTTGCGAAGGAACTCTGCTCGCTCCGTTGTTGTGCGGGCGACCTCGCTGATTCGTGCGCGCTGCGCTGTCATCCAAGTCAGTTGCCCATCGAGGCTGACGAGGTCAAGTTTGGCGGTTCCGCCATCTTTGGTGGCGTCCGACGCTGCTCGTACGCCGACTGATTCGACGACCTTCAACTCGTTCTGCGAACCGGTCAACAGATCGACCGTGGTCGCGATCTCTTGATTGATTTTTCGAATCTCAGCATCGAGCACAGCAGCGTCTGGAGTCGAAGCGGCGTCGGAGACTGCGCGCTGGATAAAATCAACTGACAGAATTCGACCTGCGCCGCTTTTCGCTTCCAACGTGTCAGGCTGAATGGAAGCTGGCAGATCGTCGAAGCGAAGTTTCCACAAGCCAGCAGTCAGCGTTGTCGTTGCCACTCGTGTGACTGCCGCACGCCCTTGATAGAGCACGACGGATTCGATTTTCGCCTTGAGCAATCTTTCTTCGGGAACATTCGGGTCAAGAGAAGCAGGAGTTCCTTGGCTGTACGCAGACGAGTGGAGAGCGACGAACGTGAGTGCGAGTGCGAGCAGTCTCGCCGTAATGCGTCGGTCTCCAATCATGTTTCGATCTCCAACAGTGCGGCTCGAATTCCGGCGCGTTCGAGGAGGGCTCCAATGCGTGCCGCATGTTCAAGCTTGCTCTCTTGAACTTCTCGAATAAGTCCCCGCATTTCCCGCTCTTTCTGCAAGTATCTCAGTGCGGTCTCAGCGACGGCATTTGGTTCCATCGAAGCAAAGAAGTCGATCCCTTCGCGATACACGATTCGGCTTGCGACGCCCTTTGCGACGACCCATTCCAAGTACGCGGTCGGCAATTCGTCGAAGATGCGTTCACCCACGGTCTTGGAGAGTTCTCGAGGCATGTGATTGAGGATGACCTCACGGAAGATTTCGCGGTTGGTGGTGGACCAACTTGCAACTGCAGGCTGAATCGCATTCGCGCTTGCATTGATCGCCAACGAGAGTTTTGTCGACAATTCTGGCAGCGGAATCGAAGGATGCCTGCGTCCCTCGCCGAGCAAAATGATTGCTTCTTGACGTGCGGCTTCTCGTAGTTTTTCGAGTACCTGCGCCACAAACGTAGGCTTGATCTTGAGGAACTGCTCTTCATTCAAGAGCATGCTTGATGCGATCTCGAAGCTCGAGCACATCACGCCACACTTGTTGGCGCTCGAATCTTTGATGATGAGGGTTCCTGCCTTGGCAAGTGCGACGCGAGCATCTGGCGTCAGAAAAAGATTGGCGCCTTCGACGATTAATGGGCTCGACGGTTTTCCGTTGGGTAGTAAAAACTCGCGCCAATTTCTTTCGTTGATTGTTGCTGGCCGTCCGCCGCCAGGTATGAACGCATCAGAAACAAGGCGGTTATGCAGCGTATTTCGAAGTTGAACTCCCTCGGGAGTATCTGCTTTCACAACGCGTCCCTTTGCGGAGAGCGACTTCGTGTTGAACTGGCTGATGGGGAGACCCGCGACAAAGAGTCGTTCGAGTTCAGCATGATCGAGTCCCTGTGGATCCTCGCCCACGCCGCTTCCGTCTGCAACACCGATGATGCACGCGTTGGCTCCATAGTCACGGTGCAAAATGCGCATCATGTTGCCGGCGACATCGCCGTCGGGTCCGCCGGTGATCTTGACGGTGAAGCGCTGCTTTGCGGGATCGATTCCTTGGGACAACAGTGCGATTCGAAGGAAGACGTTCACGCCTTCACTCGTCACCCCGTATTCCTTGTGATTGATTCCGCCGTTTGGCTTGGAGCTCATGAACGCATTCGCAAGCGGATACTTCCGTGTCGCTGCATGTGCAACGATCCAATCAATGTGCAGCGGAGTGATGTTTTCGTCTGGCCCGAGAAAAATAAACTCCTCGCGACCAAGGTGATCGACGATCCGAGATCGGGTCGCAGGATCAGGTGTAATGAGGTCGAGGATTCCATCGACGAATGCTTTCACGCAGCGATTCGTTTCTGCCGGTGGCTCCAACACGATTGCAGCCTTCGCGCCACCTTCTGGAATGTCCTTGTTTTTGAGCTGTTGCGCAAAGGCAAGCCCATACACCTCGTCAAAGAGTCGTTCTGATTCACGGTCAAAGAGGACCGCCGTTGCAGGCTTCACGACGCGCAGTCCTCCTCGTGCGATTTCCTTGAAGCGCACATGGAATCCATGGAAGCCACGACCGTGGACGAAGAAAACGCCGAAGGGCAACTCAGGTCGAGTTGGTCCGACGAGCAGGGCTGGATCCAATCGGACTGAAAATGAAAATCGATCTGCCACAAAGAAATTCGTTCGCCGCACCGCTTGGACGGCACTCAGGAATGCGGAAAATATCTCGCGTGCATCATCAGAGTCGCTGATCGCGTCGACGGTGGCACGGAGTGCGGATCCACGCGCGAGATATTCTTTGTCGCCAAGTGGATTCGACGGATCGAAGCGAGACGTGAAAAGTTCCAGGATCGGTCGAGTGATTGCAACGCGCGATTCAATTGCCGCAGTCACACGGTCTCGGCTGAATGCCAATGCATCGGTTGGCACGAGCATCTGCCGGACAAGATCGGCGAAAGCCGAAATCAATTCGCCTTCTGGCAGGGTGAATTCGGGGCGGCGCCCAATCAATTCAACCACGCGAAAGTCGAGCCATTTGATACGCATAATCTCACTTTTCAGAGGCGCCCAACGCACATCTTTCGCTTCAATTCTTGTGTGATCCGCCCACTGTGCGATGAATCCGAGGAAGGTGACTGACCCGTACGGTGCATCCTGCACGATGTCCAAGTGAGCCCGCGTGATGCTCGCATTGTGCCGCGTGAGAATTCGTGCGGCGCGCTCGAGCATCGTTCGAGTTCGTGCATTCGAGACGGCAATTGTGATTCGACTTGTTGTTGGGTCATCTTCGGACTCTAGCAACACGATCGGTTTGTCAGTTCCAGAAATCTGTCGGAAGAGTTCGAAGTGTCGGCACATACGCAGGGGGGTGAGCGTCAGCAAATATCGAGCCGAGCATCCAGTAAGAAACTTGCGAAGAGCATCACCATCAAGAGTTGGGTGATGAGTCTTCGAGAAGGCAAGCGTGGTTTCGATCGCCGCATTCTGCAGTGCGTTGGCATTGTCGAATGGTTCCTGCTCTCCGAATTCAAAGGTGTCGATGACCAGAGCCCCATCCTTCGACGAGTGAATCTTCGCTGCTCGAAGCGAGGAATCCATTGGAAGGTCTCGGACGATGTCAGCGAGAACGCCAGTTCGATTCTCAGATCGAATGGCGGTGATGGACTGCCCATCGGCACTCTTGAGCGTCACGTCGATTGGTCGCCCAGAAGTCTTCGCTGCCAAGATTGATCGAACGTGTATTCGCTGCGCTTCCGGCGTCGTGTCCTGGAAGTACATCTTTGGCATATTGTCGAGAAACCATGGCACGACAACGCAGGCAGTGGAGTGGAATTCGGCTGAGAGTTGGTCCAGCAGTCCGTCGGCTTTGGAGCCCGGCTGGCTGGCATCGGTTGATCGCACAGTAGTCATGCCGTAAAACTACCCTCTCCGCTCAGATCTGGTGAGCCAAATCAAGAATGACCGCAATCATTATCGGAAACTTCGACGGCGTCCACGTAGGGCATCAGGGACTGATTCGCCGTGCGTGCAATCTCTCGCCTGCGGGCGACGTCGTCGCCGTGACCTTTGATTCTCATCCGGCGTTGCATACACGCGGAGTCTGTCCTCCCAGGCTGACGACAAATGCGCAGCGAGAGAGACGGCTTCTGGATTCCGGAGTTGCGCGCGTCGAATGTTTGGAGACGACGGCAGAGTTGCTGTCGCTTGCTCCGGATGCGTTCATCGAGTTGCTCCAGTCACGAATCAACTTTTCCGCGGTCGTCGAAGGCGCGGATTTTCGATTTGGATGTCGGCGAAGTGGCGATGTGAACACGCTGCGTGAAATTGGAAGTCGTAGAAAGTTTGAAACCATCGTCGCAGACGATGTGGATGTTGCTCTGCATGATGGCCAGTTGGTTTCTGCGCGGAGTTCGATGGTTCGCTGGCTTCTTGCCAATGGACGTGTGGCTGATGCGCGGCGGATGCTTGGACGGTCATACTCGGTCACAGGCACGGTTGTCCTTGGCCAACAGCGTGGCCGCCAACTCGGATATCCCACGGCGAATTTTTCTCAAGTGAGCTCTGTGCTTCCAAGTGATGGCGTGTACGCCGTTGGAGTCGAGGATGCGCAGGGGCGCAAATGGCGTGGCGCAGCAAGCATCGGAACCAATCCAACGTTCGGCGATTGTCCGCGTACGCTTGAGGTTCATGTCCTTCACCTTCCACCGAACTCAGATCTCTATGGTCAGGTGCTGTGCATTTCCTTTGATGAATGGCTCCGCGGCATGATGCGATTTGATTCGATCGATGTCTTGGTTGCCCAGATTGCGCGCGATTGTGCACGGGTGATCGCATGAGTTCTTATCAGTCGACAAGTGATTTGCCTTCGATTGCAGGGCGCTTGCGTGCTGCGTCGCATATTGCAGTTGTCAGCCATGCGAAGCCGGACGGCGATGCTGCGGGATCAGTTCTCGCGTTGACCCGCACACTACGTTCGATGGGAAAGCGCGTAGATGGGATATTCACTGGATCCGTCGATCCAAATATCCTCGCGCTCGCCGCACCAGGGGAAATTCAGTTCGCGCCGGCAACACAGCCAGATCCTGCGATCGACTTGGTCGTACTCGTCGATACTGGCGCGTGGAGTCAAGTTGAACCGCTTGATGGATGGCTCAAGTCGATGGCGGGAAAAGTGGTTGGACTCGATCATCATGCGCGTGGAGATGAGATCGCATCGGACCGAGTCGTTGATTGTTCAATGGCATCTGCGACGCAGTTGGTGGTGCGTTTGGTTGACGAACTCGGCGTGCCGCTCGTTCCAGCGGGAGGCAGTGCGAAATTTTCGATTGCTGAGGCGCTCTTTGTCGGACTCGCAACGGATACGGGATGGTTTCGTTTTCAAAGTGCGGATACTGCGGTCTTCGCGCTTGCATCTCGGTTACTTGCGCATGG
The DNA here is from genome assembly GCA_903919715.1 of uncultured bacterium. Taxonomy (GTDB): domain Bacteria; phylum Planctomycetota; class Phycisphaerae; order Phycisphaerales; family SM1A02; genus F1-60-MAGs104. Next base: position 178,563 of record CAIXJC010000011.1, on the reverse strand, counting down.
CGTGGACAAGATGTCTCTTTATCAATTGCTTGATGAGAATGGACGCCCAGTGCGTCTCGCCGCGATGGCTCGCGCGCTTTCATCGTTGACATTTCATCTCGGTGGTCGCGCCACCGTTATGGCGCTTTCCCACGCCGATTTCGCACAAACTGGGGCGAATTCCGATGACGTTGGAGGCCTTGTGAATGTTCCGCTGGCGATTGGTTCGGTTGCGATGTCAGCCGTCTTGACTGAAACACAACTTGGAATCACGAAGGTCAGTTTTCGCAGTAAGCCTTCACCGTCAGGTGCGCCCACCGTGAATGTCAGTGACTTTGCGGCGCAATTTGGTGGTGGGGGGCATGCTCAAGCAGCGGGCGCCAAACTGAATTTGCCGATCGCAGATGCGCGCCGTACTGTTGAATTGGCGATCGATTCTCTTTCTGGAGTTCACTCATGAAAACATTCTTACGAACCTCGGTCTGCGCAACCATGGGAATCTTCATCGTTGTCGCTGTGACTGGCTGCGATAAAATGTGTTGTCAGGAAGGCCCTCAAGCGGGCGCACAGGCTCCTGCCAGTTCAGGCTCTGCGACTGCGACGACGATGTATTTGGATATTCAAGGAATGCACTGTGATGGGTGCGTTCAAGCGATCGATGCCGAAGCGCGTGCAATCGATGGTGTGACTGATGTCCATGTCTCGCTCGAGAAACACTCGGTTCAATTAAAAATAGCCACCCCTGAACTTGCTGCAAAGGTTGAGTCTGCAATTCACGGCTTGGGATACACAGTGACCGTCGTGCCAGCGCCGAACTAGTGTGCGCTGCGCGCAGATTTGGGTGGCAAACCAAGCAAACTTGGAAACATTCGTAGCGCCGCTGGCAGCAACACGACCGAGCAAATCAGGCAAGAAAAACTGCCGATGAACATGACCCATCCCAAACTCTGAAGGCCGCGGTGAGCGGCAAAGAGTAACGTTCCGAAACCAACGGCTGTCGTCACAGCACTTAATACAACCGAACGCATCGTCCACCCAAACATCCGCGTGTTTCCGTGCTCGCGCGCTCGGTGTATGACATGAACCGAACTGTCAATGCCGAATCCAAGCAGCATTGGGACACTAAAGAAGTTTGCAAGATTGAGCGAGACGCCCAAGAGCCCAAGCATGCCAAATGTCCAACCCATTCCGATGACAAGGCACGCCATACATGTTGCCGTTGCAATCATTGACCGTAAGTCAAACCAGACCAGAAGTGAAATCGCAACCATTGACCAAATTGACATCAAGATGAATGCATTTCTCATGTCGATGACGGATTCATAGACGGTCATTGGAACGCCGGTGGCATTCGTATCAATCGTGCGGAGGACGTTCACAAACGACTGGAGAGGCGGAAACTCCCAGAGATCTTCCTTTGGGAAAATGGAGACGAGCATTCCACCTTCGGGCGATACGAATCGATCGCGTACTGCCAGCGGCAGGCTGTCGCGCAAACTCGCCTTCGCTCCAATTCCAAGCTGCTTGAGCGCATTTCCTGTGTTCTTCACCATCTCTTGCGCCTGAGCCTGTGCGGCAGTGCGCAGCGCGGGATCATTCAGCTTTCGCCCAAGTTCTCCCAGTGCCTCAGCGATTTGACGCAGCGGTGCGAGCTCCTCGGCCTTTGCTTGAAGCGACGCAAGCGTGATCAACCGACTCAGCCGTTCACGAACCCGCACGACGAGTTCGCCAGTCAGTTCCTGCGCTGCTGCATTGGGTGAAATTTTGGGGCTCGCAATCGCAACGGAGGCTGTCGGTGAATCAGTCAGATCCAAATCCTTGGTCAGTTCTTCTCGAAGGCGAATTCGCTCTGCAGTATCGGGAGTAACAAGGTCGAGCACACTGCGGACTTCCTGCACAAGCGGCTGTGCGTGAGCGCGTTCAATTGTTTGTTTGATCTCATCCTCGCTGCGGCAGATCACGGCGCCAAACCACGAAGCGCTGACGGAGTCCTCGAGAATCCGATGTTCCCACTTGATCGAGTCCAGTCCATCTGCTTGAAGTCGAAGCAGGTTGCTTTCAAACTTCAACATGGGAATGACAGCGAACAAACCGAGAGTCAAGATGCAAGACGCGATGAGTATCGAACGAGGTTGGCATGTCAGTGCCGTTGGTCGTGGCGTGCCATCAAGGTTCGGATCAGCCATAAAAAATATCTGACTCTTGGGACCTAATTCTCCTAGAGCTAGCGCGTCGCCGCCGTGCGCAATTCTGGCAGCTGTCGCGCGCTGTTCACGCCATCCATCCACGAGGACGATGAGCGCTGGAAGCGCAGTCGTCATCATGAGCGCGCAGAGAATCAGCCCCGTTCCTGCGATGATTCCAAGTTCGCGCAACCCGCCGAACTCTGTACCAAGTGCAATTAAAAACACGGCGGCACTGGTGAGAGCGCCGACCCATGTCGGGATCGTGTTGGCCACCATCGCCGACCGTATCGATTGAACTGTCCCGAATCGTCGGCGGAATTCGGTGTATCGAGCGATCGTATGGATTCCATAATCGACTCCAGCGCTCACAAGAACCAACATGAAAACAAGACTCAGCAAATTCAATCGCCCAACGAACAACGTCGCCGCCCCGTAGGTGCATGCGAACGACAGAGCGAGCATGATGCACGCAAGAATGGGTCGCACGACACTTCCAAAGGTCCAAATCGTGAACAGCACGACGAGCACCGTCGCCACAAGTGTTCCGCGGGTCATGTCTTGATTCGTCGTCGACAATTCATCTGCTTGCAGAACGGGTTTTCCAGTCAGGCCGATATCGACTGCGGTCCAGTGTGAGTTCACATCAGAAATTACGGCGCGAATCTTGCTCAGTACTGGCTCAATAGTTCCGAGTCCCGAGAAATCTTTCCTCGGGAGAATCTCTAGGAAGAACATGTTGCCGCTTGACGAAACCAAATACTCACTGGGGCGTTCGTGCGCGAAAGCGAATTCATCGTTGGGCTGAGCGGAGACGGCTCGCAACATGAGTGCCGCTCCAGCGCCGACACTCTCGCGCTCTGCGGCGGACATCGAAAGGCCGCTGCTCATGAGGCGTTGTAAGCGTTCATCTGCGGCCGTCAGTACAGCAAGGGCGCTCGCAGGGGAGTGCTCAGAAGAAAGAAGTGGTTGAAAACCATCCTTGGCACTGATAAGTGCGCGCAATTCTTCGGTCGACATCGCTCGCGGAGCAAGTCGCCATTGTTCATCGCTCTCAATTCGTGCGAAGACGTTCGGAAGTTCGCCGAGAGACTCAAGTCCCTTTTTCAGTTCATCGACTGCGCCCTTTGCTGCGGCGGGATTTCCCCGAGCGTCAACGGCGACGTACAGATATTCAAGGTCACCGAATTCGCGGCAGAATTCTCGATAGGTTTTCATGAATGCGCGATCTGGACTGATGAGCGAATCGGTGTTGGCGTCTAGTTTTAAGTTCTCGAGTGCATACCACGCACTCAGCACGGACAGAAGGACTGCACAGAAGAAAACTGTCTTCGGGGCACGCGTCACATACTCGGCGAGTGACGCAATCATTCGTGTGCGAAAGTTTGAATCTGCCTCATGCGGGGGCAGTAAATCGTTATCCATGTGGCTCTACGTGCTCGTTGGATTGAGTATCCGCGCGAAGCCATTCAGCCGCAGCTTGTGCCGCGTCTGATTCGGTATTCGCTCTTGGCGAAGCGGTACTCGATCGGATGGAGTTCACTGCGATGCGCCGCAGGGCATCCCAAGCAGGTCCAGGAAAGCGGTGGAGTCCAATCATCGTCCGTTCGAATGCGCTGAGAAAATCAGTAACGTCGTCAGGCGTGATCGTCAGCGGAGGTGTCAGTTTGAGAACAGGAATTCCATGTCCAGCAACTTGCGAGAGGATGCGATGATCCTGCATCAATGGAATTGAAATCGCTTGCGTGAACAGGTTGTCATCGAGCGCATGAATCATGCGCCACGCCATCCTCAGAGTCAGACTTGTCGGCTTTGCGAATTCAATTCCGATCATCAACCCACGCTGTCGAATTGCACGAATGAATTCGAACCGCGGCATCATTGCTTCTAATCCATTGCGCAGCAGTGCCCCAGTTTGCGTTGCGCGTTCAGCCAATCGCTCGTCTTCGTAGACCGAAAGAGTCGCCAGACCCGCAACCATGGCGAGTCCACCCATATGAAAAGTGGACGAATGGACAATCGCACGATCGAGCCTAGAAAAAACCTTTTCCCAGACGGATGTGCGAGTCATCACGGCGCCAACTGGGACATACCCACCTGAAAGTCCTTTGCTCAAAATCACCATGTCGGGCTCTACTGCGCCCTCCTGATCGATCGCTAAGAACGAGCCTGTGCGTCCGATGCCAGTTTGGACTTCGTCGACGATGAACAATGCGCCATACCGATGACAGAGTGACGATGCCTCGGCAAGAAATCCATAGGAATGGACGTTGACTCCTTTGCCCTGAATTGGTTCGACGACGAACCCTGCAACATTTCCTTTGGCGAGTTCGCATTCGAGCGAACTGAGATCGTTGAACCGCACTGATTGAAAATGATCCGGATGTGGTTCGAACCCTTTGCGAAAACTTTCGCATCCGTTCATCGCGAGCGCACCAGTGGAGAGTCCATGGAATGCGCCAGTTTCGTAGAGCATCGTTGGTCGGCCAGTCGCGCACCGAGAAAACTTGATCGCAGTCTCGATGCCTTCTGTCCCGGAATTCGTAAAGAACACGCGGTCAAGATCCCGCCCAACGCGTCCCTTCAACTGACGGGCAAGCAAACCTGCAAGGATTGGCGCATCAAACTGCACCATCGACGGCGCTCCCGAGGCAAGAAAGTCAGTTAAAGCTTTGCGAATGACAGGGTGGTTGCGGCCCACATTGCAGACCGCATATCCACCGATCATGTCGAGGTAACGATTTCCTTTGTCGTCCCAGAGATATTGTGATTCTGCCCGCACATATTCATGATCGAATCCGATCAGCTTTAGAGCCTGCATCCATTTGGGATTGACATGCTGACGGTGAAGCAGTTGCGCTGCGCCTTTGTGGGTCGCTTGAAGTTGAGCAAGATCAAAGGGCATTGAAACTGGCGTGTGCTGTAAGAATGGCAGTGGCGGGGAGTGTTCCACCGACGAGGGCGTGGCGGCCAGCGACAAAGACGTTGACTGCTCGTCCTCGGACCTGCCAGCCCTCAAATGGGCAGTTGCGACTCTTCGAGTGAAAACTTTCTGAATCAATTTTCCAAGATACGTTTGGGTCGATCACGGTTACATCAGCTGGCAATCCTTGCGCAAGTCGACCATGGCCAAGTGCGTCGATTCCCAAGAGGCGCGCAGGTTCGATCGTCATGAGTGCGATCAGGCGAGTCCAATCAATCGCACCGCTTTCGACGAGTGCCTTGATGTAAAGCGCAAGTGCACATTCCAAACCGATCATTCCAAATGGCGCAGCGGTGAAATCTCGCGCCTTCTCGGAAGAGGCGTGGGGGGCGTGGTCGGTCGCCAAGACTGTGATCGTTCCATCGATGATGCCTTCAATCAGTGCGCGAATGTCGTCGTCGGTGCGCAGTGGCGGATTGACCTTCGCTTGCGTGTTGTAATTGTTGCACGCATCTTCAGTCAGAAGTAGATGGTGTGGCGATGCTTCCGCAGAGACGGGCTGTCGATCGGCACGTGCGCGCCGTACGATTTCCACGCCGCCAGCGGTTGTAAGATGTTGCACGTGATAGCGACATTGATGTCCGCGATTCAGTCGAATGTCTCGCTCGATGATGACTTCTTCTGCGATTGCAGGCCAGCCGCCAAGTCCAAGTCGTGCGCTCACTACGCCCGAATTCATCACGCCACCGACGGTCAGTGTGGGGTCTTGGCAATGCTGCATAAATACTTTGTCAAGCGATGCACAGACTGCGAGAACTTTGCCCATCATGCCCGCACTTGCGATGCAATCACCGTCATCCGTGAATGCGACCGCTCCAACCGCTGACATCGCTCCCATCGGTGCGAGTTGTTCTCCTGCACGTCCGACGGTGGCAGCGCCAGCAACGAAGACGCGCGCCTTTCGACTCGCAGCAGCACGCATCTGGACGAATTCAACTGTGCTGGGAAGGTCGATCGTTGGAGTCGTGTTGGGCATGCAACAGACACTCGTGAAACCGCCAGCAACAGCTGCCGCAGCTCCAGTTGCGATTGTCTCTTTGTGTTCTGCTCCTGGTTCTCGAAGGTGGACGTGGGGATCAATCAATCCAGGCACCACGAAACATCCTTCACATTCGATGAGCGCACCGCCAGATGGAACCGAAAGTTTCCCAGGCTTTGTTGAAATCTCTGCGATTGTCCCACCAGAAATCAAGAGATCTGCAGTGGCGTCAAAGCCACTTGCAGGATCGATGACCCGACCTCCGCGAAGAAGAAAGGAACTGCTCAAGGTGCTTCGATAATAGCGAATCCAAATCGTTCTAGACCAAATGAAAACCGCAGAACCCGATTGCTCGGATCCTGCGGTTTTTGTATCAAACGTTTCGACTCTCGAAATCAGCAGCCAGGCTTTGCCATCATTGGGCAACCGCTCGCTCCGCCGGACATTGGGCAACCGCCGCCGCAACCAGCCTTCTTCTCGCCGCTGACCGCGCCAGGCGATGCTGCTGCTGGTGTCGTTGGAGTTGCTGCTGTCTTATCGCATGTCGCGCCCTTGTTTTCCTTGCAAGAAGCAGCAGACTTGTCTGCGCAGCAAGCCTTACCGCTGACTGCGCCAGGAGCAGTCGTTGTTTCGGTGTTCGCACATGCTGCAACGGCGAGGAGGAGCATGCTTCCGGTGATCATTCCTGTGATTTTTGTGAATCGTTTCATAGTGAAATTCCTTTTGGGGGTGCTTGTGAGATACATGAGTTCAACGACAATCGTTGGACAGATTGTATCGGCTGAACGGGCAAACTCCTCTAGGATTGCATCAAATGGGCAGTAATTCTCTAGGACAACTCCTGAAAAAAGCTCGTGGATTGCCACTCGAGTCTGGGGTTTACCTGATGAAGGACGAGCAAGGAGGCGTTTTGTACGTCGGGAAGGCGCTCCATTTGCCAGATCGGGTCAGTTCCTACTTCATTCCAAGCACCGACCTAGGACCTCGAAAGCAGCCCATGTTGGCGCTCATTGTGGACTTCGATGTCATCGTGTGCGAAAGCGAATGGGAAGCGCTCTTGATGGAAGCGCGCCTCGTCAAGGATCTCCAGCCACGATTCAATGAACGGCTCCTCGATGACAAGACGTTTCCATATCTCGCAATCACAATGCGTGATGAATTTCCCGGAGTCTTTGTCACGCGCAATCCACAAGACGAGCGATTCCGCGGCGCTCGCATTTTCGGTCCGTTCCTCAGCGGCGGATCCCTCCGTCACGCCGTGCAGATCTTGCAGCGAGTCTTTCAGTACCGCACGTGTGAACTCGACATCCGCGCTGACAATCCAGCAAATCGATCGTTTCGTCCTTGCCTTCTGCATGCAATTGGCCAGTGCACTGCGCCATGCGCGAATCGAGTGACAGCAACGGCGTACCGCGAAGATATTGATCGATTTGTTCGCTTCTTAGGCAGCAAGCGAAGTGCGATGCTGCGAGAATTTCGCGCTGAAATGGCGATCGCATCGGCGGAGAGAAAATTTGAACGAGCAAGCGTCCTGCGCGATCAGATTCGCGCAATCGAGCGACTGGAAGAACGGGATCACAGTAAGGGGGATGGTCGATATGAGTGGCAACCTGAAATCACGGAGTTCATTCAGAATCCCGCAGATGGACTTGCCGCTCTCCAACTCGCGCTTGAATCGGAAAAGCCCATTCGGTGTCTCGAAGCGATCGACATTGCGCATCTCAGTGGTGATGAGACGGTCGGAAGCAAAGTATGTTTTATCGACGGTCGTCCGTTCAAGGATGGCTATCGGCGCTACCGCATCCGCACCGCTGGAAATGACGACTTCATGGCCATTCGTGAAGTCGTAAGTCGGCGATACAGAGAAGCGGGAGATGGCCTTGAGCTTTACCCAGATCTCGTGTTGATTGACGGCGGGGTAGGGCAGTTGAACGCCGCGCTCGAAGCGTTTGAGTCACTTCGAATCAAGCCACCGCTCGTGATCGGGCTTGCGAAAAAGGAAGAATTGATTTTCCGCCAAGGAGTCGCAGAACCGTTACGCCTCGGTCGCAATAATGCAGGGCTGAAGCTCTGCCAATCAATTCGCGACGAAGCGCATCGATTTGCGCAGCATTACCATCACATTCTTCGATCGAAGCGGATGATGGATGGCGAGTCGTGACTTCACCGCAATTGCCGATTTACGCATCGCAAACTTCGGCTGGCGAACTTCACATTCGAGTCAAGGTCGTTCCAGGTGCGGCAAGTGAACGGATCGTTGGAATTCTGGGAGATCGATTAAAAATTAGAGTTCAGGCGCCGCCCGAAGATGGCAAGGCGAATCTGGCTGTCCGAGATCTCATTGCCGATGCGCTTGGTGTCGCCAACAGCAATGTCGTTCTGGTCACTGGCGGCAGTTCGCCTCTCAAGACATTTCGTCTTCACTCAATCCCACTTCGTTGGCCCGATGGTTCTCGTAGTCCGCCAGGTCGTTCGTAGGCAACGCTCGGGCGCGACGAGAGATCAGATATGACTAGATCGGGCTCGGCATTGCGCCTGGCGGGAGTTCTTCGGTCGGGTCATTCTTGGTCGTAGGAATTTGCGACGGAGTCTTTGGCATCTCGCGCTGCAATAATTCTGAGACCGAAGGCCGCTTGAAGACTTCGCCGCGCATGATTCGATCAACATCGTCCTTCGAAAGTGTTTCGACGCTGAGAAGTGCCTCGGCGACTGCCATGATTTGAGTCCAGTGATCATTCACCATCTGCGTCGCATCGGCATAGGCGCTGTCGATGAATCGCCGAACCTCTTCGTCGATGACTCGAGCCGTTTCTGGCGAATAGTCCTTTTCTGGGATGAACATCTCGCGCTCGTCGGAGCCTGCGTAATTCACAAAGCCCAGCCGATCTGACATACCCCACTGCAGAACCATCGTTCGTGCATATGAAGTCGCCATCTTGATATCCATCGATGCTCCGCTGGAAATATCGTCGGTCTTTCGTTGTTCGGCAATTCTGCCGCCACACAGGACGCGCATAGTGGCGAGCAAGTGTCGGCGGGAATAACCGTATCGATCTTTTTCGGGCAGGCTGAATGTCGCACCCATCGCTTGACCGCGCGGGATGATCGTGACCTTGTGCAGTGGATCGGCATCCTTGAGGAGCACTTGTAAAACCGCATGCCCAGCCTCGTGATACGCCGTTGCGATCCGTTCTTCTTCCTCGATCTTGCGGCTCTTGTTCGCGCGCCCGAATCGAACCTTGTCACGCGCTTCTTCAAGGTCGGTCATTTCGACCGCATCCTTCTCGGCCATTGTTGCGATGATCGCTGCTTCATTAATGATTGCAGCCAAGTCCGCTCCTGAAAACATCGGAGTTCCCCGAGCGAGACGTTCGAGATCTACATCGGTTCCCATCTTCACCTTTCGTGCATGAACAGCGAGGATTTGGCGTCGTCCGCGGACGTCGGGAAGGGGGACGGCAACTTGCCGATCAAATCGACCTGGTCGCATGAGTGCAGGATCCAGCACGTCGGGTCGGTTTGTCGCAGCAATCACGATGACTTGATCATTCGCTTCGAAGCCGTCCATTTCAACGAGAATGGCGTTGAGTGTTTGCTCGCGTTCGTCGTGGCCGCCAGAAGAAAAGCCTCCGCCTCGCCGACGTCCGACCGCATCGATTTCATCCAAGAAGATGATGCACGGGGAATTATCTTTTGCTTGCTTAAAGAGATCGCGGACGCGACTCGCTCCGACGCCAACGAACATTTCAACGAAATCAGAGCCAGAAATCGAGAAGAATGGGACATCGGCTTCGCCTGCAATCGCCTTCGCCAAGAGTGTTTTTCCGCAACCGGGCTGCCCGGACAGAAGGACTCCACGAGGGATGCGCCCGCCGAGCTTGCTGAATCGCTTCGGGTTTTTCAAGAATTCGACGATTTCTTGAACTTCTTCTTTCGCTTCTTCAACCCCGGCCACATCATTAAAAGTGATATTGACATTTTCCTTGTTGGTGACTCGGTGGCGACTTTTGCCAAACGAGCCCAGCATTCCGCCGGGACCGCCACCGCTCGCATTGCGCATGCCACGGGCAATCAAGAACCAGAGGACTCCCAGAATTAACAAGCCCGGTGCGAGTGTCAGCAGTAACTGCACGAACATGCTCTGCCCAACTTGTTCCTGCCACTTGACCCCAGCGGTCGTCAATTGCTCGCGAATCCAGTCGTAGTTTCCTGGGATAATTCGCACCCAGACTTGCCCGCCTTTTTGTCCAGACCGCTCAGTCGCACCAGGCAATGACTTGGCAAGAGTCGCCATCAATTTGTCATCCTGAATCACGACCGATGCTGGTTCGAAGTATCCCTCTTTCGCCATCACGAAAAATTCTTGCGGAGTCGGGATCGCTTCGCCTCGTTGAGAGGTGCTCATCAGTACGGTCCAAACGACGGCGATGACCGCAAGCAACAAGATCCATGTCATGAATTGGCGGCGCATCTTTGGAGGCGTAACGGGGGGTTGTTTATCGCCACCCGATTTCCCACCAGGAGTTCCATTGGAATTTCGATCCGAAGGCGTTCCATCTTTCTGGTCGGCCATCATGGTTGGATGACCAGCGTGGCCAATCAGTGGAGCACTCATTTGATCAATTCGTTGATTCTTGTTTCTGCTACCCATTCAGTTTCCTTCTCAATGACCTTGTCCTTACCACTCGTATCACCACTCGCCTTGCAAGCTTGCGACTATATCCCGTGCCAACTGTTGCGCCACGGCAAATCTCGCTAAATCAATCGGCTGATTGTTGGGGAGACTTGCCACAAAGACCGCACTCGACTGAAAATCAGCCCGAGAAATGATCGGCTTGCCCGTTTTCATATCGATCCATTCAAAGTTCACCGTGACTTTGAGTGCCATTTCTTCGGTGAGACCCGTTCCAAGGCTTTGGGAGAGCATCGAAAGGTCGACGCTTGAGATGGTTCCGCGCAGAATCGTGTCGGCACGTCCTTCGGCAGTGATCTTGTAAGGGGTGGTTGATTCAAATTCCTTGACGAGCGCATCTTCCAACTGAAATGGAATGGCTCGGTCTGGACTGGAGTTCTTGAAGATCGGCACTGCGACAGTGCGATATTTCTTTGAATAGAGCGCGCCGCTGGCATAACCGCTTGAAGAGTCGGAGGCGCATCCAATATTATGCAAGAGCAGAGTGAGCCCGATCACTTGCAGGAGCGCTCTCAACAAGACCCAACTCTTGTTTTGCGTATCGAACATGCGCGGGGAAGTATCTGATCGATTGAGCATCTTCGATTTCACGGAGTGCTCTCCGATCCAGGCACTGGCGCAGGCACTGGCGCAGGCACTGGTGCAGGAGCTGGCGCAGGAAGTTCCCCTGACAGCGTGTCTTCGTGTGGGGCGCCAACGGGTGGTTGTTCGAGCATTGGCTTCTCGGTTGCCGTGGCATCCCAATCAAGTCCAAGGAGGTCCTTCCGAAGCTTGGGATAGTCCGGGCACTGCTTCTGTACTTCTGGCGGCAACCTTGCGAAAATGATTGGGATTTCTCGAAGTCCAAGCAGGGCAGCGATGGACTTTGGATACTTGTTGACCAATCGTCTGATGTAGAGCTCGGATGAGATGGGATCGCCCATGTATTCGTACCAGCCAGCTTCGGAAAGCAACTTTGAAGCCTCGGATTCGTAGATCCGAACGAGGAGAGCATCCGCCCCAACTCGCTCGGCAGTGATGGGGTCGAGGGTCTGTAATTCTTTCAGTCGAGCGCTTGCTTCGAAGAGTCCGCGTGCGTCGTAGAGCGGCCCTTTGTATGCGGCGCACAGCGAATAAATCAGCCTTAATCGAGCCTTTTCTACTTGTCGCGAACGAGGATAATTTTGCACAAAGAGGTCGTACGCATCGCCCGCCAATTGCATGTCGCGTTTTCGGAAATAGAAGTCAGCGAGTTCCATACCGGCTTGTTCCGCCAACTCGCTGCCAGGCAATCGCTCTTGGATTCGGATGAGAATTTCCTGTGCTTCCTCATCCGTATTCAACCAACGAAAAGTACCGAAAAACTTTCTCCGTAAACCATTTGCATATGCCTTGGAGATTTCAAATTCGCGCTGAAGCGCTGTGACGAACACATCGCTTCCTGGATAGAGCCGCACCAAATCTTCATAGTCATAGAGTGCTTTGAATTCATCGCCCTGTGCGAGCATCGCATCGCCCTTCAAGAGCAGCGCATGCGCACGAAGTGGATCTGCTGGAAAGCGATCGATCCATCCAGTCACAAGGTTCTGGGCTCGTGACGCATCTCCTCGTGCCAGAGCGAGTTGCGCTTGCCGAAGTTGTCCGGCAGCGCTCTCGGGATCGGAGTCCGCAGGGGGCATCCACCGATCATCCGCCGAGAGCTTCAAGTCTTCCTGTGCAAATGCCCCGCATGCAAATACACCCATGAGAAAAAACATTCCCAAGTGGGAAGCAAACTTTCGGAAAGGATTGGCTGTCGTTGCCACGCTCCCGAAGATTCTACGCAAATTTTTTCGGATGAGTGGATCTGTTATCCCATGAAAGAGCGACCCCATCATCTTGTGGTGGTCGCTCCGTCGGTGCACGATCGATCGTGCTATGCATCGGAACGGAACTACTTGGATCTGAAAAGCGGACATGGTTGTGCATTGGGCGCTGGAAGAAAAATGAGAATGTCCCTTGCCGACTTTGGAAATCGTGATGTATAGTGCTCACATCTTCACCAAGGATCGGTGAAGAGATCGCCACGACAAGGATGGTTGTGGACGATGATTGAGAACAGGTCAAGGAGAGACCCAGATGACAAAAGTAAAATCAATTGTGAAATCGCAGACGGACACGACAAGAAACAGTCGTGGTACTGGTCGCACAAATATCGCTCAAAAAACAGCTGAAGCTGCGACCAAAGTCGTTGCGGCGGTTGCAATCAAAGCGAAGCCAGCGAAGGCGACGGCTGAATCGCTTTGGAAAAGGTACGGAAGTTTGCGTGGCGATTCGACGCGCACTGAAGAACGAAATCTCGTTCGTAACGAATTGATGACGATGTATCACCAACTGGTTCGATACACCGCAGAACGAATGCGAACTCGACTTCCATCAGAAGTGGATGTCGATGACCTTATTTCCGCTGGCGTGTTTGGACTGATGGACGCGATCAATTCATACGACCCTTCCCGTGGCATTAAGTTTGAGACGTATTGCCCTCAGCGAGTTCGTGGCGCGATCTTTGACGAGTTGCGTCAGATGGATTGGGTTCCAAGACTTGTTCGATCAAGAACGTCGCGTATGGACCGCGTCCGCAAGCAGATTGAAATGTCGAAGGGCCGTCCCGCGACGGATGAAGAACTGTTGGCTCACCTTGATGTCAGCCCAGAAGAGTTCGAGAAGATCAACCGCGATTCGCGCCCCGTTGGGATCGTCAGCCTCAACAAGAAATGGTCCGATGCGGATTCATCGGGCGAGGCACGTGAGATTGATGTTGCACAAGAGCCGGGCGATGCCGATGCTTTCCAAATGTTGCAGCGTCAAGACTTGCAAACGCTTCTGACTCGCGGATTAACCCGATCCGAGCGATTGATCGTGATCTTGTACTACTACGAAGAGTTGACGATGAAAGAAATTGGCGTGACGCTCGATCTTTCCGAAAGCCGAGTCAGTCAGATGCATTCATCGATCTTGGCTCGACTCAAGTCGCAGATGAAGCACCGCCTCAAAGAAGTCAGCGAAGAATAAGTCGCTCACTTCTTCGGCGCTGGTGAAGAGGAAACACCCGGAAGGGGTCGAATGTAAATATTCATGCATTCCAGGGCTGATCCGTGGCTCTGAATCGCAATAGGTCCATTGGCAGCAACGCCGGGAAGAGTCGCTTCTGGGATTACCGGTTTGTTATTGAGAACGACCCGAATTTGCTCGCCCTTCATTTGAATACGAAAGCGATTCCACGATCCGATTGGCGAATCGGCTTTCATCTTCGGCGTGCATGCAGCACGAACAGACGCGGGCATGGATTCGTCAGTTCGATATCCCCAGATTTCACCGCTTCCGGCAGGCCAATTCCACATATTCACTTGGCTCTTCGAATCGCCGCGCAGGTAGATTCCGCTGTCCCATTCATCGATTTCGACTGTTTGAACTTTTCCGGCTGCATTCTTTTGCTCGCTTCCGTCTGGAGACAGCAGGGGGCGTTGCATCTTGCCTTGGGATTTGCCAACCCAGCGCCAATCGATGACCAGTTCGAAGTCGCCGAATGATTCGTTGGTCCACAAGTGACTGCCTTTGCCGTCATATGAAAGAGTTTCATCATTCAGTTTCCAATGGCCCGAAACATTCGGTTCTTCGTGCCATGCTTTCAGTCCATCTTTCAGTAAATATGTGAAACCTTCGTCGGCAGTTGCGCATTGTTCACTGGACAAGGGTGGCTCTGCCGCAGGAAGTGGGGTCAGTCGAATATTTCGAAAGCGGATCGGGGTGCCTTCGCTTTCGAGGCAGATATATCCCTTGCGCGGATTGATATTTGATGCGCCGCTCACCTCAACTCCATTGACTGCGAGCGTCAACTTTCCCTGATTCGCCTTGACGGTGTAGTGATTCCAATCGCCTTTTCCCTTGGTCATGCGTGCGGAAGGAAGGCAACGACTCCATCCAGCCGGATGCGGACGGTCAGGAGTCATCGTCGCCCCATGGATGGCAAACATGTCGCCTTGTCCCGTGTAAAGCAGTCGACCTTCTTTGTCCTTGACATCGGGCGTGAGCATGATCTGCACTTCGATCGATCTGGTGAACGGAACACCCACGGCTGTGATGCCATCACTCCAGATGAAGAGCCCTGCGTTACCGGGATCTTCCTCGTGCATCCAATCTAAATCGAGCGTGAAATTCTCGTACATCTGCGCCGTTCGTAAGACGCCTGTGGGAACTCCAGAGCACAAGATGTACGGAACTCCATCATCACCTTGCTTGACTGTAAAAGTATCGCTCGAGCAATTGACATTCACCCATCCAGTGAGATCTTTGCCGTTGAAAAGTGGGGTTGGTTCCGCAGTTGATGCAGCGGAGTGGGCGCAGATGGCAGTAACGCAGAGAAGGGCAATATGTCGCATATTTGCCAAGCGTACGGCGACCGTCCGAGTCGTGCAGGGAATCCGGATTGTCGTTGCTTAGACTCGAACTTCAACCACATTCGGTGCGACTTTGAAATCAGCCGTGGTCCTCGCTCGGACATCATCGACCGTGACGCCTGGGGCGACTTCCGTCAAGACAAAGCGGCGAGTGGTTTCGTCCATCACCATCACGCACATATCGGTGATCAACATATCGACGCAGTGTTTACCCGTCAGTGGCAGGGTGCAAGTCGGAATAATCTTCGCTTCGCCGCGTTTATTGGCATGTTCCATGACAACGATTCGTCGTTTCACGCCAGCAACAAGATCCATTGCGCCGCCCATACCTTTGACAAGTTTTCCGGGAATCATCCAATTTGCCAAGTCGCCATCTTGTGAAACTTCCATTGCCCCGAGGATCGCGAGATCGATATGTCCGCCGCGAATCATGCCGAAACTGTCGACGCTTGAAAAGAACGAATGTCCTGCAACGCCAGTGACGGTTTGCTTGCCAGCGTTAATCAGGTCCGCGTCAACCTCGTTCTCCGTTGGGAACGCACCCATTCCAAGTAAGCCATTTTCGGATTGAAGCCAGACGGTCATGTCCTTTGGAACATAATTGGCGACCAGCGTTGGAATTCCGATGCCGAGGTTGACATAGAAGCCATCCTGCAATTCATGCGCCGCACGCTGAGCGAGTTGATTGCGATCGAGTGGCATGCGTCACTCTCCGAAACGGATGCCCTGAGCCAGCGGAAGGTCGCCGCCCCAGTTGATCGTGCAGGTCTGTCGTCTCATGTACGCCTTCCAAGAATCGGAGCCAGATTCTCGGCCGCCTCCAGTGTCCTTTTCACCACCGAAAGCGCCGCCGATTTCTGCGCCGCTTGTTCCAATGTTTACATTTGCAATTCCGCAGTCGCTGCCGTGTGCAGCGAGAAAACGCTCGGCGGCGCGAAGGCTGTCGGTAAAAATTGCGCTCGAAAGCCCTTGATCTACGCCGTTTTGGATCTCAAGAGCATCCTCGAGCGACGTCACGGAGAAGACGTAAAGAATTGGCGCGAATGTTTCTTCGCGGGTGATTGCGGGAATTTTCCCGGTGGGAACAAGAACGATGGTCGGTTCGACAAAGTTGCCTGGAGTATTTACAAAGCGATCAATTCCCTCAACCCCTCCGCAGATGATCTTGCAACCTTCGGCGACTGCGCGTTCGATTGCACTTCGCATTCCAGCGACAGCGCGTGCGTCCACGAGCGGTCCCATGAGCGTGCCGGAATCAAGCGGGTCGCCAATCGGAATTGTCTTGTACGCCTTTGCGAGGCGCGCCAGAAGCTGATCGATGATGGATTCGTGGACGAGGAGCCGACGAGTTGTTGTGCAACGTTGGCCAGCTGTGCCGACCGCACCAAAGAGAACAGCTCGCGTGACGAGATCGAGATCTGCGTCTGCTTCGACGATGATGGCATTGTTGCCGCCGAGTTCAAGAAGCGTGCGGCCAAGTCGTGCGCCGACAACTTGCGCAACGCGTCGACCCATGCGGCATGAGCCAGTGGCGCTGATGAGCGGCAGTCGTCGATCGGCAATCATCGGCTCGCCGACCTGTTCGTCTGTGCCAAGGATCAGCGTGAAAACGTCCGCAGGATCAAGACCCTCTGGGCGGAAAATCTGCTGTTCTGACATCACCTTGCGTGCGATTTCATTTGTTGCAATCGCGACGAGCGGGGTAAAGAGGCTGGGCTTCCAAAGACATGTGTCGCCACAAACCGCAGCAACAAGCGCATTCCATGCCCAGACTGCGCACGGGAAATTGAATGCAGTAATGATTCCGATCGTTCCCAGTGGATGCCACTGTTCGTACATGCGGTGTCGAGGACGTTCGGAGTGCATCGAGAGTCCATAGAGCTGTCGTGCAAGACCGACGGAAAAGTCGGCGATGTCAATTGCTTCCTGCACCTCACCCAAACCTTCGGCGCGAATCTTTCCCATTTCAAGGGTAACGAGCTCGCCGAGTGGTTCTTTGAGCTTGCGAAATTCGTTGCCGATCAACCGCACAATCTCACCGCGTTGAGGCGCTGGGCAGCAGCGCCATGCTTGAAAGATCGCATCGCATCGTGCAATTGCGCTGTCGAGTTCCGCACGACTTTGAAGTCGAACGCCAGCGATCGGCTCGCCCGTTGTCGGATCGAACGAGATGGCGATTTCCTTATTCGCTCGATCAGAAGCGCAAACGAGCGGATGATTCGCAATGCCAAGCTTTGCGAGAACTGGGTGTTTTGCAGTCAAATTCATTATGCTCACGGAGTCTTCGTTCCAGTTGGTGCCGCTGGAGTTGCCGGTGCTGGGGTCGCTGGTGCAACCGGTGCAGCAGGGGCATCCATCGCAGGAGGTCCCGCGAGGACTTCCATCTTTTCGATTGTGACAACAGCCTTTGGGACATCGCCCATACCGTTGGATTGTCCAGTTGGAACTGCTGCGATGGCATCGACGACATCCATTCCCTTGATGACCTTGCCGAAGACCGCATATGCAGCGCCGCCACGAGGTTGATCAAGCATCTTGTTGTCGACGGTGTTGATGAAGAATTGGCACGTTGCGCTGTTCGGTTCGTTCGTACGAGCCATCGAGATTGCGCCACGACTATTGGGAAGGCCATTCTGCCATTCGTTGGAAATTGGAGCCTTCGTGGCCTTCTGCTTCATGTCCGCAGTGAAACCGCCACCTTGGATCATGAATGTCTTGATGACACGGTGGAAGATCGTGCCGTTATAAAAACCTTCCTTGGTGTAATCGACGAAGTTCTTTACGGAAATCGGCGCCTTTGCGGTGTTGAGTTCGAGATAGATCACACCCTTGGATGTTGTCATCGAGACAAAAACGGGAGAAGCCGCAGGGGCATCTGCGGTAGGCGCGACGGCCGAACCTGGCTTGGCATTCTGCGCTGAGGCAAGATTTGCGATCGCCGCGAATGCGACAAAGAGTGCGGCAGCTGAGCGAACGAATGATCGAGAGTGAATTGCAGTGAGAGTTGTCATAGTGGGCGTATCCTATCGGCTCTCTTGCCCCTAGGATGGTCAAGTTTCGATGAAGTTTGGACGTGCCATTTTCGACTTGTTCAGTTCGGTGAGATTTGGCATCGTCCTGCTCATTTTGCTGTTCATTTATATGACAATCGGGAGTGCGGGGATTTTGTACCCCGTGCATCCAAACATTTTTTACGCCGATGCTTGGATGCATGAGCAAATGCGCCAGTGGCGTCATTTAGAGATGACCGAGTTTGAGTGGTTTCATTGGTGGCCATTCGATCTGCTGATTGGACTGATTTCGCTGACACTCATCGTGACGACCGTTCGGCGAATTCCGTTTCGGGTGATCAATCTTGGAGTGTGGACGATTCATTTCGGCGTCATCGTGTTGATCGTCGGTAGTTTTATTTATTTCCATGCAAAGGTTGAGGGCGATGCACCAGTCGCACGGCGAAAGATTGTTCTCAAGTTGGACGGAGTCGACGCGCCGGTCGAATTGCTGGCGGCCCCAGGGTCAAGCGCGTTCATCGGCTTTGGTGCGAATCGAATGACTGTTGAAGTCGCAGAAATCGATCCAGCATGGACATTGCGCTCTGGCAAGGACGACGGTGGTGCGGCCTACAGCGTGAAATTGATGGTGACCGATGCGTCGAAGCGTTTCATGCGGCAGTTGATTGCGAATCATCCCGAATACACGGAAGACTTGATGTTCACGAATGATCCGGCGCAGCCGATGAAGCGTGCGGTGAAAGAAACTGGCAATCCAATATTGGAGCCAAGACTCTCCGCCGTACTTGACTATGAGAGTCAGGGATATTTCTATCTCCGCAACGATTTGGCGAAGTCATGGGCGCTGTATGTGCGTCCACTTGGCGCATCGAAGTGGGTGATGAGACGAATCGACGGCCTCCCTCTTTATAACGATCGAATCAATTCTCATAGCGAGGTCTTCGAGATGAGCGGATCGACGCTGCCGATCGATCCGATCGTCGTGTCAGTCCCAGCAACGGCGTCTGATGATCCTTGCCCAGATGTCACATTCACAGTCAATGGATATTTGCGTTACGCCCAGACAAAGTCACGCTTCGTTGCAGGGGGCGCAAATGCTCCGTTCAATCCCAGCGCTACGATTGATGTGAAAAGTGCGGAAGGGGCCAAGGCAAATTATCGACTCGTTGCACTTGATCCAGAAAGATCGACTGGGGATGAAGGCGTTGTGCGAATGGTCGCAGTTTCGAATGAAGCAGAATTCGCGGCGCTTCTTGGACGTGCGGAATTGAGAATTATTATTCCTGCGGCGGGTATCGATGTCGTTGAACCAGTGCGTGTTCCGCAAGATGATGGCAAAGATGGCGCCAAGAATGACGCAGATAAACCGTTCGTCGCAATTGGTGATCCGGCTCTTGGATATGGCTTTCGGATTCTTGCCGCGCAAGATGATCTTCCCGTTGCGGATCGCAAGGCGAGCGTCGTTATACTCGACATCAAGACTCCCTCGGCGGTGATTCGTCGCTGGGTGTTTGATGATTCAAAGTTGACTCGGGATGTCTCGGCAGCGGGTGGATCGCACTCGACACCCATTCCGCCAGATCAGTCGGTGCAGATGGAGTATCAGCCAGGTGGCGGGCGTGCGCTGTTGACGCTTGCTGCGGGACCGAATCCGGAGCAACTTCGAATTGTGACTTCTTTCGGCGAAACGGCCGGTAAATCTGAGGTCGTGGCGGTTGGTCAAACAGTCACGCTGTCGGCGGGGCTGACCATGCAAGTATCCGCATACGAACCGCGCGCGGTCATCGAGACGCGACCGATGATTGTTCCGCGCGAACAACAAATTCGAGATGCGCATGAATTGTTCGCGCAAATTCTCTTGAGCATTCCAGGAGGCCAAGCTCGTTGGCTTGAATTCTCTTCATACGCATTTGATGATTTTCGATTCGCACTGCGCCGTCACCCATTTCATCCGATGCAGATTCGGTTGCCCGATGGACGTGAAATGGAACTCCTGTTTTCGCGTCAGAGAGTGCCGCTCGATACCGAAGTCGCTCTCGAGGAGTTTGTCCTGACGAGTCACGAGGGTGGCTATACGGGGGAAGCTGGAACAATTCGTGATTACACCAGCATTCTGCGCTTTCGAGATGAGGATCAATGGAGTGCGCCGATCAGAGTCAGTGTGAATGAACCGATCGAGCACAATGGACTTTGGTATTTCCAAGCGCAGTGGGATCCGCCCGAACCACCATCAGCTCGCGATGAGCGAGGCTCGCTTGGATTGAATTACACCGTGCTCGGTGTTGGAAACCGTGAGGGAGTTTGGATTCAATTGTCAGGCTGCATCATTGCAGTACTTGGAATGATTTATGCGTTCTATGTGAAACCGACCTTGATTCGAAGAAGAAGTGAGCGGGCTCGTCTCGCTGCTGAAATGCGAATTGGACATTCCAATGAGATCGTGACCCCATGAACATGATGTCGAAAATGATTGCTATTTTTCTCGCGCTCGCATCCTGGTGCGCAGTTGGTGCGCATGCGCAGAGCTTTCATGAGCAGGTCGATCTTTCGCCATTGGATTCCGTCGCAGTACAGACCGAAGGTCGGCTCAAGAGCTTTGGATCCTTTGCACACGGCGAGATGGGATTTGTGAGTGGTCCGCGAAAGATCAACGGACAATCGCCAGAGTTCACATATCTCGACATGTTGTTTCGGCCTGAGGCTTATGCAGACGCAGATGTGATCTTCGTGAAAGCAGCAATCGTTCGCAAGCCGATCGCAGACGCACTCGTGCGTGTCAATCCAGGTTTGGCTCCGCGGATGGATGCGTTCCTTGCGTCGGGACTCATCTCAGAATCGCTGCTCGCACGCCCTGAAGTTGAGCCGGTGATGCAGCAAATGCAATCGGATCTCCTGCGCACCGCCAAGGCGATGGACTCTGTTCGGGGAGCACGAACGGTGATGCAACCGGAGTATCTCTTAAGGCAACTGCGCATCATTCCCGCCGCTGAAGGTGATAAGAACCAGCGGTGGTCTTCGATGCGCGACATTATGTTGCTCGCCGCAGATCCTGGTGCGTTGAAGGCTGCAGGTGCGACCGCAACTCCAATCGCAGGCATCGATGAAACAAAGCAGCGTGATTGCGCTGCCGCATGGAAATCATTGGTGGAAGGATGGACAAATGGCGATGCGGCTGTGGTCAACAAATCGTTGGCGAGTCTCGCTGCAATTCTGCCCTCGATGAACCCGAGTGCGTACCCAGATGCGAACCGATTACGCTGGGAATCGTGGTATTTCTCTAACGGAAATCTGGTGTGGATCTGGCTGGTGTATGCGGTGAGTGTCACGCTATTGTTGCTGGGATTGGTTTATCGCTGGCGCTCGGCTCGGGTTGCGGGCTTGGTGGTGTTTGCCATTGCGTTTGCACTCCAGACTGGTGCGCTTGGACTGCGTTGGTGGATTTCATCGCGCTGGCCGAACTCGAATATGTTTGAGGCGGTGACGACCTCCGCGTGGTTTGGAGGGTGCGCTGCGATCATCTTGGAAATCATCATGCGTCCTCGTGCGGCTGCCGGAATGTTCGCACTCGCGAGTGGATTTGCGAGCGCTGTGGCACTGATGGCCGCTCATTTTCTGCCAGTACAACTGAATGCGCAAATCTCCAACATGATGCCAGTGCTCCACGACGTCTGGCTCTACATCCATACGAACGTGATCATTTTCTCGTACTGCCTGATCTTTATGGCGGCTGTTTCTGCGGCGATCTATTTGGTCTACCGCATCTTTGGCGGCAAAGCTGTGTATGCGCGTGTCGGTGCTTCCGCGGCTAGTACCGCTGTCGCGGGCGGAGCGAATGCGCTGCGTGGAGAAAAGCTGGGCGAGGTACTCGACGGCGTCACGATGCTGCTGATGAAACTTTCCTTTGTGCTTCTGTGGACTGGAATCGCAATGGGCGCGATCTGGGCGGATCATTCATGGGGAAGGCCGTGGGGGTGGGATCCCAAGGAAGTTTTCGCGCTCAATACATTTGTTGTCTTCGCAGTACTCGTTCACGTTCGTTACCGCGTGATCGACAAGGGGCTTTGGACTGCAGTCTTGGCAGTGGTTGGAGCGGCCGTGATGCTCTTTAACTGGATTGTGATCAACTTCATCATTACAGGGTTGCATTCGTATGCGTGAGGTTGGAATCGGGGGCGTGCGGAGCATGCTTGCTTCGGGAATTCGGTCGCCTTGGGTGATCGCATGGATTGCAATGTTCTTGTTCGTTACATTGGCATTTGGGTTTCGCAAGTCCAATGAATTGATCAGGGGACCGCAGAGCGATAGTTACATGAAGGCTGCGAGCCGATATCTATCGGGTGGCGATGTCTATGTTCCTCCAGAACCCACTTCGTATTGGCCGTATCCACCAGCGATGCTCTTGACCGTCGCTCCTCTCGCATTCATTCCAGAATGGGCAGTGCGAATTATTTGGGGTGGGCTTTTGGCAACATGTGTTGTTGGGTCTGGGTACTTGATCACGACGACGCTTCTCGCTGGCGTCGCTGATCAAGTGATGCGCAAACGCATTTCGATTTGTTTGCTTATATCCGTCGCTATCAGCCATCAACACATTCTCTCTCCGCTCACGTATTACAGCCACGATTTCATTCTCGTACTCTGTCTGGCGATCGGGTTTGCAGCGACCGTGAAGCGCAAGGAAATTGTTGCGGGATGTGCATTTGGAATTGGTGCGGCGCTGAAAGTGACGCCAGGATTATTCTTCCCAATCTTGTTGATTCAGCGGCGCTGGAAAGCGCTTGTTGCGATGTTCTTCGTTGGGGCAATCTTGACTGTGGCGCCCGATGTGATTCGGCCTCAAAATGGAGAGACATTGATCGCTGGGTTTTATAGGATTGCTGTGAATTCTTCAGATATCAGCGTTGCTGGAGGCGGTCGATGGCCGGCGTGGAATCCGCTTGCGCAGAATCTGTCTGCGACCATTACGAGGTGGACGATGACAACTCCCCCTGAGGGTGAGGAAGAGCATTTGACCGACTGGGCAGTTGTTCATCTCGATGCGGCCGCGCGTTCGGATGTGACAGTTGTCGCATTTGGAATCGTCCTTGGAATGATTCTCTGCGTGGTCCTTGCGAGTGGATGGAAATTCAATCCGGAACTATCCCCATTGACCCGACTGAATGAGGTTGGTGCCGTTGCCTGTGGAATGGTGTTGCTCGCGCCGCACAGCAGCAACTATCACTTTGCAGTTATTTATTTTGCGATCGCTTCATGCATCATCGCTGTGATGAAAAAGCGCGATCCATTCTTGGTCGTGATCTGCATCGCATTGTGTTTGCTTGGGCTGCCATCTGGTCGAGATTTAATCGGGCATTATCCAGTGCAGGTGATGTTGGTCTATGGAAAAATCACGTTTGGTGCGCTCTTTGCACTGGCTGGTTGCGCACGCGTGGCTCAGCTGCAGCGCAGGGAACGTGCGGCGGCGCTCTCGTTTGCATATTCTGAGTAACGCATGGATCGCCTTGCTATTTTTTTGTGCTCATATCTGAAGGACCTTCACCGTGCGGCGAGGTTGTTCGAGAGCATCAAGCGGCACAACATTGACGAACTCCCTTTTTATATCGCAGTGCCGAGTTCGCACTTGCCCGAATTCAAACGTGTTCTTTCTGATGCAACGATCCGTTGGTTGACTCAAGAAGAAGTCTTTGCCGCGTGTCCGAGCGCACGGACCGCGAAGTACGAAAACATTCCTGGCGGGCAGATGCAGCAAGTTGTTAAGTCAGAAGCATGGCGGCTTGGAATTGCCGAAAACCTATTGGTGATGGATTCGGACTGCAAATTTATTCGCCCATTTCAGTTGAGCGATTTCATTGCGCCAGACGGCAATCCCTATTCTGTGTTGTGCGGTACTCAATATGTCCGTGAACTCGCCGAACGAATTCATAAACCGAAGATTTGGACCGATTGGCTTGAAATGAGCGATCGAACGCGGGGGTACTTCGGCAATACGAGCGAGGTACGGCACACTTTTGGAGGTGCTCCATTCATCTGGAGTGCGCGAGTGTGGTCGGATCTCGCAGAAAAACGCCTTGGGCCTGCAGGTCAAACGCTGCTCGATCTTGTTCGGCAACTTGGATCGGAGTTGATGATTTATGGCGAAGCGTTGGTTGCCCTGAAGAGTATCCCGATCACATTGCACGATCCATACTTCAAGCTCTATCTCTATGAGAACGATGCTTGGAAAGATCGCAGGGACGGGGTGGATGAGTCAATCCTTTCCAGATCCGTCATGGGCGTTGTGTATCAATCCAACTGGGAATACTGGATGGATCACTCATCGTTTCGTAAGTCACTTCCTTCTCGCGCCGCCAGAGCGCTTCGGCGCAATATTGCAAAAATTCGTTGGTACCTTGGGCCATGATTCCACAAGTGATGAAGCGAAGGCGATGGCTCATCATTGCTCCCACGTTCAACTGTGACGGGCGTGCCGCGAGTCAGACAATTACAGACAAACTTCCATATCTCGAAGATGCGGGAATCGATATGGAGGTTATCAGTAGCGTGACGGGTGAGCGGCACTCGCATATCGCTCACCACCAAGTCTGGCCACTCGGTCCGTCGGGAATTCGCTTCGATTACAGGCATGTGACATCCAAGCGGCATGGCCGTGGTTTTCGATACAAACTTCAAACAGTTGCGTTGTCGATTTTGCTTGCTCCTGCGATCCTTGTAGAAAGAATTCTGACAGGACTTTCAGGGCATTGGTCATGGACACCCGCAGCAGCGATCAAGGCGTGGTCTTTGAATCGTGCGCAGCCGTTTGACCTTATTTTTTCCAGCGGCGGTCCGGTCTCTGCCCACCTTGCTGGTTGGATGGCTCACAAGTTGACAGGTCTTCCGTGGATTGCTGAGGTTCATGATCCGATCGTCAATCGGCGGGATCCCAAAGAAAATAAGTTGATTGCACGTTTGAGCCGTGAACGATGGATCGAGCGAGTACTTGAAAAGTTGGTCTGTGATGACGCACAGGTTGCTTGGTGGTTTACTGATGCGGCCGTCGCGGCTGCTCGCGGCCGAAATCCGCAGCTTGGTGAACGCGGTTTGAGCGTGCTTCCAGGCGCGAAACAACCTGAAGTGACTGTGAACCATCAGTATTGTGATTTCCTGCGGATCGGACACTTTGGAGTGCTCTCTGACTCAAGATCTCTCGCAGAGTTTCTCGAAGGCTTGTACATCTGGACCAATCGAAACCAAAGCGCGCGATCTGTAGTTCAATTGCACGTGTTCGGGACTGGTCTGGATCCTCGTGCGAAGCAAGTCGCTGAAGTGCGGAATATGTGGGACATGATCGTGTCTCACGGACGATTGGAACGCGATCCGATCACTGGCGAGTCTGGGCGGACTCAAGTAACACGAAAGATGCAGGAGTGTGACGCTCTACTTCTCTTGCATGGGAATGTTCCGTGGTGCGCTGAATACATCCCCTCAAAAATCTACGAGTACATCTGGGCTCGGAGACCGATTCTGGCGCTGACGCATCAGAATTCACAGCTCGACGACCTTATCAAGCGTTATGGTGGCGTGATCGCGAATAGCTTGGACGCGAATAGTGTTGCTGCGGCGATGGACCTTGTGTGGAGCAAGTGGAAGAGTCAAAGTCTCGATTCCAGTTCAGTTGCGCCAGTGGGGGTCGATTCCGCGGTGGCGAAGATTATGAATCGGGTTGATTGCGCGCCGAAAAGTTCAGATTCATACAGAGTCGCTTAAATTCATGGGAGCGTTTTAATGTGCTTCGAATCAGTTTGGTCGCCTGGAATCGTTGGCGAACAAATCGATCTTGCAATGCCCATTTCACAAGAGGTTTCATGTGGCGGTGCCAAGAATCTGGCGGAACGATCTTGTCGAAATCCTCCAAGTAACCGTCGATTGCAGACTGCATGTCAAGTACCGCGCTGGATTTTCCAGTGATGCGCTGCATCACATTCTGAGAGCGTTTTGATTCGTCAAATTCTCGAAGTTTGTAGAGATGGCCCGGAATGCACTTGAACGGCGCTAAATAAAAACAGTTCGAAAGCAAAATGTGATCGCACGCAGGACAATTGCGCATCGGAAGGTCACAGATGCACGACCGACGATACACCCCATGCATCGGCCCAAGGTCAATGGCAAGTGCCGCTGACCACAGATACCTCAGGAATGGACCCCATTGTGGCGTTGCAGTTCCAACGTCGCAACCTCTGCGAAGCAATGCGTCCGTCTCGTCGATGAAATCCCAAAATGTAAATGAAGCCCCGATCTGAGGGGCGGCGTTTAATGCAGCAAGATGGTTGCGCAAGTAATCGGGGTGCAGCATGTCGTGACCGCCGACCCAGGCAAAGAAAGGACTGTCGGTGGACTTTCGGAGAAAGTTGAAATTATTGGATGAGCCAATGTTGTTTGGTTGGCGGAAAAAGTGAAAGCGGGGATCTTCAGCGGCGAAACGCTCACAAATGGCTGCTGTGTCATCGGTCGAACCGTTATCTGAAATCAAAACGGCAAAGTCTGCGTGTGTCTGTCGTTGGATTGAATCGAGGGTCTTCCAAATGAATTTTGCTTCGTTCAATGCGGGGACGCCGAGGACGACAGTGGGATGAGTGACGAACTGTGACACGGATGTGAACTTGCAGAATTATGAAGTGCGCTTCAAATACCCATCTGGCGCGACGGTGATGAGCAATTTGTCTTGAATACTTTTGTCAATTTGGAATTCTGGGTGCGTCTTCAGGTATTCCCACACAGCAGTTTTTGGATTGTTGCCAGGCCCCCAAGGACGGTCGGGGAACATTTCCTTTGGCAAGTCCTCGACGATCGTGTCAAATACAACGCAGTAACTGCCAACGCTTGTGAGTGGGGCGTAAGCGTTGAGTTCCGCAAGCACATGGTCGTGCGTGTGGTTGCTGTCAAGACACACAAGAACGCGCGAATACTTTGACGCCACCGCCTTCACTTGCGCGATTATGTCCGCCGTAATGCTCGAGCCTTGAATCATTTGAATGCGCGAGGCCATTGGGTGAGCCTCGATTGCGGCGCGGTTGTGGGCGCGGATGTCAATATCAATGCCGAGCACTTTTCGGCTGGAAACATTAGGGTTTATGGATTCGCCAGACTTTATCGCATCGCACATATCTAGCAACGCCAGCATGGATGCGCTGAAAATCAACGAGCCACCGTGGGCAATGCCAGTCTCCACAATCAAGTCAGGCTTGATTTCCCAGATCAATTCCTGCATTGCAGCCATGTCTTGCGGATACTGAATGATGGGGCGACCTTGCCACGAAAAGTTGTAGGAATACTTCGGGGATGTTGAAGCGCTCATAAACGCGGCTGCCGTTCGGCATAGCTGCGAATCACCAGCAAATGTCCTGATTCTTTCTGTGACTTCTTTTTGAAAATTATTCATTTGTTCTGCCGAAATAATGTGCGGGCGAATTGAGAAGCGAGGCGGTGATCTTTATGCGTAGCAGATATTGCCGTTGAAAAGGATTGATTATGGCGAGTCATGGTGAGGTTGGCAATTTCTATAGAGTATTGGATGATCATACAATTCGCTCTCGTGCGGCATTCTGGATGATGTGAGTCTTACGGTTGCATGAGAGAATCGCCTCAACTTGTTTGCGAAGCATTTTTGCCAACGGCTCTTGAGTCATATTGGTTTCTGATCGCGAATCCCAACGACGCGGGGCGGATCAACAAGGTTGTCTGGCCGCGCGCCAAATTTCAGAAGATCTCGGCGCCCATATTCGTCGGCGATCTGCTCGGCAAGTGCACGCACCGATATTGGGACTCCTGAACAGGTGTTGATCGCACCTTGTTTGGAACCGATCGCAGTATTGACGATCATCTCCGACGCCACTCGGACATCAAGGAAGTCGCGAATCTGATTTCCACTCGTGAGTTCAGCGAATTCGCCTGCGGAAAGTTTGGAGCGAATGTAAGGAACCAATCGGCGCAAATCTTCGCCTTCACCGTGCAGGTAGAACAATCGACACCAAGCGAACTCAATTCCGTGCTGCGAAAATATTGTCGACAGTGCCCTGAACGCCTTCGCTTTCGCCTCGGCATAGGGGGTCGTTGGTCGGAGCGAAGTTTCAATCGATAAATCGCCAGCTGTTAAGTCGTATTCAAAGCACGTTCCGATGCCGACAACTCGCCGAACGCAAGCGTCGACTGCGCCTTGAGCCATCTCGAGTGTCCCGGCTAGGCAATCGAAGTTTTTTTCCGACTGGAGATACTTGCCGCTTTCTGCGTACCAAGCGACATGGATTATGGTGTCAATCCCTGCGCACGCCTCTGCCCACCAGCCTGATTTTTCGGCGAAGAGATCTTTCGTGGTGATGACCCGCTCCAGATTTCGGGAGCCAATCACGAGCGCTTCTTTGCCTTCACGAACGATGGTGCGAATGGGCAGCCCGTGGTCGCCTAACGATCTCAATACTTGACGCCCCACAAAGCCCGTGGCTCCCGTCAAGAGAACAGTGGGGCTCATCCAATCTCCAACTTCGGCACGGCAGTTACAAATCTTGTTCCAAGTTTGGCAAGTGGAGCATTTTGCTCCTTGACCTCTTTGGCAATGTTCCAAGGGAGGATAATGAGATAGTCAGGTCGGTGTTCCTGAAGGGTGATTGGATCGACAATGGGAATCTGGCTCCCGGGCATGTATTTGCGTTGTTTCGCTGGATTTTTATCAACGACGTACTGGATTAAATCAGCACCGATTGCCGCAAAGTTCATCAGCGTATTGCCTTTCGCTGCCGCACCGTATGCAGCCACACTTTTCCCTTGTCGCTTTGCATCGATGAGGAATGCGACGAAGTCATCTTTCACTTTTTCGGCACGCAGTTGGAATGCCGAATAATACTTCTCTGTGCGTACGCCGACTGTTTCCTCTTGTCGAAGAAGTTGTGTGACTCGATCAGTGATGGGTTGATTCCCCGCGTCGGTTCGCTGTGCGAACACTCGGAGGCTGCCTCCATGCGTGGGATGTTCCTCGACATCGAAGACCGTCAATCCGTTCGCTGCAAAGATGCGCTGGACCGCAGTCAGAGACAAATACGAAAAGTGCTCGTGATAAATCGTGTCAAACTGATTTTCAGCCATCAACTGCATGAGGTGGGGGAACTCGAAAGTGGCGACGCCGTTTGGTTTTAATAAGACAGTGAAGCCTGCGGCAAAGTCATTGATGTCAGGCACATGCGCGAGGACATTGTTCGCGGCCGTGAGATCGGCTTGCTTGCCTTGCGCGACCAACGTACGGGCAAGAGCCACGCCGAAGAACTCTTGCACAATGTCGATGCCTTTGGCGCGCGCCGCTGCCGCAGTGCTGGCGGTGGGTTCGACGCCAGTGCATGGAATGTTGGCCGCCTTGAAATACTGAAGCAAATAGCCATCATTTGCGGCAATTTCAACCACATGGCTCGATGGCCCCACGTGGAATCGCACCGACATCTCATGCGCATACTGCTTCGCATGTTCCAGCCACGTGGTTGAGAAACTGCTGAAGTAGGCGTAGTCGGCGTCAAACAATTCGTTCGCTTGTGCAAAGTCCTCGGTCTGAGCCAGCCAACATGTTTGGCAGACAAGAACTCGAAGCGGATATTTTTTTTCGGGTTGGTGAAGTTGTTGCTTGCTTCGATACGCATTTGATGGCGGCGCAGATCCAAGGTCAATCAGCGGCAGCGTTAAAAGCGCGTTGCAGTGCCTGCACTTCACGGGGCGACTCCCTGAAAATCGAGAGTAAGGAATGGGTGTGCCGTGTCGCGATCCGATTGCTCGGAAATTGCCAGTGGCCAATTGATGGCCAGTCTCGGATCTTGCGCATGCAGGGCGCCTTCTGACTCTGCGCAATACACAGCGGTATGGAAGTAGAGCATCTCGCAGTCGCTCGACAATGTTTGAAACCCATGGGCAAAGCCTTTGGGAATCAGCAGCGTCATGTGATTGTCTTGTGTGAGCATCTCGCCGTGCCAGCGTAGAAAAGTGGGGGAGTTTTTTCGGACGTCCACAGCGACATCAAACACCTCGCCGCGAAGGCAAGTGACGAACTTTATTTCAGTGTGTGGCGCGTATTGGAAGTGCATTCCGCGGACGGTTCCGCAGTTTTTTGTGAGCGTGCGATTGATTTGTGTGATCGACTTGCCGTCCAGGAATTGTTCAAATTCCTGAGCGCAGAACATGCGTTCTAGAAAGCCGCGCGCGTCGCCAACAGGCTTTCGGCGCACTGCCTTCAAACCATCGAGTGGCGTTGGCAACATGTCAAAGCGAGTCGTCATCTTGCGCTCGCCATCATTTGCATTGCTTTGGAATAGTCGCAGATCTGTTGCACGCTCATTGACTGGAGGTCTTTGCCATTCTTCCATGCTGCATGCCATTCAAGTGTGTGTCGCAGCGCATCGGTCAGAGTCCAGCGAGGTTGCCATCCAAGTTGTTCCCGAGCCTTCGTGCTATCAAGTGTGAGCGTGTTCGCTTCGTGAGGTTGCTGCGTCGTTTCGGCGCGCCAAGTTGCGCCAGGAATAGCTGCGCAGAGATGTTCGACAATCCACTGAACTGATTTGCTGTCGTCGAGCCGTGGCCCAAAGTTCCACGCCTCTGCGAATGCACTGCCTTCAGTAAAGAGATGTTCTGCAAGTGACAAGTAACCAGAAAGAGGTTCAAGAACATGCTGCCACGGGCGAGTCGCATGTGGAGCGCGGATCGCAATTGGTTCTTTGGCGTCAAGCGCACGAAGAAAGTCGGGAATCAATCGATCCATTGCCCAATCTCCTCCGCCGATGACATTCCCAGCGCGCGCCGTGGCAACATGAGTCCCTTTTGGCGCCAAGAAAGAGCGGCGGTACGCAGCGGTCACGAGTTCCGAGCAACCCTTGCTACTGGAATATGGATCGTGACCTCCCATTGCCTCGCCCTCTCGGTAGGCCTCCGGACGTTCGTGATTTTCGTAGCACTTGTCAGTGGTGACATTGACGACTGCTTGGATGCTCGAGTGATCTCGAATCGCTTCGAGGAGATTGACTGTCCCCATGACATTGACGGCGAATGTTTCGACGGGTGCTAAGTAAGACGATCGAACAAGTGGTTGCGCAGCGAGGTGAAAAACGACTTCGGGTTTGGCGGCCCGCATGGAATTGACAAGCGCTGAGGCATCGCGAATATCAGCAATCGTGCTGCTTGCGAGGCGCATGCGAAGATTGCAGGCCGTAAAAAAATTCGGCTCGGTTGGCGGGTGGAGTGCATATCCATGAACTTCAGCACCAAGTTCTGTAAGCCAAAGCGAAAGCCATCCACCTTTGAACCCCGTGTGCCCAGTAACGAAGACACGCTTTCCCTTCCAGAATTCGGATTTCACTGCCACGTTTTCCAAGGGGCTTTGCCTGAAGCCCACAGATCCTCAAGTTGCGTCTTGTCGCGCAAGGTATCCATGGGTTGCCAGAATCCAGAGTGCTCGAATGCTTGCAATTGGCCATCGGCTGCAAGTTTGGTGAGCGGGTGTCCCTCCCAACTTGATTGGTCATTCTTGATCAAGTCAATGCACTTTGGAGAGAGCACGAAAAATCCGCCGTTGATCAAGCCGCCATCGCCGCGCGGTTTCTCGGTGAATCCGCGAACGACTGTGCCATCAAGTTGGAGTGCGCCGTATCGCCCAGGTGGCTGAACCGCCAGAACGGTCGCCATTTTTCCGTGCGCTTTGTGAAATGCGAGTTCCTTGGTGATGTCCACGTCAGCGACGCCATCGCCATAGGTGAAAAAGAAAGCATCTTCATCCTTGATGTAGTCCGCCACTCGTTTCAGTCGGCCACCGGTCATAGTGTCTTCGCCAGTATCGACGAGCGTGACTCTCCAAGGCTCGGACTTCTGGTGGTGTACTTCCATCTTGTTGTGAGCCATGTCGAAGGTCACATCCGACATGTGTAGGAAATAATTGGCGAAGTATTCCTTGATGATGTAACCGCGATAGCCGCAGCAGATGATGAAATCGTTCACGCCGTGTGCGGAATACATTTTCATAATGTGCCAGAGAATCGGACGCCCGCCGATTTCGATCATGGGCTTTGGCTTGAGATGTGTTTCTTCGGAAATTCGAGTTCCGAGTCCACCAGCGAGTATGACGGCTTTCATTTTGGATGCTTTCCGCAGGGAATTCTTGACATGGTCTCGTTCCATTTGATGGTAACAAATCTCGAACTTCGTTCAGCGCTTGCGCACTGTGATACTTTGCATCCACGACGTGTGTCGAGAACTTGAGAGACTGTATGACCGAGATCTATAAAGCCAGCGTCATCGTGAGCACCTACGAACGTCCCGACGCATTGCGTGCGGTGCTCGCGGGGCTTGCGAGTCAGATGCGCACGGACTTCGAGGTGATTGTGGTTGATGATGGGTCTGGCATCCTCACAAAGGACGCCGTGGAAGAGTCGCGCGCCTTCTTCGGCGACCGCCTCGTTCATGCATGGCAGGCGGACGATGGATGTCGCGTCGCCGCAGCACGGAACCTTGGGATCGTTCAGATGAGGAGTTCCTATGCGATTTTCTTGGATGGAGACTGCGTGCCACGCCAAGGTTTCGTCGATGGCCATCTTCGCGACGCAGCGCCCAAGACGCTCGTGCGCGGCAGTCGTGTGTTGCTGTCGCAAGTCATCACAGAGAAGAGCTTGGCGGAGCAGAATCCGATTCATCGATGGAACATGATTGGAATGATTCGTCGCCGTCTGCTGAAGCAAATGAACCGTGTCTTTCCAATGTTGATACCGGGTCCTGCGATTGGCCGTGATTCTCGGCCGATTCATTGGAGATCGGTACGGAGTTGCAACTGCGCTTTATGGCGAGAGGATCTCTTGGCTCTTGGAGGCTTTGACGAGTCATCGGTAGGGTGGGCTCATGAGGACAGCGATCTGGCGATTCGAGCCATTTCGTTTGGCCTTCGTGTACGGCGCGCACGCTCGGCAACCTGCGTGCTGCATCTCTGGCACCGCGAGCGGAGTCGGTCGGACGGAGGCGCCAACTGGGATCGCCTCTTGCAAGTTGAACGGGAAAGGCGGACAGTCGCACTGAAGACTTCTTTGCCGTCAGTCACGCCAAAGAATCACGCGTAAGACAGAGCTTGTTGCCTCACGACTTCGATGTGACACGCTTGGGCGCGCTTGTCTTTGATTTCGTTATCGCCTTTGTGCCACTCTTCATGCTGCTCGATGGCTTCGCTTTCGAATTGGCCTTCGCATTTGTCGGGACGCTTCCGCCGTATGTCGCAGATGCGCCAAGTTCTTCGGCAATCCGTAGAAGTTGATTGTATTTCGCAGTGCGATCAGATCGGCAGGGGGCGCCAGTTTTGATCTGACCACAATTTGTGGCAACAGCAAGATCTGCGATCGTGCAATCTTCGGTCTCTCCAGATCGATGCGACAGAATCGCTCGATAGCCCGCGCAGTGCGCAATGTTGACCGCATCGAGTGTTTCGCTGAGGGTTCCAATTTGATTGACCTTGATGAGAATCGCATTCGCACATCCTTCGGCGATCCCGCGGCGCAAGAATTCTGGATTCGTTACAAAGAGATCGTCGCCGACAATTTGAATCTTGGATCCCAGCAGGGAGGTCATCGACTTCCAACCATCCCAGTCGCCTTCGGCGAGACCATCTTCGATTGAACGAATTGGCCAGCGCCCGCACCACTGCTCCCACATTCGGATCATTTCATCGCTGCCGACGATGCGCTTTGGATCGCTCTTGAAGAAGCAGTATCCCTTCTTGCCGCGCGCAGTTGCTTCGTTCGCGAGTTCACTTGTCGCAGGATCAAGACAGATAGAAATCTGCCTGCCCAAGTCATATCCCGCTGTTTCGACGGCTCGTGCAATCAGTTCGAGCGCTTCTTCATTCGTCTTGAGATTTGGCGCAAATCCACCTTCATCACCGACGGCTGTTGAAAGCCCACGGTCGTGCAGTACTCGCTTAAGCGCGTGATAAATCTCAACGCCTGCACGCAGTCCTTCCGAAAAATCACTGAAGCCCCACGGCTGAATCATGAATTCCTGAAAGTCAACGGTGTTGTCGGCGTGCTTTCCGCCGTTGAGAATGTTCAGCATCGGTGCTGGCAGTATTCGTGCGTGTGTTCCACCGACATATCGATAGAGAGGCTGATCGGTCGCAATCGCGGCGGCATGGGCGACAGCCAGGCTGGTTGCAAGCGTTGCGTTCGCGCCAAGATTGGATTTGTTCTTCGTTCCATCAATCAAGCAGAGCAACTGGTCGATGCTCTCTTGGGTTCGGCAGTCGGCGCCAATGAGTTCTGGAGCGATGATCGCATTGACATTTTCAACGGCCCGCGTCACTCCTTTGCCGAGCCATCTCTTCTTGTCGCCGTCCCGCAGTTCGACTGCTTCGTGCTCGCCTGTCGATGCGCCGCTTGGCACTGCGGCACGCCCGACTGCGCCACCCGAAAGCCGAACTTCGCATTCGACCGTTGGTTGGCCGCGCGAATCAAGAATCTGTCGGGCACGAATATCTTCGATGTTGAATGGCATGGCGACAGGATAGTGCCCAATGGGGGGAAGTGGACAACTTGTCGGAGAGTGGTTTGCGCAGGATTTTTCGAGGATATTTGGTGAATGCCCTTTCGTCACGGAGTCATTTCGTACGCGCGCTGCGCCGTTGGATCTGGTCAAGCTCCCGCCGATATCGATCAGAAGGCGCTGGAGAAACTCAGCAAGAATTGCATTCGTCCAGACTCGGTCGGGAATGGTGTGCCAGTCACAAGCGGGTGGATCGCTGGTCGACATGTTTTTGACATGGATTTCTCGCACGAGTCGAATAGTTTTTCTGGTGCGCTACTCGCAGCGATGCGCACCGATACGGTTGCGGTGCCGCCCGCGCTGAAGCGTGCGTATCGAGCGATGGCCGAGGATGAAATGCGTGGTGGTTCTCGTAGCGAACGTGGGCTTTCGCGCGCCGACCGAATGGAGGCAAAGGAACAAAGCGAACAGCGGTGCATGCAAGAAATTGGTGAAGGTCGCTGGCGCAGAATTGCAGAGCGTCCTGTGCTTTGGGATCTCGAAGGAAGCGTGGTCTTTGCACCAGTCGATGCAGAGATTCCCTTCAATCAACTCAAAGGGCTGATGCAAGAAACATTCGACTGCTTGATCGAGCGACAAGCTGCTGGGCGCCGTGCTGTGCTTGAAGCGGCGACACTTGGACACGCGCGTGACCTGCAAGATGCACACCTTGATGCGTTTGTGGCTCCGCCTGCACAAGTGGGAACGGATGATGAAGGTGCGCCACGCAAGATTGGTGAGTTTCCAGAACCATCATGGGCGGCAGGGGATCCGCTGGATTATTTCGGGAATGTCTTTTTATTGTGGCTCTGGTGGAAGTGCGAATGTGGCGAAGGAGTTGTTGAAATTGGTGCAGCAACAGACGAAAAGACCGAAGTCGCGCTCGTCGCTGAACGGGTGTTGGATCTTGATTGTGCCTGGGGTGTGACAGGGGGTATCACGCTTCGTGGTGATGCGCCGACTCGTTCTCCAGAGGCTGCACGCGCACTGCAAAGTGGCAAAATGCCACGGCGAATGGGATTGACACTCGCTGCCGAAGGTCAGCAGTGGCGCTGCACAGTTCAAGGTGATCGATTGACTGTGAGCGGACTTGCTCTTCCCAAGCCACAGGATCGCCCTGCATCTGAACGCGAGGCGATTGAGGAGCGAATCAATAGCGTGATTCTTTTCGACCGGACATTCCTTGGGATGTACCGTGCGTTTCTTGCCGATCGACTCGGTGGTGGTTGGAAGAGTCAGCGAACGAATATGAGCGAATGGATTCGTGATCGCGCCGCTGGGCGTGTTTCCAAATCAGTCGCGTCAGTTGGGCGTTGATGATCGATGTGCATCGCGTGCGGCAGCAATAAATGCTCGAATGAGACCTGCATCTTTCACGCCTCGTGCGATTTCGACGCCACTGGAAACGTCGACGCCTGCTGGTTGCACGAGTTTGATGACAGCGCCAATATTTTCGGGCGTCAAGCCGCCCGCTAAAATCAGGGGCTTTTTAAGTTGTGGACGCAGTGCAGCCAATTGGTGCAGCCACGCATCGTCGTGGGTTTGACCGCTGCCAGCTGCAGAGCCATCAACCAAGATCGCATCGATTGCTGATGTTGCGTCCCATTTCGAAATTTCTTCAGCGCCGCCGCTGACAGCCTTGATGATGAATTGTTGCGACGAGCGTGCGCGCTGTACGAACTCGACTGATTCGTTGCCATGAAATTGAATCCCGCCAGTCCACTTTGCCAGCGTCGAGTCATCAGGCAAGTGGTTGCGAACCACAGCAATGCACAATGTCGACTTCTCGAGGGCAGATTGGATATCGATTGCACTCGAAATGGAAATGCTTCGAGGGCTCCCGGTTGCAAGGACGAATCCAAGCGCATCGGCTCCTGCGTCGAGGCATGAAATTGCGATCTGTGCGTCGCGGATCCCGCAGATTTTTATGAAGAGTCGGCTTGAATCAATTCGTGGCAATGCAGAGGGAATGGGCGAAAGTTCGTCGCTCATGTCGATTGATTTCCGGCTACTTCATTCAAGAGAGCCGTCGATTGATCGAGTATCTCCTTTGTTGCCGATGGGACTCGATCGATGAGTTTCTGAGCAAACTCGCGGGCGCGTACTGGATCGTTCAATTTTCGCGCATATGTCATGGCGGCGAGAAGCATCGCACCATCTGCGTCTGGATGACTTGGGAATCTTTGGGCAAATCGAGTCCACGCACTCGCTGCGCTTGAGAATTCGCCGCGACTCCAACGGGCCCCCGCATCATGCAGTTCCCTCTTGGCGTCTGCATCACTCAATACGCGCCGTGGTGGAGCATCCACATTCCTGTCGCGTTCGACCGTTGCTTTGGCTGTCGCAGAAACACGTGCTGCATCACTCACCCAAGGACTCGCTGCTTGATTGCTGACGGCGGCACGCATTTCGCGTCGTCGCTTCCACTGCTTCAATAAGAAGAAGAGATCGAATTCGGTTCGACGAAGTACGCCGGTTCCCAGGAGTATGAGCATGGAAATGATTCCGAATGCATACCCAAAGAGATGGGCGGAGTACGCCACGCCACCGTGAGTGCTTGGTCCAGACGCAGATTTGCCGAGTTGTCCGAAGAGGTCGAGCCCAACAAAGATGAGGACGAGGGCGATCCCTGGAATCTCAATGATGCTGAAGAAAAAGAGCACTCGGACTCGCGATCTCGGGCAGAGGGCGGCGAATGCGCCAGTCGCAGCAGCTATTGCGCCGCTGGCGCCAATCATCGGAGCGGGATCCACGAGCCACTCGCCGAGTGCGGCCACGATTGCTCCAGAGAGGTAAAAGACGGCGAACCAGATCGAACCGAGGCGATCCTCGACTGCTCGACCGAAGATCCATAAAAAGAGCATATTGAAGGCAACGTGGCTCAGGCTGCTGGGATCATGCAGGAAGGCATAGGTCACCAAAGTCCATGGATGGCTCAGGAGCGTGCGAAAGCCAGGGTAAAAGACGCCAAATGCCTCGATTTCCGCAGCTGTGGCTGATCGGGCATTCAAGCCAAGCGAGATCACGAGGAAGACGAAAACGTTCAATGCGACGATCGTGATCGTCGTTGGGGTTTTTCTCGTGATTCGATCGGTTCCCAGCGGTAGCATCTTCCTCCCTAGGATAGGAGTTCTATGCCACTCAATGTTGATAAAGGTCTCGGAAACACGATCGCGGCGGACACGCAGTTATCATTCATCGACGGAGCGAAGGGCGTTCTGGAATATGTCGGATTCGACATTGATTCCCTTGCGCGCAACTCGACATTCGAAGAGACGACATGGTTGCTTTGGAATGGGCACTTGCCAACAGCCCGTGAACTCGCTGCCTTCTCGAAAGAACTGCAAAGCGAATATGGCATTGATCCTCGAATGCTTGATGTCATTCGTGTCATTCCGCGGACGGCGGCTCCGATGGATGCGCTTCGGACACTCGTCTCGGCACTCGCGCACTTCGATGCCGAGGCTGACGACGCTTCGCCAGCAGCAAACAAACGTAAGGCGCTTCGTCTCGTCGCAAAGACTCCGACGTTGATTGCAAACTTCAATCGTTGGCGCAAGGGCAAGCCAATCGTTGCTCCAGACTCAACATTGTCTCTCGCACAGAATTTCCTCTGGATGTTGACTGGCGCTCTGCCGACATCCGCGATGAGTCGCGCACTCGATGTCTGTTTGGTGCTCCATGCAGATCATGGATTGAATGCGTCAACATTCGCAGCGCGCGTCACGATCGCAACTCAAAGTGATATGTACTCGGCAGCAACGAGTGCAGTTGGAACGCTCAAGGGTCCTCTTCATGGAGGGGCGAATCAAGAAGTGATGGAAATGCTTCTGGAAATTGGCCAATTGGAGAAGGTCGATGAGTACATCAAGAGTAAGCTTGCGCGCAAAGAGCGAATCATGGGATTCGGTCATCGCGTCTATAAAGCCTACGACCCTCGTGCGACATACCTGAAGACCTTTGCCAAGCAAGTTGCATCGGACACCGGAAATTTGCCGCTGTACGAAATGACGCGCCGCATTGAGGAGATCGTGTTGGCGCAACCCAACATCATCGAGAAGGGGATCTTCCCCAATGTCGATTTCTATTCAGCGACAACCTATTACTCGCTTGGCCTTGATCTCGATCTCTTCACCTGCATGTTCGCCGCAAGCCGAATGTCGGGTTGGACTGGTCATTGCATCGAACAGTTGGCTGCGAATAAATTGATTCGTCCGCATGCGGATTACACCGGCCCTCACGGATTGACCTATCAACAGATCAATCAGCGAGTCGAGGCAACGACGTCGAGCACTTCGCCTTCGGTCAAAGGCACGATGTCAGTTACAGCCTGATCGAAGTTGTCTTCCATATGGATGAGTCGCATCTTGCGACGCAGTTCTGGAGCAAGTGCATTGAGACATGAGATGGGAGTATGGACTCTCGATTCAGATGTCTCATGAACGATGACATCCGCTGACGAGAGCCAATCGATATGAGATGGACTGAATCGTGTGTCTCCGCTCCAGCCGAGCGTCGCTCCTCCGCGAGAGATCCGAAAGCCAGAGCAAGGAATCAGGTGCTCTGCGAGGCGGGTCTCCACTTGGAGGCCAGCGATTGAGGTGGGAACTCCTTCAACAAGAATGTTGAGCCCAAAATAATCAGACAATTGTGCATGTCCATTCTGGTCCATAGCGGGTGCGAGGCGTTCCCAGAGTCGGCGCGCAACCGATTCGACGGCGTGAATTGTTGGTTTCGCACCGCGTCCGCTCTGGTGCGCTATCCAACGTTTCCATCCCAAGATTTCGAGCCCATTGACGTGATCGCCATGCAGGTGCGTGACCAAAATATCCGTGATGCTCATTGGGTCGAGCGGAATGCCACATTTGGCGGAGGCATCGCGAAGTGCTCGAAGGACTGAGTCAGGGCAATCGATAAGCACCAAGCCGTTGGCCGTCTGGATCGCAGCGCTTGACCCATAGTTGCGGTCGGAAATTGCGCTGCCAACTCCCACAATAATCGCTCGGATCGACATCACTAGATACGATACGAATATTGGCCACTGCGTGTGTGGGAAATCGATTCGATCGGCGAAACTTTTGAGGTACGAGTGTTCAAGGGATTTCTCGAATATCTAATCTGCTTTGGGATTGGAGTCGCACTCGCATCCCATTCGGCGTCCGCATTCCCTTCGCCTGCTCCTGTTCCACAGAGAGATAGCGCAGCCCAATCCGCCGAGAATTTGCAGCGCCAATTGAACACCGAAGACGCTTCAATGCGCAAGGCGTACTTTTCCAATGCGCCTATCTCCGAACGACTGACGATCGACTACGGAGGCACATTTCGATACGCGTTCAACATCATCGACACGGCGCAAAGCAAGGAAACATATGAGCAGGTGTATGACCTTCGGCTCTTTACCTCGGTGGAACTCGACGGCGCCCATCGTTTTTATAGCCGCTTGCGTTTTCTCTATAACCAATGGGATTTCAGGGGAACGCGACAGATAGGTCCTGACTACAACGACGAAGGTTGGCAGAATCCCGTCGGCGAGTTGTATTGGTACGAATTCAATTTGGCGGGCATGATTCAGACCCAGACTGGAGCGAAGCCTGATTACAACTTCGTGGCAAAGATGGGGCGCCAGTACGTCATCTGGGGTCAAGGGTCTGCGCTCAGTAATTACATGTATGCCGGGATCTTCGATTTTTCGTGGCGTGATTTCAAGTTGACGACCATGATTGGACAAACGGCGGGTGCGGACACAACAGACTGGGATCTTTCGCGCCCAGGCTTTGATACGGATACAAGTCGCCTCTATTACGGCGGAAAACTTGAGTACAGCGGTCTGCCAGGTCATCGACCCTATGTGTATCTGCTTTCACAGCAAGATCTCAACAACGGGCAGGTTGCACTATTGCCGTCGGGAGCTCCAACAATCCCGACCACCTTTGATTACAACTCGACCTATCTGGGCTTCGGCAGCAACGGCGCAATCGGCGCAGACTTGGTGTATCGCGCGGAGTACATGTACGAGTATGGAACGACACTTTCAGATCCGCTCTCGCATAGCGGAGGTCTCGATCCCGTTGCGCAGCAGGACGACCGCATTTCTGCCATGGCTGGAGTTGGCGGCTTAACGTGGCTCGCTCGAAATGAACAGGATTCTCGGATCGATTTTCAAATTGTTGCTGGAAGTGGATCGGATCAACGTCTCGATCCAGGGAACACATTCGGCGGCATTGCTCCGGGGAAAGTGGACACGTCGTTCAACTCGATCGGCTATGTCAATACTGGCCTCGTGCTGGCGCCAGACTTTGCAAACTTGCTCTGTCCGTCGATCGGAGTAAGCACGACACCACTCCCAGGCGGCGGATTATTCGGCGGCATGCGCCTCGGTGCAACGGCCTTCGCATTTATGCGAATCGATAACGCAGCGCCGCTTTCTTTTCAGACGATTTCAGGCGGATCCAATTATGTTGGCGGAGAAATAGATTTCAGCGTCGAGTGGAGATTGATGAGTGATCTCGATATGAATATTCGCTACGGCGTTTTCATGCCGAACTCAGAAATTTTCCCAGACAACCAAGGGGGCGCAAGAGACTTTGTCTATGCAGGAGTGACCTATGCGTTCTGATCACGATGAACCGCGGGCGTGGAGATCAAGCCTTGCGCTCGTTATCGCATTGGTCGGGAGTGTTTCGACATTGATAGAAGGAGGGTGCGAACGCGCGACGATGACGACATCCTCCGTTGAAAAATTCGACACCAAGGAGACGGAGATCGATTTTTTTGAAGATCTGGAGCGGAGTCAAGTGGTCAGCAACAATGATGCGCTTCACGCATATTTTCTATTGACGGACAAGGACGACGGCTGGGTGACTTATGACGAGCGACTTGCAGAGGCGAAGAGGCGCAGGTGGTTATCGGACTCATTCAATGAGCCGTCAACGCAAAGTGCTGAGGTAGGGTGGGTGGCTTCTGTCGCATGCAGAATTGCCAAAATTCGCGGCGGAATGTCAATGATTTTATTTGGACCCGTGCCTCGCTATGCGGTTCGAGAGTTAAATCAGATGCAGATATTGATCGGAAAGAAAGAATCTCAAAGTTTCTCGGGTCTAGAGTTCGTCGATTTCTTGACTCGTCTCGACAGAATGACAAAGTTAAGTGGTGGCGCTGCGCTTGAAAAGTTGCCTGCGGCGGCAACGAGTGAAGAGGCACCAACAAAGCCCGTGACGCCGACGGGTCG
Source organism: uncultured bacterium (assembly GCA_903919715.1). Taxonomy (GTDB): domain Bacteria; phylum Planctomycetota; class Phycisphaerae; order Phycisphaerales; family SM1A02; genus F1-60-MAGs104. Next base: position 136,538 of record CAIXJC010000011.1, on the reverse strand, counting down.
GTTTGAATGAGTTTGACGTGAGTCGTGAATGGTGCGCAAGGAAGCAATGCAAATGAACACAAGAAATTCTTTGATCGCAACTGCATCGGGTGTCGTGTTGTCGCTGACGGCGATCGTTGCGCAGGCTGCGAGTCCAGATCCGTTGATTGCGACTGCACTTTCTCGCGAGCAAGATCCCAAGCCAAATTCTACGGCATCTTCAGTTGCTCCAGCGAGCGCACCGATCGTTGCATCGCAATCGTCATTGCCAGCTGTCGCGGCAACTCCGATGCAAGCCAAGGTCATTGACTGTGTTGGAAAAGTGAGATGGCGTACGGGGTCGGAGGTTGCGTGGAAAGATGCGAAAGACGCAGCAGTAAACGATCTTCTTTCGGCTGGAGCCGAAGTCCGAACGGGATTGCGATCTCGCATGACGTTGAAATTTGAAAACGCCACCGTCTTGATCGACAGCAACTCGAATTTCGCAATGCCAACTGTGGAGTTGGTCAAGGAAAATGATGGCGACGTTTATCGAACTGTTGCGCAGATGAAGTCTGGGCGCGCTGATTTTCAGGTCGACAAAGTCGGCGCAAAAAATGATTTCAAAGTTGTAACTCCCAGTTCGACGCTCGCTGTGCGCGGTACAGGATTCAGCGTGATGACCGGTGCGATGTCAGGAACCGAAGTTGTCGGTGCGCGGACGAATGCGATCGCAGCGATTCAATTGAAATACGCAGCGTCAAATCAGACTGTCGTGATGTCGGGTGGAGGTGGCGAATCGAAGAGTTCGTCTTCGTCCCCAGATCCTGCCCAGACTGCGCTTATCAATTCAATCGGCGCTCTGCCGATGGTCGGTACTGCCACAAGCTTGGCGGAACATGAACTGTCGGCCAGCATGGGAACGACTGAAACGCCATCGCAGACGCAGGTCACGAGCACAATCGCGGCAGTCTCGGCAGCGGTGACAGAAGCGTCGGACGGTGGTACTGAGCCAGATACTGGCGAGAGTCCTGCTGCAATGTTCGCAGTTTTAAAAGCCGTTGATGATTCTTTAAATCAATCGACTCTCGCTACTCAGGGGGCTAGTGCTCAAATGGAGTTGGCAATTGCTGCGCTTACGAATGCGCAAGATGCGCTTTCGAACGCTCAGTTTCATGCTCAAGCGGCCCGTGATGCTCGTGACGATGTTGAAGAGGCAGCAGTGTCGGTTGCAGAACAACTCGCATTGGTCAACGACGCACTGGCAGAGTCTGGTGAGGCTCGCTCGGCGGCGCTAGAAAATGCACGGCGGGCGCTTGCCCTCTTTGCCGTTTCTGGTGACGGAGATGTCCGTGGACTTGCGAACGACGCTGTTAACGATGCCAATCATTCGAGAGCGACCGCTGATGACGCGTTGTCTGGATCGGCATTGGTTGTCAACTTTGGGCAGACTGCGCTTGGAAGATTGGACGAAGCTTTCGTTTCTCAGAGCAATGCACAGACTGCCGCTCGAGCAAGTGATGGGGCAGCTTTGTCCAGTTCGACTGCTGCAACAAGAGCGCGCGAATTTCTCGCTCTCGTGCAGACTGCACGCAATGAGATTGCCGATATCTTTGCCAAGCGTCCACTTTCTGGTATCGCACAAAGTCTCAGCGCTGCATTGTTACGCTTGGAATTGTCATCGCAGGCAGTGCTCTTCGCTGAAAATGCTCGCGACGCTGCATTGACTGCAGCACTTGCAGCACAAGCGGATGCTCAAAACACAGTGCTCGAAGCGGCACAGACAGCGGCGCTTGCTGCGGCGCAAGACGCACTTGCTGCGTTTGTGGCATCGACAGCGTCAGTTGCCGCTGCCACCGACGCACAATCTGGGATGGCGAAGTTGGATCTTGCGATCAATGCAATGCTTGCAGCCCAAGATGATGCAGGTGCAGCGAGTGCAACACAGGAGGCTGCCCAAGCCTTCCGTGATATTGCTCAGGCTCGCGGTGCAGAAGCACAGGCGCAAATCGGGCTTCATAGTGATGCAGCAAACGTTGCGAACAACGCTCAGTTGGATGCAGCCCAGGCGCTCGTTGAGGCTCTGGGGCATCTTGATGCGGCATTTTCGAATAGTGGATTTACAACAGACTCCGTCGCAGCCTGCCTTGCGGCGCTGAATGAACAAAATCACGGTGCGGCGACCTCAGCTGCCACCGCGGCGCGCGGATTTGCTGGTGCCACCCAAGAGAGTGCCGACGGTGCTCGAGGCTCGGCAGATGCTGCGGGCCTCGCATCTGGTGTTGCCGGAAGTCAGACTTCACTCTCAGCAGATGCATTCTCGTCCTATACGGATCGGCTCGCAGAGATTCGAGCTGCACTCGCAGATGCGGTTGCAAATGCAACAGAAAGTGCAAGCAGCGCAACCAGTTCGGGTACTGCAGCGGAAACAGCGCAGACTCATGGCAACGCATTCGCTTCGCAATTCACAGGCTCTGACGCTGCGAAAGCGGCACTCGATGCTGTTGAACGTGCCCTGACTTTGGCATCGGATGCGAATGGCTATGCACAGAACGCAGCAAATGCACGCGACGATGCTGCGGCGGCGCTTGCGGCAGTCACGGATGAATCGGGAGATCCGCTTGACTTCAGCGCAACAAGTGCGTCCGCGGATCTTGCTGCGACCCAAGCAGGTGAGGCCGATGGTGCAGCGATCGAAGCTGCGCGGATCGCCGCAGTTGCGGATGCTGAGGCTGCAACCGCGGAGACGGCAGTCGGCGCTTTGGATGGACTTGTCGGAGCGCAAGTTGCCTTGGCGACTAGTCAGAATGTTTTCTCGAATCTGTCGATTATCGCCGCAGATGCAAATGGAATGTTGGACACCGTGCAGGACTTCACTGATTGGTCTGCGGCGAGAGTCGTGACAACAGAAAGCGACGCAGTTGCTGCAGAAGATGCGGTCAGCAATATCGGCGGATTACTTGGTGAATTTCATGAAAATTTGGGCGCGCTCCTTGTTGCGCTAGACAATCAAGACCTCGATGGGGCAAATGCGATCACGAATGGCTGGGCTGCGCTTTGCGGCCAAGCGAATAATCTCCTTGTCAGTGCGGCTAGCGCAAGTTCGTCCGCAACTTCGACGGCGACCTATTCCGGTTGGCAATACGCAATTGATGCAACGCAAAGCCTTCAAGGCGGAATTCAAAATGATGCTTCCGCGGGGAGTGACGCAACTCAACAATTGGCAACTGCTGCTGAGGCAGGTGCATCAAGTGCGAATGACGCTGCAGCAATGGCTAGCTTCTCCCATGAGTTTGCCGCTGCCGCAATTGGCGGTGGCTCAAATCAACCGCAGATGGTTGACGGTGTCGCTAACGCAGCATCCAATCTCGCAGCGCTTGCAGGAACTGCTGCTCAAGATGCGAACGACCTTTCGCTTTCTGCGAATGATCTTTCAGACGCACTTGCAGCTCGCATTTCAGTCACAAACTTTGAGGCAGTTTCGAGTGCGCAGCAGGTTGCCCTCGCAAATGCGCAGAGAGCGCTAGAAGCATTGGAATCCGTGCAGGGAACCTATGATCTTGGGTCAGCCGAATCCTACGCCGCCGCTGAAGCGATCCAAACTCTTGTCAACAAGATTGAAGCGGATTCTGCTGCTACGAATGTCGAGTTCCAAGGAGTTTCAGTTGCAGGCTATGCCGCTCAGATTGACGCTGCGATTCAACTTCACGATGTTGTCTTTGCGGGAGTGCAGGGCGAAGCCGATGGTGCAGCCCAAGCGTTGGAGTCCGCGCAAACTGGACGGAGTGAAGCGTTGGCGCAGCGTGACAATGTTTATGACTCTTTGAACCAAGTCATCGAGGCGATGAGTTCAGGTGATGCGAATTTGGCGATGTCTTTTTCGCAGACTGCTGGCGAACAAGCTGTTTCTGCAAATGATGCCGCCGATGCTGCCCTGATTGCTCGTAGCGCTGCGCTTGCTCACGATAACGCCGCTGCTGGATTCGCAGCGACCTCGCATGCGCAAGAACTGCTTGCACAAGGTGCGCTCGGTGCGGCAGAGAGCCTTTTGCCGAGCATCGATGAGCACTCCGCACTTGCCGCACAGCGAGCAGCGGACGGTAAGGTTTCTGCTGGGCATTCGCAAGATGCTGCGACTCTGGCAGGATCTGAACTCGCTCAGGCAATCGCTGATCGTGCACTTGCGTTGAGTGTGATGGCTCTCGAACGCGCGACTGCTGCGCTTGCTGCGCGCGATACTGCGCTCGAGCAGGTTGCGACGGGAAGTTCGGCGATCCAGCAAGCATCCTTCCAGGAATCGGTCAACCTTGCTGGGCAAGCGCACAGCTTTGCCCTTGCGGCGAATTCTGCCGCAGTCGATGCAACGGTGTTCGCCAACGACGCAGTGCTCAGTGGAAATCTTGCCGATAGTTCTGCTCGAGCTTTCATGGCGAGCGCAGATGCATTTGCATTCCGAGTTGATGCCGATGTTGCCCTTGGCAATACAATCTTTGCTCGCGATTCTGCATCACAAGCGATCGACATGCATAATGAGGCGCTGACAACGGTTTCGTCCCTCTTCTCGTCGGCGGGTGTGTCGCTGGCTGAAGCGCAAAGTCAAATGAACTTCGCAGTCGGGTCCGCAGAAGATGCCCATGGTTTTTTCCTTACAACTCAACTTGATGACTTTGCGAGTGCTTTGAGCGCAGATGCGAGCGCGAGTCAGAGCGAGTTCTCGGCGGGTGCATCGGACTCTTCGGCTACTGAAACGCGTGGTTATGCAAATGATGCGTTGCTGCAGGCTGCGATCTCCTCCCAAGCGAGCACTGATTATTCGAAGGCCGTCGGAGATGCCGACAACTTTGCGGGTGCTGCGGGAACCGCTGCGAGTGGTGCGACGAGCGCAGCTTCACAGGCAGCGTCTTTTTCCCAGGCAGCGGACAACTTCGCTCATGCGATTGGAAGTGCCCAAGCCATGACAGCCGCAAACTACGCAATCGCAGCCCGAGAACAGGCCATCGTTCAGCGAGCGGGAGCCGTTGCATCTCATACCGCAGCACTCGCTGCCGCAAATTCTGCACGAAGCATGGGCGAACGCGTCTTCTTCACACGGACTGCCGAAATAGCGGCGGATACGGTCGCACGAGCTGATCAAGCTCGAGTCTTTGCCGATCAAGCGATTGCAGCAGCCAATGGAGCTCGCGGTGATGCGATAAATGCAATGAATGTCGCCAGCGGGGGCCAGGGTTCGACGCCACCCCAGCGTTGATGCCGATTGTGGTGCGTGCCGACGAAGCACGATTCTTCAACCCAATCCATAATGCTCCCGTGAAACGATTTTCTTGGATTGCATTTGTAGTTGGTTTTACCGCGACAATCATCGTCGCAGTGCTCGCATGGTTTGGCGTTCTGGAGGGATCGGAGTTTGAATCGATCGATTGGCGTTACCAGCATGCGCGCGCTGTTGCAGAGCCGTTGTCCGATCAGATCGCGCTTGTCGTCATCGATGACAGTTCGCTGGACACCTTTGGACGTTGGCCGTGGCCTCGGCGTCGCCTCGCCGCGGCAATCGATGAAATTTCACGTGCAGGCGCACGAACGGTGGCACTGGATCTTCAGTTGAGCGAGCCCGATTCGCTCACTGGTGGTGACGAATCGCTTGGCGCCGCCATCGAGGGTATGCGAACGGTATTGGGAATGGACGTCAGTCGAAAATACGTATTTGCACCCGAATGGAAAACCAAGGATGGCCTACGTGAACTTGCTTCGATTCTCGAGGTGCTCTCGTCACACATTGACGAAAGACCAGCGGACGCTGCTGATCAAGCGAAGTTAACTGGGGTGCGTCGCGCGGCATTTCTCGAGCAGCCACTTTGGTTTAAGGGGTTAGCAGCATGGAACATCATTTGGAAAAGTGCAGGGAATGGTCCTGTTCCGCCTCTTGAAGATTTGATTTTTAAGTTGCGCGGCGGAAATCAGTCTGGCCAGTTTGCCGAGCGCAACATGATCGAGAAACTCTGGGATCGCGCTCGAAGTTGGCGAGAGTTTCACGACGAAATGGTGCTTGAGGGAGATCCCCCGGACTTGGTCGGAGGGCATGAACACGAGCCTCCAATTGCGCAGTTGGCCCAGAAGGCGGCAGGCCTCGGCGTCGTGACGAACGAAAAAAGGGATATCGATGTGGATGGAGCTAAGCGCCGCACCGGCATTCTCTGGCAGGTTCCTGGTGGCCGTACGCATCAACTTGGTTTGGCTGCTGCGGCGGTTCACATGGGTCTTCAGCCGATCGACATTGTTTCCAACGAGCATTTGTTGCAGGTGGGTAAGTCAACGATTCCGCTGAATAACGGGATCATGATGTTGGACTGGCCGACATCAACATTCGGTGAGGGATTCAAGAACTGGTCTCAGCGAGATATGTCAGGTCAGGAGCGACCTGCAGTTTCCATCGGAACCTTGATTGGCCTCAGTGTTGACCGCGAGCAGCAACAGAAAAACGAAACGCTGCGTGATGCGACGCGGGTCGCGATCACCGGTCTCGTTGCGGGTCTCAATTCGACCGCAGTTGCTGCTCAATCCGCTGATGAATTTTCGGAAGTGCTCGATGATGCGAGAATGAACGACACGATTTCAGCTGAAGCACTGCCAACGGTAGAGAAATATCAGAAGCTCGCGGAAGAGGCGAAGCGAGGTTCGATCGATATCGCCAAACGATCGGATGAGTTGCGAGCGCAATTGAATGCGAAACTCGTGTTTCTTGGATGGACTGCGACTGGGGCGTTGGCGGATTTCATCCCAACACCGTATAGCCCAAAAACTCCAGGTGTTTTCGTTCATGCTGTTGCTGCGGACATGGTGCTGGACAATCATTCACGCGATATCGCTCCAAGTTGGATTCAATTGGTTGCGATTGTGTTGTTCGGTGGAATGGCATCCATTTGCGCATGCCGGTTGACGACGGGTTGGAGCGCGATGAGTTCGCTCGTTCTGGTTGCAATTTGGCTCTGGTCGGCAGGGCGCTTCGCTTTCAATGACTTGCATCTCATCATGCCGCTTGTTGGGCCAGCGGTCGCCCCAGTTGCATCTTGGGTGACAGGAACGGCCGCCATGGCGGTCTTGACTTCGCGCGACCGTGCTCGAATCACGCGGCAGTTTTCAGCCCGTGTGTCACCGCAATTGGTTCAGCGTTTAGCGAACAATCCTGGCGCCCTCACCATGAGCGGACAAGAGCGCGAGATCACCGTGATCTTTGGAGATCTCGCGGGATTCACCACGATCGCGGAACAACTCGGCGGTCCTGGTGTGGTGCGAACTCTCAATTTGTATCTCGGTCGATTGTCGGATGAGTTAGTTGAACGAGATGCCTATGTCAACAAATTCTTGGGCGATGGTTTTATGGCATTCTGGTCTGCATTCGGCGATGAACCACGGCAGGAATCACTTGCCGCAGAGAGCGCCGTCGCGTGCCAAGCAGCGATGAAGGAGTTGGCACAGAATTCAGAATTCGGTTCGCCGAAGATTTCGGTGCGGCTCGGCATCGCAACGGGAATGGCAGTCGTTGGAGACTGCGGTGCGCCACCGAAACTGAACGATTACACCGCGATCGGCGATGTTGTGAATCTTTCGGCGCGCTTAGAAAGTGCGAACAAACAGTTTGGTACCGGCGTCCTGATCGATGGCGCGACGAGCCGGGGAATCGCAGAGCAGGGTGGGAATTCGTCCATCAAGATTCGAGCGCTTGGTGCAATCATCGTGGTTGGTCAGTCGAAGCCAATCGAAATCTTCGAAGTGGTTGGACTTGATGCAGATGATTCGTGGATCGCCGCAACGGAACATGCCGTTGCGCTGTTTCGGGCCCAGAAACTGGACGAATCTGCTGCGGCATGGAAAGAATTCGAGATGCGATTCGGCGAATCGAAAGTTTCCAAGATGTACTTCGAGGCGATCGAATTGATTCGAGAAGGCGAAGAAGTGTCGGACGGAGTCTTGCGTCTTCGAGCGAAGTAAATGCTAGAAGAGTCGCTTCACGATGATCGCAGTGCGGTCATCGTCTGTTGCCTTGGCTTGCGCGAATTCGAGCGAGCAGCGATCGAGTTCTTGGCGAATGTTGTCTGCGGATTCATCTTTCAGCCTTCGGATGACTTCGAAAACTCCGTGCTCGCTCCATAAAGTTTGCGCAGGCGACATTGCCTCGTAATAGCCATCGGTGATCAGGATCAACATATCGCCAGCGTCCAGTTCGACTCGCCGGGTTTCCTCATACGAGAAGCCAGGTATCAGAATTCCAAACGGCGGGGCATCGCTGTCGATCTCTTCGAAGTGATCTTGCGCTCGGCGATAGACATAGACTGGACCCTGTCCTGCGCTGAAGCATTCGATGCTTGCGGTGGCAAGATCGAGAATCCCAAGCCAGCCAGTCACAAATCGACCCGGGGGAAGGTCTTCGCTCAACTGTGTGTTGATCGCGCACGCGATCGGGCCAAGCCTTTGCCCTAAACGCGCAGAGATTCGAAGCATTCCACGAGCCTGCATTGACGAGAGCGCAGGTCCAACTCCGTGACCAGTTGCGTCTCCAAGAAAGAAGAAAATGCGATCGGCCGCTTCGTCGGAATTGGCAATGGTGTTTTCTCGCAATCCAAAGACGTCATATGCATCACCACCGCATTCTTCTGCGGGCGTGCTGAATGCAGCGATATCAAACGCAGGATGAGTCGGCAGTTGCTTGGGGAAAGAACTCTCTTGGATCTCTTTCGCAACAGACATTTCCTGCTGCAATTTTACTTTGTCAAGATGGTCCTGAATCAGATGAGCACGTCGCAGCGCAATGCCAGCCTGCGATGCGATGCCAGCGCCGAGTTGTTCGTCCGCAGTATCGAAAATTCCCTTGCGTGTGTTGAGCACCTGTGCGACTCCGACGAGATCACCTCCGTGGTCGACGAGAGGGATCGCCAAGATGGACTTCGTGCGATAACCAGTTCGCTTGTCAACCTCGCGATTGAACCGATCATCGACGTAGGCGTCTGGAATGTTGATGATCGCTCGACTTGTTGCGCATGCGCCCGCAATCCCTGCGGTGGCGGGGAAGCGGATTTCGCCGCCACTGGATCCGGCAACGCCGTGCGCACTGTGAATCACAAGCTCATTTGTTCGCTCGTCATAGGTGAATACGGTCGCACGGTCGGCTTCCAGCAGATCCCGCAGTGCGTCGATGATGACGCCTAAGACGGCGGGCAAGTCGGAAGATTCGCCGAGCCGCTTGGAAATATCGAGCAGTTTTTCGAGCGCGCCCGTATGCCGATCGAGCTGATTTGGTTTATTGTCGGTCTCGGTCACGCGTGATCTCGTTCACTTTTTTTCTGATGGTGAGGATGGCGCTGCGGCAGAACTCGCAGCAGTTGCGGCAGATGTTTTTGTCATCTGGGGATAAAGCAAAATTCGGTCGTGACACATAAGGATCAGGTCGTTCGCTCCATCTCCTGTCACGTCTTGAATGATCGCTTGGCTTGGTTCAAATTCTCTGGGTTCGCCACCTGAAAAGAGGCGGCTTTCGAAAACGCGGAAACTGAGTGCGGGAAGAAGCGTGCGGTTTTGACTGATCCCAAGCACGTCAAGCATCTGCTTGCCCGCATCGAGTACGACCAGATCCGTCATGCCATCTTGATTGAGATCTCCGACGCCAAGTTCATGTGGGACGCGACCGAGATCGTCGGTCCGCCATGACGAGAGTTCGTCGAGTTTCTCTCGGGTTCCACTGAATCTCATCACGCCGAAACCATCGTTGCCGACGAGAAGTAAACCCTGATCTTTGCCGCCAGTGAAAGGTCCAGCGGCGAGTGAGTTGAACTTGAATCCTTTGACATCGAACTCGTCAGCTTGCTTCCACTTCTTGGCCGCGGCATCCCGCGTGAAGATGATGACCTTTCCATTTTCGCTATCGCCTGCGGCGATTCGATCGCCCTGACGGGTGATCGAACTGAACTTTGTGTCGCCGCGCGGCGCATTGATTTGTTCGACAACCTGCCATCCAAGTTTGGGATCAAATCGCAGACCACGGACGAAGTTACGGTCTGCGACAAGTAACTCGGCGTGCCCATCTCCGTCGATATCCGTCGTCGTCGTGTTCTGCGCGTTTGCCGCCTGCGCAAGCCCGAACTGCGCCATGTCCTTGCTCTCGAGAATCTTGAATGTTGGGAGCGCATCTTTGCTCTCGCCTTCCTTTGCCGTTTCGTGACGAAGCATTGTCATGGGCTTGTCAGGAGTGAACAGGAGAAGATCGGTCAATGAATCTTGATCCGCATCGAGGGCGAGAATCGTGTCTGGGGCGCGACTGAGCGCTCCAAGGGGAATCGTAACTTTGCCATTCGTTGTTCCATCCGCTGGTTGCAATTCAATGGAATAGTTTCGGCCGTCTTTGCCGATGATCGCGACCCAATTGCGTCCGTCGATGTTGACGAGACCAAGCGCTGTCGGAACGTTCCCTCCAGTCAGCGGCATTGTTGTTGGAAAGGCCAGCCCGTCGTTGGCAAAGGAGGTTCTTCCGACAACGCCTTCCTTCTCGCTGCTGACGAAGACCTCGGCTTTGCCGTTTCCGTCAATATCACCAGCGACAATAAAATCGAGATCGCTGTAGGCGGGTGAATTTTGCATGCCAACGAAGCCGCGGCCAGGGACCTGTTGAAAAACAGAAATGGCATTTGCTTCGGTATTGGTCGCCATCAAGTCTGGAAGGCCATCTCCATTGATGTCGGCAATGGCGGTATCTCTCTTGCGATTTCCTGTATCCGTGAATGCCCAAGTCTGAAGGCTTGCTTCGCGATCGCCACCTTCTGTGATTGGTTCATTAGCGACCTTGAGCAGGACGACTCGCTTGGATGGCTTTTCAACAACTGCCAACGCGGCGCTCTTCTCTCCAGGAAGTGGAACGACTTCGGCATCCCGCAGTGGGGGCATTTCAAAGCGTGTTTGCGCACCAAGTGCCGAGAGATTGTTTTTCTTCGAGCCGAACCACGCACGGAGTGGCGCAGGATCGTCGGGCATAATCCCAACGAGATCGCTCGAGCCGTCGCCATCGAGGTCGCCACCGAGTAGCGCAACGATGTTCCCATTTCCCGCGGAGAGTTCGGTGGGAGTCCCCAAGTCGGCGCCAGTAAACGGCCAGATCTGAATGCGACCGTTGGCGATTCCGACAAGTTCTGGTTTGTCATCGCCGGTGAGATTCATAAGCATCAGCGCGTCGCGATTTGGATTGAGACTTTTTACGGTGTGCTTGCGAGCGACTTCAAAGACTCCAGGAGCAGACTGTCGCATGAACACGATCTTTCCACTCGCCGCGGAATAAATGAAATCCATTCGCTTGTCGCCGTCGAAGTCATACGGAAGAACTGTGCCGACTTCATCCGACACCGGAACTTCGACGCGCCGAAAGCGCCAATGCTGTGGAATCTCGTTTATGCTGGAAGTCGGTGGGACTTCGTCGGTTGGCTTGGCGCCTGCCTTCTGATAGAGCAAGTCGATCCGACTGTTGCGATTGTTGATTGCGATGAGATCGATCTTGCCGTCGCCGTCGAGATCAGCCGTCGCGAGTGGACCTCCGCCTTTGTCGACCTTGATTGCATCCACGCCGTCGAATCCAAAATGATCAGAGATGCGATTTCCCGCCGGTGCAGGAGTTTGCGCTGCGACGAGAGTGATGGGGCAGAGGAGCGCAGATCCGAAGATCACTGGCGCACAGTATGAAAAAGTGTTTCGCATAAATGTTCCGTGGAATGTGTGGGTGGTTATAGTAACGGGTTCACCAACGGAGACCCATGCGATGTCCACCCAACTTTCAATGACCCTGGCAGCCCTCGTGATGTGTTCGGCATTCACGTTTGCGGACGATGTCAAAGCCCCTGGACCAGCAGATGTCGTCATTCTTAAGAGCGGTCGGCGCATCGAAGGTGATGTGGTCAAACGAAGCGACCGGCGCGTCTGGCTTGATGTGGGGCCTGACGTATTGGTTTTCGAAATGACGGACGTCGCCGAAGTGCAGAATGCAGAGGGCGTCTCGCAGATCAAACGAACAGAGGATTCCCTTTTTTCAACTTCCGAGAACTTGCCGGAACTCTCGCCGCGTGAGCATGCAAAGATCATCGGCCCAGCAGTGATCAAAGTATCGACTCCCGCCGGTCTTGGATCAGGCGTGATCATCAGTCCCGAGGGATACGCAATCACGAATGCGCACGTCGTTCAAGGCGAAACCAATTTGCGAACGACGATCTGGCTGCCGCAGGCTGATGGAACGCTCAAGCGAATGGAAATCGAAGACGTTGAATTGGTGGCTGTCAACAATCAGATCGATCTCGCTTTGATCCACATTAAGCATCCTGAGGGAAAGTCCTTCAGTTTCGCTCCCGTGGTTATGCGAGATGGGTTGGAAATCGGCCAGCCAGTTTTTGCGATCGGCAATCCGCTTGGTCTCGAACGAACGATGACTCAAGGTGTGGTCTCAACGACGTCGCGCAACTTTGAGGGTTTGACATACATCCAGACCGATACGGCGATCAATCCAGGAAATTCTGGCGGGCCGCTCTTCAATACAAGAGGCGAAGTCATCGGTATCACGAACATGGGAATCCGCGGAGGCGAATCGCTTGGGTTCGCAATTCCAGCGCGATACGTGAAGGATTTCGTAAGAAATCGCGAGGCGTTTGCCTTTGATAGGAATAATCCAAATTCGGGGAATAACTATCTAAAGCCACCACCCCGAAAGGATTTCGATGCGCCTCCTCAGGTGAAGGACGCAAGCGGCGGGTGAAATTGGGTTCTGCAAATCATTCAGGGAGAATCAGCATGACACGAAATTCATTTGGACATTCATTCTGCACGTTCGCATTTCTTTACGCATCTGTCTCGATCTGCGCAGCCGACGGCGTCAAGTTCGAATCGATGGCTCCCAAGGGAAGCGCATTGGTGATCTCAGCGAAGGATGTGAATGCTTCGGCAGCTCGTATCGAAGCATCGCCAATTGGTCAGATCTTGCGTGCTCCAGAGATCGCATCGATCGTGACCGAAACGCGTAAGGCATCTGCTCAGCAGCGTGCTGCAGCACTTCAGAAGATGGGCGTTGATGCTGATGAAGTTCCATGGCCAGGTCCTATGGGAATTTCCATCTTCGTTGAACACAACGAAGAGTTAGATGCGCCCGAACTTGGAGTGTTGATTTGGGCAGATTATGGACAGCGTGCGGATGTTGCGGGAAAAGTGTTCGACGCAGTGATTCGCGACATGGAAAAGTCTGACGGAAAATCGTTTGAGCAAGTTGAGATACAAGGGGGCGCAAAGGCAACTCGCATTCTTCTGCCGAGCGATGCCGAGGGAGCCGATCCGCAAGATCCCCAGCCACCTCGTCGCCGTCGTCCCCGAGGGATGGATGCGCTTGGTGAAATCACCGCACTCCCAGAGGCTCTTTATTTTATTCGAATCGGCTCGCAGTTTTTCGGCGCAAGCACTATTCCAACTCTCGAAGATGCGATCGCAGCATCGAATGGAAAGCCGATTCCGTCTGTCGCAGATACCGAAGATTGGCGTGGAATCTCGTCACTTGTGGGCGATCAGGATATTTCCGTCGTCCTATTGACCGCTCCGATTCAGCCGCTTTTAGTGCCCGTCTATGCGGGTCCTATGGCGTCTGCTCAGGTCGCAATCAAGGAGCTCTTCGGTGATGTTCGTGGTTGGGCATTCACGATGTGTGGAGACAATGAGCAGTCGATTATCGATGTGGCAGTCTGTGCATACATTCCTGGGGCGAAGGTCGGATTGATGGATATTCTTTCCGATTCAACTCCGATTACGCCACCGAGTGCACTCTTGGGTGACGATGCCGTGACGTATCAAAGATTGAACGTTCGTTTCAGCGGAATCATGGCGATGATCGAAGATGTTGTTGCCTCTCTGCCAGAGAATGAAGCGGATGCCATCGCTCCGATGCTTCAGCAGTACGGGCCAGGAATGACGAAAGCATTCCAAAGTCTTGGTCCGGAAGTGTCAACGATTTCGCGTAAACCACCTGATGGTGTCGAAGGAATGCGGACCTTCACGGCTATTCGCTGCACGGACGAGAAGGCAACCAATGCATTGCTTGCGACGATCCTCCCATCAATGGGGATGATGCCGAGAGATTTCCAGGGTCAGGTTGTCTATGGCGGCGAAGGACTTGGGTCAGAAATTGGTCTTGGTGGCGGCGCGCTTGTGATGGGGTCCGTCGAAGCGGTGGAGCAATCGCTTCGATCCGCTGGTGACCCTTCAACGAAATCTCTTGCAGAAAACCCCTTGTATCGTCGTTGTTTGGGATCACTGCCATCCGGTTCCGTGGTTGGGTGGGGATACGCAGATGTTCCGACACTGCTCGAGCAAAATCGCAAGGCCATCTTGGCAGCGGATGGGAATCTCTCCGATGGAGATGATGATGCATCCGACGACGGAAAATCGGCACCTGCGGCTCAGGATGGATCTCTTGGGGTGTTAGTGCCAACTCAATACGACCCTGCGATGAAGCCAGCTCTCGAGAAGATCGATCATGCAATGTTGAGCCGATATTTCGGTCCGCTCGTTTGGGATATTCGAAGCGAGACCAAAGGAATTCGTGTGCATGCTCATTGGATGCGCGCTGCTGCTGAAGTCGTGAAGTAAAGCGCTGCAGTATTCGATTGGAGTATCGCCGTCGTCATGGCGAAAGCCGTGCAAGGTGCGAAGCGAATGGCGCTCTTTATTCTATTGCGACACGGAGCGATTTCAGAAACGATTGAGCCGCTTGAGAAGTTGTGCTTTCTGGAGCAATATCTATTTTCGTTCCGAGGTCGTCATGGCCGGCGCTCGCATCAATCGTTACGGTGACGCCTGCAGAATTCGCCATGCGCTGCACATGCTTCAGCGAGACGACTGGGTCAGATTGTGCGGCGATCAGGAGCACAGGGACACCTGTCGAATGGAGACTTCGTAAGGCGGCGGTCGTGCTCGATTCGTTTCCGCAGAACATGTGAAGGCAAATCTCCGCCAATTTCGCAAATGGGAAATGCGGTAATGCCTGCGCTTTCAAGCGATTTTGAAGTGGCTCTTGGAGCGACTCGTAAGGAGCGAACGCGACGATGCCTGCGATGGAAGTCGGTGGCAGTCGTGCGGCCACGCGCAGTGTGATGCTGGCGCCGAGCGAATGGCCCACGAACAACACTCGCTTGGGTCGATCAACTTGATTCGCATCAGATGCAAGTACATCGTGAACGAATGAAGTGATCGCAGGAACATCGGCTGCTCCCAGAGTTGTTGGGCCGGCAGGGGATTCTCCGTGTCCATCGAGATCGATCAGCCACACTTCAGCACTTACATTCCACCAGGGATGAAGTCGCCGAAGGGAGTCGATGCGCGATCGTCTCCAGCCATGAATAATGACGGTGATGACTCCATCGGGGGCGCCGCCGCGCACGCGCCACGCTGACTGATTGCGTCCCCATATCTCGTTCGTCGATTGCAAGCCCATCGCCTCAGGATCGGGTGGAAAGCCTCTGCCGAGCGCCCATCCCATAGTGGCACGTGATGGAAAGCGGGCGTCATGGATCAGCCCGAACAGGAAAACGGCTGCCGCAGTGAGTGCTCCCAGAATGAATAAAAGAATGAGCCCCACGTGATCGATCTTGATTACTTCGCACTTGGCGGAGCAATCAACCGTGCGCCCTCGCTGCGACGCGAAGCGAGAAACGCATCGCCTGCGGCGCGGGTTGATACATCGCAGAGTTGGGGGAGATTGACTTGGACATTCAAGAGTGCGCTTTCCATCGCAGTGTGGGCGAAAAGTTGGGCGATGCGAAGATCACTTGCAAGTTGCGCCGAAGTGATCGTGGACATCGTGGCGAGTGCGGCCAGAACGCCCAGGGCAAGATCTGCAATTGCACTTGGAGCGGCAATCGCTTCGTTCACAGCCTCGTGCCATTGGGGCATTGCGCTTCGCTGATCGGATGGAATTTTCCAGAGTGAATTCAATGTCAGATAGGCAGCGGCGTCGCGGTCGGCGAGGTCGAGTGCCTCGATGCGTGCATTGGTAAAGATCTGGTCGAGCCTTTCAAGGCGAGCGTGATGCTCTGCAAACTTCGGTTTCCCTTGGGTGTATGCGATCACCATCGATCCGAGCGCCGAGGCTTGCGCAAGAACGCATGCAGCCGCTGCGCCACCTCCAGGAACCGGCTGTTTCGCAGCAAGTGCCGTGACAAATGAATCGACACTCATCTGCGCGATTCGCATGTTCGTCATGTTCGAATTTCTCCGTTCAGTTGAGTCGTGAGGATCTCAACGAGGCGGGCAACATGTGGGTCGATCTCTTCTCGTTTTAATGTGCGGTTGGCGGCGCGGAAATCCAACCGGAATGTGACTGACTTTCGGTCTTCGCCAATCTTCTTGCCGCGCCAATTGCCGACGAATGAGATCGATTCCAAGTGCGGCAATTCAGCCGCGCGAACCGTGGATTCGAGCTGCGCCCACGTGACATTGTTCGCCAGTATCACCGAGAGATCGCGGTCGAGAGTCGGACTGTTGGCGAGCGGTTGCGCACGCGGAGTGGGTGGATAGTTGCGCGCGAGAAGAGCCCAGTCAAGTTCTGCTGCGGCGATCGGCGCATCGAGTCCAACTGCGGCAAGTGTCTTCGCATTGACAAGCCCCAACACACCCACGACGCTCTCGTCGATGAGCAAATATCCAACAGGATCGAGAGCGGATGCGGCGACCGATTCGAATCCATCGGCGGGATTTGTTCGAACGTCGAGGCGCACATGCGATCCGCGTAATTCTCTTGCGAGTCGTTCAACTGCACCCCGTATCAGACGATAGAGCAACTCGGCATCTCCAGTTTCGCCGACGACGATTCCCATCATTCGGCGTTCTTGATGACGTTGAGCGGCGAGCCAAAATGTTGAGGCATATTCGAAGAGTCGAACATTCGCATTGCCACGATCTCGATTTAATTTGAGAGACTGCAGCAGACTTGCGAGCAGGGATGGTCGAAGGATCGGTTCGCCGAGTGCACGTTCGTCTTCGATGCGCAGCGTGGTGGTTGTGCCAGTGACAAATGGGCTTGCAGCTCTTTCCGAAATGAGCGTTGGGGAAACGGTTTCGACATAGCCAAGGCCCGCAAGGCAATTCTTCGCCGCTCGAACTGCATCAACTTCGGGTTGAGGTCCGACGGGACGAATGCTGACGCGGTCATTCATCGGAATGCGATCGAGACCGATGAGTCGAACGACTTCTTCGATCAAGTCGATTTCACGAGTCACGTCGATTCGGCGGGGGGGAGCCGTGCATGCGATGACTTGCCCGGAGAGTCGAGGCATAAAACCAAGTACGTTCAGAATACGAATGATTTCTTCCTGTTCGATGGCGAATCCAGCGACAGAATTCAGTCGATCGATACGGAGTTGGACTGTCGCTGGGGGTGGTAACGGCGGTCCCGCGGTGACCGAGCCTTCAAGAGCAGTGCCCCCGGCAGTTTCAAGAATGAGCGAAACCAGTCGCTCTGCCGGCTCATCGACTTCGGCAGGATGCACGCCACGCTCGAATCGATAACTTGAATCACTCGCAATTCGAGTGCTTCGACCCGTCCGACGAACTGCGACCGGGTCGAACGCTGCCGCTTCAATGACGACGTCCTTTGTGCTCTCTGTGACGGCGGTCAGTGCGCCGCCTTTAACGCCAGCGAGGGCGACTGGTCTTTGAGAGTCGGCGATCACTAATTCGCCACCGACAAGTTTGATTGGTTTCGCGCCATCCCCGAGCGGAAGAAAATCCTCGCCTGCTTTGGCGCTGCGCACATGAATTTCGCTGCCCACGAGAGTCGCAAGATCGAAAACATGCGACGGCTGTCCATATTCAAAGAGCACGAAGTTCGTGCAGTCCACGACGTTATTGCGTGGAATCTGTCCGATTGCGATCAGCCGTTCTTGAAGCCATGCTGGACTTGGACCGATCTTCACTCCTCGAATGACCCGCGCCGTATAGCGAGGACATCTCTGGGGCTCGTGATTCTGTACGGACACTGCACCAGACGCTGCCTCCTTTGATCGAGGTGCGTTGATTCGAGGAAGTTGAACCGTTCGATTCGTCGCGGCCGCAATTTCGCGGGCGAGGCCGAGATGCGAAAGGCAGTCGCCACGGTTGCTGGTTGTTTCGACTTCCTGAGCCGTGTCATTTCCCGCAACTGGTTCTGATGACTCGCATGGAAAGCCGACCGCAGTGAGAACCGCAGCCTGCTCCTCTGCCGTGGCGGGGGAGGACAAGTATTCGTTGATCCATTTCACGCTTGTTCGCATGTGAGTGGGTAAGACTACCGAATGCTTCGCTGTGTTACTCTTCCGCCATGACGAGATGGTTTGGTCAATCGACGGTGCTCACCCTGCTCGCCGCTTGCGCTGCGGTCCACGGCCTGTTGGTCGGTTGCAGCGATGTGCGGACGACACTCGTCACTTCCGCAAAGGCGCCCGAAGATCTTTCAGTCGATGTCACTATTTTGACGGGGATTTCAGCGAAGGATTTACCTCAAGCCCACCTCCGACAGGGCAAGTTCACGGTGCTTTCAGATGGAAGTTTGCACAGTGATTATGGGGACAGCCTGACCTTCTTAACTCGCCCAGCTGCGACTCGCTGGCTCTACCGAAGCCAGATTGAGAGTCTCTGGAAACTTGCGGGTGATGAAGGTTGGCTCGATGCTTCCAATTCGAGCATCGATATCTGGCCAGGAGTTGTTCGGCCGGCAAAGAACGAAGTCGTCTACATCCTCTTTTTTCAAGCAGACGGAACTGACTGGTGGTTCATTCGAAGGTTCAAGACGTCGGACATTCCAGATCCGCACGCTGTCACATTTGTTCGCAGCCTCTGCGCATTAGCGTGGGCGACTGATCGAAGTCCAGATCGCAATCTTCCGCATCGATATGACTTCGGTCCAAATCCCTACGAAGGTTTTACGAAGGCTCCGCCATGGTCGGTGGCGAATTCAACCGCCGCAACGCCGTGATGCATTTGAAATTCAAGAGTGTTGCCACCAGTTACGCGCTCGTCGTTGCGACTCTATTGGCATCCTGCAATACGCTTCCAACTCAAGAGCGCAAGTTAGGGGAGTGCGGAATTGGATTAGTCATTTGGCTCCGCCAACCCAAGAGTGCGCAATATCAATATTTCACAGTTGATGGCGGCGTCTTTGCATATGGCGCAGGAGTCACCGCACTCACCATGAAGACTTTCTGGCAAACAGATCTCAGTGCCGAGCAGTGCGCAACGATTCGCAAATGTGCACAAGACGGTGGTTGGTTTACGCCTTCACCTCCAGCATCAACGCCGGAAAATGGTGAACTTGTGGCGGATATCGCTGTGAATTGGGATGGTGGTCGGCAACAATTTGTTGCAAGTGGCAACGAGCCCTCTGTCAAATTTCTGACTGATTTTCTAACTCAGATCGCCGACATTCGATTTCGCCGTGCGCTAGATCGTCTACCGACTGCTGGCGAGCAGTCAAAGTAAGCCAGGGTGGGGGAATGGTGGATCGGCGGGGGATAAGTGAGAGATAAAAAAAGGGCCATTTTTTTAACGCCTGCTTCAAGCGGTCGTACGCTTGCTTGGGCGTCACCGAAAGATATTCCGATGAGAGATGAACACGCGGACCGAGCTGTAGAGCAGTGGGGGCAACGACTCGAGGTGGCGTATCTCGAGCATCGAGGGCGAATTGTGGATCTTTTGCGCGCCAAGCATCCAGTCTCTGCGGTCGAAGATGCGATGCAGGAGATCTTCGCACAACTGCTCGGCCGCATGCCCCAAACCGCCGTTGCGCGCGAGGTGACTCTCGGCTCTGCATATCTCTTTGAATGCGTGCGTCGACGGTTGGTACGCACCCTTGTCGTCGATCAGCGGCGCAGAGAGTCAGCGCGAAACGCATGTCGTCGTGGGGCGATCGAGTCGTCGCAGAGCACTCCGCCCAAAGGCGATCCGCTGCACCGAATCGAGCCAATATTCGATGAAGAGGAACTCACTTTCGCACTGAGTCGATTGTCAACGAAGCAGCAGGAGGTCCTGCGATTGATTTGCGCAGAAAATGTTCGGCGGCACGATGGGGCAAAGTCGCTTGGCTGCGACGAGAACTGCTTCGGAGTGCGGAGGCATCGTGCATTGATCGCACTGCGGGAGATGTTGATACATGATGAGGCGCGAGTCGATCGTCCATCGCAGCGACCCCCCGTGCGCAATTCGCCGCCAACTCCGCGGCCCAGCGATGACCACGTACGGCAAATATCTACCTAGAATCGGGCAGAATGCCCGAGCCTGCACCTATTTCAGATCCGATCGTTGGTATCGATTTGGGGACGACTCATTCGCTGGTTGCTTTCTGCGATGCTGCGGGGCCCAGGATTTTAGAGAGTGAATCTGGCGAACGGATGCTTGCGTCAGCAGTGCGATATCGCGGAGGAGTCGCGATTGAAGTTGGTGCAGAAGCTCGCCACCATGCGGTCGAATTTCCGCTTGATACGGTGCTGAGTGCGAAGCGTCTGATGGGGCGTTCATTCGATGAATCCAAGGAAGCGCATCATGTTTTTCAATTCGAGGTCGTGAGTGGAACGCGCGGGCTTGCGGCAATTGCTGCAGGTGGCGCTCGCGTACTTCCGCAAGAAGTTGCCGCAGTGATTTTGGGCCAATTGCGGCGGACAGCCGAGTTGCGGCTGGGGTGCGAAGTTCGGCGGGCAGTGATCACAGTGCCGGCGTATTTCGACGATGGTCAACGTCAAGCAACTCGAGATGCGGCGCGATTGGCGGGGCTTGATGCGGTGCGAATTGTGAACGAACCAACCGCGGCAGCGCTTGCGTACGGGATCGGTCGTCGCGGCGAGCCAGAGACGATAGCGATCTACGACTTCGGAGGGGGAACATTTGATGTTTCGATTCTGCAGGTTATTCCCGACAACAACTCTGGGGACGGGGATCTGTTTCGAGTGATCGCCACGGCGGGTGATACACACCTGGGAGGCGATGACCTTGACCACGCACTGGCAGAACAACTACTCGCGGATGCTGGCCTTGCATCGTTGAGTCAGGAAAACGCCACGCTTTCTGCTTCCGCTCGACAAGCACTGCGGGACTTTGCGGAGTCGACAAAGATTGCGTTGTCACAGCGCGAGAGTGCCCAGATTGACATTGATCTGGGCGGGGGGCTTCAAGTTCGACGAACCGTAACGCGAGCGGAGTTCGAGATATTGGCGACGCCATTTATCGACCGGACAATTGTTGCATGTCAACGGGCTTTGCAAGACGCCGGCGGAGTGGCAATAGATAGAGTGATTCTCGTCGGAGGCTCAACGAGAATTCCACTGGTTCGCAGACGCGTTGGCGAGTTGTTTGGCTTGGATCCATACACCGCACTTGACCCAGATTGCGTCGTCGCCCTCGGTGCAGCAACGCAGGCGGCAGTCCTGCAAGGGGCGCGACGAGATGTGCTCTTGCTCGACGTGATACCCCTCTCACTTGGAATCGAGACCGTTGGTGGAGCCGTCGCTAAATTGCTGACCCGCAATGCCACAATTCCCGCTCGAGCGCGGGAGATGTTCTCGACGAGCGTCGACAATCAAAGTCATGTCCGACTGCATGTGTTGCAAGGAGAACGAGAGATGGCGGGCGATTGCCGTTCGCTAGCTCGGTTTGAATTGCGTGATATTCCGCCGATGCCCGCTGGCATTCCTCAAATCGAAGTCGAATTCTTGGTTGATGCCAATGGTGTTCTGCATGTCACTGCAGGGGAGCGCCGCAGTGGCCGGCGTGCAACTGTTCAAGTTGTTCCAAGCTTTGGTCTGACCACGGAGGAGATTGACCGCATCGAACATGAGAGTGTGGTTCACGCACGGTCTGACATGCATCGTCACCGCGTTGTTGATCTTGCGGTGAATTCAGCACTCGATATCAAGTGGATCGGTGATGCGCTCAGCAGAACTCGCACGGATCTCTCTGCAGAGTATGTGGAATCGTTGGAGTCTTTGATCACTCACTTGAAAGGATTCATCTCACTTGCACAGGCTTCGCCGCATGATGTTGATGCCAACGCATTTGCGAACGCGAAAGAAGAGCTTGACCGAGCCAGTGTCGCGATGCACGAAATGTCGATCTCAAAAAGTTTGCGGGCAATTCCAAATATCAATCCAGGCATCAATTCAACGAGGACAACATGAACGATTTGAAAGTGGCGGTGATCATTCCAGCGGCTGGTCAGGGGACGCGATTTGGAGGAGATAAGTTGGGGCAGGACCTCGGTGGTCGGCCGCTTCTCTTGCGAACTGTTGAGTTGTTTACAAAGCGAGATGAGGTCACGGCGATCGTGGTTGCTGCACCGCCAGAATCGATTGATGATTTTCGTGGTCGGTATGGCGCTCAACTTGGTTTCCATGGAGTCGTCATCGTTGCAGGAGGGCGCACTGAGCGCTGGGAAAGTGTTCGAAATGCATTAGCAGCTGTGCCGAGCGATTGCACGCATATTGCTGTGCATGATGCGGCGCGCCCAGGTGCAACGGACGCACTTCTGACTCGGATATTCGATGCGGCTCGCATCGCGAGCGCTGTTGTGCCAGGCGATCCAGTGAGTTCAACTCTCAAGCGAGTCACTGTTGAGACCTTCGCAGCTGCACCCGACGAGGCTGTGGCGGACGCGATTCTTGGTGACGCTGGTCGCGAAGCGGTCCGCGGTCGTCGAGTTGAAGCGACGGTCGATCGAACTCGGTTGATGGCAATTCAAACGCCACAGATCTTCTCGGCAGACGTGTTGCGGCGAGCCTATTCGCAGGCGGATCTCGCGGGAGCAACCGATGATTCGATGTTGGTGGAGCGCCTCGGCGAAAACGTTTTGGTTGTCGAGGGCGATCCGCGAAATATCAAGGTGACGACGACTGCAGATTTGTCGATTGTGAGGGCGATACTTGGTCACCGTGCACCCGAAGAACGCCCAGCGCATAAGCGGTTCTGAGATTCTCTGCGACAATCTCGAGTGTTTTTAGCGCTCCTGAATCTTGGTCCCTTCCATCGTCAACTCAGTGCGCTTCGCTTGCGGCTGACCTTTGACGGAGCCTGATGGGCAATTGGGACACGCAGTGCCTTTTCCGCGGCGTGGAATCATCGGGCGAATGACGAACCACAGCGCACCGAGCACAACGATTGTTGCGATCCAAAACTGCCAGTCGTCAATGGGAAAGGCGCTCATGACATGAAACGATAGACCAAGAATGCTGCGGTGTATGCAATCGCAGTCATGTAACAGAATTGCAGTAATGGCCACCGCCACGAGCCGGTCTCGCGTGCGACCACGACGAGCGTCGGAAGGCACTGCATCGCGAGTACGAAGAAGATCAGAAGTGCTGCTGATGTCGCCATAGTGAAGAGTGGAAGCCCATCGTCTCGCGTCGCACTTCGCACTGTTTCAAGCGTGCCCGAATCCTCTCCCTCAGCATTCGAACCTGCGCCAGCCAAGACGAACACCGTTGTCGTAAATACTTCTCGTGCAAGAAAACTGGTGAGGACTGCGACCGTGAGTTGTCGATCTAATCCAATGGGAGCGAATGCAGGTTGAACGATGCTGCCGAGTTGGCCAGCGAATGATCCATTTTGCTGTGTGCGCTCGTCGATTCGACTGACCTGGATGCGCAGATCTGCGGCGGCGCTCGGATCCGTTGGCGCAATTTCGACTGCCCGCATTTCCAGCGCAACACTTTCTGGAGTGGGCGTTGACTTGGGATACGCGCTCATCCACCACATCACGATCGCAATTGCGAGAATCACGCTTCCAGCATTTTTAAGAAAAAGCATTCCGCGGTCCAGTGCGACGGTGAGCGCATTTCGAATGCTAGGAATGCGATAGTCGGGAAGTTCGAGCATCATCGGCGTGCTGGGACCACGCAAAATTGTTTTTCGTAGAAGTGCAGCGGTCCCAAGTCCGGCAATGCCTCCAACGACATAGCAACCAGTGAATGCGAATCCTGCGGCGAGAGGTCGATCTGCGAAAAGAACGCCAGTCAGCAGTGCGTAGACGGGTACGCGTGCGCTACAACTCATGAAAGGGGCGACAAGAATTGTTGCCAAACGATCGCGTTGGTTTGGAATGAGTCGTGTCGCCATGATCCCAGGCAGTGCGCATGCATGGGATGAAAGAAGCGGCATAAACGCTTGCCCCGGCAATCCGAAACGGCGCATGGTTCGGTCGACTGCGAATGCGGCTCGAGCGAGATAGCCAGAATCTTCTAGAAGTGCGAGAAGAAAAAAGAGAAGAAGGATCTGCGGCAAGAAGACGACCGTTGCAGAAACTCCACCAACAATTCCGTTGACCATCAGGTCGCGCAGCGTTCCTGCAGGCATCAGGGATGTGATGCCGCTGCCGAACCAACCAAAGATCCCGTCAACGGCATTCATTGGAAATTGTGCCAGCCAATAAATCGATGCGAAGAGCAGCGACATCATGATTGCAAAGAGAACAATCCCTAAGAGGGGGTGGGTGAATGCGGCGTCGAGGCGATCATGGATCGTCATCCCGTCGACTTTCTTTTCATCAGGATGAGCAGCAATTCGCGCAAAGACTGTCGCTGCCCAGATTGCGCTCGCCGTCGATCCTGGTTCGCTGTTCGGCAGCGGCTGGTCAGGATTTGGAATCGAGGAACTTGTTGCAGTGCGAGTGAGTTGTTCGATCAATCGATCGATTCCTTGTCCGCTGCGTGCTGAGACTGCGATGACTGGAACGCCCAAAGCTTGTGATGCAGCCTGTTCGTCAATGATCAGTCCACGACGCTGTGCCAGATCAACCATGTTGATCGCAACGACACTTGGAAGACCGCGGCGCAGTGCACTTGCTGCAAATTGCAAATTGCGTGTCAGGTTGTTGGCGTCGAGCACAAGTAGTGTCGCGTCAGGTCGACCGTCACCGACTCGACCATCAAGACAATCGGAGCAGAGTTTGCTCTCCGGCATTTCCAGTACCAAACTATAAATCCCAGGCAAATCAATCAGGTCAAGTTCCTGCCCGGACTTCGTGACACATCGACCAACTTGATGTTCGACGGTGCTGCCAGGGAAATTCGCGGTCTTCGAACGCAGCCCACAGAGCCGATTGAAAAGTGTGCTCTTCCCAGTATTGGGATTTCCTAGAAGTGCGACGCGGGGGATCACGGCGTTTTCGATTCGATAGGTGTCACCATGATTCGATCAGCAATGTCTCGCGGCAGTCCCAAGCGAGTTTGGTCGATTTGGACAATGCAGGGCGTACCAGGTCGGCAAACGCGCACTTCGCATTGTTCGCCCATTCCCATCGCCGCAAGAAGACAACGATGTTCATTTGGCAACGAATCAAGTGCACAACATTCCACAGTCGCGCGTTGACCGCGTGCAAGTTGGCTGAGTGGAATTTTGATCGGTGCGCGAGGCATTGAGAAATGGTATTGAGACTCAGTCTCAATATCAACCGAGGGCGGCGACTGGCGGAAGATTCGGTGGCATCTCTTGAAAATTGTCGATCGAGAAAAAACCCTATCAGGCTGATTTCTGTTCGAAAAACAGTTCGATTTGACCCAGCTTGCAAGCCGGTTCCCTGGGTCGAAGGGCGTTCACTTCTTTGCCTGGCGATAGTCAGCTCGGCGAGCGGCGTAATCCGCTGGAGACTCATCCAGATTCGGGGCATGGCCCTCTTGCCACTGCTGATGCAATCGAGTGAGAAATGGAACGCACCAATGGCAACCGGTTCCTGCGCCAAAGCACTCAGAGAGTTGGCTTGCAACGCGAGGCTTCTCGCAATCAAGATACGTATTGAGCTTGCGAAGGCTCACGCGAAAACATAAACAGACATGGTCGTCTGGATCCATCATTGGATACTTGGAGTTGGATCAGACGGCGCTTCGCTCGACTGCCCCGACGAGTCCGACGTGAGTTTCTGCCCAGTGACGCTCCAATGAGAGACGCAATATGGTGCAACAAAGACTCCGTCTCGGCTCCACGAACTGGCGGATCCATGTTCAGCGGAAAAGTCGAGGCGCGGATCAATGACGCCAATCAGGTGGAACATTGTTCCCTTGGGACTTGACTTCACAAGATCGAAGTTTGGCGAACGATCCATTTTGGCGTGAAACTCGTCTCCAACATTTGTTCCATCGGCACCGACCGCTTGGCAGAGCAGGAGTAATTTGTCTGACGATTGCTTTGATGATTCCATTCGAAGGACTCTGACATTCCAGTCGATTGGCTGGCAGAGAATTCTGTTTTGGCCGATTGTCCAGCGGCGAACGGAGTTGGAAAAATCATCGAAGTCGAGATTGTTAGCAGGGGTCAGTGCTGGTGTTTCGCCAAATCGCTCAACATATCGGCGAGTCATTTCGGCGAGCAGAGAGGTTGGACTTTCAAATGGATTCGAACTCACTAAATCAGTCGCTTCGGCGGCAGAAATCGTGACCGTCAAGCGTCCGTGGTTCGTGGCGGATGGAGTTACGGTCTGCGTCATCGTTGGTGCAGTTGCTGTCGCTGTTGCAGTTGCTGGTGCAGTTTTGGGCGAAGTTGCGGGTGAAAGTTTTACTGAAACTTGCGGTGCAGTTGCTGCCGTTTTCTCAGCTCGCGCTTTCGTTAACTCCTTGCTCTGTTTTTCAAGCAAAGCTTCAAGTGCCTTGACGCGTTCTTCGAGCGCTTTCGATTGAGCCTTAATGTCTGCGAGTATCTGTGCTTGCGCACTGGTATCTGGGCTTTCATCTGCAGCAGGTGCAGTCGCAGGTTCGTCAGTCGGTGCAGGATCTGCAGCGGGTGCTGTCGCAGGTTCGTCGGTCGGTGCAGGATCTGCAGCGGGTGCAGTCGCAGGTTCGTCGGTCGGTGCAGGATCTGCAGCAGGTGCAGTCGCGGGTTCGTCGGTCGGTGCAGGATCTGCAGCGGGTGCTGTCGCAGGTTCGTCGGTCGGTGCAGGATCTGCAGCAGGTGCAGTCGCGGGTTCGTCAGTCGGTCCAGGGTCTGCAGCGGGTGCTGTCGCAGGTTCGTCGGTCGGTGCAGGATCTGCAGCAGGTGCTGACTCCTGAGGCGGAATCGGTTGAACGGGATCCGCCTTCGAATCCTTCGCCTTCACTGCGTCGTCTTGCTGCTTTGCTCGAGTTGCCTGCAGTGCCTTCACGCTCGCTTGCAAAGCCTTGGCTTGTTTTTTGAGGTCAGCAACACTCTGAGCGAGCGCTTTATCTTTTTCTGCCTTTGATTGCGCAGTGACCTCTTCGGTTGTCTTCTTTACATCTTCAGGAGCAGATGGCGACTGGGACAAGGAATTGCTCGCTAAGAGAATGGCTCCGCTTGTGCCGAGAAGTCGCAACGAAAGTAGGGCTGAAAATTGCATTGCGGATATCCTAAACGAAGTCTCGATCTTCGACGAACAATGCCAAACATCACTCCCATTCTTGACGTCGTCGCCCGAGCAAGAAAACGCATGCTCCTAGGGCAACTCATGGGGTCCCTTGGGAGGGTCACTCTCTGGGCAGGCGTGGCACTCGCTGTCGTTTCAGTTGCTACAAAGATTGTTGCCGGTTGGTGGTCGCCTGCTGGTGAGCGTGGGATTTGGTTTTTTGTGCTCGTTGGGGTTGCAATGGGTGGAATCGCCCTGTGGAGTTACCTCACCAGACCCAATACTCAAGGAGATGTCGCAGTCGCCTCGGTGATCGATGTGAGATTGAAATTGCATGATCGATTGTCGACAGCCGTCGCAGTCGCCGAACGCTCCGATCCGTTTGCTCGTGCTGCGATTGAAGATGGATTGAAGATTGCGCGAGATCGTCGAATCATGGAAGCGCTCGGTCGGGCAATTCCAATCGAAGCTCCCCGAAACTGGTGGGCTGGTCCAACGCTCGTGATCATTGCGTGTGCAGTGTGGTGGTTTGTGCCAGGACTCTCACTTGGTAACGCCCAAGCATCTGCTGCGCAGAGCGAAGGCGAGCTGCAAGCGGCACGCGATGCGGCGAAGATTCAGATCGATACGCTTCAAGCCAAGATCGAGACGAACCCTGAGTTAAGTAAAGCACTCGGCGACGGTGGAGACGAAAAAAAGTTGGGCGGCGACCTGACCGACGAGAAACTCCAGAGTCCCGAATCCGTTCGGCGCGAGACAACTCGGCAGGTCAATGAAGTTTCAAAAAAACTTGACGAGCTTCTCGCGGGAGAGAAGGCGCAGCAACTCGAGGCGATGAAAGACGCACTGAGTCGCATCGAGCCGTCGAAGTCTGGCCCTCTGAAGGATCTTGGCGAAGCGCTCAAGCGTGGTGACGGAGCCGCCGCAAAGTCGGCTCTCGCCAAACTGGCGGAGCAGGTGAAAGACGGCAAGATGGATGAGAAGAGCCGCGCAGAATTAGCAAAAAAACTTGCGGAAATGGCTGCGCAATTAAATGATGCGGCGAAGGCAAATGATGCCCTGAAGAAGGCGCTGGAAAATGCAGGACTTGATGGCGCGCTTGCGAAGAATCCACAAGCGGCGAAAGCAGCGATCGATGCAGCAAAGAATCTGAACGAAGCGCAAAAGAAAGCACTCAAGGAGGCAGTGCAGTCACAGGCAAAGGCGAACGAGAAGCTTGAGAAGTTGGCGAATGCTTGCGAGTCCATGTCTTCGCAGTGCAAGAGCGGCGGGAAGAAATCAGATAACTCTGAAGGCAAGTCTTCCAAGAGCGGCGAGGCTTCCGAGGGATCAGCCGCGGGTTCTGCTGAAGGCGCAAATGAGGCGGCTGAGGTGCTGAGCGAAATGGAGACGCTGAACGAGTTGATGAAGGACGCGGAGTCCGCTCGGAGTCAATGTCAAAGCACTGGTGCAGATCCATCTGAAAAGTTAGGTTCGTCGGGGATGAATGCTGGGCGCGGCAAGGGGATGTTGGGAGAACGAACGAAAGAAAAAACTGACACTGCAACTCGCACGAGAAAAGAAAAAGTTCAGTCGACGGGGGGGGATGTCATCGCACGTCAGTTAGTCGAGGCGCCGCCAGTCGTGGGCGAGAGTCGTGCAACGCTCCAACAGTTGTCGGGAGAGATTGGTCACGGGTACGAAGAGGGCACTGAAGAAGATCCAGTGCCGGCGAATCTGCGTGAATTGCATAAGCATTATTTCGGCGATCTGAAGAAGAAAATTGACGCAAAGAGCGGTCAAGCGGCGCCAGTCACCGCTCCGGATGCGGCGCCACCTCAGAAGTGAGAGCAATCAGCCTGTGAACTTTTTTATCAAGCAGATCGTCCGATATGCATGCGTCACGATCGTCGGGATGTCAGTCGTTGGTTGTGATCATGATGTGGCATCGAGTGAGTCAACCAAAAAACCAGAGCCACTCTCACCACGTGAAGTGGTCGTTTATGTCAGCACTGATGAAGCGATCGCTCGACCGATTCTCGATGCATTCATGAAAGAGTCGGGAATCGCCGTTCGTGCGAGGTATGACAGCGAGAATTCTAAGGCAACGGCGCTCGCAGCTATGTTGCGCACCGAGCGCGATGCGCCACGGGCGGATGTTTTCTGGTCAGGAGAATGCTTTGCTTCAGCGCAACTCGGTCGTGAAGGAGTCATCGCCCCGTGGCGGTCGCTGCGGAGCGATCGTTTTCCAAGCTCGTTGCAGGGCGAGTCTGGATGGTGGCATGGATTCGCACCGCGTATGCGAGTATTGGTCTATGACCCTCGGCGCATTACTGTCGATCAATTGCCGAGATCGATGTTGGATCTCGCCGGCGCGTCGTTTGGAAAAGGTATTGCAATTGCCGACCCAAGATTTGGAACGACACGTGGTCACATTGGCGCCTTCGCATCGCAAATGGAGTGGCGCGAAGTCGGGTCTTTCAAGAAGTGGATTGATGGATTTGCGGCGAATAAACCGCTCATCTTAGTCGGTGGAAATGCGGCGGTCGTGGATGCGGTGATACACGAGCAGGTCGAATTCGGCCTGACGGATTCGGATGATGTGTATGCGGCGGTCGCGAATGGAGCAGTTCTTGCAATGGTTCCGCTTCGTCAATTTTCACGCGGGGAATCAGGCGGAGGTCCAATGCTGATACCCAACAGCGTCTCACTCGTCGCTGGGTCTCCGCATCCAGTCGAAGCGAATGCGTTGATGACTTTCCTACTGCAATCGAAAGTGACGCAGTGGTTGAATGCATCGCGGTCCGGGAATTTTCTGGTGCCAGAAGTTGTTGCGCTCGATGTGAGCAACGCTTCCACGACGGTTGCCGAATCAATCGCGCCGCCGGCGGATCTGGCTCTGATGCCATCAAGTGTTGAACGCATTCGTATCGGCACAGTGGAAGATCCATTTCAATTTGACCAATTGGCGGTCACGTCATCGATCGATGAATCCGTCGACGCACTGCGCAAAGCGTGCGAATTCAAGGGGGCAAATTGATTCGCAGTCGGGTGACGCGAGCAGCGCTCATCTTGGCGGCACCTGGAATGATTGCGGTCGCTGTCGTCGTGGTCATCCCAATTGTGACGCTGATGATTCGATGCGCATCTGCAACATCGATTGGAGTTGATGAATCGATCGATCATCCTGCGATTCTGTTGGTTCGTTCGATCGCATGGTCGGTTGGAATTGCAATCATCGCAGCGGCGATCGCGTGGCTTCCTGGCCGAGCGCTTCGCAAGAGCAGCTGGTGGCTTCGATCAATCTGCTTCGCTGCCGCACTGATACCGGCTTATGCAGTCTTTTTCTGTTGGTGGAGAATTCTTCGGCCAGGGCAGCCGATCGCGGATTATGCCGTCGCTCACGACTTGGTTGGGCCACTGCGAGCCATAACGTTGGCGTGTGCACTACTCGCATGGAATTGGCCGCTCGCTGCGTGTCTGATTGGTTTGCGTGCATCTGCAGCAGAGCGCATGACGTCGGTGATGCTGACGATTGATGGCGGTTCGTGGCGTGATCGATTGGCCGCAAGCTGGCGTGCTGATCGTGGAGCTTTGGCGTTGGCAGTTGTCGCGATCTCACTGATCAACTTTGGCGAAACGACCGCATTTGATGCAGCGCAGGTCGCTACTTTCACTTCGGAATTGCGGGCGTTCGATGCTGCGGGTGCGACTGCGCGTCAGGTGTTCATCGCCGCTCTACCGGCGCTCGCAGTCGCAGTGCTTGCGAGTACTGCAGCCGCATTCGTATTGATTCGGGGTATCGCAGCTGCACGTGCGGTCGGTGATGGCGATCTGGCGGACCTTGGTCGAGAACCACGGTCGATGATGCGATTTATCGGTTCGACTCTCGCGCTTCTGTTGGTGATCATCGGAACTGCGATTCCGATCGTCTTGCTTGCGAATGAAGTTCGCACTGTGAGCGCAAGCGCCACATTTGGAACTCTGCATGCTCGCGGCGCAATGAACGCTCTTGAGATGGCATGTGTCAGCGGAGTTGCCGGTGGATTCATCGCACTTGCTGGTGCCAGTTTGATGATGTCCGATGCGCGCAAGATGCTTGGTTGCATCTTTGCTGCGACGCTACTGGCTCTCTCGATGCCTGCGACATTGTTGGCGCTCGCAACCGCATCGCTGTGGAGATCGACGGCACTCATGCGAATGGTCTACGACTCAGCTGGAGTTGTTTCATGCGCAGAAGCAGGTCGGTTTAGCGCCGTTGCTCTGGCCATCGGTGTCTGGTGTGGCGCAGGTTTTTCGCGGAGTGAGCGGGAGTCGTGGATGGTGCATGGACGAACTGTCCGAGATTTCTTACGGATGGGGCGGCCGCTTCTTCTCGCAGCATTCGCTGGTGGATTTCTTGTGGTGTCGGCGTTGGCAGCCACGGAAACCGCCGTCGCTGCACGACTCGAACCGCCAGGTATCGACTGGATCGCAAGCACTCTCTTGAATGCGATTCATTATCAGGATCCATCCGCTGTGAGCGCTGCACTTCCTTGGATGGCGCTACTCGCTCTGGCATGCGCAGGGGTGACGCTCGCACTGCTGGCGAAGTTTTCAGGGCGCAACGCTGTGAAAATTCTCATGGTTGGATTGGTGGCATTGATCATCGTTGGATGCGGAGCAAGCGAAGAGGACGCTGACGCTGACGATGGAGTGGACCTCGCAACCCCGAGGCTCGCAGCGAATTTGATCATCGGACGATTTGGTCGTACTGACGGACGATTTCAAATTCCCCGCGCACTCGCAGTCGAGCCAGGTACCGGTTCGGTATTCGTTATTGATAAGAGCGGTCGTGTCCAGCGCTTCGGCAAGGATAGCGCATTCGAGCTGTCTTGGTCCATGCCAAAATTCAACAATGGAAAACCGACAGGAATCTCTGTTGCGCCAAACGGATTGATTTATGTTGCCGACACGCACGAACATCAAGTGATGATCTTTCGCCGCGACGGGGAAGTCGTCGGATCCTTTGGCTCGTACGGCCAAGGTCCAGGCCAATTCGTGTATCCATCCGATGTCGCATTCGCTGCTGATGGGCGCATTTTTGTCAGCGAATACGGCGGAAATGATCGCATTCAGATTTTTGACTCGAGCGGTGAATTCTTGAGTGAATTTGGAAAGCCTGGACAGGATCCAGGGATGTTTGCGCGTCCGCAGTCAATTTCGTTTTCGCACGATGGATCTGAACTCTTCGTTGCTGACTCCTGCAATCATCGAATTCAAGTCTTCTCACACTCTGGAGAATTGAAGCGCGTCCTCTGTAGTTCTGGGCGGGAACCAGGACAACTCGCATATCCATATGGAGTTTGTGCGCTCGACGATGGAACACTGCTTGTGGCTGAGTTTGGAAATTGTCGGTTGCAGCGCCTTGATGCAAAGACTGGCGCCTCGCTTGGAATGTGGGGCGGAGGCGGTCATGCCAAAGGACGACTGAATGCGCCGTGGTCGGTCGAGTGCGTTGATGGTCGCGTGTATTTGATGGACACTGGGAATGGGCGAGTGCAATGCCTGCCACTCCAGTCGCTGACGGGTACGATCGGGGTCGCCCAATGATTCCAATTGGATTCGAACAACCGACTGCACTCTTCTTACTGGTATTGCTACCGGTCATTTGGTGGATGAGTTGGCGCCGTCGGCATGCGGTTGGGGCGACGCGGACATGGGTCAGTGCAATCGCTCGGAGTCTCTTGTTGGCATTGCTCGCATTGAGCCTTGCTCAACCGTCGATCGTTCGCAAGGGGGAAGGCGTGACGCTTCTCGTGGTTGGCGATGTCAGCCGATCCGTCCCGAGTGACTTGCTGATGCGTGCCGAGTCGGCATTACAGAAAGCAACCAAAACCACGCCAAATCGCGAGGATCGTATTGGAGTTGTGACTGTTGGTCGCGATGCAATTGTTTCGCAAATCCCATCCGTCGGCGGTGAGGTGTCATTCGGCGGACATAGTGGCGAACTGGATGGATCAAATCTTGCCCTTGGCGTTCGCCGTGGACTTGCACTCTTGCCTGCAGACACCATGAATCGGATGCTGCTTGTTTCTGATGGCAATGAGACTGCAGGAAGCCTCCGAGAAGCCGCTGCGCTTGCCAAAGCCAATCGGATTCCTATTGACGTCTATCCGATTGAATACAACCAAACTGGCGTGACAATCTTTGAGGGCATTCGTGCGCCGACGCGTGCGCGATTGGGGCAGACCGCAGATTTAAAACTGTTCATCAGGAGTCAAGGCGGTGCACGCGGCACTATCTATGTGAAGGAGAATGGCAAACCGGTCGACCTGGACACAACTGCCGCAGGCGATGGGCTTGCTGTGACACTGAAGCCAGGGCCAAACACATTTGAAGTTCCAATGAGTTTGGATTCCAGTGGAGCGCAGCGATATGAGGCAGTCTTCGAGCCAGATGCGGCGAGTGCGGATGGTGTGGTCGAGAACAAGAAAGGTGCTGCGTCTGTCTTTGTTTCTGGCGAGGGGCGCATTTTGGTCGTTGATCAAGATGGCCGTGAGGGCGGTGCGCTCGTCAGTGCGTTGAAGAGTGGTGGCCTCGTAGTTGATGTCGTCAATCCAGATCGTCTCGCTGATGGAGTTGCCTTTCTTGCTGGATATGACGCCGTTGTGCTTATAAATATGTCCCGTGCGGAGATCGATAATGCGACCGATCGAATGCTGCATGCGTATGTCCACGATCTCGGTGGTGGACTGCTGATGGTGGGGGGAGACAATTCATTTGGTGCGGGCGGTTGGATCGATAGCGAGACATCGAAGGCGCTTCCAGTGAAGCTCGATCCTCCAGCCACACGGGAACTGCCGCGCGGCGCACTTGCACTCATTATGCATTCCTGCGAAATGCCGCAGGCGAATTACTGGAGCGAGCAAGTTGTCATCAGTTCGATCGAAGCGCTCTCGCGTCTTGATTATGTCGGCATCGTTGTCTTTGGATTCGGTGCTCAAGGTGGTGTGAATGGAGCAGGGTGGTATTTTCCGATGCAACTCGCAGGTGATAAAACGGCCGCCATCGCAGCGGCTCGTTCGATGCCTGTAGGCGATATGCCGGACTTCAACGCATCCATGACGGTCGGACTCCAAGGACTCGTGAGTGTGAAGGCGGGGCAGCGTCACGCAATCGTCATCTCTGACGGAGATCCAACTCCACCCTCGAAGGCACTGCTTGATGGGTACAAAGCAGCGAAGATCACGATCACTACGATCATGCTCGGTGGTCACGGCACGGCAGAGGACATGTCGAACATGAAAGCTGTGGCGGAAATCACGGGGGGAAATTTCTATAACGTGATGAATCCCAAATTGCTTCCCAAGATTTTTATTAAGGAAGCATCAATCGTCTCTCGCAATTTGATCGTCGAAGGAGATTTTCAGCCCGTTGTCAGTCCGTCGATCGGGGGGCCGCTTGATGGAGTCGCCGCAGTTCCAATGGTGAAGGGCTACATTCTGACTGTTCCACGGGAGGGATTGGCGCAGATTCCAATACTCAATAAAACATCGGAAGGAAACGATCCGATCTTCGCATATTGGAATTACGGACTTGGCAAATCCGCTGTATTCACGAGCGATTTGAGCGGTCGTTGGGGAGGCGCTTGGCCTGCATGGGGTGGATTTCAAGCGATGTGGGAGCGAACGATTCGTTGGTTAATGCGTCCCGCGACGCCATCGAATGTCCTCTTGAAAACGACACTCGATGGTGAAGAGGCAACAGTGGAACTTGAAGCTGTTGGTGGCGAATCAGGTCTCGTCAATTTTATGCGAACCGATGCGAAGGTCGTGCGACCTGATGGATCACTCGCTCCTCTTGCCATGGAGCAGGTTGGACCAGGTCGGTACCGAGGAAAATTCCAAGCGTCCGAGACAGGTTCGTATCTCGTCGACATTGGATTGATCGATGCAAATGGGAGTCGTTCTGGTGGTTCGATTCAGGGTGCTGTATCACTTGCGTACCCGCGTGAATTCCGAACGAGCCGAGACAATTCCGCACTTCTGCGCGCCGTTGCTGAAGAGACAGGCGGACGAATTCTGACTGAACGAGATCTGCCCGTCACCAATCTCTTTGATCACGAAGGACTCTCGCAGCCGGAAAGCGTCCGACGCATCTGGGATATCTTGGCGATCATCGCCGCCGCACTGCTCGTGATTGATGTCGCAGTTCGTCGATTGGTATTCGACGGCGAGTCCGCTCGCGATTTGGCGCAGCAAGCACTTGGTGGTGCGCGCGGGACAAGCGGAGAAATAGTTGCGGCTTGGAAGAAGGCTCGTCGACGATCAGAGGATGGTTCGATCACTCCAGACGTTGATCCAGTATCCACGAAAATGTCTGGAAATCCTCGCAAAACTGACAGAGTGGTGCCGGGCATTCCCCAGACTCCAGTCGCACCTCCGAGCGCATCGCCGACAGATGCGGACCCAGAATCGCCGATGGAGCGATTGCGTCGTGCGAAGAAGCGGGCTCAAGATGAGCATCGTGATGGCGGCAGTTCATCATGAGCACCGCAGTGAACGATTTGGAAACCGTCGAGTCCGTGCGAAAGGCGTGTGCAGATTTTCGTCTTGTTGCAGATCGGCTTCGTCAAGAGATTGGAAGAGTGCTTGTTGGCCAGGCTGAAGTTGTAGGTCAAGTCTTAATCGCACTCTTCGCCGATGGCCACGTTCTGCTGGAGGGTGTCCCTGGCCTTGGAAAGACTTTGCTTGTTCGCACACTGGGGCAGGCGCTGGGTTTGAAGTTTTCCCGAATCCAATTTACGCCCGACCTGATGCCAGCAGACATTCTCGGTACGCAAATCGTCGTGGACGATCCACTGACTGGCCAACGTGACTTCAAGTTTCGCCAAGGTCCAATCTTTGCGCAGATCTTGCTTGCAGATGAAATCAATCGCGCATCTCCGAAGAGTCAATCCGCACTTCTCGAAGCGATGCAAGAACGATCCGTCACGGTTGGTGGTGAGACGCGACGTCTCGAGCGACCGTTTCTCGTGCTTGCCACGCAGAATCCAATTGAGCAGGAGGGGACCTATCCGCTTCCGGAGGCGCAACTCGATCGATTCCTTCTCAAGATCATCATCAATTACGCTCAGCGAGATGATCTTGCCAAGATCATTGATCGCACAACGGGCAGCATTGCGGCGGATGCGCAGACGAAGGCTGTTCTGACTGCTGCTGAAATTGCGGAGGCCCAGAAACTTGTGCGGGTGGTGCTTGTCGCTCCGCATGTGCAGGATTATGCCGTGCGATTGGTGCTTGCGACGCATCCTGGTGGAGAGTGGGGAGTTCCCGAACTCGAAAGGATGATCGTCGTTGGTTCGAGTCCTCGCGGTGCGCAGTCGCTGATTCTTGCGGCGAAGGTGCGCGCCATTCTCGCTGGTCGCTGCGCAGTCAGTACGCAAGACATCGCGGCGTTGGCGTGCGCTGCACTTCGGCACCGCATTGTTCGAAGCTTTGAAGCAGAAGCAGCGGGACTGACCTGCGATGGAATCATTTCAGAGATCGTTCGCCTCGTTCCAGCGGAGGCTCAGGAGTGAATCCCATCACGAAAGTTGATGATCTGCTCGACTCGCGTTTGATGGCGCGATTGGATCGACTCGACGTAATCAGCCGCAAGATTTTTGCGGGCAAGATTCAGGGCGAACGCCGTAGTCGGCGCCGCGGCCAATCAGTCGAATTCGCAGACTTTCGTAATTATTCCCACGGCGACGACTTGCGATTTGTCGACTGGAACATTTATGCGCGGCTCGATCGACTTTTCCTGAAGCTGTTTTTAGAGGAAGAAGATCTCTCGATGGTGATCGCGGTCGACATGAGTCAGTCGATGGACGGTGGTGATCCTCACAAGTTCGACTATGCGCGAAGACTGGCGATGGCACTTGGTTACATCGGGCTCGTCAACAATAATCGTGTCAGTCTTTTTGGATTCGGTGCGGAGCGAGTTGAACGATTAACGGGATTGCGCGGTCGACGACGAACGAGAGAGATGGGGCGTTGGCTTCTTGATCGAACGGCCGATGGACTCGGCGGATTCACAGACGGAATGCGCACGATTGCACTGGGTGGTCAGGGGCGTGGCGTGCTGATCGTCTTGAGCGACTTTCTTTTTCCCGATGGATACGAAAAGGGTTTGAACTACGTCGCCGGCCGAGGATTTGACGTATTCGCACTTCAATTGCTTTCGCCAGAAGAAGTGGATCCAGCCCGCCACGGCATCGCGGGTGATCTTCGATTGATCGACAGCGAGACTGGCAAGGAAACCGAAGTGACTGCATCCACAGCGGTCTTGTCGCAGTATCGCAAGTCACTCGAAACATACATCGCAGGATTGCGTGACTTTTCAGTGCGGCGAAGCATTACCCATCAAGTTGTGGAGACGTCCTTGGATATGGACACACTGCTTCTTGATTACTTGCGCAGACGAGGATTGTTGGCATGATGTCTTTGGCCGTTGCATGGCTTGCTCCCTTCGCTGCGGCGATCGTTGCGCTGTCAACTCTTCCGCCACTCGTCGCACTGTATTTCCTGCGCCTTCGCAGAACTCGCAGAGTGATCTCAAGCACGATGCTCTGGAAGCGTGCGACGCAAGATTTGCGTGCCAATGCTCCATTTCAGCGCCTTCGATTCTCGCTCCTTCTGCTTCTTCAGTTGCTCGCATTGGCGCTCGTGATTTTCGCGATCGCGCAGCCACAGGTTGAATTAGGCGGGTCGCAGGCAAGCCGAATCGTTTTCTTGATCGATCGGTCTGGTTCGATGAATGCGATGGATGCGCCAGATAATCAGAGTCGACTCGATCAGGCAAAGCGACTTGCCGAAAATCGATTGCAAGCACTGCACGGCGGGGGGCTTTTCTCGGGACCTGCGCCGTCCGTGATGGTGATCGCATTCGCCAAAGACGCGCAGATTCTCTGCCCTTTTACAGACAATATCGCACAGGCGATCGCCGCGATCAAAGGGATTCAGCCAACGGATGAGACGACCACGCTGAGTGACTCTTTCGAACTCGCACGTGCGTTCACCACTGTCACGAATCCTGATAAGCCCACAACAATAGCGGTCGATGCGCCGTCGTACGAACTCTTTTCCGATGGTCGAATCGCGGATCTTTCGCAGTCAGTTCTCCGCGGCGGCGAGCGGATGGTCTTTCACAGTATTGGTAAGTCAACAACGATGAATGCAGGAATTGGTGCGATCGCCGTGGCGCGTAATCCAGATCGTCCCGACGAAGTTCAAGTCTTTTCGCGCGTGGTCAATTGGAGCAACGAGCCGTTCACTGGGGATCTTGAAGTGGTCGTCGATGATCGCCTGCGCGCGGTGACCCCTCAACCAGTCAATGTGCCAGCGGCGCAAGAAGATGCGACGATGCACATTCGAGTTCCTGGAGAGACGCAGGTCGTCTTCCCGTCGCTCACCCTGCCCAAAGGGGGAGTGATCGAGGTTCGCTTTTCCAAACATGATTTGCTTGTAGCCGATGATCGTGCGGCGGTGGTTGCGGCACCTCCATCCGCACTGCGAATTGCATTGGTTGGACGCGGTGCATTCGTCATGAAATCGATTCTTGAAGGGATGTCGCTGGCGTCGCTCGATTTGTTTTCACTCGCTGCTTGGAACGAAAAAATGGCAGCAAATCCCTTGCTTCCAGACTCATTTGATGTGATCGTTCTAGACGATGCGACGCCCGACGATCTCTCGAGGGGGCGCTATCTCATCTTTCATGCGCCTCCTATCACTGCTGGAATTTCTCCGTACGGCACAAAGGAAAATGCGACGCCCCAAAGTATTCGTGAAGGACATCCTCTGCTGCAGTATGTGAATCTCGACGATCTCTTTGTCTCATCGATGACGGCGGTGGCGGCTGGAGGGGATGCTGATGTCATTGTCGAGTCTGGCGAGGGTCCGATGATGATGACGCTCAGCCGAGGCGCATTGACTTTCGTCTATGTCACGTTCGATCCAATGGAAAGTGATTGGCCATTTCAGCGTGGCTTCGTCAATTTCTTTGCCAATTCAATCGCATGGTTGGCAGCAGGCGGAAGCGCTGTTGCAGACGAACCGCTTGCGCCTGGGGATGTTGCAAAGGCGCGTTTGCCAGCGGGTGCGAAGGAAGTATCAATGCTGATTCCAGGTGGAACGACGCTTCCGATCGTTGTGCAGGATCCATCGAATATTTCGTACGGACCGCTACGAACGACTGGGATTTATCGGTTGAACTGGACTGCTCCCAAAGGACAATCGGGTCCGGCGTCGTTGGCATACGCAGTCAACATGAACAGTCGAGCGGAGGGGCGAGCTGATACTGCGGAGGAGGTCAAGTTCGCTACCGAGCGGATCGCAGGGATTCAAGGTGGCGCTTCGGCGGAGACTTCGGCATGGCCGTGGCTGCTCCTCGCTGCAGTCGCAGTGCTCTTTTTGGAATGGTGGGTCTGGTTGCGAAGAGTGTGAGGCGAACACT
This sequence comes from uncultured bacterium, assembly GCA_903919715.1. Lineage (GTDB taxonomy): Bacteria > Planctomycetota > Phycisphaerae > Phycisphaerales > SM1A02 > F1-60-MAGs104. Next base: position 96,760 of record CAIXJC010000011.1, on the reverse strand, counting down.
TTCATTTGGCCATCGTGACTCGATCAGCTTTGAACTCGGTGGAATGTCCGTCGCACTCGATGCTCTTCGCATTGACGAGTCTCACGTCAACGCCTGCCACAAGGAATCTGGAACAGTCGGATTTAGTTGTCACGACGATTTGCGCTCCGTCGTCTGCGACGCCAACAATTCGTTGTCCAAGCGATGTGGCGTCGCGACGCTTGGCATTCGCAAGTCGGCGTCCGTTACTGACCTTGTTGCTCAGTTCTATAATTTCGCTCGCAAGTTTTTTGTGCTGCCGTTTGTTCTCTTCCATCGCTCGCGCATATTCGTCTGCGGTCAATAGCCGCTCAGTCGAAGAGCGCTTTCCGGTCGACTTTCCAGTCGAATTGACGGTGGATTTGCTGCTGCCTGTGTCGGCCCGAGTCGATCGTTCGCCATAACGTTCTGCTTGTTCAAGAAGTCTTTGCTCCGCTGCATTTGCAAGCGCAAGGAGTGCCTCATCTGACTTCAATCGAGCGTCTGCCTCTGCGGCAACCGCCAACAATGCTGGATCGTCGCAAGCCTTGGTGAATGAGAGCACTTTGATGACGATTCCTACTTCCAAATTCTCTGCCTGCGCTGGCGGCATTGTTGTTGGGTTATCCGCAGCGGAATCCTTGGTGTTCTGAAGTGCGTGGACCATTGATTCAAGAGCACGGACGCGCTCTGCAAGCTGCCGTAGTTGTGCGCTGGAGTCGCGACCTTCATCGTCAGGCAACGTTTGAGCCATTGCGGCAACGGACCCCAGTGTCATGATGGCCAGTGTCATGATGGCGATGCAAATTATGAACACTCGTTTCAATTATGGCTCCCGTTCTGCGCGCTTCAACTGCGCTTCAACTGCGCTTCAACTGCGCTTCAACTGTGATGGATGGCGCACTGCCACCTCTAATTTTCATCCTAATGAGCGCATCGCAGGATTCTGAAAACACCCCGTTTTTTCTTCTGCTTATTCGTCCAGTTGGGCCCGAATCGTGTACCGAATGATAAGGATGAGGACTACTGCGAGAACGAACGAAGACCCGATGGTTCCAAACCCAAGTCCGCCCTGGTCAGGCATCTTGGTGAGAACGTCCCCCATGGTCGCTCCAAATGGGCGGGTCAGCACGAATGCTGCCCAGAAGAGGGCGGTCTTTGGGATTTTGGTTAAGTATGTCGCAAGCACAATCAACACCAAGACTCCGCCTATGAGTATTGCGCCTCCGAGGAAGCCAAGTCCAGAATCGTCCGCGAGGAAATCGCCAAGCGCAGTACCGAGCGTGTTTGAGACAAGAATCGCAATCCAATAAAAAAGTTCAGCGCGAAACGACTTGATGTTGGTGACCGAAAGAGAACGCTCAACAAACCACCAGATGCTCAGGATGACGATGAGCGTTCCAAGCAAGATTGCACTGCCTGTTGCATATCCCAGTCCAAGTGTGCGGTCCATGAAATCTGACATGGTTGTTCCCGCAGTGCTCGTGGCGAGAATGACAGACCAATATAAATATGGTTGGTAGATGCGCGAACGCAATTGAAAAATCAGCGTGACCAAGAACGCAGCAAGGAGCACCGCCGAGCTCGCCGCATAGCCAATGTCAAGAGTCATCGAAAGCAGATCGCCCGCTGTCTCGCCCAGTGTTGTTGCGCAGATCTTCATGATCCAGAACAACAGCGTGATGGCAGGAAGCTTGTACGCACTACTCGGCAAAGTCGTCTTCATAACTATTTGGAAAGCAACTTTATTGCTTTGGCTTTTCCTTCGACTCTGGCTTGGCTTCTGGCTTGGCTTCTTCTTTGGACTTTTCTGTCATCTGACTTTCGTCACTGATATTGCCCGCAGGGTCGACTTCCATCTCATGCTTCTTGCCATTGATGACAATGTCAACTTCATAGGTTATTCGCGTGACTTTGTACGGGTCGGCGAAAGTGGCATTTGGGTACTCCTTCTTCAGAGCAGCCATCACTGCAGCGGGCATCTTTGCTTCGGTTGTCCCTTGTTCAAGTTCGATTACTTCGCCAGCGGGCGAAAGTGCGGCACTGCACTTCACTTCGTTGATTGTGTATTCCACCTCGTACGAAATTGAATCCTCTTCGTCTTCTTCTTGAATCACTCGCGTGATGTTCTTGGCATCGCCAACAATTTTCACAATTGCGTTGCGCACTGTTTCTGGTGCCTTGTCCAGCGCGATGATTTGTTCTTCGTCGTTTTCCTCGCCATCGCGGTTGGTGCTCGTCGCGCTAGTAGATGTCTGAACAGGTTTCGAAAATGCGAATGTGGTGGCGCCAACAATCAAAGAGAGTGAAACGATTCCGATTGTGATCTTTGCAAAGTCCATTCGAATTCTCCTATTGGGATGCGATGATCCGCTAGGGTAATTGTGACGCAAACTTGAAACGCACGTTGCGGCATTTCGCCGTCGATCGCCCAGGAAGATGGAGCGTAAGACATGCGGAAATGTCGTTTTTTTTAACAAAAAGCGCGCTTTGGTGTCAAGGAAAGCGAGGTTTCGAGCAACCGTGACAGAAACAGAAAAAAGGCCGCAAATTAAAAAGTTAATTTGCATCACGGCGATGGTGAGCTAGATTAAGGGGTTGATCGGATGTTCTTTGCTCGGTTCCTACCCAAGCGAAGATCGAAAGATCTCCAGAGGTTGGTTCCGGTTTTGTCCCTTTTTCGAGGCTGCTTCACAAATGAAATCTGCTCTTTTAATCACTGTCGCAACGTGTGCATTCATCTCATCATCTGCAAGTGCCGCAATGGCAACTTTTCAACAATATGACGCATGGGCGTTTTCTGTAACGCACGGAATTCTTTTAGAAGCGCCCTTATCGATCACGACTGAGACATTCAACGCATATAGCGGTACCTACGCCAACCCGCTCGTTGGAAATGCGGGTCCAATTGAATGGAGTGCAACCGCATACAGCTACGTCCCAAATCCAACGAACATCGTCGCAAATTCTGGTTGGTTGTCGACCTACGGTGCGGACGAGAACTTGGTTTTTAACTTTGCGCCTGGCGTGCATGCTGTTGGCGGGAACTTTTTCTCGCGAGATGCTGCATTTCAGGTGACCCCAGCGCTTGTTGGAATCTTCTTTGAAGACGGTTCATCCTCGATCCAATTTGTGTCATCAGTAGATGGCTTCTCTGGTTTCATTTCGTCATCGCTTGCGATCTCGAGTTTGACTGTGTCCGTCTACAGCGTGACACCTGCCGTGAACTATGCCGCGGTCGACAACTTGTACTTCGGTGTTCCAGCACCAGGTGCACTTGGTTTGCTTGGTTTAGCAGGACTCGTAGGTCGTCGCCGACGCTGATTGATCTGGGACCGCCCAATTCACCGTCAGTCGCTCCTCTGTTTGTCGAAGAAAAATATTCGCGGCTGCGCCCGGGTAATTGCGTTTCTGGTCGAAGTTGGATTGCTGCCCGTTGATCGTGCGCGCATGTTGCGCGGTTGGGTGCATTCTGGTTTTCAAGGGTTTCAAAAGTGCAAGTCCATCAGAGTCGGCGCATTGCGGCGAATGAGTGTGCAGATATGCAGCGACTCGCGCAATACATTATTCGCAATCCGTTCTCCGTGGCGAAGATGCAGGTGAATCGTTCGGGCGATTTGATTCTCTATCGCTCGGGAATGAACGCGAAGATCAATCGCAACTTTCAAGTATTCACGGCGTGTGATTTCATCGCGGCGATCACGCAGCACATTCCAGATAAGCGCTTTCAGATGGTGCGTTATTACGGCTGGTACTCCAACAAGTCTGGGACGTTGATCCGCTGCTGTGTCCCTATGACATCCCAGCGCCGCAGAGGCTTGTCAGCGTCAGCCAGACGCTGTACAATTCCTCACTAGGGGCTTCCGTGGGTTGATTCTGGTGTGGCGTATTGGAAACAAGGAGAGCTTACTTATGAACATTCAATGCATGATGTGCGTGGTTGGAATGCTGCTTGCCAGCGAGTCGGTTGCACAACAGGTTGTTCCAGAGCCTGTGGTGGCGGGTGCGGTGGTCCGAGTATCGCAAGAAGTCATTGACGCAATGGTGGTCCGGGTACCGCAAGAAGTCATTGACGCAATGGTGATATCGACCACCACGGCTGAGCAACGCTCGCTGACGGTCAGCGGTTCCGATTGCTATTTTGGAGGGACCGCCTGCGAAGTCGCTGAGAATTGTTGGTTTGTTGATGGCGCCTTCGGGTTCGCAATCGCAATGGCACTCTCTGATTCGCGCGTGGAGATCCATGGTGCGAGCGGAATCACATCAATCGAAATCGAAGGGCTTTCACTCGACGAAGCGATCGCGGCAATTGCGGACGGTTCTGGAGATGCAACGCCAACGGTCATCTGCGATGCTAGCCAACAGCTCTGTACGTGCACTGCCTCGGACGCCCAATCATGCACTGGTGTTGCGATCAATAGTTATCGTTGTTGTTCAATCACGACGGCCTGTGGTTGCATCGTTGTGAATGGGCCATCGAGCAATTGCATTGCAGGCGTCAAGGTTCAATGCCTGACGATCACTCCGTCGGTTCCTTAAGTTTGAGATCGCTTGGTTCGCGCGAAGGTTTGCCATTCGAGCAAGATCGTTGATTTCGTGTGTCCACCAAATCTGGGGAGGTTCAATCATGGCGCCCGCACGCGACACTGAAAAAGCGAAGTCCTATCAATAAGCAATACGAAGGCTCTCATGCGAGATTCAAAACCGAAGCAGGCGAGCAAATAGTTACTGCCTTTACTCATCGCATTACTGAGTTCACCGAAGCAGCCACAGCCCACGGATTGAAGATCGACGATATATAAGGAGTCATTTGATGACAATGATCAGTCAAATCCGCCTAGAATATGCGCCGTAAAGTTCAGAAAAAAGCCAGCAGCGTGTCAGCAATATAGCCCTGCCGCAGGCGCAACACAGTGCTACAGCGTGTAAGCGATAGAGGCAATTTTACGAAACTGCAATCAATAAATTTGATACAAATGAACGAAATGACATTCAATGCTGGCACAACTATCCAAGAAGCAAAAAAGAAAGGGCGTCTAGTCATCGCCTTTAGCCATGCCGTTTCTGAACTGCTGGTGGTAAAATCGGTGCGGGCTTATGCCGATTTACGTGCCAGAGATGTTGGCAACATTGTGTTGTTGCAAGGCACAACCGAAAGCGGGAATCTCAGGCATCAGTTGGCCGAAATTTCTGACTGGATCGATCAGGGTGTAGATGCAATAGTTGCAATGCCTACTGAAGCGGCAGCGCTTCAGCCTCTGGTTGTTCGGGCCCATGGAAAAGGCATCCGTTTTCTCAGCTATGCGTTTCCATTGGAATCGAGTGATGGATTGGCAGGTTTCGACTCGGTTCTCTCCGGCCGGATTTGTGGGAGTGCAGCGGCAGCTTTCATACATGAGCGTTTCCCGAATGGCGGAGCACAAGCACTCGTGGGAGCACTTGTGGCTACACCTCTCTTTGCACCTCGCTGGATTGAACCCATGAACATTATTGAAGCTGCAGGAGGAAAAGTTGTAACCATTGGTGAAGGCGCTACTGTTGAGGCCGGTCGTAAACAGACAGAAGAAGCTCTGCGTTCGTATCCGGATTTGTCAATCGTAATAGGAATAAACGACGAGTTTGCTGTAGGTGCGGCCCAGGCATTTGAGGCCGCAGGAAAAGATCCGGCTATGTCATTCATTTGTGGTCAAGATGGGGCACCTGAAGGACTGCGGGAAATTGCGAAAGGACGTCATTACAAAGGGTCCGCGGCCATTCTGTTTGATCAACTGGGAGCAGCTGTCATAGATATGTCGATAAACGCGATTGCAGGCAAGCCCGCTTCGATTACTATTCCATGTGAGTATATTTCGCTGGATAACCCTGCCCGGCTTGAGGAACTGATTAAAGATTTCGACAATGGAATGGGCTAATTCGGTATTCGGTTCTTTGCTTATTATTTTCGTCGCACATTGCAGGCAAATAATAAATGCAAAAGTCGCTATCAGCGTTTATGGCTGAATAGATTCGGGAGGGATCTCAGGCGAAACGAACTGTAAATTTCGTCCACGTCGGACTGGGTCGTTGTGTCACGATTGTTCCTCATAAAGCTGTCTCCGACCAGCTGGATAGTGCATGGGGATTCCAATTCATGCAATCCTCCAACGGTTTTGGAGGTGCCAGCGTCCCAATTAAATCTCACTTCAAATGGACTTGGATTCAGGATAGGGGCCACAAGTCCAAACGGATTCGATCGACTCAATTCCAGAAGTCACTTTGACTTCACGGGAAAAGTAGCCAAGACTTCTTCGTCGATGCCAAGGTATTCGCGCATCTGCTGATCGTAAATTTCTTGATCGCGGTCGCGAGAAAAATCGAGGCGCATTTCATTGATGACCTTGGTTCCCTGACCAATCCAATCTTTCCACGTCTCGGCGGAGATGTTTTCGAAAATCCATTCGCCAATTGGACCTCGCATTGGGGAAGAGGTCATCTTGGTTCCAGGTCGGCCAGTGCGACGGCACACGAATGTTCCAGAGGAACGAAGCGCTTCCGCTGCGGCATTGACGGCACGCGTCACAGTTGGTGGCGTACGTCCGATTGAAATCAGGAGCTGCCCGATCGCTTGCTCAACCATTCGGTCGCCTCGTTCGGCCGCTGCGCTATAGCCCCGATTGAGAACATCGACGGACTTGTCTGCCCATCCCGCGCCAATCATTGCCTGCCCGCACAACTGATATGCCTTGCTCATTCCTGGGCTGAGTTCTATGACTTTTTCGAGACTTTGGGCGGCTTCCGCATGTCTTCCAGCTTGAAGGTAGGCATTCCCTAGGCTGAAATGCGCCATTTCATTGGTGGGATCTGCGGCGGTCATCTTCTCAAATTGGGCGATTCGTTCTGGGGTGCTCATGTTGAACGATCATAGATGTGTTACAAGTATGCGGTGGGATTCCCCCAACTATTACAGACGAAGCTCGCGGGCATCGACCTGCGAAATCCAGTGATCGCCGCAGCGGGAACGTGTGGGTATGTCGACGAGCTTGCGGACATTTTTGACCTCGGGGAGATCGGCGCAGTCACAACGAAGAGCATCACCCGCGAGGTTCGCGAAGGGAATGCGCCTTGGCGAATTATCCCGACTCGTGCTGGGATGTTGAACGCAATTGGTTTGGCAAACAAGGGGATCGATCGCTTTCTTGCGGAAGAAGTTCCGCGCATCCGTGGATGTAAAGCAGTGGTGATCGGATCCGTTGCTGGTCACACGATCGATGATTACGTCGCAGTTGCTGGCGCGCTCGATGCTTCACAAGAATTTCGTGCGATTGAAGTGAACGTCTCTTGCCCAAATACAAGCACGGGTCGACACTTTGGCGCCGATCCAACAACGCTGCGCGAAGTGCTCACAGCCGTGCGCGCCGCGGTATCGCATGCGAAGCTGCTAGTGAAACTTGCACCTGATATGGCCGATCCAATTGCAATGTCCGCAGCGGCGATCGAGTGTGGAGCGAATGGTCTGGTCTTGTGCAACACGATGCCAGCAATGGCGATTGACGTTCACACTCGTAAGCCGAGACTCTCCCGTGGAAAAGGTGGACTTTCTGGTCCAGCGGTTCATCCCATTGTTGTAAGGATCGTGCACGATGTTTATGCCGCCGTTGCACGTGACGCGGGCGTGCCGATCATCGGGCTTGGAGGCGTCATGTCCTGGGAAGACGCCGCGGAACTTATCTTGGCTGGAGCGACTGCAGTTGGAATGGGAACAGCACTCTTCGTCGATCCCAAATCGCCGCGCAAGGTGGTTCGCGGACTTGATAAGTGGGCTCGCGATCAAGGAGTCACTCAGATTTCACAGCTTGTCGGGCAAGTTGCATCGTGAGCACGCACTGGTCGGGTGGCGATCGAAAGCGGTTTGACCGTCTCGTCGAATCAGTCCTTGCGGAACTTCCGCAGTCGATTCATTCACTGCTGGAAGAATCTCCATTGATTGTCGATGATTCGCCATCAGACGATCTCATGCGCTCGTTGGAGATGAATCCTCATGATGAGGATCTTTGCGGGCTGCATAGTGGAATCGCTATCACTGAACGCAGCGTCAACGAATCTGGGCTGATGCCAGAGACGATCCAGATCTTTCGCCGAGGAATTCTCGATGCGGCAGGGGGATGGGATGTCACGACCGATGAAGGTGGCGAGCCCATGGGCGGAGAGTCCGCAGTCGAGCGCGAAATTCGTATCACGATCCTGCACGAGATCGGCCATCACTTTGGACTTTCGGAAGAGGATCTCGAGCGATTGGGATATGGATGAAGCGATCTCGCTTTTTATCTGGGGCATTCGCATTGCCGAACATCTGCGACGTGCTGGTGTCGACAGGGCGCAGTGGATCAACGCGCATACGATTCGTGCCTGACGCAACATGAAGTCCTATGGCATTATTCTCTTCGACGGCGAGTGCTCTCTGTGCAACAAGTTTGTCTGGTTTGTGATTCGCCACGACCCATCGATGAATTTTCGATTTGCGCCGATCCGGAGTGAGGCGGCCGCACAGTTGCGCATCGAAGGCAATTTCTCGGCATTGAATTTGATTGAGAGTGATTCAATACTGTTGGTGTGCGATGAGTTTGTGCTTCAGCAATCTGATGCAGTGTTCGCAATCGCTGGCGGATTGAGGTTTCCCTGGTCGCTGCTTGGGATCCTTCGCATCTTGCCCCGCCGTTTGTGCGATGCGATCTATCGTTGGATCGCTCGCAATCGACACCAAATGTTTGGCAAATGTCAGGCGACCACGATTGACTCGAAAGAAACAGCGTCGCGTTTTTTGTGATCGGCCCCGAGAACGTCTCAACCAACCGCAGTGCTGACTTCAGCGAGATAGAGAATTCGGTGACACGATGTGCAGGTCACGGAGAGGTTTGGATTCGAAGCCAATGACGCATACTTCTCAACGGGAAGTTCCATATTGCAGGCTGCGCATGAATATTCGCGGCGACGCGCATCGACTGCGACAAGTTCTGCCATTGCTTCGCCGTCGTACAGATCCGCAGCACGATTGAAAATATCCAGATCTCGCTGTGGGATTTTCGCAGCCGCAACAGTGCGCTCGCGATCGAGTTCTCCCAAGCGGGCTCCTACTTCGCCGCGGCAGGTGTTCAATTCTGCCTGGCCTGCATCGCGAACCTTGACCCGTTCGGCCGAGAGTCGCTCAACTTCAACCAGTTTGGTCTGTAGATCGTCTGTCTTCTGAATCTGATCGATCGTGAGTTCGTCGATCGCGTCGCGCTGTGTCTGGAGCAACTTGAGTTCGTTCAAGACTGCGGCATACTGCTTTGGATTCGTACTGGTGTTCAACTGGCTTCGCAGCGAATCGATTCTTGCCTTGACTGATCCACTCTCAGCTTCGTGATTGACGCCAGTCGCTTGGTGCTGACGAATTTGGCTCTTGATCTCCTCCATGCGGGCACTCAATTGCACGCGCTGTTTTTCCTGAAGAGCCACATAATGAGCCGCCGAATCAAGGCGACTGCGCAGTGCGCGAACTTGGCTATCGACTTGGTGGAGGCTGACGAGGTCGGCGATGAGAGTCATTGGTTCGTGAGGTTAGCAGACCTTCGCCGTGCCACCAAAGGCGGATTGAAATACAGCGACCTAATTTGCCAAGAGCCACCACGCGACAGGGCCGGCAAGCAATAACGAGTCAAATACATCGTATAAACCGCCCATCCCAGGCAAGATGCTGCCCGAGTCTTTGACTCCAGCTCCTCGTTTCAGCAAGCTTTCAAAGAGATCGCCTCCAGTTCCGACGATCCCCAAGGTCACTGCGACGAATATGCCGTAGCCGATCGAGATGGGGTCAACGAAGGCATTCGCAGCCGCTGTTGTTCCAGAAAACGATGCAAGTGCTGCGCCGACTACCGCAGAAAGCACGATCCCTCCGACGAATCCTTCCCATGACTTGCCAGGACTCAGCCAAGGGATCATTTTATGGCGCCCAATTATGATCCCAGTGAAGTAGGCACCGATATCGGCGCTCTTGACGCATAAAATTGCGCCAGCCAAAGTCCACGCGTCTCGGTCATGACGCAGGAGGATCCAGAATCCAAGTGGGACGCCGATCGCCGCGTAGCCAAGCAGGGCTCCCCCAACTGTGTTTGGAAACCCAGTGGTGATTCTCGTTCGCGCGTGGTTGATTGCACAGAGAAGGACCAAGAAGAATGGGGCAGACATGACGACCGGTAGTGCAAGGTGTTTTGGAACCATGTCCGCCACGACCCCGACGCTGGCAATCCCGATGAAGATCGCCAAGAAGTGAATGCGTGTAAGTGCCGCTGGCGCACTAGGATTCATCAGTCTTGAAAACTCACCGGCAAGTATCGGTGCAAATGCAAAAAGGCTGAACAAGATTAGGACCGCGCCAGGGCCGAGGCGCATGAATCCAATCCACAGAGTCGGTGCGGAAGAATCGATGAGCGCAAGCAGTGCCAGCCCACCGATCAAGAGACTTCCGACGATCAAGCGCGTTCGCAACATTGGGTGAAGTCTAGGGTGATTGTGAATTTTTGATGAGATGTTAAAAAACACATTCGTTTCTTGACTTTGACATGGCACTCGTGGCTAATATCAAGAAATGTCGTTAATTTCCTCATCGTCGTCCCGTGCGCAAAAAAAACGCACGTCACCATCAAGCACCTCTACTTGGTCTCTCGCTGATCGCGCGACCTGGAACGGAGTACGTTCTGTTCGACGAATGGAAATTCTTGAAGCGATTCGCGCGAATGGACCGTTGACGGTGCCTGACTTGAGCGAACTCTTCAAGCAAGAAAGCACTGGCTTGTATTACCACGTTCGACTTCTTCAGAAAGCAGGATTCCTTCACGCAGTCGGCAAGGACGGTCGTGAATCTTTCGCCGTCACACAAAACTCGTGGCGATTGAGCTGCAATCTCAAGAGCGCCAAAGAAGCGAAGCGCATCGGCAAACTCGTTGAAGGCTATGTTGCAGCGAGCCAAGATTCATTCGCTGGAGCTCTCACTGCAAACGGACGGGGCCAACTGCTCCGTGGCCTGCGCTGGGAAAACCTCGAGGCTTCAGAAGTCGCTCGAATCAAAAATTTGCAGCAACAAATTGCGAGCATTCTTGATCAAGCGAAGGTGCGACGTGGACGCGCGAAGAAGATCGGACAGACCCGCGCGAATTGGCATGTCGGATGTTTTATTCAGCCTGCGGGTGATGATCAGTTCCCAGTAACGGAAATCGAATGCGTTAGTATGGGTTGATGATCACGCATCACAATTTTTGGTTTCAGAGTTGAGCGCCGCACGCCGAGCGTTCGACCCAGCACATCCGATTGCAGTTGCGACGGCGACGCTTTGCGCCGTTCTTGCATTGTGGGACATCTATTCTGTTGTGACCTTGTCCATTGACGGCGGGCCGTGGGATACGTTGGAGGATCCCGTTGTCACATTGTCAACAATGAATGAGTATGAGGCGCGGACTCTGCGTGATGGTTTGCTCATCGCGCTTGATCCGATGGACAGTGTTGACATCGCTCAGAGTGCAGAAGATGTCCGCCAGAACTGGGATGATTTACGCGATGAGGGGATTGAGATTGGTGCGATCGATGACGGCGATGAATTGAACATGCGCCGCGATGAAGCGGTGGCGCTCTTCGCACCGGATGCAGAGATCCAACCACTCCCAACGGCGAGTCGAGTCACATTGATCGGCGCTGGAGTGGCGTCACTCTTCACGATGTTGTTTGCTGTGGGATGGATGGGAGTGATTCTTTGGAAGCACTGGCGAAAAGGGGCGCGGTGGTTCCCGGCGACGTTGTCACTGCCGATTGCGAGTGCTTGGTATGGCGTGATCGGATTTTTGTACGCATTTATTACGCTCGATGCAGTGATGTGGGGACCTTCACTGCTGCGACTTCCCGACGCATGGATTGAGCCAATAGGTGCGGCGACGATGTTGGTCGCTATCCCGTTCGTCGCCTCCGTGCCGTGGCTTCTTTGCGCACGCCCGAATCGATTGTTGTTCGAAGCATTCGGCATCGGCTCGCGTCTTGCTCAGATGAATCTGCGTTCGACGTTCGCAATGATCATCGCAGTCATTGGTTTGGATGGCATCGTCCTGACAACTCTCTCTTTCTTCCAGCCGGAAAGTTCTCAATCAAATCTTTGGTGGGAATCGCTGGACGAAAAACTTATGTTCGGGTCGGCGAGCACTGCTGCATTGACTTCACTCGATGCGATCGTCGGCGCACCAGTCGTTGAAGAAATCATTTTTCGCGGTCTCTTGTTCGGCGCATTGTTTGGTCGGTGGGGATTCTGGCCCGCAGCACTCGGTTCGTCTCTCGTATTCGCATCAGTCCATGGCTATGGGTGGGAGGGAAGTGTCTCCGTCATCATGACTGGAACATTTCTCTGTTGGCTTTATGCGCGAACTGGCCGATTGTGGGCATCAATGCTTGCGCATGGACTCTTGAACGCCATGGTTTTTCTGCCGCAGTTTGCGATCAGAGAACTTGCACATTCCATATGACGATTCAGTTCGTTTGATTACGAGCAGGGTCCCCACGCACTAAGAAGTGTCGTCAAGTCGGGGCCACCGACTGTGCCGTCACCGTTCAAGTCGCCAGCGCCGCTTCCGCCCCAATTGCTGAGTATCACGCTGAGATCAGATCCCGCGACGTATCTATCGCCGTCGAAGTCTGCTGGGCATGGAGGTGCGGTGACGCCCGTTTCGACGATTCCAATATGCACATAGCCGGAACCAGCGAGGACAAGATCATTCCATTTCCCATTACTCCCAAGAAATTCCGCATAGTCCTCGACTCCGCTAGAATTATTTGGTTCGCCTGGATTCCAATTGGTATAGGTCGCAGGTTCGCCGCTCGACCATACAAATGTTCCTTCCGATGCTTCGTCGTTGAAGCCAATCCAAATGCGCTGGCCGACTCCAGAGATGTATCCGAAGTTGGCAAGGATCCATGCGTTTTCTGCGTCATCATTGATCGTGACGAGATGGCCGCCCGCCGAGACGGCTGTTGCTTGCGCTGCGGCCCAAGTGCTCGTTGCGAATGCGACGTAACGGTGACCGTTCGCTGGGTTGGTCGCTTCGAAAATTGCGCCAGATCCAATCGTGATGTTGCCTGTTCCGGTAGCCGTTGCTGAATACGCACCAACCCGAATGCCGTACGAGTGTCCAGCTTGCGCAATGAAGTTGACCGTCGCGTTTGCCCCACATGTGTCATCATTGCACGCGATGACGAGAGCGGGATCGGGGCATGGTGTGCAGTCGCCGTAGATAGCAAGTTTGCTGTCGAAGGTCGATCCGCACAGATCGATTTTTACGAAGTCGGTGGATGGCGCGGTCCAGCAATACCAAATGTCGTTATAGATCTGACTCACGCTATAGAAGAGGCAAGACGGCGCGGCAATTCCATCAGTTGTTGCTCCGACCGTGGAGTATCCAGTGACGCCATAGCCAGCCAAGACTTGAGGTGAAGCGCAGTCATTGTTCGCGGATTGTGGATGTGCGAGCGAAGCCCCAAACCCGCAGAGACCAACGGCGATGAATGCGTGGGTTGTGTTCATGCAAGCAACTTACTTCAACGCAAGTATGCCAGCAAATCAATTCAAAAAAAGAATGAAATTTGCTGCTCGTTGTGGATCGAGACGCTCAATGCGTCAAATTTGATCAAGAGGAGCGCCGCGCAAGATCTGCACGCGGCTGATTCGAGTTCCGCGCAGCACTGCGAGCATCGCGCAGTGCGTTCCTGCACTTGTTGCCTTATTGTGGCCCATCCGTTCATTCATCCACACGCTGACTGCATCAGATTGGGCGACGATCGAAGTGATCTCGATATCAACGCCACCTGCACTGCGCACTTTTTCGAGCATCGTGCGGAGTGCTTGAATTCCAACGACGTGTTCGATACTCGTCGGGTTGACGACTTCGGCTGTGACATCGATATGCACAATGCCTTCCAAGTGCTCGAGTGGTCCATACTGAATCAGCATGAGGTATCGCAGCACGAGATCTCGAGCAGGCACACTCGGCAGCGAGATCATTTCGACCGCAGCAGGAGACACCGCGACTGCAGCAAGCGCTTGCTCGACGGTTCTATACATCGGCAAGAGTTCGTCCAAATTGGAGAGTTGAAGTATTTCGCATACGTGAGTTTGAACCGCGGCGAGGGCGAGGCGCAGTTCGGCTGCAGGAGTATCTCGCGCAATCTGAACAAGCAGGCTGACGGTCGAACTTGACAGATAGTCGATGTCGCACATGTCGAGCACAATGTGAGCCTGATTGACCGCATGTCGGTCGAGTACTTGCGCAAGCATGTCACAACCCGATTGATCAAGGCGTCCTTGCAAGCGAATGATGACAACTCCATTGGCGTGTTCGACGAGATGCGAGAACATTGCTCGGAGAATACGGGAGAGCGGCATCTCAAATGTGCATTGATGCCGCAAATCTCGTGTGAATATTTTTGGCGGTTCGGTCTTCCGATCTCTGTTGAATGCCGTAATTGTGTATCGGTTTGCCCTGGAATTGGATTGAACACCGCTGTTGTCGGAAACACTTTCAGGGCTGAATTGCACTGGAAGGAAATGGGGTTAGATTGATGTGAGAATGCGAGCTTTTATTGTTGTTTCCGGACTGTTGATTTCGACTGCCAGCACGGCGTCGGCCCGGGTGGACTTCACTCCATTCACAAGCGAAGCGACAGCCCGAGGCCTGAGTTATCTCGTTGCACCGTATGGCGCTGGTCCTGGATTTCTTGGTTCTGGTTTATGCGCAGCAGATTTAGATGGCGATGGAAACACGGACGTGGTTGCCATGGGCAAGGCAACTGGAATCATCACCGTCTTTCGCAATCTCGGCGGAGGAATGTTCGCTCAACAGGTATCGGGCATCGCTTCGATGCCGCTGGGCTCAAGTGTGGCAGCGGGGGACTTTGATTCGGACGGCGATCTCGATCTTGTTTTTTCGCAGATGGGTGGACCGCCGCGACTCTATCGACAGGATGCGCCGTTTGCTTTCAGCGATATTACAACCCAAGGTGGTTTGGCTGGCGATCATGCGGGCCGAAGTATTGCATGGGTCGATACGAATGGGGATGGACGCATCGACATTCTGATGGCGTGCTATACCGGATACACAACCGCAACTGCGAATTCAACGACTCGCCTTTGGCGCAATCAGGGCAACGGCACATTCGTCGATGTCACAGTTTCGTCTGGACTTGGCGTGCCGATGAAATCATTTGTCGTGACTCCGTTCGACTTCGATCACGATGGCGATGCGGACTTGTATTTCTCGAATGATCGTGGATACACCGCACCTTCCTATATGGGAAATCGTTTGTATCGCAACGATGGCGGATTTTTTACTGATGTGTCCGAGGGATGTGGAGCTTCGCCAGGATATGACTCGATGGGCGTGGCTGTTGGAGATTTGGACGAGAATGGACTGGTGGACTTGATGACGACAAATATCGCCACAGTCAATCAACCGCTCGGTGCGATCAATCCGCTATTTATGGCGGTCAGCATCGGGACATTTCAGGAGTCGAGCGTGGCGTGGGGAATTGTCCCGCCGATTGCTGACGAAACTGGCTGGGCTGTGCATTTATTCGATGCGGACAATGATGGATTGCTTGATGTTTTTCTGAACAACCAATTCACGCCGGACCGGTTCTTTCGTCAGGATCTTCGTGGACACACACTTGAGATGGCCGAAGCGGCAAATCTTCTTGGCAGTACGGGTGTTGCATTTTGCTCGGTCGTTGCGGATTTCGATAATGATGGTGGTCTGGACATCCTTTCGAATCACTCGAGCGGAAATCTTCGGCTGATGATGAATCACGAAGCGATCGAGCGTTCATGGTTGGAGCTGCGCATCCGCGGTGAGAGTTTCAATCGCGATGCGGTCGGCGCACGACTGGTGATCCAGGCGAATGGCCACGCAATGGCGCGCCAAGTCTTCGCTGGTGGCACAGGGTATTTGGGTATGAATGACTCAAGAATTCATGCTGGTTGCGGAAATGCGCCGACTGCAAGCGTGCAAGTCTGGTGGCCGAACAGTTCATCGACGCGAATGTTGAGCAATCTGCCGACTTCAAAGCGTTGGAGCATCTATCCGCCATCTTCTTTGGGAGACGGCAATTTCGACCGCGAGGTTGATGGTCAAGATTTGCTTCGCTTTGATCAGTGTGCAGCACAGAATTCGATGACGGCTGGTTGTGAGATGTTCGACTTTGACGGCAACAGCGTGCTCAATGCTGTTGATCGAAACGCATTGCTTGTTCGGATCAGCCACGATGCCGCAGATGTAAACGATGACGGCCTTGTAAATGGCGGCGATCTCGCACTGCTGCTGAGCGGTTGGGGCGGAAACGAATCTGGTGATATCAATCACTCGGGCCTAGTTGATGCGGTTGACTTAGCGCTGCTTCTTGCTGCGTGGGGGTGAACGCTCGAAACGAAAGCTGGGGGTCATTTTCTCGATTCGTATTCGCCGTGGTACGCAACCTGCAAGCAGTTGTTAAACATATTGAGCATCGAAATCAAGCCAACAACATTCCTACGGGCAAATGCCCGCATTCAAACAACTGCGCGCTTTCAGAAAATGCTAGTGAGTCTCGGACGGCGTCAAAGGCAACGCGAATCTGATCGGTTGTCGGATTGACTCGCATGCTCGAGTCTGCTCACTCCGCTTTCGGCTCACATCCGCATTCCTTCAGAAATCGTCGGATGTGTCCAATCTCGTCATTATCTTCAAGAGTGTGGCGGCCGTGGTGCGGTACTCCGAAAGTCATTTCTTTTCCGTTTAGTTTGACCTTGAGGTGTTCCTTCTTCGTCTCTTCCGTCGTTCCGCCAAGTCCTTCGAACATCTGAACGATGTCCCTCCAATGAATGTTGTGGGAGGTTGGATGCGCGAAAACTTGCTTGAGAGTTTGTTGGGTGTGTGGCATAGGGTGCGATTCTAACCAAGCCCTAGATCGTTCACCGACCTCTCACCGAAATATCTGAAAGAGCAAGAACCCGTTCAGAAGGATGATGGCGATTGTTACGAACCAAGCCGTCGCTGTGAGCCATGGTCCATTGACGAATCGCCCCATTTTGGGCTTGCTGCTTGTGAAACAGACAAGTGGGACGACGGCAAAGGAGAGTTGCAATGACAAGATGACTTGACTGAGGATCAGCAACTTATTTACGCCAGATGCGCCGAATATCGCAGCGACGATCACGGCTGGCACAATTGCGATCAACCGAGTGATCAATCGGCGCATCCATGGGCGCAACTGAAAGTTCATAAATCCTTCCATCACCACTTGTCCAGCAAGCGTTCCAGTCAGAGTTGAATTCTGCCCCGAGGCAAGTAGTGCGACTGCAAAAACAGTGCTCGCAAGTGATGCTCCAAGTACAGGAGAAAGCAACTTGTAAGCGTCTTCGATTCCTGCGACATCTTGGTGGCCACTCTGATGAAAGGTCGCAGCGGCAAGGATTAAAATGGCAGCGTTTATAAAGAATGCGAAGAGCAGTGCGATGCTTGAATCGGCGGTGGCATATCGAATGGCCATGCGCTTTCCCGAATCATCGCGTGGATAATCGCGCGTCTGGACAATCGCAGAGTGGAGATAGAGATTGTGCGGCATGACGGTCGCACCGAGGATGCCGATCGCGATATAAAGCATGCCCGGACTGACGACGATTTCAGGCGTCGGGATGAATCCGCGAAGCATGTCTGGCATGTCAGGGCGGGACGCGATGATCTCATACGCAAAGCATCCGCCGATCAGAAAGACAAGTCCGGCCACAATCGTCTCGATGGCTCGCCATCCCTTATTTTGTAGAACCAAGATCAGTAATACATCCGCCGCCGTGATGATGACTCCCCAGACGAGTGGGATTCCAAACAACAGATTGAGAGCGATCGCCGATCCGAGGACTTCCGCAAGATCGCATGCCGTGATTGCGATTTCGCATAAGACCCAGAGCACGAATGAAGTCGTTCGTCCGAAGTGATCACGGCACGCTTGCGCTAAATCGCGTTCTGCGACCACGCCGAGTTTGACGGCCAAGTGCTGCAACAGGACCGCGGTCAAGTTGGAGATCAGCACAACAGAGAGCAGGGCATATCCAAATTGCGCACCGCCCGCGAGGTCGGTCGCCCAGTTGCCAGGATCCATGTATCCAACAGCGACCATCAAGCCGGGACCGCTGAATGCCATCAGTTTCTGCCATCGTCCCTTATTCATCGGCACATGAACAGTTGAGTACGCCTCGGCGAGCGAAGGTGCTCCGCGAGCTTTTCGCCATGCGGCTGGAGCGTGCGATGTGGGACTCGGTGGAGGGTTCATATCAAAGGTCTACGAGTGCGAAGCAAGCCTACCAATAAAGTTTGAGCCATCAAACTTTTGAATGTTAGGCATTCAAACACTGAATGAGATGAATAGTTCGCTAGGATGAAGGTTCGATGGCAACGGAGACCGCAGAGAATTACATCAAGGCGATTTATGTGCTCTGTCGCGAGTCGACTGCTGGCGAAGCGGGCGTAGTTCGTCTCGCGCAGGAAGTCGGGGTGACAAAGGGCACAGCGACGAGCATGATCAAAAGGCTCGCGAAGTTGAAGTTAGTGAAAGCGCCGAGGTACAGCGGTGTCACACTGACGGCAATTGGAAAGAAGGTCGCGCTGGATGTGCTTCGTCGCCACCGCATTATTGAAACATTTCTGGTGTCGACTCTCAACTTGGACTGGGCTGATGTCCATGAAGAAGCGGAGCGACTCGAGCATGCGCTATCGCCACGGACATTGGACCGTTTGGACGAGTTTCTTGGAAGGCCTTCAACGGATCCGCATGGCGATCCAATTCCAAATGCGGCGGGCAAGGTTTCGGAGTTGCGTGGGAAGGCGCTTTCATCTTTCGCACGGGGCGCAAAGGTTGAAATCGCACGAATCATCGACCAAGATCACGCATTTCTGAAGTTCGTCGCTCAAAGTGGTTTGAAGCCTGGGGTGCGTGTCACGGTGGATGCAGTCAGCCCGCAGGGCGATTCGATCACGCTGCGAGTGCGTGGAGGAAAATCCGTCACGCTGTCACAGACGGCTGGCGCAAAAATCCTTGCGCGACTTCAGTAGGTCAGGGGCGCACTTCGTCGAATCCATAATCAAATTGGTATTTTGGAGCCGAGCGTTATCGAGTTGGGAATAATCAAACTAGGATGGCCGAATGGCTTCCGATACAACGCTTGAACGGGCACTGAAAGATGCGCAAGAAGGACGTCTCGATGCGGCGTTGGCATCACTGCGAATATTGATCAAGCGGAAGCCTCAAGATTTAGATGCTGCGCAGATCTTTGGGCTGTTGCTGCTGCAGGCTGGAGAAATAGCGCAGGCCATTCACCATCTCGGTCGGGCCGTGGCAGCAGCGCCGCGCGTACCGCAATATCGCAATAACTATGCGAATGCGTTGATGACTGCTCGTCGACCTGTTGATGCAGTCGAGCAACTTCGAAAGGCAATTGAAATTGACCCATCTTATTCGCGTGCGTATATGGGGCTTGTTCTGGCATGCGCAGAAATCGGAGATTCGCTTGGCGGAATCGAAGCGGGGCGGCGCGGTCTTGCGCTGCGACCAAATTGGCCTGAGCTTTCGCGCAATCTCGGCAGCGTGCTGAGGGATTCTGGTCGCGTGGAAGAATCATCCGAAGAGTTTCAACGAGCGTTGCAGCACGATCCTCTCAATGCTGGACTTCGATCGAACGCATTGTTTGGTCTGAATTATCCAGATTACGCAGCGGAGATCGTGGCGCAGGCGCACCGCGCATATGCGCAGTGCGTTCGAAGTAGTGCGCCTCCTGCTCGAACAGATCCTTCGCCCAATCGCCCTCTGCGGTTGGGGATTCTGTCGGGCGATATGCGCACGCATTCCGTTGCGTATTTTGCCGAGCCTTTTATGCGTCATCGGCCAGAAGGTTGCAGATTGACCGTCTTCGCAACGGATCCTCCCAGAGTGGGCGATGAAATGCGGACACGATTGATGGCGACTGCTGATGAATGGGTTGAATCTTTTTCGATGAAGGATCAGCCGCTTGATGAGGCAATTCGTTCTCGCAAGATCGATGTGCTGATTGAGCTGGGCGGGCATTCGTCTGGCGGGCGATTGCCAGCGCTTGATAGTGCGCCTGCGCCAGTGATTGTGTCGGCAATTGGTTATCCCAATACGACGGGACATCCTGCAGTCGGATGGCGCATTGTTGATTCGATTACTGATGTTCCTGGGAGCGACACACTCTGCACTGAGCGACTCCTGCGAATAGATCCATGTTTCCTGTGCTATGTACCACCGAAAGATGCGCCAGATTCGGCGATGCCGGCAATTGATCAGCCGATCACATTCGGTTCATTCAACTTAGCGACCAAGATCACATCTCGCACGATGGCGCTTTGGTCCTTAGCACTTCAATCGGTTCCCAATTCACGACTTCTCTTGAAGAGCAAGTCGATCGCAGATCCGGGAATTCGACAGTTGTTCTTGACGCGGCTTGAAGCGGCGGGTGTTTCAAGCGATCGGGTTGATATCGTCGCTTATACGGCGAGTTTGCATGATCACTGGAGTCTTTATTCACGTGTGCATGTTGCGCTCGACACCATGCCATACAACGGGACGACGACCACCTGCGAAGCAATGTGGATGGGTGTGCCAGTGGTCGCTCTTGCTGGTGATCGCCATTCGGCGCGAGTTGGTGCGAGCCTCCTTAGCGCTGTAGGTCACGAGGAGTGGATTGCAAATACACCTGAAGAATTCGCCACAATTGCTGCGGGGATTGCAACAGATCGTGCGCGCCTTGAATCGCTTCGCACTGGGCTTCGTAATGATTTGCGTGAGTCCGTGCTCTGCGATCAGGTTGCGTACGCCGCTCGGTTTCACGGCGCGCTGCGAGATGCTTGGGGAGCGTGGTGCGAATCGGATCGAACCGCTGGACATCCAGAGTAGACTGAATCAGCTTCAATTCGCTCGTTTTTCATGATCACGCTGTGTGCGGTGACGAGTGCGCCAGCACCTATTTCGCTGCCATAAAAAAGGACTGCATGATGTCCCAGAGTTGCGCCTGGTCCAACTCGAACGAGGTCGATCTTCAGGATGCGGTCTTCGAAACTGTGCGCTTGAAAGTTGCAGTCGACGGTGGCATCATCACCGAATGAGAGCATGTCTGGATCGACGACTTGGGTGAATCCTCTGCCGAGAACGACGCGTTTTCCGATGCCAACTCCGATAAGCCGCAAGAACCAGGTCAGGAAAATCGTTCCATCAAGTCGGTCGAGAGTCCCGCGCGCATAAAAGCCCCATGCAACGAAGAGGAAATCCCAGCGGCTGCACCAGCAACTCCAGAGCGCGTGTTGGCCTGGTCGGACGCGTCCAAGAAGTATCCATTTCAACAAGATGATCGTCGTGGTCATCGTGAGCGCAACGCCAAGCGTTGCAATCGGTGCGACGACGAAAACTGTAACGAGTGTCGAAAAGCTTTCGGCTGAGTTGTTCAGAATGGTCCACCACAGGATGCCAATCATCAGCGGGAAAATCGGCAATGCGAATCGCAGTGATTCCCAAAAGAGTCGGTTTGTATACCGAATGAATCCTGGCTCATGCGTCAAATTGCGATCGGCAACAACGACATCTCTTCGAGGAAGTTGCATCGGGGGATGACCGAACCATGCGGTGTCTGGTTGTGCAATCGATGCATTCGCGACGGTACTGACGCCGACGAAAAAGTCTCGCGAATATGCAAATCCTGCCGAGATAACTGCATGATTTCCAATGAATGTGTTATCGCCGATCGAAGTCTCGCCGATGAAAACCACATTGCGATCGACGCGCGGTGATGCGAAATAGATGCCGTCTGCAAAGAAGCACGTGTCGCCGATCGTCACAATGTCTGGAACAACATCGATGATCGTCGAGATTTCGCATCCCTTTCCGATTTTCATGCCAGCGAGTCGCAGCCATGCGGGCCAGAAGAGCGTTCCGCTCAGCCAACGTCCGGCGGATTCGACCGCTTGTGACTTCGCCCAGATGGAAATGTATTGAATGCTCCAGCGATTGATACATCCAGGTTGCGTGCGCCCGAGCAGGCGCAGGCTGAGTGCTTGAGATGCGAGTGCGGCCACAACACAGAGCGGTGATGCAATGATGATTGCGACTGCGACAATCGGCGCTTGCGCTAGATCCCACTTTGGAAATACGAACCATGCCAGAAACATCCATGGGATCGATGCGATCACTCCAAGTGCGAGGCGGGAGGCAATCATCATGAAGCCGTGAACGAGTGGGTCAATTCCGCGCCCACGAATGAACTTGGATGGCGCCACAGTCATTCCAGCTTTGGTGGCTGGAACGCCATCCCAGCGTTCGCCAGCTGGAATTCGTTCGCCGTCATTCAGCCATGAGAGCGGTGCAAGAGATGATCCCGCACCCATCTGTGCGTGTTGTCCGATACCAGCTCGAACATCAATGGTGCACTGGTCGCCAATCGTGACTGGCGCTAAAACAAATTGCCCATCGCACAGCTCGATGACAGTGATGGTTGCCTCTTGTGCAAGGGTGACATCGTCGCCAATCGTTATCAAATCCCATCCGCCTCGGCGAAGGTCAACTCCTCGGTGAATGTGCACTCGTCTTCCAATCTTTGCGCCGAGCAATCGCAAGACTCCGTTGAGGACGACAGTTCCTTCGATCAAGCCCCAAGGAATCATTTGTGCGACCTGTTGGACGATCCAGTGACGCAAGTAGGCCGCACTGAAGACAGGGAACGATCCCGCACGAATACGCCCTACGAGAAGTCGCTTTGTAACAACAGTGAACAGGATTGAGAACATCGTGAACAGCACGATCGAACCGCAGGCAACGAACGGTGCAAGTGCAACGGACCAGCCAATGCCAAGTACTTCGACGATTGATGGCGCGATTCGTAGGAGTACGAAATAGCCACTCGCACCGGAAGCGACGACCAGCACGATCAAGAGGAGCGCTTGGATGATCGAAGCGGCGGTCGGATCATTCGCACGTCGGCCAATGCGTGTTCGAGGCGTGCGCGTGGATTCAGGCAAGTTGGTTGTTGTCCCGAGTTTTTCAGCCAATCGCTCGGGAGTTCGGAGCTCATAGAGGTCTCGTACGGTCAGACGAGCGGTCTGGGGATTTGTACGAAGGGCGCAGATCGCGCCGACGGCGCTCAATGAATCGCCGCCGAGTGTCATAAAAAAATCATCGTCGATTGATATCTCGCCACCGTGATGAAGCGCGTGAGCGAATGCATCGGCGATCGCTCGTTCAACGATATTTCGAGCGGGGCGGATGGGCTCGGTTCGATCGTCAGTGCTTTCGATGACTGGCAGTTTGGATCGGTCGATCTTGCCGCCAACCGTTCGTGGCACGACGCTGATCGCCACGAACTTTGAAGGGACCATGTAGATCGGAAGCGCCAATGTCAGTGCAGCACGCAGCGCACTATTCGTCGGTTGCTCGCCGGCAACGAGCGCAACGACATGAGCAACGATGATCTGCGCAGCGCCCTGACCTTGCACGCAACATGCAGCTTCGCGGACACCCGCACACTGGCTGAGTACCGCGTCGATTGCTGCGAGTTCCACTCGATACCCACGAAGTTTGATTTGCCCATCGATGCGACCGAGATATTCAATGTCTCCACTTGGCGTGAGCCGAGTCAGATCGCCCGTCCGGTAGATGCGACCGAATTGCGGATGATCAATGAACTTTTTAGCAGTGGTCTGTGGGCGGTTGCGATAGCCCCGTGCAAGTCCGATGCCGCTGATACAGAGTTCGCCTTCACATCCACTCGCAACCTCGCACAACGCCTCGTCGACAATGCGTACGGTGTGGCCTTCAACAGGTCGACCGATTGTGACTGCGACGCCAGGATAAATCCGAGTGCGAACGACTGTGACGGTGCATTCGGTTGGACCATACCCATTCTCGAACCGTCGCCCTGCGCTCCAAAGGTCTGCAAGATCCTGAGGCAACGCTTCGCCACCGACATAAATCAGTTTTAACAAAGGCAGCGCGCGCGCTGGGTCTTCGCATCCAGTCGTTCGAAGCAATGTCGGCGGAGGGCAGAAGACCGTGATGCGTTCGTGATTCAGCCACGGCACAAGATCGGGTCCAAGTCGAACGGTTTCGTCATCGAGAAGAACAAGCGTTGCGCCGACCGCAAAGGCAAGCCATGTTTCTTCGAGCGATGAGTCGTATGCAGGCGAGGAACATTGCGCAATGCGGTCGTCTGGTCCAAGCCCAAATCTGTCGAGGTCGGACTCGACCAGATTCGCAATGCTGCGATGTTCGATCATGACACCCTTGGGCGTGCCAGTGGTTCCAGATGTATAGATGACATACGCCAGCGAATGAGGATCGCATCGACGTGGTGAAATCGTCACCGATGTCGAACTCGTAAGCAAATCAACATTAATCACGGCTCTTCCTTGAGCAATTCCGATTGATTGAAGGCGTGCGAATCCAACAGCGTCGGTCACAACAGCTGGCGCATCTGCGTCAGTTAATACTGCACGAATATGTTCATCTGGAAAGGCGCGGTCGAGACAAGTGAATGCGGCGCCGAGGTTGAGTACGCCAAGTTGGGCGGCATACAAGGCCTCCGTATCCCGAGGCAGCAGAATTGCGACGATTGAATCCGAAGCGACGTTGGCAGACTCGGCGATTGCATTGGAGATCGCGCAACTCGCAGCATGAAGCTGGGAATATGTGATTGTTCGGCGGGAGGGACGCCCACGACCAGGCGGAATATCGATTGCAATTCCTTGCGGATTCGCGATGACATTCTTGTCAAAAATCTCAGGGAGCAGCAACATGATCGTGGTCTCAGTAGGCCGCTTGTTCAGATCGCGGATGGATGTTGACGGTGCTTGAATCCGCGGATCATGCGACCGCCGCAGTATCCGCATTCACAGCGAAAGGGGGTCGCCATATCTTCTTCCGTCAAGTTGTAATCAAAGGTCAGCACTTCGCCGACTTGAATCAATCGGAGGGCAACAAGACTTTGCTCAACGACCTTTGCATTCGGCTTGCATGAGTGATCTAAGAATCGCCAGATGAATCGAGGATCGCGCTGCTCATGAGGTTCGTCAGCCAAGCTGTCAGGGGGATGGAGATGCTCGCGTGATCCAATTTGAACGGAGTAGCGGCCGGGTGTTGCACGAATGTCGCCGACGAATCGCAGAATGTTCGTCCCCATTTCAAGAGCCTCAGTCGTAACGAGCTGGTGGCGATCGCCGGAGCGTGCAACAGTGAGTTTCAGGAGGGGTTGCATTGGAAAAAAGGGCTCGCTGTAAGAGTGAACACGCACGCAGCAGGCGTGTTGGCGTTGAGTCTATTGACTTCACTGCGAGGCAATGAATGGAGTGTGCGGTTCGAATGCCCATGCGGTGCTCTGCAAGAGTGACAATGGCTTGGTGCGTCCGATAAGTGGAGTACGCCCTCAAGAATCGCTCTTTTAAGGTTTCTGCAGGCAGGCGAATATCTATCTTAAATACCGATATGAATATATTGATATCGGTGTATACTTGTTTCCGCTGATGCATCCTTGCGCATCGTGCGGCGGAAAACACTATGAAAAACAACAATTCCAGCGATAACGGAAATACTCAGAGCGGATCTTTGGACGCTCCGTCTCGATTGATTGGTCTACACCCACGCGGACGCGAAGTACGTGCGCTGCTGATATTGGTCCTAGTGTTCGCCACCATCGGGATGATTGCTGTGACGGCATGGGGGTCACTTGTGTCAGTTGCGACCCAAGTCTCGCGTACAGGGGGATGGAATGCAGACAGTGAGTTGCCATCACTTTTTCGAGCTGATCAAGCTCCTGCGGCCGAACTCGATGGCGCAACCTTTGTCGTTGGCAAACAACTATTCGTAGCGACTTGCGCTGCGTGTCACGGATTGACTGGAATGGGTGTGCCGAACTTTGGGAAGAATCTTGTGATGAGCCGATGGGTGAAGAAGCAGTCTGATCTGCAGTTGGTCGAATTCATCAAGCGCGGTCGAGGCGTTGAGGATCCACTCAATACGACCAAGGTCCCTATGCCGCCACGAGGAGGGAATGCCGCCTTCACCGACGAACACATCGGTCAAATCTCGTGCTACCTGCGCGGGCTCCAAGATCCGCGGAGAATTCCTGCAGTATTGCCAGCTCCCAAGGCTCTCGTCTTGCCAGCGGCGCTGCCGACTGGACCGATGGCATCGTTGCCTGGAATCGAAGAGTCGGATTATGACGCAGAGTCGATTCGCACTGGGCAGAAGTTGTTTCTCGCCTCATGCGTTTCATGCCACGGCGCAGATGCGCGGGGAATCGTCAAGCTCGGCAAGGATCTCGTCAAGAGCCCGTTCATTTTGGCAACTGATGATGAAAAAATGCTTGCATTTTTAAAGAGTGGTCGCCCATCGAGCGATCCCGCTAATACAACGAAGGTGGATATGCCGCCCAAGGGCGGAAATCCGTCGCTCAACGAAGAAGGTCTCGGATCAATTATTGCGTACCTGCGCTACATGCAGGAACGTGACAGGAAATCACCATAACAACCCGTTCGCAAGCGCTCTCCGATGTCGGAGAAATGCTGGCGCACTCATTTAGAGGAAGCATCATGAAAACGAATCAGTCGAAATTTTCTCTCGCATTCGCGCTACCGCTGGCGATGTTGGTCGCAGTTGGCGCACCACTTCCGGTGATCGGAGTCGGTATCGCACGGTCGGCGATGGCTGCGCCGCAGGCACCGCCAACCGATGGGGGAAAGAAAAAGAAGAAGATTGGCGCAGCGAAGGAAGAGAAAGCCGTCGAGTTCACACCCGAGAATATGGCGCAACTTCAAAAACTCGCCAATGATCGAAAACTAACTCCAGACGATTTGATGGCCGCTGCGAAAACATTTCAGCCAAGTGGACGTCATGACGAATACATCATGTTCGCATCAGGTGGTCATAGCGGTCAGGTCTTTGTGATCGGCGTTCCGTCGATGCGACTTCTACGCAGCATTGCTGTCTTCACGCCCGAGCCATGGCAGGGGTATGGATATGGCGTTGGCAACGACGTGCTGAAAGAAGGAGATATCCCAAATCAAGAACTTCGTTGGGGCGATACACACCATCCAGCTCTCAGCGAGACAAAGGGTGATTATGACGGCGAATTTCTATTCATCGGCGATAAAGCCAATGCACGACTTGCGGTCATCGATCTCCGCGACTTTGAAACAAAGCAGATCGTCAAGAACCCGATCACCATGAGTGATCACGGTGCAGCCTTCGTGACACCCAATACGGATTATGTCATCGAAGGCGGTCAATACGCAGTGCCGTTCGGCAATGCGTATGCGACAAGCGATGAGTATCAGAAGTCGTACCGCGGAATGGTGACATACTGGAAGTTTGACCGCGCGAAGGGACGCATCGACATGTCGAAGTCATTTGCGCTGGAACTTCCGCCGTATTGGCAGGATCTTTTCGATGCCGGAAAACTGGCAAGCGATGGTTTGATTTTTGGAAATTCGTTCAACAGCGAACTTGCAACAGGCGGGATCGAATTGAACAAGCCACCGTTTGAAGCAGGAACGACGCAGCGTGATATGGACTATCTCCACATCATCGACACAAAGAAAGCGGAAGCTGCTTTCAATGCAGGCAAGTTCGAGAAGGTCAATGGTTTTCCAGTCATTAAGATCGAGACGCTGATCGCCGAAGGGATTCTCTTCTTTGCGCCAGAACCAAAGAGCCCTCACGGTGTAGATGTCACTCCAAACGGTCAGTATGTCGTGATCGCTGGCAAACTTGATCCGCATGTGACTGTTTATTCGACCGAGAAAATCAAGAAGGCGATTGCTGAGAAAAAGTTTTCGTCCAAGGATTCTTACGGAATCCCGATTCTTGACTTTGATGCAGTAATGGAAGCGCAGGTTGAACTCGGACTTGGCCCATTACACACCCAGTTCGATGACAAGGGATATGCGTATACATCGCTCTTCCTCGATTCTGCAGTTTCGCGGTGGACTCTTGGTGGCGAATATTCTTCGCTTCACCCAGAACAACCTTGGAAATTGGTATCGAAGACGCCCGTTCAATACAACATCGGGCATCTCTGTGCTGCCGAGGGTGACACAGTTTCGCCCGATGGGAAGTATCTGATTGCAATGAATAAGTGGGCGATTGATCGCTTCTTTCCAACGGGACCACTCCTCGCACAGAATTTCCAACTTCTCGATATCGAGCAGGGTGGGACAGCGATGCCCGTCATTTATGACAGTCCGATCGGTGTTGGCGAGCCACACTATTGCCAGATGATCAAGGCGGACAAATTGCATCCGTGGACTATCTATCCGGAAATCGGATGGGATCCTCAGACGCAGGCGATTGATCCAAAGGCTCCAAAGCCAGGTCAAGAGAAGGTGGTGCGTGATGGAAAGAATGTGGAGGTCTATATGACAGCGGTTCGTAGCCACTACTTCCCAGAGAATGTTGAAGTCAACGAAGGCGACAACGTGACATGGCACATCACGAGTATGGAACGCACGATGGACGCAACGCACGGATTCTGCATTGGTGGTTACAACATCAATCTCAGTCTTGAACCAGGTGAAGCAGCAACATTCCACTTCGTTGCCAACAAGGCTGGTGTCTATCCCTATTACTGCACAGAATTCTGTTCTGCGCTGCATTTGGAAATGGTCGGATACTTCCGCGTGAAGCCTGCCGTTCATTGAGTTCGCAATCGCCTGCGTGGAGCGAAAACTCCACGCAGGCATTTCAATTTGCCTTTGTTTCGTTCTTTTATTGGAGACAGAATGTCACCTTTTCTTTCAAGAGTGTTTGGACCTCGTGTATCGCCAGAGTTTGTCCGTGCAGATCGAATGCGTTATTCGCTTCCGCCCTTGATGTTGTCGTTGGCGCGCATTGCATTGGTCGTTTCAGTTTTCCTGCCGTACTGGCATATGACGCTTGAGGCGCCGCAGTATCCAGAAGGGCTTGAATTGACGGCGTACGTGAATCAACTCGTTGGCGATGTCCGCGAGATCGATGGATTAAATCATTACATCGGTATGCGCAAGCTGAACGATGCGGCATCGCTTGAGCGCGCCATGGGCGTTTGGATGGTGATCGCAATGCTCTTTCTCGTTGAGGGTGCAGCACTTGTTCATAGTCGATGGGCCTTGTTGTTGGTCCTTCCTGCGCTTCTCTTTCCGCTGGGTTTTCTTGTGGACTTGCAGTATTGGCTTTACTCGCACGGGCATAATCTTGATCCGACGGCGCCTCTCTCGTCGAGTGTCAAACCCTTTGTGCCGCCGGCGCTCGGCATCGGCAACATCGGGCAGTTTCGCACGATCGCGAGTGCGGGTACTGGTTGGTATCTGGCGTGCGCAAGTTCACTCTTGACTGCATCGGCGCTCTTCTTCCATCGGCGTGCTTATAAGCCACTTTACGATCGAATGCTTGCAGAGAAAGCATCGATTTAACGAGATGAGATACGGCGGCATCATCATCGCAGCGATCGGACTGACGTGTTGGCCACAGGTGGTCTTCGGAAGCCTGGATATTTCTCAGCTCATTTCTGCGGCAAAGGCGGGGGATACGGTCTTGGTGCCAGCAGGTGTCTATCGCGGAGAAATTCAGATTGATAAGCCGCTGAAGTTGATTGGAGTCGGACGGCCGACACTCGATGGCGGCGGCAACGGCGACATCATCACGGTCACCGCGCCGGACGTTGAGATTCGAGGATTTCGAATTTGCGGAACTGGGATCGATCTCGATAAGGAAAATTGCGCAATCAGAGTGAATGCGGCTCGAGTGACGATCGTGGACAATATTCTCGATGATGTGCTGTTTGGAATCGATTTGAAAGAGTCTCCAGATTCAGTCATCAGAGGAAACCACATTGGAGGAAAGGTGCTTGATGTTGCCCGCCGCGGCGATGGACTTCGCTTGTGGCGCGCAGATCGAACCATCGTCGAGGACAACGAGATTCATAATGGCCGGGACGCAATTCTTTGGTATTCGACCGATGTGATCGTGCGAAATAATAGGTCCCATGACGGCCGTTATGGATTTCACTTGATGTTTTCCAACGGCGTCACGATCGAAAAGAATGACCTCTTCGACAATTCGGTTGGCGTCTATCTGATGTACAGCTCAAAGTTGAAGCTGATTGGAAATCGAATGCTGCGCAATCGAGGTCCAAGTGGATATGGACTCGGTCTCAAGGAGACGGATGACTTTCTGGTCCAAGGCAATATTTTCGTTGGGAATTGCGTGGGGATTTACATCGATGGTTCTCCCTTCGCAACCCCAGATTCAGGTCGAATCACAGAAAATACCTTTTCAGCCAACGATACTGGCGTCGAATTTTTGCCCGCGGTGAAGGGCAATCATTTGTGGTCAAACAGTTTTATAGACAACTTTGAGCAGATTGCCATCTTGGGCCGTGGCGAATTGACGGGAAATGAATTTGATCGCGATGAGCGCGGAAATTTTTGGAGCGATTATCCCGGCTATGACCGTGATGGCGATGGTGTCGGCGAGGCAAATTATGAATCGCGTCTGCTCTTTGAGAATCTGACGGCACGTGAACCGAGTTTGCGTCTCTTTATGTTCAGCCCAATCCACCAAGCAGTCGAGTTCATCGCTCGTGCTGTACCAGCGGTGCGACCTGAACCGAAGTTCACTGACTACTACCCGCTGATTGAACCTCCAATTGAGCACGGCGCTGAACTTGGATCGTCGACATCACTCGTGATGGTTGCGCTGAGCGCCGTACTGTTGTCGATTGCAGCAGCGGTTCTTGGAATTGTTTTCTTCAGCCCGATTCGTGATGCCATGCGGGAGCGCCGCGCCGTCGCAGTCACATGAAAGGATTATTGAATGATTTCAATTGAAGGTGTGAGTATGGCATTCGGTCGCTTCCAAGCTGTCGATGACGTATCGCTTTCCGTCGCAGCCGGCCAATCGCTTGCTCTGTGGGGACCAAACGGCGCTGGCAAAAGTACGATCATTCGGTGTGTGCTCGGCCTCTACCGATATAGCGGATCGATTCGCATCGGTGGCCTCGATGTTCAGCGCCACGGCAAAGAGGCGCGTCGTCTCATCGGATATGTGCCACAGGAGATCGGTTTTTATGACGATCTTCGTGTTCACGAGGCAGTTGGATTTTTCGGCGGACTGAAGTGCGTCGCGGTGCGCGATCCAGACTCCGTGCTCGACGGCGTCGGTCTTTGCGGTCATGCAGGAAAACGGATTCG
This sequence comes from uncultured bacterium, assembly GCA_903919715.1. Classification (GTDB taxonomy): domain Bacteria; phylum Planctomycetota; class Phycisphaerae; order Phycisphaerales; family SM1A02; genus F1-60-MAGs104. The sequence continues at coordinate 65,468 of CAIXJC010000011.1, read as the reverse complement.
CGAACTCTCTGGTGGAATGAAACAGCGCCTGGCGCTCGCGGTGGCATTGTTGGGCGATCCGCCAGTCCTTGTCCTCGACGAGGTGACGGCAAGCCTCGATGCAATGGGGCGCGATGAACTCGTTGGATTGCTCGCGCAACTCTCGCGTGATGGTCGTGCGATGCTGTTTGCTTCACACCGACAAGATGAGGTTCATACTCTTGCAGATCGTGTGGCGATACTGGAGCGGGGGCGTCTTCAGCGCGAAGGCTCGCCGGCAGAGTTGCTCGATGCAAGCATGACGGCAAGTCATCTCAAATTTCACGCTGCGGAGGTTCGTCATGCATAATGTTGTCAAATCTGAATTGAAGAGTGGCGCATTGGTTGAGAGAGCCGAAACTCTCGCCGTCGTCGCAGTCTCACATCATGGAAGGTTGCGAGTCCCGTCCTTTGCATCAAATGTTTTTCGAATCGCAGCTCGCGAGTTGCGCGACTCAGCAAGGAGTCGGTGGTTTTTGCTCTATACAGCAGCATTTGTGGCGCTGGGGCTTGGAGTTTCCTATGTCTCCGCGGCGAGCTCTGGAGGAAGCGGACTCTCTGGATTCGGTCGAACAACTGCAGGGTTGATCAATTTGGTGATTCTTGTTGTCCCTCTCATGGCGCTGAGCGCTGGTGCAGGATCAATTGCATCGGATCGCGAGCGGGGGATGTTGGCGTATATGTTGGCACAGCCGATTACACGCCTCGAATTGTTGCTCGGAAAATTCACTGGACTTGCGGCAGTCCTTCTGACATCGATCTGTTTGGGATTTGGAGTATGCGCTGCAATTTTGGCATGGAAAGGGTCCCGCGCTGACCCCGTCGCACTGGCTTCTCTCGTGGGACTGACATTTCTTCTTGCGATGTCGATGCTTGGAACTGGACTGTTGATCTCGGTTGCCACGCGCAAGAGCAGTGTGGCGATGGGCGTCGCAATCTTTTCGTGGCTCACGCTTGTCTTCGTCAGTGACCTTGGATTGATGGCTGGTGCAGTCGCACTTCGAATGCGAATTGAAAATCTGTTTGCACTCAGTTTGGTCAACCCGATGCAAGTTTTCAAGATGTGGGCGCTCGTTAGTTCAGATACATCCCTCGACGTTCTTGGTCCAGCCGGGCTGTATGCAACAGACACATGGGGCGCAGGTGTGACATGGATCTTTGCATGCGTCATGGTCTTATGGATCATTCTTCCACTGACAGCTGCTGCGGCAATCTTCTCGAGAAGGTCACCAATATGAGCCGCAATCAGTTGATGTCTTGGGTACTCGTCACGGGATTCGTGGTCTTGAGTGGATGCGCTCCTGCGATACCTGTGGGACCCCCAGAGCTGCGACTTGGTCGAGATGAATGCGCAGAATGCAAGATGAGCATTGTTGATCAGCGCTGTGCGGGATGTTTGTTGATGGCGAGTCCAGATGGTGTTGAGGCAGTTGTCTTTGACGATATCGGCTGCATGCTTGATTACATGAAGGCGAATACAACATTGAAAGTCACTTCGCAATTTGTTCGCGATTATCAGGGGAAGGCTTGGTTGCCTGCCGAATCCGCTTCGTTTCTGGTGAAGTCCTCGGCACACACGGCAATGGGGTCGGGCATCATCGCATTCTTGGACGAGTCTCATGCACGAGCATCCATGAGTGATTTCCGCGGAAGCGTCGCATCGTGGGGTGCAGTGGTCGCATCCAAAAGTTCTGATTGATCCAGTGTGATTTGGCTGATCACGTTTGTTCATTGGATAGCCAGTGAGATGCGGTTAGGTATTCTGCTCGATGTGAGCAAATCAAATGAATCCTGCAATGATTCATGGACCACGCGGAGACTGGTCTCGCTGTTCATCGGACCCCTCGTGGGATTCTTGTTATGGTTGTACTTCCGTCCAATCACGTCTGATTCAGCGGCGCTTTCCTCGGCAGGGGCGATTGTGATCGGATTGCTTGGTTGGATGGCAATCTGGTGGGCGACGCAGGCGGTCGATCTTGCAGTGACGGGTCTATTGCCAATCGTGGTGCTCCCACTCTTGCGCGCATCAACGGCGGAGCAAGTTTTAACGCCATATGCAAACGACGTCATTTTCCTCTTTGCAGGTGGATGTGTGTTGGGGATTGCGCTTGAGCGACACGGACTTGGAAAGCGCTTCTTGTTATTGGCGATTCGCTGTATCGGAGATTCGCCCGGTCGAATTGTTGCAGCCTTCTTGTTGGTGGCAGCGTTGATCAGCGCATGGGTTTCCAATACAGCGACGGCGGCCATGATGTTGCCTCTCGCAACTGCCGCAGTTGCCATGTATGCAGTCAAGGGGACGGCCGATGGCGCGACCATCAAGGCCACAGCAAATTTTCAGCGGGCGGTTCTATTAGCAATCGCATACGGCGCCAGCATCGGCGGTGTGATGTCCGTGCTTGGCAGTCCACCCAATCCCATCGGAGTCGAGTGGATCAATGCGAACGGTGGCAAGATGGACTTTGTTCGGTGGGCTTCGGTCGGAGTTCCGACAGGAGTTCTGATGATGCTCTGTGCCCAGATCATTTTCTGGTTCGTCTTTCCGTTTCATGGATTGCGCCGACCGATCACGGACATCGGCGAAGCAGGTTCAAGCCCCAGATCCCCTCAAGTTCCACTGACCCGCGCGGCAAAATTGACCCTCATCATCTTCGGAATTGCAGTGGTCTCGTGGGTTGGTGCACCGTTCCTTAAATCCTTGGTTCCAGATTTGATGCTGAAGGATGGGCTTATCGCCGTTGCGGCAGCGATTGCGCTCTTCATATTGCCAGCAGCGCGGGGCAGTGCAACGCCCATTGTGCCGTGGTCGCAAACGGAGCGATTGCCGTGGGGGGTCTTCATTCTCTTTGGCGGTGGACTGAGCCTCGCCGACGCGATGCAGCGAACGGGTGTTTCACAGATGATCGCTCAAAGCGTCACCGGGCTCGGAGGAGTTCCTGAACCTTTTATCATTGCAGGAGTTGCGACGATTATGATTTTCGCAAGTGAGATTGCTTCGAATACGGCGCTTGCCGCGACGGCCGTCCCGATTCTCGGTGCGATGGCGCCAGGGCTTGGAATCGCTCCTGAGAAATTGGTCGTCACCGCAGTACTTGGGGCAAGTCTCGCGTTCATGCTTCCTGTTGGGACGCCGCCCAATGCAATCGTTTTTTCAACGGGATTGATTCCAGTTCGAGAAATGATCAAGGTTGGTTTTTTGTTGAATCTCTGCGCGGTGATTGTGATCACAGTGGTCTGTACTTGGCTGATGTGACGGGTTGACTCTTTAAACCAAGAGCAGGCGAAAGACGAAGATTTTTCTTCTGAATTCAAAATATCGAATTGGCGATCTTGATTTCGGGGTATTCTTGTTTTCAGGAGATTTGCAATGAAATCGATGCCGACAATCGTTCGCCCTTGTGTGTTGGATCCTTTGGAGGTCGCAGCCTCTTGCGTCGCACTTGCGAAATACGAAACTGGATCAGACGATCTTCCAGAGTTAGAGACAATATTTGTTCGGCAGAACTTTGTCGCATATGAGCCCCGTGAGCATCAGATTTGGAGTCGACTCTGCCAACAGCAACGTACATACCTTCCGCTCCATGCAAGTACGCATTGGCTCGATGGAGCGCGTGCCCTTGAGATTGACCACGACCATGTTCCAGTGATCGCAGACGTTTCGAATAAACTCAAATCGCTGACGGGGTGGGAAGTTCGTGCGGTGACTGGTTACTTGCCCCCCCGTGCATTTTTCGCGTGCCTCGCTCGCAAGATCCTCCCTGTGACGGTCGTTGTTCGCGATCCCGAGCACGAGGGATACTTGCCAGAACCTGACGCATTTCATGACATCTTTGGCCACACGCCGCTCTGTGCAGACAAGCAGATGGCCCGAATCTTGGAAAGGTTCGGTCACGCGGGAGTCAAGGCGGATGCCGCACAACTCGTACGCCTGACCAATGTGCTCTGGTTTACTGTTGAATTTGGCCTGATTCGCGAGCAAGATCACATTCGAATTCTTGGTGCGGGTCTTGCATCGTCGCCTGCGGAATCACTTTATTGCTTGCAGTCGCCCGAAGTCATTCGGCGCCCATTTGATCCTGCGATTGTCGCCGCGACATCGTTCGAAATCGACCACTTCCAGAAGCAACTATTCGTGCTCGATGATTTGGGTCAAATCAATTCCTACCTCGACACCGAAGGCGCACCAAAGGTTGGTTGCGGTGGAACGTGTCGAAATGGTTCGGCGTGTTCGAAGAACAAAGAACACTCTGCAAATGGCAATCATGCATCGCATGCTGTAACACATTCTGCATCGCCAAGGCTCCTTCAAAGTGCGCCCGCAGATCCACTGGCGCTTCTTGGAGTCGATCACATTGGCCTGCATGTTGGAAATGCGCTCCAAGCTCGTACGTACTACGGAGCGAACTTCGGATTCATGGCGGATCAATTCAGCGATCTGACAACAGGGAGTCGCGATAAAGCATGCCATCTTCTTGTTCAAGGCGACATTCGCCTCATGCTGATGACGGGCTTGACGCCAAATCATCCCGCCAGTTTGGATGTTGCGCGATATGGTGACGGAGTCAGCGATGTCGCTTTCACTGTGCGCGACGCAGAAGCTGCGTATGAGCAGGCTTTGCGCAATGGTGCGAAGAGTGCATACGAGCCAGTTGAAATTCGTGATGGCGACGATGTCGCTGTTTTTTCAGGCATTCAGGCATTTGGTCGATGCGTTCACAGCCTTGTCAGTCGCCGCGGTCGATGTGGTGATGTGAATGGGAATGTGGGGGAGTTGTTTGCGCCGAACTTCAGAAAGGTCGTCAATGATCCAATGAATGACCTGAATATCCAGCGACCATGCGGCCTTTGTGCTGTCGATCACTGCGTTGCCAATGTGGGGCTTGGCCAAATGAATACATGGGTGGACTGGTATAGCGAAGTGTTTGGGTTCAAGTTGTTCAAGCACTTTGATGACCAAGATATTTCAACGAAATATTCAGCGTTGATGTCCAAGGTGATGGACGGCGGTCGAAGCGTCCTCAAGATTCCAATCAATGAGCCGGCAGCAGGGTTGCGTAAGAGTCAGGTTCAGGAGTATTTGGATTGGCATGACGGAACGCCTGGCGTCCAGCATTTGGCATTTCGAACGAGTGACGCACTCGCAACCGTCGGCGAACTGCGCCGTCGTGGCGTTGCGTTTTTAGGCTTGCCCGACACGTATTACGAAAGTGTTTGGGATCGAGTTGAAGGTGCGCTCGGGCGATCCATCGATGAGTCGCATGCTCGCGTGAAATCGCTTGGACTTCTCCTTGACTGCGACGAAGAGGGATATCTCCTTCAGGTATTTACAAAGCCTGTCCAAGACCGACCAACGCTATTCGTCGAAATCATTGGGCGCAAAGGTGCAAAAGGCTTCGGAAAAGGCAATTTTAAAGCTCTTTTTGAAGCGTTGGAATTAGAGCAAGAGCGCCGCGGAAATCTCTGATTCATGTAGTCACTCAGTCGTTCGTTCTTCTTTTTCTTTCACACGGAGCAACAACATGTCTTTCTATATCGCACGTGGTTCGATTCCTCACAAGCGTCATGTTCGTCATATGGTCGACGGCCATCTTGTTTTCGAAGAAGTCTTTGGGAACGAAGGGTTCTCTGGCACGATGAGCACGATCTATCACCGGCATCCCCCAACGGCAGTCGAGTCATGCGAAATGAGTCGTGTCGTCGAGCCAACGTATGTGCAGGAGCGTGCGCTTCGCATGCGGCATCTTCGCACTCAGAATCTGCGTCCAGAAGGCGATCCAATTACAGGTCGTAAAGTGTTGCTTGGCAATGCAGATGTCGAAATATCGATGTGCGTTGCGAAGGAATCGATGCCGACGCTGTACAAGAACGGTCAAGCTGATGAATGCATATTTCTTCAGTGTGGATCTGGATTGCTGACCACGATTTTCGGACGACTTCAGATGCATGCGCGAGACTTTGTTGTCATTCCAAAGGGAACTATCTATCGAATGGATTTCGACTCACCTGGTGCGCGGTTTGTGACGATGGAGTTTGTCAACGGGTCACATGTGCAAGCGCCACCACGGTATCGGCAGGGAGGCGTCGGGCAATTTCTAGAGAATAGCCCGTACTGCGAGCGTGACATTCGTCCACCTCAAGGGCCATTTGGAACTCCCAAGAGTGCAATGGTTGATGGGTTGTATGAAGTCATCGTGAAGGCGCGTGGAGCGCTGCATTCTTTTCGATATGCGCACGATCCAATGGACATCGTTGGATTCGACGGCGTCTGTTGGCCGTACTGTTTTCATGCGCTCGACTTCGCGCCGATCGTTGGACAATTGCATCAACCGCCACCAGTCCATCAGGTCTTCGAAGGGCACAACGCGGTGATTTGCTGTTTCTGCCCAAGACCACTCGACTTTCATCCAGAAGCCATTCGTGTGCCATACGCGCATTCAAATGTCGATAGCGACGAAGTGATGTTTTATGCTGATGGTCACTACACGGCGAGGAGGGGAGTTGAAGAGGGTTCAATGACATTGCATCCTCTGGGAATTGCACACGGTCCACATCCTGGCACCGTTGAAGCAACGATGGATCAGCATTCAACGAACGAACTCGCTGTGATGTGCGATACATTCCGCCCCCTCGCGCCAACGCAGGAAGCAATCAGTATTGAGGATCCCAAGTACGTGTTGAGTTGGCGTCCGCAAACAGCAAACTTGCTCGCTCCAACGGGTGAAGCGTTCGCCACCGTTGGGGTGAAGGCCTAACTGGGAGACAGAGTTTTCGAGGGAGCGACTGCGAGGGAGCGACCGCTCCCAGTGCAATCACCCAGCTTTGGGTGACCGCGGCTTTCGTGCGCGATAGCTTTCTCGGCGAGCAACCTTCGGCTTTGTTCCCGATGGAACTGGGCGATGTCCTTGTTCCTGATATGCAACGCGAAATGCCTCAAATGTTGTCTTGTCAAGAAATTGATCAACGTTTCCCTGAAGGTCGACGAGCGAATGGTGCAATGCGCAGGGGGATCCACCGCCACAAATTCCGCCACCGAATGGACAGTTTGGACTCGTGTCGGGTCTTTCGAAGAGGCTGTGGATTTCGCGAAGCGTGATCTCTTTCGGCGCACGAGTGAGGGTATATCCACCACCAGGTCCACGCGATCCGCGGACGATTCCAGCCATGGAGAGTGCAGTCAATATCTTTGCAACAAATGGAGCTTGGAGTCCGCGCGCAACAGCAATTTCTTCAGCGTTCAGTCGCGATACCCCGTTGTCATAAATTTCCGCAAGTCTGCTGACCGCTGCGATTGCACATTCTGTTTGCTTTCCGTACAAAGAGATCTCCTTTGCCGAAATATACATGAATCACACAAAGTGCGTATCTGACGCATGTGCGTACAGTGTTGAGAGCCGCAATGCGGTACACCGTGAAACACTCGAACCCACAACCGCGATTGCCACTTCCTAAGTCGCTGTGGATTCTGAGCGGAATCAGCCTCTTCGCAGATCTCGCAGGAGAAATGACCTATCCGCTGCTTCCGATGTTCGTTATCGGCGTGCTCGGCGCAAGTCCTGTGGCGCTCGGGTTGATCGAAGGCGTTGCGGAAGCGATTGTCAGCATTGTGCGCGGATTGGCTGGATACCACAGTGATTCAAGCGGGCATCGAGTGCGTTGGGTTCGCAGGGGATACGGGTTCGCATGCCTTGGAAAGGCGATCATTGCGATTGCGGGTGGTTGGGGAATGGTCTTCAGCGGTCGGTTACTGGACCGAATTGGCAAGGGAATCCGAAGTGCACCACGCGATGCGCTGATTGCGGAAAGCGTGCCGGAGTCCGACCGTGGGCGTGCGTTTGGATTTCACCGTGGAATTGATTCGTACGGTGGAGTGGCTGGATCGTTGATCGCAGCAGGGATCATCGCATGGTCCATTGGATCGCGACCAGCGGTTCCTGAGGATGGTTTTCAGTTTCGCATCATCTTCGCATGTGCGGCGTTGGCAGCATTGACAGCATGGGCTCTCACTTTTCTAATTCCACGCACGCATCCTGACAAAGTGCTCGCACGTCGAGAAGCGCACGCAACGGCGCGTCATAAATCATTTGGGCGAGCATTTTGGATCGCAATCGTGGCGTTGGTCTTGTTCTCGCTTGGAAATTCCAGCGACACATTCCTCTTGCTGCGTGCGTTGGAACTGGGAAGTACTCCAGTCGAATCAATCCTGATGTATGCCACATTAAGTGCGACCTATGCCATCGCGAGTTATCCCATGGGATTGTTGAGCGATCGGTTCGGTCGCTGGCATGTCCTTGCGACTGGATGGGTCCTGTACGCCATCTCATACGCTTCATTCGCGCTTGTTTCAGCTGAAACTCGTGTCGGACTGTGGGGGATATTTGCGATTTATGGCGTCAGCGTCGCGTGTATAGAAGGAACTGCGCGAGCTCTGATCGTCGACTGCGCCCCGAAGGAAAGGTTGGCGACTGCGCTTGGAATATTTGGATTTCTGCAAGGAATTTCATTGTTGATCGCAAGCTTGGTTGCTGGGTGGCTTTGGAGCACTGGCAACGCACAGGTCGTCTTTTGGATCGGCGCACTATTTGCTGCGATCGCTTTGGGGATATTGCCCTGGCTGCCCCGGTTGGAATTGCGTTCGTCGTAGGCTCTCGACCACTGCGGTCTAGAGCGGCCGCCGTTCGCGGACTCGAAAACTTTCACGAGGCAATTTTCCGTTGTCATTTGCGAGGGCACCTGCGATCGCGCTTGGCATGACTGATGCGATAACAGCAACAGCTTCAGCATCAATTTCTTCGTCCTGTGCAGCGCGTCGAAAAATTTCAAATGTTGTCTCCGCCAGGAAAGTTTTGACAGTTCGCTGCACTTCGACAAGCTTGTCATGGAGTGCGCAATTTTTGCCAACGCCGCATATGCCTCCTCCGAAAGGGCAGAGGTTTGATGGATCTTCACGTTCAAAGACGTCTGCCACCTCCTGAAACGAAATCTCCGCAGGCGCTCGCGAAAGTGCATATCCGCCGCCAGGTCCTGGCGAGCCGACGAGGAGATTTGCTTGCGAGAGTGATGTCAAAATTTTCGCGAGCATCGGCCCCGGAAGGGCTCGCTGCTGTGCAATATCAACTGCGGACAAGCGCGTTTGGGCACCATCCCAAACTTCCGCAAGGCGACTCATCGCCCCAATCGCACGCTGTGTTTGTTTTCCGTACATATGAGGGCCTCCTTGGTTCGATCGAATTTGCTCGGAAAGATCTGCTGACGCATTTGAGAGTCGGAGAAAAAGACTCCTTTTCATAAATTAAGAAATCTATGTCTCCTATTCTAACTTAATTACGATATCATGGTCTGTGATTCGTTGATGGAGTTTCGTAAAGATTTTTCGTCGGTATTCAATTTCTCGGCATTTCAGGGTTCCGCTTGGAGCCATTCCGAGAAAAACGCCTCGATTTGGAGAGAACTTCCGTATGAGTCAGCAACCAGAAACCACGCCGGCCACGCTCGAATCGTTCAGCTACGACGACGACATTGTTCGAAAATTCGTCTTTGTAACGATGCTGTGGGGTGTCGTGGGCATGTTGGTGGGGGTGATCATCGCCGTGCAGCTCACTATGCCGTCGGCGAATCTTGGAGAGTTTCTCTCGTTTGGGAGACTTCGTCCGCTCCATACCAATGCGGTCATTTTTGCATTCGCTGGGAATGCAATTTTCGCGGCGGTTTATTACTCCAGTCAACGCCTGCTCAAGGCGAGGATGTTCAGTGATCTCTTAAGTCGGATTCATTTCTGGGGTTGGCAATTGATCATCGTTGCGGCCGCTGTCAGTTTGCCGCTTGGATTTACTCAGGGCAAGGAATACGCAGAACTCGAGTGGCCGATCGACATCGCGGTGGTGTTGATTTGGGTTGTGTTTGCGGTGAACTTCTTCGGCACGATTGCTGTTCGCCGAGAACGACATCTGTATGTCGCGCTCTGGTTCTACATCGCGACGGTTGTGGCGATTGCTGTTCTATACATCTTCAATAATCTCGCCATGCCCGCTGATTGGCATCGCAGTTATTCGATTTATGCAGGCAGCCAAGACGCATTTATGCAGTGGTGGTATGGCCACAACGCCGTTGCGTTCTTTCTGACGACCCCATTCCTGGGGATCATGTACTACTTTCTTCCAAAAGCAGCAGGGCGGCCAGTGTTTTCATACCGATTGTCGATCGTCCACTTCTGGAGTCTCGTCTTCATTTATATCTGGGCCGGGCCGCATCATCTCCATTACACATCGCTCCCCGACTGGGCTTCGACACTTGGAATGTTGTTCAGTCTGATGTTGTGGATGCCATCTTGGGGTGGGATGATCAACGGCCTTCTGACTTTGCGTGGCGCGTGGCGACGTGTTGCGGAAGATCCGATTCTCAAATTTTTCGTCGTGGCAATTACTTTTTATGGCATGACCACCTTTGAAGGTCCGCTTCTCAGCGTGAAGAGCGTGAATGCGCTCAGTCATTACACCGATTGGACAATCGCCCATGTTCATGCTGGAACGCTAGGTTGGGTTGGATTCATGATCTTCGGCATGGTGTATTGGCTTGCCCCTCGATTGTTTCAGGCGCCAATCGCAAAGCCTTCGTGGGTGAACCTTCACTTTTGGATCGCAACGGTTGGAATCATTTTGTACATCATCCCGATTTATGCGGCGGGATTGACGCAGGGACTCATGTGGCGAACGTTCAATTCAGATGGCGTTCTGCAGTACGACTTCTTGTCAACGGTTACAAAATTGACTCCGCTCTACTGGATTCGTTCGATCGGAGGGACGCTGTATTTGACCGCCGCATTGATCGGTTGTTCGAATTTACTGATGACATGGTTGCGTCGTCCGCGTGTGTATGACGTGCCCGTGTATCAGGCGGCGCGTCTCTCAAAGTCGTGGAGACCACATCCATCGCCGCCATCTTCATTGCCGCCCAACAGTGTGCTTCCAGTCGGATTCGCACTCGATCGATTCGCGCGACTTCGGTGGCACCGCGGATTTGAGGGATTACCGCTGATATTTATCGTGTGGGTCGCGATCGCGATCGTGGTCGCAAGTCTCTTTGAGATTGTCCCGATGTTCACGATTCGCAGCGATATTCCGCGCATTTCTACTGTCGAACCGCTGACGCCACTCGAGTGCATCGGGCGTGATATTTATGTCAGCGAAGGTTGCGTCAATTGTCACTCGCAGATGATTCGGCCGCTCGTTGCTGAAACCGAGCGATACGGTGAGTATTCAAAGCCGGGCGAGAGTGTGTTTGACCATCCGTTCCTCTGGGGAAGTCGTCGGATTGGTCCTGATCTTGCTCGAGAAGGCGTTCGAAATCCAAGCGCACTTTGGCATCTTCGCCATTTCAATAATCCTGTTGATACAAGTCCTGGATCGATCATGCCGAGGTTCGCACACCTTGTTGATCAACCGATCGATTGGTCTCAAGCGACGCAGGCCGTTCAGACGCTTCACGCTATTGGCGTTCCGTACAGTCCGGAAACGATTGCCAACGCACAGGACTTGGCTCATGCGCAGGCAATAAAAGTATTTGATCAGTTGATCACTGAAAATGGAAAGCCAGACGGTCTTGAGGATGTCAAAGACACGAAAGTGCTTGCTGTGATTGCGTATCTACAACGGCTTGGGACAGATCTCAATAAGCCAATTGCGTTGTCGCCTGCAGCTCCAACCGTCAATGCTCCTGGCACCGCAGCGCCAACGGGAGGTTCACAGTGATTCGCGCACCCTTGCAGATGCTCGCACTCGCCGGTCTCTGGCCGATGATTGCGTTAGTCATTTTTATAGTCTTGTTCTTTGCAATTGTTGCATACGTTTTTATGGTTCCAAAGTCTTCGTGGCAGAGAGACGCTGAATTGCCTCTTGACCGCCCGACTCACACTCCAGAGAACAGCGAGAAACCCCATGCCTGATTCGAATACACATCACAACGTTGATCCATTGGATCTCAACCTTCTTCCTCATGGTGCCGACGGCATTCAGGAGTACGACAATCCAATGCCGTTTTGGTGGTCGGCAATTTTCTGGGCGTCGTTTGGCTATGCACTGCTGTACGCCATGTACTTCATGATGGGTGTGGGCCCAAGCGTTCAAGCGGACTATCAAGCTGACATGGGAATTTTTTATGAGGAGCAATTCGCAAAACTCGGCGACCTGCAACCAACGCCGGAGACTGTTCGGGGATTAATGGTCGACCCCAAAATGATGCAGGCAGCGACCGGGCTATTCGCAAGCAATTGCGCTGTCTGTCATGCAAAGGATGGCGGGGGTGGAACCGGTCCGAATTTGTGTGACGGCTCATACATCAATGTGAAGAGCATTGGCGATATCTACACCGTGATATCTGGCGGAGTGGTCCCTCGAGGGATGCCTGCATGGGAGAAGCGATTCCCCGTCCCGCAGCGCGTGTTGCTCGCTGCATATGTCGCACACTTTCGAGGCACAACACCAGCTGTTCCCAAAGCTCCGCAAGGTGAATCCATTGCGCCTTGGAATCCGTAATGAGTCCCAATTTCACGCTACCTCAGTTAGATGAACGAGTTCTTTCGACATTGAACTGTGACGGAAGCAGACGATGGCTCTCCCCGCGTGAGGTACGAGGCAGTTTTTGGACGTCACGATTTGTCGTGGCTTGGTCATTGATTGTGGTCTTTACGGTGCTTCCGTGGTTTCGGATTTCTGGCAAGCCGCCGCTCTTGCTCGATGTCATGCTTCGGCAATTCACATTCTTTGGAACGACGTTTCGGCCTACGGAAACACTGCTGTTGGCACTGCTCATTTTGTCAATCTTCGTGGCGGTCTTTCTCTTGACGGCAATCTACGGACGTGTTTGGTGCGGCTGGGCATGCCCACAAACCGTCTATCTTGAATTCGTCTATCGACCGATCGAGCGATTCTTCCTTGGTGCAGGATTTGGCAAGCCCAAACAAGCGGTTGCGCCGTGGCGACGAGTCACGATGTATGCCGTCTTCCTGCTGCTGAGCGCACACCTTGCCAACACGTTTCTTGCATATTTCGTCGGCACAGACCGATTGATTGGTTGGACGGTGAGATCGCCAGCAGATCATCCCGTGGCCTTTGGGATTTTCGCAGCAACCGTGGCGATGATGATGTTCGACTTTGTTTTCTTTCGCGAACAACTCTGCACAATCGTTTGTCCCTATGGCAGATTTCAAAGTGTCCTGCTTGACCGCGACTCACTCGTGATCGGTTACGACAAGAAGCGGGGCGAACCACGCTCGAGGGTGGCAGCGCGTCGAGAATTGGAGTCGGCTGGAGCGCCTGCTGGCGACTGTGTTGAGTGCATGAAATGTGTTCAGGTCTGTCCAACCGGCATCGACATTCGAGATGGTCTTCAATTGGAATGCGTCAACTGCGCGCAGTGTGTTGACGCGTGCGATGAGGTCATGGGGAAAATCGGCAAGCCAAAGGGATTGATCCGATATTCCACTCAGAACCTATTTGAGGGGGTGAAACAAAAAGGTCCTCGATTTCGGGTTGCGATCTATCCGGCCATTCTTGCAGTGTTGCTTGCCGCATTCGTCACACTTCTCATTCGGCGTGAGCCTGCTCTGATCGAGCAAACGCGATTGGCGGGAACCAATTTCACGGCGACGCCTTCGGGTGAAATCGCAACGCCGATTCGATTGCTCGTTGAAAATCACACGCATCTCTCAGAGCGATATTCGGTCTCAGGGATCGGCGATGTTTCAGTCGTAGGCGATATTCCCCACGTGACGGTCGAGGCATCGGAAGCTGGATCAATCGACATAACGGTCTTGTGTCCCGCACATTCATTTGGTCGAGGCAGTCGGCTTGGCGACATTTTCGTGCATGATGAACACGGGTTCGGCACGGTCGTTCATCTCACAATTGCGGGTCCGTTCTCGATAAAACAATCCGCAGGTCGTGCGAAGGAAGTGAATGGCGAGAGTCGAAACCATGAGGCGGAGGAGCATCGTTACAAATGAGTCAAAGTTCCATGCGAAAATTGATCGGTTGGAAATTTCTCGAAAATCGCTGGGCACTTGTTCCAGTTGTGATGTTGTCGTGCACCGTCATCGGAGCAACTGCGATGGTCACGCTTGCTTTGGGCGATGGAAGTGCGACAGCGGCGGAGCCCGACTATTACAGAAAGGGTGCTGCATGGGATGAAATGAAGCGCCAGATCGCCGAAAATGGCGCGCTTGGTTGGATCGTGACGCCAAGCATCGTGGCGGGGCGTAAGGATCCACGTTCGGCGCGTTTGGAATTGACGATCGCTGATAAGTACGGGGTGAAAATTGAAGGCGCAGTTGTTACTACAGAAATGTTTCCGATTCGTGCTGCTGATTCTCGCATCCAGCTCGCACTCTCTCCGGGGGGAGCTGGGCGTTACGGAATCGATGTTCCCATCCGCATCAACGGCCAGTGGGAAATTCGTGTCACCATCGAGGCAAATGGCAAAATATATTCGGATCGATTTCGTCGGCACATTGCATTTGTCGCGCCGTCGGCGCTTGGAGTGACATCATCAGCGAAAGCGTTTGATCAATGATCGCTCTCGCCACGAGCATTCTGATTGCGAGCGTCATTGGCAGTCCCCACTGCGCTGGAATGTGCGGTGGAATTGCCGCCTTCTGCGCAGGTGCAGGGGAGTGTGGCGGGCGGCGGAGTGCGAGCGCAAGCGCCGTCTATCACGGTGCGCGACTTGTTTCGTATGCGGTCGTTGGGTTGTTGGCCGGCGCGTTTGGAATTCTGCTGAATTCCGGTGGTGCGCTCGTCGGCATTCAACATGTCGCTGCGATCATCGCCGGTTGCGCCGTCGCGCTTGTGGGTGTTGCAGTTCTATTGCAGGCGGGCGGTGTAGGTCTCGCAGCCGTGCCGATTCCCAATTGGATGAAGGGGATGCTGACTCTGATTCATCGGACGGCTGCTGCAATGCCACCGATTCGGCGCTCGATGGTGATTGGTCTCGCAACACCGCTCTTGCCGTGCGGGTGGTTGTGGGCGTTCGCAGCGGTCAGTTCAGGGACGGGAACGATGCTTGGAGGCCTTCTTGTGATGGTTATGTTCTGGGCTGGAACAGTACCAATCTTGGCGCTCGTCGGCGCAGGTATTGCATCGCTCGGTGGCGATAAACGCCGGATGCTCGCAGCGCTTGCGGGTGCGGCAATGATCGGGGTCGGCGTGTACACCGCAGGAGTTCGCGCTCCGCTTGCAAAGCTCGTGGCGGAACGGTTGAACGACTCACCTTCAGTTGTCGTCGGCGTTTCCACTGTGGATTCAATTCAAATCAAGAAGCCACCATGTTGTATGGAAGGTGTGGTCGATCGATGACTCTCGCTGTCGTCACGAATCAAGCATCACGTAATGACGAATCGATCCTTGAGAAGTCATCGCAGGCGCTGTGCACTCACTGTGGTCAGGCGATGCCGAAGAGTTGCCAAACAACCAATGCAGAAAAATTCTGTTGCGCTGGATGCGAAGCGGTTTGGTTGATGCTGCATGAATGCGGGTTAGAAAAATATTATGCAATGCAAACAGCGGAGGGGTCATCTCCAAATCGACCGCATCGAAATTCGTCCCAGGCATACCTCGATCATGCGGAGTTCCAGTCGAGGCATGTTCAAACGTTGGATGATGGTCGACTTCGTGCCGAACTTCGCCTCGACGGTCTGAAGTGCGGCGCATGTTTATGGCTCCTCGAAGCGTTGCCTCGGTTGGAACGAGGCCTCATGAATTCGCGTGTCGATCTTGGTCGATCCGTCATCGCGCTCGAATGGGTTTCGGCCCAGACGTCTCTTGCCAAGATTGCACAGCGAATCGCTGCACTTGGGTATCAGGTTCGTCCAATCGGAACGCTTGCATCGCGCCAAGAGTGGCGGCGCCAAGATCGAATCTGGCTTATCGATATCGCCGTCGCGGGTGCAATCAGTGGGAATGTGATGGCAATCGCATTCGCCCTCTACGGCGCACAATTTTCATGGATGGATGATCCCACTCGACAATTTCTTCAGTGGACGAGCGTGTTGCTCGCAGCAATCGCAGTGCTCTGGCCGGGCCGACTCTTCTTGCGAAATGCGCTGAATGCAATTCGCGCTCGACGGCCGCACATGGATCTGCCGATTGCACTCGCATTGGCGGCAGGACTGATCGGTGGTGCAGCCATGACCATCGCCGGTCGCTCAGGTGTCTACTTTGAGAGTATTTCGATGTTGGTGTTTCTTTTGCTT
This sequence comes from uncultured bacterium, assembly GCA_903919715.1. Taxonomy (GTDB): domain Bacteria; phylum Planctomycetota; class Phycisphaerae; order Phycisphaerales; family SM1A02; genus F1-60-MAGs104. The sequence goes on along the minus strand of CAIXJC010000011.1, from coordinate 49,210 downwards.
GTTGGGCGCTTTGTTCAGTTTCGGCAACAGCGGTCTGCTCGGCACGAAATCGAACTAATTTGCGCGCTTGTTCCGCAGACAGCCCGAAGAGTTTCGCCTGATGGATCACTTGAAGAAGTTCCGACTGATGCCCTTCGCCTTGGTGATCAAATCGAAATCCCCGCTGGAGAATCGGTCAGTGCCGATGGCCTGATGCAAAGTGCATATGCACACTTTGATATGCAGCTCCTCACGGGAGAGTCCTGTCCAGTCCGCCGCAATCATGGCGAGTGCGTCTTTGCAGGTGTTCGCTTGCTCGGCGAATCGCCGATTCGTATTGATGTCACGGCTTCGGGATCCAAGACGCGAGCCGCAGGAATTGCCCAGATGGTCGAAGATGCAATCGCCAAGCGTCCTCCAACTGTCGAGTTCGCGAATCGAATCGCGGGATGGTTTTTGTTGGTTGTCGTGGTCATGGCAATTGCAGTTGGCATCTGTTGGTGGTTCATCGATCCATCGCGCGTTCTCTCTGTGGTGGTCGCGATGCTCGTCGTCACGTGCCCATGTGCGCTTGGCCTCGCGACGCCATTAACGATGGTTTCTTCGCTGGGTAAGGCTGCGCGAGCGGGAATTCTGATTCGCGGTGGCGATGTTCTTGAACGCATCGCAAAGCGGGGGACGATTGTGTTGGATAAGACTGGGACTGTCACCGAAGGCTCCATGCGCGTGATGTCGGTGGTCGGCGATTGCAAATCTGTGCGACTTGCGGCACTCCTTGAGGCGCACAGTGCGCACCCTGTTGGCAAGGCGATTGTCGAGCATTGGCATAATCACAAGCATGAATCTTTGTTTGAAGAGTGTGCATCACTTGCAACACCCGTTGTCTGCGATGTCCAAGAATTTCTCGGGCAAGGAATTGCAGGCACGATCGATGGTCAACGTCTTGAAGTGGGCAGTGTTGGGTTTGTGACGCGCAGCGGCGCGACATGCAGCGCAGAACTCTTGAGTGGTTGCCAGAGCAGCGTTGCCGAAGGATTCTCGCCAGCGCTGATCGCTCTTGATGGAGTCGTCGTCGCCGTTCTTGCGATCGGCGATCCAGTGCGTATCGATGCAGCAGACCTTGTTCGTGGATTGCAGACGAGTGGATGGAGTGTCTGGTTGGCATCAGGTGATCTTTCGCAGATCACAAATAAAGTCGGTTCGGCGCTTGGAATCGAGCCATTTCAGGTTCGTGGCGCATGCACTCCAGAAGAAAAGGTCAGCATTATTCACAGTCAATTACTGCGACCTGTTGTGATGGTCGGTGATGGCGTCAATGACTTGCCTGCGATGGCGGCGGCGGACGTTGGCATTGCAGTTCGTCAGGGGGCACAGGCGACAATCGCCCACGCAGATGTCGCGCTGACTGGGGGAGGACTCCGTCAGGTCACGTCGCTCATCGAAGGTGCGCAGCGCACGATGCGGACGATTCATATCAACTTCGCAATCAGCATTGCATACAACGCAATTGGAGGAACGCTTGCTGCCCTTGGGTTGATCAGCCCGTTCATTGCCGCAATTCTGATGCCGCTGAGTGGGCTCACGGTCACAGCGGTCGCACTTCGAATGCCGCGATTTTCCTCATCGGCAGATCCATTACGCAGCGGGGTGCGGCAGTGACTTTAATCGTGATCGCAATTCCAGTTGCGTTGCTGATCGCCGCTTCTGCAGTTGCAGCATTTATTTGGGCCGCTCGTTCCGATCAATTCGAAGACCTTGATACTCCAGCGGTTCGCATGTTGAATGAAGATCCAGCAATTAAAACTTTGGGTCGTCCCGATGAAAATTGATACGCATTGTGTGATAGATTGTCCGCCGTTGGGGCAGAATGTGCACAGATTTGTGCGAGAATCACTACCAATATGGAGCATTCATCAATGAGTACTGGCGAATTAAATTCGGCGGCTGATCGCATTCCAACATACTCAAGCCTTCAACGAATTCTTGTTGCGACCGATTTCTCGAAGCAGGCGTCCGAGGCTCTTGAGTGGGCAATGCAACTCGCAATCGAACAGGGTGCGGAGTTGATTCTTGTGCATGCGATTGATGTCACTCTGCCATGGCTGGCGGAGCAAGACGGTCCGCTTGAGAAAATTGTCCGTGAAAACTTGGAGGCGCTGCGCAAGATTATTGCGGCGAAGAAGATCCTTGTTCGCACCGAGTGTGCGATTGGAAGGCCGTGGTTCGTTGTTTCTCAGTTCGCCGAAGAGTCCAAAGCAAATCTAATTGTTGTTGGAGCGCATGCCAGTTCGACAGTCATGCAGCGCGTCATGGGTGCGACTGCGAATCGGCTGATCCGAGTCACAACGATTCCGGTGGTGGCATATCGCAAGCGGTTGAAGCCAAATGCGCACGGCATTCAGACGATTCTCGCACCGACGGATTTTTCACAAGAGTCGGCGCGGGCAATTGGATATGCCATCAGTTATTTTTGGCAGACGAACGTTCAGCAACGCCTCGTTCTGCTGCATTCGGTGCCAATTCCGCTGCTCTATGTCGATATCAATATCCCAATCCCGTCGCCTGAATATTGGGGTGAAACCGAAGCTTCTGCTCGTGAGCACTTGAAGTTGTTCGCGACTCAGTTGCGCCGCGAAGGGCTCGAGATCGACACCAAAGTGGTTCGTGACAGTCCAGTCGATGCTGTGTTGCGCGAGGCGGAAGCAGTTGGCGCAGACCTCATCGCCATCGGAACGGTTGGCCGAACCGGCATCAATCGATTTCTCCTCGGAAGTATTGCGGAGCAAATTTTGCATTACGCCCCGTGCCCAGTGCTGACCGTGCAGAAAGAAGCAGCCCAAACTTCTGGACTTCGTAGCGTCGTTTAATTGTTCGGCTAATCAATGGAGTTTCATTCATGCAGCGGATTAATCATCTTTCGTTTTCAGTTCTGACATGCCTTCTGACATGCCTTCTGGCGTCCTGTGCTGGAAGTCAGGCGAACGATTCGTCGGCTCAAGCAAGTTCGCTCAAAGCGGCAAGCGCATTCGATACGCCACCGCAAGCCACGATGTCGGGCGTCATGCAATCGAAACTTGTTCATGCACAGGCGCTTCTCGATGGACTCGTTGTGAGTGATTACACAAAAATTGAGGGAAACGCACTCGCGCTCAAACGCATCAGCGAGGGCGGCGAGTGGATTGTCAATGATTCCGCAGCTTATTTCGCGATGAGTTCGCGGTTTCGCGAAATTTGCGATCAGATGGCTAGCCACGCACGAGCGAAACAATTGGATGCGGCATCGGATGACTTTGCGGTCTTGACGCACACCTGCGTTGCATGCCATGCATACCTCCGTGCAGAACGTGCGACGAAGGGAATGCCTGGACGAATTTCGATGCTACCGCTTTCGGCGCTACCGCTTTCGGCGCTACATCAAGCCGCAGAATCGTTCACAGTTCAGTGATGAGCCGTGAATTCAGCTTCCGCTCTTTGCTGATGCGCTGCGTGGTTCAAGAGAGCGAACAACGGCAGGGTGGGTAGCGATTTCACTTGGTTTCAGGTTTGCGATGTCGCAATCATGAAAATTAGCCTGCGCACTCAAGTCCGCAAGTTGCTCACGAATCAAACCCAAGACGCGTGATGGCGCGAAAACGTTCACGCTCTCAATCTTGGATTCCTGCGTGACCTTCTTCATCCAGCGGCAAACATCCGCGGCAAATCGCTTGTGAAGTTCCTCTTGTTCGTGCCCAACCGAAGCCGTCCGCTTTGCGGATCCGTCGACTCCACCCTGTCCAAGAATCGAAGGGCGGTCATGCTCATGGAAGTCTTCCCATGGATTGTCCAGTTTTGCCTGCTGATCAGCATGCCATCCGTGATTTGGTACGCGGTGGCAACTCAGCAAATTTGCTTGGCGGAAATTGATTGTGATGACCCACTGAACGGCGGATGATTGAGGCATTGTGTGATTCTCTCTTTCTGTGCAATAGCGTATGAAGAAAAGTGAAATTCAGTGTGCACTTGCGTTCTTATTTTGCGTCCAGTCAGCGACCTTGCGTTCGCCGCGACATGGACCGACCTGCAACCGATGGACCGCGATGCGCATGTGGCATCTTTGGCGCATGGGATTGTTCGGGCGCATGTTGCCGTTGCGGAGAATGCGTTCGCTGAGGGGAGTTGCGACGCTGTGGATTCGCTGGCGCTCGCCCTGGCGTATTCGACGGCGCCGCCGGTTGTGGCATTGGTGGGAGAGATGTTGGCAGAGCCAAGAGTGGGATCTGCTTACGAGTGAGCTTCTCGACGCTTCGCAAAAGTCCGCGCTCTTCAGTCGAGCAGAATGTGATTGCAATTCCAGAAGCACCAGCGCGAGCGGTGCGACCAATGCGATGCACATACGCCTCTGGCTCCATCGGAAGATCAAAGTTAATCACATGCGTGATGCCGTCAACATCAATTCCACGCGCTGCGATGTCCGTCGCGACGAGCACAGGAGACTCTCCCGACCGAAATGCCTCGAGCGCACGAAGTCGATGATTTTGCGCCTTATTTCCGTGGATCGCTTGTGCGCTAATGCCAGCGGCGTGCAGCCGTTTGACCACTCGATCCGCACCATGCTTGGTCTTCATGAACACGAGAGTTCGTTCGACGCCCTTTGATGCAAGCACGTACAGCAGCAGCTGAGTCTTCTGCGCAGTCGACACCTGATAGAGATGTTGTTCGATGCGGTCGACTGTTGACGAAGCAGGGGTGACAGCGACGCGAACTGGGTCCTTCATAAAAGAATCTGCAAGATGCTTGATCTCGCTCGGCATGGTCGCCGAAAAAAGCATCGTCTGTCGTTTGGTCGGCACGACCGCCATAATGCGGCGAATTGGATCGATGAAACCCATGTCAAGCATTCGGTCTGCTTCGTCAAGCACAACGAATGAGATTGATCGAAGGTCAACGAGTCGTTGTTGCATCAAATCCATCAAACGTCCTGGGGTTGCAACGAGAATGTCAACGCCATTACGAAGTGCATTCACTTGAGGTCGTTGTCCGACGCCTCCATAGACGACGGCGTGTTTGATTTGTGTGCGACGACCATACGCTGCGAAACTCTCGCCGATCTGTGCAGCGAGTTCGCGCGTTGGAGCCAAGATCAATGCACGCGGTGCACGACCATGCGCAAGTGCGGTTGTCGCAACTGTCTTTCCAAGTAGTTGGTGAAGAATTGGCAGGGCAAATGCAGCGGTTTTGCCAGTGCCAGTTTGTGCGATACCAAGCACATCGCGACCTTCGATCGCAGGCGGAATGGCTTGCGATTGGATTGGAGTTGGCGTCGTGTACCCCTCGGCGCTGAGCGCATCGAGCAGGGGTTTGACCAAGTTCAGTGAAGCGAATGCGGACGGGGGAGAGACGAGCGAAGCGGTGTCGTTTGACAAAATGAAAACAACTTTCTAACCACTGGTCTATTCGGAGACCGTTGGTCTGTGTACTGGACGGATCTGGCACCACCGCGGACGAGCCGGGAAGAAGCAGAATCAGGCCTATTGGCACTGATGGGGCGCTTCCGATGCGCCACCAAAAGTTGCCGGCTGAATCCCAGAGAAGTGTCGCAAGCAGAGCGCTGCGACCTGAGGAGTACCGGCGGGGTAGATCCCGACTATAGCACAAAGTTTGTTTGAGGCAAGTTTTTTATTAAAAGCGATTCGAAACTGAAAGCATCACATTTGCCTCAAGAACTGAATCTGGAGTTGGTTCTGGGACTCTGATCAATTCCAATTGCTTGCTCAATAAAGTGAGAGCGGACGCAAAGTTGTCGCTGCTTATTGTGGAGGCCATACGCATCGTCCGTAGAAGGTCTGCGTAATAGGCGATACCACTCAAGAGGTTCTGCTTGAATTCCGTGAAGTAGTGAATCTCTTTATTCGCGGGACTCGGACTCGCTCGCCGGAGTCGTTCGATGAAGTAATCGGCGTAGATTCGAAGTTCATTGATGAACATATGGGGGCGACTCTCCAGTGGATTGAAAACGCTGATCCTTCCATAAATATGCCCAACCATCTCTGACAATGAACAGACTCTCGAAAAATATGCGATGTTGGGACCAGGGCATATCGCTGGCGTCAGTTCAGTTTTCTTCACTGTGATCCCGTACTTCAAAAGAGCTCCGTCTCCAAGATTTCGGCAGATGCACGACTTTTCAAGAATGGGCGCTGTCTTGGCGGCGAAATCGGATGCACTCAAATCGAGTTTCTGAATCTCTTTCAGCTTCTTTCGTTGGTACTCCCGCGATGCGACGCATAAAGGTTCGCCGAACTCAGTGTTCAATGCGAGATGCTTGTTGAGGCATGGACTGCCTGGCTTTCGAGCGTCGATTCGTGAGGACCGCTTTTCTTCGCTGGCAGAATTGCGGAGGTTGTAATAGGGGACTCCCAGTGGAGAACTGTCGCTGAGATAGACATCCTTGTCCTTTGCCAGAAGCGCATCCAAGGTCGACTGATCAACTGCCGTGACTTCTGGCACCAACAGAAATGGAGTGCCCCATCCAACGGAATGCACGTCGTAATGTTCCAAGAGGAAATCGTGCTCCTCTGCCGTGCCGACGCCACCTTGTGCAGTGACAAGAACGGGATAGGGCGCAGATGGCGCAATTCGATTCCCTTTGAGGAGTGCGGATTGATAGATCGGAAAGAGTTGATCAGTCAATTCGCGCTTCTTGTGTTTGAACTCATCAAGTATTGGTCCGAGCAAATGCCCCGCCGTGGGAAATGCGTGGCCGCCGCAATTCAGTCCAGACTCGACGCGGAACTCGCTCACCCAGACGCCTTTCTTGGCAAGGGTTCTTGCTTGGATCGATGCGGATCTAAAATCGCTGACTTTGAGCACGACTTTCTTGCGTGGAGACTCCCCGATCCCCGCATAGAAATCATCAAATTCAGCGACATAACTATAAAGATACGGATTCAGCCCCGCGGAAAAAATAACTGATGATCGCAGCGAACTATTTGCATAGCCACGCAGCGCCGCAAGTGCATCCGAAAATTCTCGCGGCAACTTTTCTCCCTTGAATGAGTTTTCACGGTCGGCTTTGGTCATGATGTTGACATCAATAGAGCCAGCGACCACGCATGTGCGGAGGTAGTCACCGCGAACGACTTTGTTTGCTCCTTCATCCATCAACAACATCTCTTGATATGCACGTTTCAGATCGGACTGGTCGTGCATGCGATCGAAGTAGAGGCTGAGATCGCTGACCCCATCAAATGATTGCCACTTCATTTCGCCAATCTGACGCCCCACGATCAGGTCGAGAAGATTCAGATACGCCGTGATGCGCAGTGCTCGGTGATCCTTTTCGCTGTCGGCGATGGGTTCGAACGTTTCGCCGTGCAGTGCGCAGTATCGCCGGCGCATCTGCTCGATCAAGTGATCGTCGACGAGCGAAATCACGCTCGAGATTCCAAATTTCGCAACCTTGATTGGTGTGTCGATCGTGAAGCCAGTTCCCATGACGGGAATATGAAATGAATGTGTGTTCATGTGCAGTACTCTCCGAAGCCATTATTTCGTGAGGCAAAACGCGAAGCATGTTGAAATGCCTAGAATCGGACAAGAGTATCCGAAATAGGGGTTTCGTCAACTCGGTCCGAGTTTTTTTGCTTTCGTCTCCAGAACCTGCGCCATTCGCAGAACTTCCTCAAGTTGTGCACGGCGCTCGACAGATTCTGGCCAGATCTCCGTCATTGCAATTGCATGGGGGCGTGCGAGATCTGCGCGGCCGCTCCAAACATAGATGTCGCAGAGCATGCGGTGGACATACGCAGGGTGCCAAATTCCAAATCGCAGAACGGCTTCGAACTGATCCGCACCACGCTGTGCAGCTCCAGAGGATGCTGCGGCAGTTGGGTCAGCTGCGCACTGCGCCCACGCATTGCGCCCGAGTTGTTCATGAAGTCGAATCCAACCGCAGTGCCCAACGAATAACAGTAATCCAATCGTCGCCGTCAACCAGACCGCACCTGCCCGCGTCGTGCGGCCGCTGCGCTGAAGTTGGATTCTTGAGATTCGCAGATCAGGCGAAGTGCGCATCCGCACAGTCATGACGACAATCCAGGCAACGATCAGCGCAAGTCCGAGTGCGAGAAAGAAGGGGACTTCGCCATACACGCTTCGGAATGTGATGGTGCAGAATGCAGCGACAACGAGCAGCAATACATCCTCTCCCCATGTCCAAGGATTCGGCGTAAAGCGTGACTCGCCGAGGCTTCGTAAGAGACTCGGGGCGCCCCACCCCCATGAAAGTGCGTTGCGTGGACAGACTTTAATGCAGTCGAGATCCTTCAAGCAATTTGGCGATACCACGCGTCCGTGTCGTGCTGTCTCTTCATGCACTCGGATGTGGGAAGTGCAGGTTGCCGTACAGAGTCCGCATGAATCGCAGTCGCCCGTGAGTCGGATGGCCCCAATTGAGAGACGATCTGCCGCCGAAAAGAGCGCGCCATAGGGACAAATCACGCGACAGAACGATCGGGAGCCCAGGATCCATACCAACACTCCGCCGCAGACAATGAAAGTCGCAGTGGTTGTGATCGGTCCTGGAAGGTTGCGTAGAAAGTTTTCGGTGACCAGTGATCCGAGTCCTTCGCTGTCTGTCGTTACTCGAAGTCCGAGCCATTCACGACCGGCTTGCCACCGCTCGATCTGTGGCCAGACGAACATCGAAAGTGCTGCGGCAATTGCAATGAACGGGGCGAGTCGCGAGCGAATTGGGCGCGGGCGAATGCCGATACGTTCAAGCAACCACGCTGCGCCATCTTGTAGGGCAAGAACATGACATCCCCAAGCGCAAAAAAAACGACCGAACAAGAGGACGCTCAAAAGAATGAGCGCCATCAATATGCCGCCGACAGTGATCGCGCCTTGCTCGAGCGTGTACATCGATTCGTTCAGTTCCATCGGCGCAAGCGTTCGCTTGGCCATCATCCAGTGTGCGATGTGTATTGCGACGATGAGATGAACTCCGACGAGAACAATCGCACGGACTCGACCGTGTTTCGAAGCTCGTGCCTTTGCCGCCGAGATGGTCAGCGCAACTGGCGTCGATTGCGCCATGTCACCCGGTCCAACCCGCAATGACGATCGCTAAATCTGGGCCATCGACGATGCGATTTCCGTCGAGATCAGCTGGAGAGTCGATCGTTCCCCATGCCGAGAGGAGGTAAGCGAGATCGGATCCGTCGACGTGATCATCGCCGTTGACATCTCCAGAGAGTGCCTCAACGAGTTGAATTTTTGTGGACACCATCTTGATCGGTGCGCCGCGGTCTGTCGCATTCCATAATGTCCAGAGCGTCATTCCTTGTGTATTTGTGTGGTTGCCGTCACGCAAATGTTCGATGTAATCACGCGGCAGATTCTGGTACATCACCGAGACCTCAGCACGTGCGGCACCTGCGACTACTGCAAAGTAAGAATCATCCCAGTATTGACCGTCCGCATAGGAATGCCCGACGACTGGAGCGCCACCCGCTTCAAACGCTGCATTTTCAAAGCCACGTGGTGGAATACGGTTGTCTTTCTCTATCGTGTCAGCGAGCGCCATATGCCCAGTTGGTCCAGATGGCAGCCCCGTCATTTTCGATGCGTAGTCACTGAGTCCGACATGCATCTCATAGATTTCTGTGGAGTGTTCATCGAGTGTCGCAGTGACATCGTTGTATGCGCCATACTCACGGATGACCGCATTCTGAGCGTTGAACATTTTTACATTCACCCACATCCGCCGACCCTCGATGTGGCCAGTTGGAATCTTGTGCCCAGATTCATTGACGACTCGTACGCGAACGGTTTGGCCAGTTTGATCCACTTCCACGGACGCAGCTCTCTGCAACATATTGATTGATTTTTCAATTGCGGCTGCGATCGCATCTGGATCGACATCTGGGTCTGCGACGCTTTGCACCGCGATCATTTTGAGCACGCCGACTGAGGATCCTGAGAAGTCATGCCTTGAAACATCTGGCCGATCAGGTCCAAAAACGCAAGCGGTTCCTGCGACCCGCGGCATGTGGCAATCTTGACACGAAGAAACAACACTTGGACCAGTGCCACCAAAGCGTCCTCCCATGTCCACGCCACCGTTGGCAAATGCGCTCAACTTCCACTCGGTGTATGTGCGTTCGAGCGGAAATTGTTGATGCGGGTCAGTCGTGGGCGAGCGTGCATCGATCGCGTTGTATCGAAACGTCCCGTTGGATTGACGCGTCGTTGCGAGATTGCCAACATCGTGGCATGTCCCGCATAAATCGCCTGATGTATGAAACGGCGATACGGTCAGGGGGTGCATCGCTTGGTGGTCAAGTCGAGGCCCGCGCCGTTCGCCTGAAGGGTCGAGCACAAATGCCGCGTTGCCATAGTGGGTTGGAACATCAGTCAGTGCCGCAAGAATCGACTTGTCTCCTGGAGGGCTTATCCCAGGCTTGAATATCGGATCAACCATCGAGTGACAGAAGTGACACGAGACCCCATCTCGGTCATAGTCGTCCAGAGTCGATCCGTCACTTACAAGTGCATTGCCAGTCATAATCGCGCCTGGAACATGGCAGCGCATGCAGTAATTTCCTACGTGATCTACATCTTGATTCGCCGTTGCCATCTGCGCATAGAAGAGGGGATCGCGTCCCGCAAGCGCCATCAGGCTTCCTCGCCATGTTGCATATGGATCCCCAGCGTTCGAAGTTCCGTGACAATTCATGCATGCATGGGATGACCAAATCATGTATTGATTCGTGTCGCCAACTTGTGTGCCAGGAACATAGAAGTCCTCGAGAGTCATCGGAATCGAGCCGACGAGTGCGAGCGCACAAATTCCCAGTGCGGCGAGGGCGATACGATTGCGTCGAGAAATAGACATTGTGAACTCCTATTAAAGATATTCGGATCTTCGTGTCTTAATTAGAGCATGGCTACGGCGTTTGTCAAGAAATGTTGTCCGATCGGACTCCCTTTCGTCTCTTGCTCTCATTTTTCAGCATCCCTTATGTGGCGCTCGCCACTATTCTCAACGCACACCAATGAAGCCCTCGAAACAGACTCCAAATGGCACTGCGAATGTGGGTGCTTCCAATCAAAGCAATTCGGATCAAGCAACCGAAATCAGTATTCAGGAGGTTTGCAAGTCATTTAGCGATCAGGTGGTGCTCCGCGGCATCAATTTGACGGTGCGTCGAGGGGAGATGATCGCGATAATCGGTGGCAGCGGTTGCGGGAAAACTGTCTTGTTGAAACATATGACGGGGCATTTCCAACCCGATTCGGGGAAGGTCATGATGGCGAATCACGATGTGAAAGGTTCTCCGCTTGAGAATCTCAGTGGGATGTCCGACGATGACCTCGACCGGTTGCGCGTCCACTGGGCGGTTGTTTTTCAGAAGAATGCGCTACTCAGTGGGAGTGTTTTTTATAATTTGGCATTCTGGCCGTCAGAGATCAAAGGGCTAACGGACGAGCAGATTATGCCGCTGGCACGGATTGCCTTGCAGTCGGTCGGTCTTAATGCAGACGAGATCATGCTTCGCGACCGCGATGACTTGTCAGGCGGAATGGCGAAACGCCTGGCGATTGCGCGTGCACTTGTGATGGATCCCGTCCTTGTTTTCTATGACGAGCCAACGGCTGGACTCGATCCTGAAATGTGCGCGACCATTCAGTTGCTGATCGAGTCCACACATCATTCGCTGCCAGAATCAGGCATCACCCGTACGAGTATCGTCGTCACTCATGACACTGGGCTGTTGCGCAGACTGAAGCCTCGAGTCGTCATGCTCGTCGATGGGAAGGTCTATTACGACGGAACGTTCGACAAATTTATGACAATGGAAGATGAGCACATCAAGCCATATATCGAGCAGATGTCAGCGCTTCAAGAGGTCGTTCCGGTGGATGATTGACGACTTGGGCGCCGCGCATCGAACGTAAAAAATTGCGAATGGATTTTCCAAATGGTGGCAAGTCGTCGCGTGGAGTCATTACCTCGATGTACGTGCCGTTGCCATGATGGCTTGCTGCTGCCAGAGCTTCGGCGAACTGCGAGCAGGTTTGAACGCGAGTGCTCTTCCATCCAGCGCATCCCATCGCTTCGGGGAGTGCTGAATAGTTCCAAGGTTGAACGTCGTTGTATTGCATCTCGGGGTCGCGACAAAGAATTCGCTCGGTGAGATAGCCAGAATTGTTCACAACAATGATGATTGGGTTTAATCCCATGCGCGATGCTGTTCCGAGTTCCTGCGGTGAAAATTGATGCGCACCTTCACCAGTAACGATGACTGTTCGCCGCGTCTGATCTGCTAATGCGCCACCAATTCCCGCCGGCACCGCCCAACCCACAGAACCCCAGAGAGCTTGGTTCATGAAATCTGCGCCTCGAGGCATGCGCGCGGAAAGAAGCCCCATTGAAATAGTTCCAGTCTCTGCAAACACCATGTCGCCGGTTCGCATGAACTGCTCGATGGATGGGAAGAGAAACGGCGAGGCAATAGGTCCGTCGGGATCTCCCTGAGGTGCACCCAAACCTTGAACACTCGGCCACGACGACTTCTTTGGTGCGCGCTTGCAACCGACGGAAAGCATGCGAAGAAGATCACTCATGTGCACATCGCGATATGCAGCTGCCGCAATGGTCGTCGTGTTGCGCATGATGGTTATGCAGCGCATTCGATCGAGCTGGGCTGTGTAGATGCCTGTATTCAGATCACTCAGGATCGCGCCAAGATTGATCACAAGGTCACTTGATTCCACGAACTCACGAACCTGATCATTTGCGAGGGATCCGCTGTACATGCCACAATGTTGTGGGTGGGTTTCATCCAAAATGGATTTGTCCATCCACATCGTGGCGAAGGGAAGACCCGATGCTTCGACGAAATCAGTCGTCTGCTTGCGCAGCCCAAGTCGTGCCACGATTGATCCAACCAAGATGCAAGTGCGCCGCGAATTTGCGATGCGTTCAAGAATCTCCTCAGCCGCGGCGTGGAGCGCATCGTGGTCACTTGCATGAATGGACCAAAGGGGCTGGCGAATCTGCGGAAGGCTTGAGTTTGAAAGGGGAGTCTCAGCAACATCTGCTGGGATACCGATGTACACAGGCTGACTGTGAGCGGCGGCGGCATTGAGGCAACGCTCAATTTCTGCGACAGCGTTGTCCACAGTAAGCAGTGCGCTTGCACAAGAAATTCGACTCGACATCGCTGCCCACGCACCGAAATCACCATCGCCAAGAGTGTGATGGACAATGGATCGCAATGCTTGAGTCGACGTCGCGGGCATTCCAACCAAGTGCACGACCGGGACGCGTTCGGCGAATGCGCCGGCAATGCCATTGAGAGCGCTGAGTTCGCCGACGCCAAAAGTTGTAGTCAAGACGCCAATTCCGCGTACGCGTGCATATCCATCAGCCATATATGCCGCATTGAGTTCGCTACAGCACCCAACCCACTTCATCTCTGGATGGACGCAGGCTGCGTCAGTGATTGGAAACGAATAGTCCCCAGGGACGCCAATGACATGGGCTGCACCCATTTGAGCAACTCGGTTGAGGAGGTGTTGGGCGACGGTCGTGGTGGATTTAGGCATAATAGATATTACGATTATGATATCTTAAATCAAGAAACCTCGGCTGTGATTTGCTATATTCCTATTTGTATTCAACTATTCGACTGCGTTGGGATTCTTGAGGTTTCCAAAGTTTGTACGAACGGCGAGTTCTTGTGCGAAGGCCGGCGGTTTGTTCGGGGAATCAAATTGCGGCATTGCCGCTTCTGTGGAGTTTGCTATGAAAAGTAACGAACCAAGTAAAAAGAGTGCAAGTCAACAGCCAAATGCCAATCAGCCCGTCACGGACGATGCTCTTCGTGAGCAGGTTCGTGAGGGGTACTCGCGGATCGCACAAAGCGGCTCATGGTCGTCCGTTGTTGCGGCGCCGAACGCTTCTTGTTCTCCCACTGCTGGTGGAGGATGTTGCGGTCCTGCAACGTTCACTCCAGAAGCGCTTGCGCAGGCGATCGGCTATTCGCAGAGTGAACTTGTCGCAACTCCAAGCGAGTCGAACATGGGACTGTCCTGCGGAAATCCAACGGCAATCGCATCTCTAAAAATGGGCGAAGTTGTGCTCGATCTTGGCGCGGGAGGTGGATTTGATTGCTTTGTCGCAGGTCCGAAGGTTGGTCCAAGTGGAAGGGTCATCGGTGTTGATATGACCCCCGACATGATCACGAAGGCTCGGCGCAATCTTTCGATTTATGCCCAGCGCACTGGCTTTTCGAATGTCGAGTTTCGCCTTGGAGAGATTGAGCATCTTCCAGTGGCGGACGCAAGCGTTGATGTCGTCATTTCAAACTGCGTGCTCAATCTGTCGCCAGAGAAGGATCAAGTGTGGCGAGAGATCGCACGCGTGCTCAAACCTGGCGGTCGCGTTGCGGTTTCGGATCTCGCACTTTTGCGGCCGCTGCCTGAAGCCGTGCTGCGAGATGTCGAAGCGCTCGTCGGTTGCGTGGCGGGTGCAGTGCTTGTCGACGAAACACGCGCTCAGGCGATCGCGGCGGGACTTTCTGAAATCGTGCTCACGCCAAAGTCTCATTACATCGATGCGTTGACGAACTGGGAAGATCCGCTCTATCGCAAGATCATCGAATCGCTCCCGCCGGGGAGTAAGCCAAGCGATTTCATTACCAGCCTCGATGTAACGGCTCGAAAACCGTGCGCGTCGAACTGTAAGTGTTGATCGACTTGATCGACCTACTTGACTTGCTTCGCGGCTTCAACTGCAGCACGCATTTTTCGAGGATCGACAACCACTTTCAATTCGACTCGTTCTGATTGTGTTTCAACCCATGCGTACCGTGTGACGCGTTCTTCATGGGTGGTTGCAGTCATCGCGACGCGGATCGTTTGTTCCGCTTCGAGCGTGCATGGAATTTCTGGCTCACTTGTCATGGTCGAGCTCGCACTCGTCCGAAGGCGTTGGACTTGCAGCGGTGCTTTGCCAACATTCTCAAGCACAAAATAGACCGTGACTTCGTGAAGACCCTTTGGATCAGTTGGGACAACGGGAGGTAAATACGTTGAATCAACCACGATCAGCCTGCCTGGGATCATGTTGCATCCAACGCATTGAAGGCAGGCAGCAAATGCCACTGCTGCGAGGAGAGTTGTCAGATGAGTAATTGATGTTTGGACATTCATTTGTTCTTCAGCCCACTAGTTTAAGCCATCGTTCAAGCGCACTGCGAAGTTCTGCGGTCGCCTCGCCGTTCTGTGATGGTCCACGCGAATCAGTTTTTCCAAAATATGCTTGTTCCAGCGAATTGATTTCCGCATTCAGCGACGAACGCTGAGTTGGGGTCAGAAGATCTCCGCGCTCCCAGTCGATTCTTCGAAGTGCAGTGATCACACTCATCGGGGTGATGCGCGTGGGAAGATGCGAGGTCTGTTCGATCGCAACGGGTTTGCGTCGACGAAGTGCGATAAAACCAACTAGGGCTGCGGCGATTGCGACTCCACCGAAAATCATATTTCGGGCGTTCAGAATGCTGACTCGCACCGCAACGGATGGTTCAGTCACTGTCACAACATCCATGTCGGCAAATTGGCGCGAAACAAGCTTTCCTTGCAAATTCTTGTTGAGCGTTGGGAAAGTAAAGGCGTTGCCGATCGCTGCCGCCGTCGGTGTGTATGTGATCAACCACGACCGCTCGGTCGGTAGGCGATACGCACCAGTTTCGTCTGCTTGGATGTAATCATTCTTCTCGGGAGCTTGAGTGAGCATGAACGATCTCATCCCTGACGATCCCGCATCCGACTCGACTAAGTTGATTGCTCTCGTCTCGATTCCCTTTGAAGTGATTTCGTATCCGGGCATCGCGTTTTTATAGTCAGGCAAGAGTTCATCAAGTTCGGGCACAATGCCGTCAGCTTTCGCCTGAACTTCGAAGACGATTGGATGACCCTTGTCCGCGTTTCCCATGTCGCGCAAGTCAACCGTCTGAACGACGTCGAGATTTTTCATCGGTCGTGGGCCGCTCGACTTCGCCGCGTCAATCTGTGGGGAGTTGGACATGATGGGCAGCACAACTGGCCCAGCAGTGTCATTGAAATGCATATCCATAGTCATTTGAGGAATACGGTCAACGCTGGGATCTTTAGCCTTCAACACGACATAAGCAACTGGTTTCTCCAACCATCCGTCAGCACCACTTTCACGAATAGGTCGCGGGGGTGCAAGCGCTTCGAAGAATCCAATTCCGTCGATTTCGAAGTTGTCGCCAAATGATGCATTGAGGCTTTTCTTCAGAAGGTCGCGATAGTTCATCGGACGATACGAATTGCCAACTCGAGCCCAAACATCGTTTTGCAAATATCGGCTAAATCCCCCCGTTTCGCGGTCAACTTCGCTTGTGAAACGCAATGTGAGCGTCGCGCCAAAACGCTGGTTTGTGCCCACCTGATCGTCGCCGTCGATTGCAAGTCGTAATTTGATTTCGTCCTTCATCAGATCTTGATAAAGATCAGTCAATCGTCGCAGTGGCGCTCCAGCGGGATTGTCGCCAATGATTCGCATCGCATGCCGTACGACACGTGGCTTGACATCAGGATCAAGTTTTTCAAGTGCATCTGTGATTGCCTGTGCAAACGCGGCGGTATGACGTTCTGCAGCATCAGAAGGAAGTTGTTGAATCGATTTGCGAATCAGATCTATCTGATCATCCTGCGGCGAGCCTTCAACGAGTAAATCATCGCGAGTGAGGTAATTCAATTCCGTCGCACCGACTGAAGCGCTGAACCATGCAAGATAAACGCTGGGATCATCACGCTGATCTCCGCGGCGTACCACCTCCGCGTAACGATTCGCTGTTTGAGCAAACGCCTCGAATGCTTCTTTGCGATATTGGTTGTATGTCGCAAAGTCTTCTTTCTTCTGATCTTGTTTGTATTGCACGCGATCGTAAGTCAATCCAGCTTTCGTAACCGCGTAACGCCACGAATTTGGTCTCTCAACGATCGAGTGATCAATCAACTCAATTGCAAGCGCATAACCTTGCTCGACCATCGCATTGATTTCCTCTGGTGATCGCTTCATTCCGGCAGTTTGCTGAGCTTTTCGATCGCGCCATTCGCCGCTCAATCCCGAGCGCATTTGATCAGCGAGACTTGATGAAGTTTCTGGAGAAATCTGATCAATTGGGCCAAAAATACTGGTGATTCCCTCCTTTGTGAAAACTTCGGTGCGACCATGGCAGGCGCTAAAAACCTTCGCAACATTTGGGAGTTTTCGGGGATCAACGCCAATTTCTTCGAGCACAAGCATCAGCCTCGCCAATCGATCAAGATTTCGTCGCTGTCGCCCACGAGTGAGCGGGGCTGATGTCATTCCATCACGCACAAATCCAATGAACATCATTTGATTGGGATCGTCTGCATTCTTTGGAGCAAGTCCAGTCTCCCAGCGCAACAGAAAGTCATCAGCGAGTTCAACGGCTTGATCTGGAAATCGCGCGACTGCGTGCGACAAAGAGTCGATCGCTACATCCACCTCATCTGCGCTGGTTGCAATCTCGATTGCAGCTCGATACGTGCGGCTTGCAAGGCTGGGCTCTAGTACTGACATCCAATTCTCACTCGGCATCGCACGAAGTAATAATTTCATCTCTTGAGGGCCTGCAGGACCTTGTTGGCGCGGATTGCGACGGCCGCGACTGCCGCCACCACCCCCAGCATTGCCTTCCAAAGCAGATTCAGCTTCGCCAACAAGAGCCGTTGTCAACATTCGCAGCGGAACGCGTAAAAGTCGAATATCCAATCCAGTTTGCGTAAGCAAGGTGTCCACAGATTCTTTCATTGTCAAAATTGTCTGAGCGCGTTGGGCAACATCAAGCTGGCTATCACGAAGTGAAACTGCTTTTAAAGCAATGATTTCAAGCGCAGCAGGCGCGAGCGTTGCATTCGCAAAGACCTTCTTCAGCCACTCTGACGCTCTTGCAGGAGGCATCGAAGGCAAGAGATCAATTGCGCGACGCATCGCATCTTGGCGCAGCGCAGCATCTGCACTTTCGATCAGCGCAGTTTCGCAGTACAAACCCCATGCAGTACGCAAATGACTTTCAGTCTCACCGCCCGCTCGATTGCTGTTTGCGAAGTCTTCGTGATATCGTCCGTAATTGAAAAGTGCGACTGCATCAAGTTTCGCTCGCGCATCATCAATCGGGGGAAAGTATCCAGCGGCGTCGAGCGCCATTCCTGCAGCGACAAGGAATTTGACGGTTCGCTCGCGATGTGCGGCATCTTGTCTGCCAAACATTCGAGTATTCGCGTCAAGTTTCTGAAGCATTGGTGCTGTGCTGTACTTTTCTGCCGCATCTTTGAGGAGTTGCGCAAGAATTGTCACTTGCCAATCACTCAGCGCTTCGGGAGCACTATCAGCGATCGCAAGCACTTCTTCTGGAAGTAGTCCTGGGTCTGGTTTCTGATTGGGATCGCCTCGCTGTGAACGGTTGATCGTCTGAAGTATCTGCGTATAGACGGCAATTGCATCTGCTGGCGAGAGTTCACGCAGTGCGTCACCGAGTGCGGTCCATTCTCCCGCAAGTACCTGCAATTGCAGCCATTTCGCAGTTGCCGCAAAGTCGGTGGCAGGGGGGTTCGCCTCGACAGCGAATCCGATTTTCGATCTTGCCGCAAGTACTGTCTGTGGAGTTCGCGTGAATTCAATCATTCGAACTGCTTGTGCGAGTGACGAAGCGTTAGGCTCCATCGCTTCACCTGGACCACCAAGAAGTTTCTTGATGTCGATTCCCATATCACGGAAGTACGCGCGCAGTGCTTCGCGGTCTTGGGAACTCGCTCCGTTGTATTCCCGCCGCACATCGTCGAGTTGTTCTGGTGAAAGCATTGGTCCCGAAGGATTCGCAGAACCAACACCTTGCGCATCAGCTGGAACGCTTGTCTCGTCTGTAGTAATTGTGAGTGCAGCTCCTATTGGAATCGCTGTTGCATTTGGTATTGCAACACTTGACGCAGATTGAATGACAGTAAGCCCAACTGTTCCTGAGGCATTTGCTGGAAGAACTGGTGTGGCGGGTACAAGCTTTACAGTGACGCCTTGACCAAGTGCAGTGGCGCTTGCAAACACGCAAATCGCAGTAAAGGCGTATGAGAATTTCAACAATTTTATACTTTGTTTCATAGTGTTGTTCTGGTTCTAGAAGTCGTTCTTTTCTTCATATGGATTACCAACCATCTCGGATTTCTTCTGCGCCACCCGCACCTCGACCATCTTCTCGTGGTGGCTTTTTGGATTTTTCTGGCTTGTTTCCAGGCCTATTCCCAGGTTTCCCGGCACGCGGTGAATCTTTCGGCAGCGGCTTCCCCTGTAAATCTACAAGGCTGGACTGTTCCAAATTCAGGACGAGTTCCAGATTTCGCTGATAATTTTTTGCAGCATCGTTGGCGTCAGCATTGCCTGTGGACTTCGCCAGTTCGCGCTCAGCGAGATATCGAAAATGCTGCCGTGCTTTTCCAGATTCGATGCGCCACTCCTGCACTGGCATTCCAGAAAGCCGAAGCAATCGTGCGCCGTAGTAATACGCAGTCGCAAGTTCCTCCCGCGCCGCACGCCCAAGAGCATCATCCAACTTTGGAGAACCGTCCAACTCAGTCACCAGTGATTCCAACTCATCGATGCCGGTCCAGATTTCTCCAGCTCGGACGTCTGCTCGGGCCTTGGCCCACCGAATGTCACGTGCTTCCTTTGGTGATGAAACTCCAAGGGTGGTCAGCACATCTTGAAAGCGATCAGAGGTGGTCTTCCATGTGGCCGCCGCTTGCGCATACGCGCGCTCCTCCACGGCTGACGCATCGAGCGCATCCCGCTGATTGTCGGCAGAGGGTTCGAGAAAGGCCTTTCGTCTCGATGCGATTGCTTCGAGGTGCTTTGAATATGCAGCGTCCTGCGCAAGTTGCGCTTCACTCTGCGCATCGGATGCTTGATTCTGCAGTCGAGCGGCGCGATCCAGTACATACGCAGTCTGGCCAGGTCCAAAGTGATACGTCACTGCTGCAACAGGAATGAGTGCCCAGAATCCCCATGCAATTCGAGAAAACATCATGCGAGCGCTTCTTTCTGCAGGGGTTTCGGTACGCGGCGATCACGCGAGAACGTGCGTGGGCGGCCGAAGAATGTCAGCAGCGGGCCAACAAATGCAAGCGTTGAACAACCGATCCCGACCGCAAGCAATGCCAAGTCCCGTTCGCTCCAATTGCCTCCGACACGCGGCGCAATCATCGTCAGTCCGTTGACGATATCGCTTGGAATGTGCTTGCGATTGCCATCGTGATAGAAGCCGCCAAGCCGCGTTGCGAGTTGGCGCAACCCCATGGTGTCTTGTCGACTCGCATGCCCATTCACATTCGTGCTCTTGACTGGATCTCCCAGTCCAACCACGATCGTGTCTGCGATCGAACTTGGAATGACTGACGGAATTCCGGTTGCAACATCGCCGTCTGTCACAATCAAGAGCGTGGCAGAATCTGCAGGCCAGAGACGAGCAATTTCAAATGCCTTGACAAGTCCCTTCTGCAAATTCGTTGGTCCAGATTCGAAAGCCGTGTACATCGGAAGCCCATCAAGCGCATTGCGAATCACTTCCTTGTCGAATGTGTCCTGAACAATCGGGAGTGCCTCGGTATAAAACGCAACGATCGAGATGCGCGTGTTCTCCATATCAAGACGGTCGAGAACACCTTGGACGACCTCGCCTGCGCGTTTGCCGCGACTGATTTTGGTTGCCTCTGGACCAGCATCTTTCAATTGCATGCTCGGTGAAACATCGAGCAGCACGAGAAGATGATTTGATGCAATTTTGGCTGGTTTATGTTCTATTTCGATCGGATCATATGTCACAAGAAAAAGCAAGCCCCATGTCGCAAGTGCAGCAGCGATCGCTCGGGCGGGTGCCACGGCAATGGTCCACCGTAAAGGTCGACCGCTTGGGCCGAACGCCAGGCGTGCCACGCGCGCGACGCGGCGTGCGTGCATCCATTCAGCCAGCCCGACGATAGCCAGCACGGCAGCTGCGATGATGATGTGTGAAGTCTGCATGGTTGGGTTACTCGCTTGGTTGAATCACCAAGGTGTGTATCGCGCTCCCAGAAGTCCGATGACATGCAGTGCAAGGAAAGCCAACGAAGCAATTGCGAATGGCTGAAAATGATCCAGCGGAACCGTACCGAGTGTCCGAAATTCTGCAGGCTTCATTCGATCGATGTGCGTAAAGACGCGCTTCAAGCTGAGTGCATCTGTCGCTTGAAATGCTTCGCCGCCAGTTTCGCGTGCGATATCGATAACTTCATCTGGAATCGGATCCGTTGCGACATGGACATGGTAGAGCCTGATGTTTGCGCTCTTCAGCTCGTCGGCGATTTGCGTGGGCGCATCGTCAGCAAGATCCGAACTTTCCCCATCAGAAACCAGAATAATCATGCGGTCGCCTTGTTCTGCTTCGTTGATCATGTTGTCCTTGCAGAATCGCAGCGCTGCTCCGATCAGCGTCCCTCCCATATGGCTCGGTTGACGACTTGGATTGGCAAAGGGCAGAGAATTTTTTACGGCAGAAAGATCTTTCGTCAGTGGCGTCCAACGAATTTGTTGCGAACCAAAAATTGTTAGCCCGAATGCATCGCCTTCGCGCACAGCGATGAAGTCTTCGATTGCTTTCTTTGCTTTTTCATAGCGATTGTCCATCGACATGCTCCCCGAAACATCGAGGCAGAATTGGATGTTCGTCAGTTTTCGGGCATTCTTTGGCTGTTGCATTGTTTGCGGGCCAGCGAGAATGACGATCGTTGCTGCCAGTAAGAGTACAGGTACGCAGTCGAATGTTGCAAGGAGAATGGAAAGCCATCGACGACTGGGATGAGGTTGGTGATCAAACGGGAGACGGAGACCCCATCTGCGATAGGGCACCGCCCACAACATCAGCGCTGGAATTGCCAAGAGCAACAAGAGCATCGGATATGTAAATGTCACTGCGAAACCTCCGCAACAGCAATAGGAGCATGACCACGGTACGGATCAAGTAACTGCGAAAGACCTTGCGCGGCTTGAGGCGATGCACCACCGCGTGCATGTAGCCAGCGTTCAATTGCCAGCAGTAAGGTGCTTGCTTCTGGATCCGTGCGAAGTTTTTCGATTGCCTCGGCAGGTTGTAGTGCTGCAAAATTGCGGCGCTCGCTCCAGAAAGCCATAAGCAGAAGTTCGAGTCGTGCTTGGTCGGGCACCGAAAGTCCTTGGTTCATTGCTCCCTCTACAAGTGGTCGAAGTTGATCGGCGAGTGTCGGTGCCGGTGGTGGTGGGGGCGCAGGAGGAGCGGGTCGATTACGGATCACTCGGCGGACAAATACGAAAATTGGAATTGCAATCCAAATTGCAGCGATCAAACCGAGAATCACTCGGTAATAACTTCGTGCGAACAATGGCTTTGCAGAAACAATAAAAAGATCGCTCCCAAATTTCTCTGGCAGTTCAGAGACGATTTTGACTGGAATTGCAGCGATTTCTGTCGCAGGTGTTCCGTCGCGGTGGGTGATCATCGAGCGCAGGTCGAATGACCCAGCAACCGCTCCGATAAAGTCGATTCGATATCGATGTTTAGATGTGGGATCGGCGCCTGAGAGATCCGTCATGCGAACCAGCAGTGGCGAAGAAAGATCCTGATCGAGCTTGGCTTGCAGTGGATCGCCCGAGTGCGAGATCGTCACGCTGCCCGTGATGCCTCGAGGAGTTGGATTTTCGTCTGCAGTGGGTGCGAACGCGAGCGCCGCAGCGATGAGGTGGGTGAAGATCATCCGCGACCTCCGCCCATCATCGGTCTGAATGAGAGGAAATGTCGAAGGGGTGCGATGAACGGTTGGTCAGTCTGCAATCGGAGATAGCTTGTGCCGCAACGTGCAAAGTCGGCGGCGACTTCACCCTCGCGTCCCCATGCGGATCCGCCATGCGCGATAAATGACCGTCCGCTCTCTGCCTCTTGACCGCGGAAAAAGCCAGCGCGGAGTTTTCCGCGTTCAGCTGGATCCATCAGATGGATCGCAACACAGTCGTGCTTCTGAGAAGCGTGGCGGATCGCAGGAATCGCATCGGGATCGTGCAGGTCACTGATGACGATAAAGACACTCGATCGCTTTGCGCGCAGATCAAGATCGCCCAAGCGGTCCGCTAGTCGCGTTTGTTCATTCGGGCCGATTGTGCGAAGCGGGTCGAGTGCCTGCCAAAGATCGCCACGATTTAGGCTTGGATTTAAGCGTGTTTCACGCTCGCCGCCGCCGATCACTCCGACGGGGCTCATCCGACGCTGAGCGATCAAACCAATCGCAGATGCAATCCAGACCGCAAGATCATGCTTCGTGATCGTGGTCGACGAAATCCCCATCGACGCCGATGTGTCGACGACGATAAAAACATTCGTTCGCTTCGGCGTGTCGTACTCTTTCACGAACGGCTTTCCAAGTCGTGCAGTGATCTTCCAATCCATCATCTTGATTGGATCGCCAGGGGAATATGGGCGAGACTGCGCATACTCCAGACCTGATCCGATGAAGCGTGATGGATCCATTCCAAATGCAAGATCGTCTGCGAGTCGTCGAACGACCATTTCAAAGTCGCCGCGCGCAAGTTCGTCAGGTGGTCGCAGAATAGTCGTCACGCGCAAGGACTCTTATGCAAGCGAGCGGAGCATTTCGGTCAGTACATCGGTTGACTTTCGACCCATCGCAAGCGCTTCGTACGAGAGTCGCATGCGGTGCAGAATGACATCCTCAGCAAGTGCGAAGAAGTCCTCTGGAATGGTGTACTCCCGACCATGCAGGAACGCTCTTGCGCGAGAGGCGTGCACGAGCGCAAGTGCGGCGCGTGGACTGCATCCCAATTCAATGTCCGGATGCTTTCGCGTCATATGCACCAACTCAACACAGTCACGCAAGAAGACTTCGCTGACATGAACATTCTGCACTGCAGCCATCGCCTCGGAAAGGTCGCGGATGTGCAGCTTCGCCCCATCTTCGATCGCATCGAATGCCGACATCGGCACCGCGCCATCTCCTTGACGTTTCAGCTTCAATTTCAGGCTTCTGCGCACAACTTCGGTTTCTTCTTCCGCTGATGGATATGAAAAGCGGTGGCGTAAGAGGAATCGATCCAACTGCGCCTCTGGCAACTCAAATGTTCCAGATTGTTCAATCGGATTCTGTGTCGCAATCACTAAGAAGGGCGCGGGAAGAACGTGCGAGGTATCGCCTATGGAAACCTTTCGCTCTTGCATTGCCTCGAGCAGCGCCGACTGGACTTTGGGTGATGCGCGGTTGATTTCGTCAGCGAGCAGAAGGTTGGTAAAAATCGGTCCACGATGAATGCGAAACTCGCTTGTTTTCTGATCGAGAATCTCTGATCCAAGAATGTCCGATGGCAATAGATCGATGGTGAACTGCACGCGAGAGAACTTCAGGTCGATCGCTTTGGCGACAGACTGGACGATGAGCGTCTTGGCAATGCCTGGGACACCTTCAAGGAGCAGATGCCCGCCGGTCAGCAGTGCGATCATGACGCGCTCGACAACAACTTGCTGTCCAACGACGGTCTTGCCAACGTGGGTACGAACGGTGTCGGCAAATGGGCAAGCACCAACGGCTGGAACGGTGGCAGGGTGTGATGTGGAAGAACTCATATTGTTACTTGTGGTATTTCCAGTTGTCATGTTCATTTGCTCGGTGTGTTTGGCGCAGAAATCGGTTCAGTAAGCATCGTGTTGATCATTTCTTTGACTTTGTCAGGGCGCACTCCAGCGGCCCGCACTTTTCCATTTTGGTCGATGATTACGGTGGTTGGGGCAAGTCGAACTCCCATCTCCGCAGCAGTTGTTCCCAGCATGATTGGAGGTTGGCTTCCAGCAACGCCTGGTACTGCGCGATCCTGCATGATTGGAATCGTGATCTTTTTGCCTTCAATTGCACTCTTTGCGGCGGGCCACTTGCTTCGAGCATCGCAGATGCCCATGATGACGACACCTTGGGGAGCAAATTCTGTCGCGAGTTCTGCAACTTGCTGCAGTTGTTTTATCGAAGCATCGCCCTGTGGCGAAAAGAACTGCATCACCACGATTTGATTCTGACGCGCTTCTGCCGTGACTGGTGTTCCGATCCACTTTGCATCTTGCGGTAATGCAGGTGCAGCGGTTCCTTCAATCGCTTTCAGCCACGAGGGGCGCGCAGCTCCGCCAAAGTAGGAAGCGGATGAATCGCTCCCCGTTGCGGATGCGGCTGGAACTTTCTTCAGCAACATTTCCACGACCTCTGCGACGTGAGTCGGAATCAATCCAGCTGCGCGCACGATGCCGTCATGGTCAATCACAACATATGTTGGCCAGAATGAAACCTGATACGCCTTCGCAGAATCTCCTTTGTCCTGCGCAACTGGATAGTTGATTCCCTTACTCTTGACAGCTTGCGGCGCATTATTCCAACCAGAATTGGAGTCGTGGATGCCGATGAAAGCGAGTGGTTTCCCTGCGGACTTTTTCATCAACTCGACATTTTCAGGAATTGCAGCCATGCACGGACCGCACCAAGTTGCCCAGAAGTCGATAACGACGACCTTGCCACGATTTGCAGCGATTGTCGTTGGATCGCCGATCCATGCTTGTGTGACGATTTCTGGCGCAGGCTTCCCTTCAAGATCACGCAGTGCTTTCGGCCTGTTGGCACCCTCGAAGAACCAATCGTCTGGAATATCTCCGCGAGCATGCACGTTGATCGCAAAGGTTGCATTCGACAGCACAAGAGCGGCGATAAAAAGTTGACGAATAATTTTCGGGAATGAAACGTTCATTGAATTCTCCCTATGGGAAGTGAAGCCGCTGAAATGGGCAAAGCGCCCGAGTCGAGAGGTTACCGCAGAGAATCAGCGCTTGTGGTTCGCTTCACTGCTCGACGAGGTGAATCCCAGGATGCATGAAGGCGATTCGTCTCTCGCGAAAGAGATTTCCAAGTGCTTGTTTGAAAGCTTTTTTGCTCGTTCCAAAGCGCTGGCGAATTTCGTCTGGCGTGCTGTCATCGTCGTAATTCAACCTCCCGCCTGCAGCTTGAAGCGCCTCGATGATCTGGTCCGTCAGCGGCGCGATTCGCCCGTATCCAGCGGCATCCAGTCCAAGATCAATCTTCCCATCGGGACGAACTTCTCTCACAAATCCAGTGATGCGCTGCCCAACAACCATCGGCGCTGAAAGTTCAGTTCGGTAAAGCAATCCGAGGTGGGTGTGCTCGACGATGGCGGTGTATCCAAGTGGGCTCTCGCCAGTGATAAGAAGTCGCACTGATTGCCCTTCGCTGAATGTCGGAGGTTCTTTGCTGATGTGATCGACAATGCGTCCACTCGCCATAATCCGATCGGTATTGGGATCGATGCAGACTGCAACAATGACGCGGTTGCCAGCTTGGAGCGGTTTCGCTTGTTCCGCAAACGGCAAGAGCAAATCTTTCGAGAGTCCCCAATCCAGAAATGCGCCCATTCTTTCGTGGACGTGCTTCACGGTCAGATATCCAAATTCACCGACCATCGCATATGGCTTTTCTGTTGTCGCCACAAGTCGATCTTCCGAATCGCGATAAAGAAAGACATCCAACTTTGCGTCGGGTTCGAGGTCGCGAGGGACATAGCGCCCAGGAAGCAGAATCTCGCCTAGTTCTTCGCCGTCGAGATAGAGGCCAGAATTTGTCTCACGCGTAATGCTGAGGAGATTTCGTTTGCCGATAGTTGCCACGCAGACAGGTTAGGCGAGTGGGGAAACGCCGTAGACTTCCCGCCTCGAACCCAGAATGACCGCAGCTCGAAAGACGAAAACTCCGGCGAAACCTTCGGCGCCTCTCGCAACTCGAGGCGGAGTCGGTCCAAGTCGCACAGTCTTGCCCGTTGGTCCATGGAATACGATTTTCGACTGTCTCGTCGAGCAATTTCCGAGCGTTGCCGCCAGTGAATGGAACCGCCGAATATCTGCGGGAGAAGTCATGGATGAGCGCGGCGTTGCCGTCACGCAGCACCGCCTCCATGAAGCGAATCTTGGCGTTTTCTATTACAGATCGATCGAAGTTGAGGATCCCATTCCATTTGAGGAGCAAGTTCTCTTTCAAGACGAACATCTTGTGGTCGCAGACAAGCCGCACTTTCTGCCAGTCATTCCATCGGGACGCTTCGTGCAGGAGACTCTGCTTGTTCGACTCAAGAAACGTCTTGGAATCGACGCGCTCGTTCCGATTCACCGCATTGATAGCGGCACTGCTGGAATCGTGGTCTTCTGCATCCAAGATTCCCAGCGCGATGCGTACCAAGCGCTCTTTCGTCAGCGTGAAGTTGAAAAGTCTTATGAAGCTGTTGGACGTGCCAACGCATCGCTCAAACTTCCGATGACATACGAAAGTCGAATGGTGCAGGATGAACACTTCATGCGAATGCGTGAAGAGACTGCCAAGGGCGACCCGAATTCTCTGACACATATCGAGTTGATGGAGGCGCGGGGCGAGCATGCGCTTTACCGATTGCGACCAGTCACAGGGCGCAAGCATCAATTGCGGGTGCATTGTGCCGCGCTTGGAATTCCAATCTTGAATGATCCGATGTACCCCATCATGCAGCCAAAGCCATCCGATGACGCACGAAGGGATTATTCCAAGCCGCTCCAGTTGCTTGCACGCAGCGTGGAGTTTCGCGACCCAATTACGGGTGCGGCGAGGAAGTTTGTGAGCAAGCGTGATCTATCATGAGAATGCGATGATGAACTCCGCTGACAATTCCACGCCCAATTCCACTCCCAATTCAACTCAGGACTCAAATCACGAGCGTTTCATGCGCCGCGCAATAGAGCTGTCGGTGCAGAATGTTGCAGTGCACGGTGGGGGGCCATTCGGCGCAGTCGTAGTGCAAGATGGCGTGATTGTCGGTGAAGGTTGGAATCAAGTCACTGCAAATAACGATCCGACGTCACATGCCGAAATCAATGCGATTCGTGCGGCGTGCAAGATAATCGCACGATTCGATCTCAGGGGCGCATCTATTTATACGAGTTGCGAGCCATGTCCGATGTGTTTGGCGGCTATCTACTGGGCAAGGCTTGACGCAATTTTTTATGCCAACACGAAGTTGGACGCCGCCGCAATCCAGTTCGATGACAACTTCATCTATCAGCAACTTTCAAAGCCAGTCGATGAACGATCGATCCCGATGACGCAGTTGTTGCGCGACGAGGCGAGCGCAGCATTTGTGCTGTGGCGCAATACCGCAAGCAAGACGCCGTACTAATTTGTTCAAGCGCTCGCGCGTTTCGCCTTGAACGCGCGTCCTGCAGCATCGGCAGCAAGAATTGCATCTTCAACCATCTTTGGCGTCACTGCAAATGGTTCGTTGTGGATCCATTCGCCAGGAATCGTCGCCCGCACCGCGACCTTGGCCAGCATGTCACTCGTCATGTTTGCGCAGCCGATGTCGGACAGTGTCATCGGCAGTCCGATCGAATAGGAAAAGTTCAGCACTTCATCGATTTGCGCGGGACTCGCCTTTTCAAGCATCAAATGGGCGATGACGCCGAAGGCAACTTTTTCGCCGTGCAAGAAATCGTGCGTGCCCGGAGCCACAGTCAGCCCATTATGAACCGAATGTGCAGCAGCAAGTCCTGCCGATTCAAATCCAAGCCCAGAGAGAAGCGTATTTGCCTCGATGATCCGTTCGAGCGCTGGAGTGACCGTTTTTTCGCTCGCTGAACGCAGCGCTTCAACTCCATCGGCAAGCAGTGTTTTATAGCAAAGCTCTGCGATCGCCAGAGCCACCAGCGTGCACGAACCGCCGCGCATATTTGGACTCTTCGACGCAACGCACGCACGAGCCTCGAATAGAGTTGAAAGCGCATCGCCCATTCCCGCAACGAGCATCCGTGCTGGCGCTTCTGCGATCACTTGTGTGTCGACAAGCACGAGGGCCGGATTCGTTCTATGAAGCTGACTTTCCTCAACGACTCCTGCTTCGTTATAGATGACTGAGATTGCACAGCATGGGGAATCAGTCGTTGCGATCGTCGGGCAACTAATAAAGGGAACTTTCATCGATGCTGCGGCAGATCGCGCAGCATCAAGCACTTTGCCACCACCTGCGCCGACGATCGTCTGGCACTTCGTCGCCGTGGCCGCCGCAGTGATGCGCTTCACTTCAGCGTGTGTGCATTCGCCGGCAAAGGTATGGATCGTAAAAGCAATCTTTGCTTCGGCAAACGTCTTGCGCCATGTCGCTTCAAGTATTCGCTGCGGAGAAGGGCTGGCCACAATCAACACCGGTCCAGAAAGTCCCATGACCATCATCTCTGCGCCAAGCGATTGTGTCGCGTTTATTCCTTGCGTGTATTTGGACGGCGAGCAGAAGGTCTTGTGCATTGAGGGAGCATAGTCCGTCAATGTTGGCTTGGATTCACACGCTGCGCTTGATGAGCGATCACCCAAGCTCAAACGTCGTGATGCCATACACCCAATCAAGTCGAAGAGCGGGCGGTGTGCCGGTATATGTGCGGATCGTTGCAAAGACTTCTTTCATGCCATTTCTTTGGACCAAACCAAGCGCATTTTCATTCGGCTCTGGGACATCCAACCAGAATAATTCTCCAGGTCGAATCGTGCTTATCAGCGATCGAAAGATCGCATCAGCAGCAATGGGAGTCTTCGCAAAGAGTGGCCCGATCTTGTGACCTTGGAAACATTTTCGAATGAATCCAAAGCCCTCAACAGATTCTCCGTTCATCACAGCAAATCCACTTCCATCTGGTTGCGAAAGCCAAGCACGCAAGAACGCGATTCGCGTGGCAGGGAAACACGCACGATCAAGCAGGGCGATTTTTTGCAAATCAACACTGCGGACATCGACTGCGGTGGCATCTTTCGTTCTGTGCATCGCACTCGTCGCAACGCCCTCAAAGCGAATGTTCTTGTATGCCGCAACCCGTCCGATCTGTTCATACTTTGCGATGATTTCAAGCACTCCATCGCCGCCTTGAACGCAACCCACAGCGTTCTTTCGCGCCATTTCGTGCATCGCCATTCCATACCCGTATCCGCGGTACGCCTCGTCGACTAAGTAGCACCCAAAGAATGCGAAGGAGTCGTCATAGCGCACAGCGCTCACACAAGCGATCGGCTTTCCATGAAGTTGTCCCACGAGAAAACCGTTGGGATCCGCAACGATGAAAGTCGATGCGTCGTGAATTCCTGGATTCCATCCCGCACTGCGCATGCGCGGAATGACGATCTCATCGATCTCGCGCTGCGACATCGGCCGCACCACGTATCGCCCATTTGCAATATCTCTCGCAGCGGCGCTATTTGGGGCGAGTTGTTTCATTACGGTCAGCAGAATAGTGGCGAATTGTGCAGTGCTTCATCCCCCATCAAGTCACCGCCTCATGCGAGTTTGGCGGAGAGTGGCGGAGAAGTGAAAAATGCGTGAGAATGTGTCAATGAAGTCACTCGTCTTGATGCAACTCGCCGCGGAATCGATTTCGACACTCAGTCCATTTCTGCTGGGAGTGCTCTGGATCTTGGCGATCTATCTCGTTGTGCTTGGTTCACGGCTTGTCGTGAAGACTCATGGCGACGCTCGCAATATCGGAATTGGATTGCTTCTTGCAGTTTTCTGTTGGACTGGGATCAATGGTGGTTGGGAGTATTCAATCGGAGTCGTCCTTCATGAATCGGAAGGATCAAATTCGTTGACGGTGCCACTGCTTCGGACTTTTATGGAACTGGGATTCTTGTTCGCCGGTTGCAGTTTCGCAGTCGTGGCGCTCAGCAATCTTTGCATCGTGATTTACGGAGCCGACCTTGTTCGTCTGCAAAAAGCTTTGCTGCGATTCGGTTTCTGGGTGGCTGGTCTTTCGATCATTTATCAGATTCACTTTGCAAGTCAGTATTCGATCAAGGCCGTTGTGATCGGCATCGGCGGCGCGCTCGTTTTCATTCTCGGTCTTGGTTTGCAGCGAACATTGACAAATTTGTTTTCGGGCTTCGATTTACAGGCGGACAAAGTCTTTGAAAAAGGGGACATGATTCAGATTGGTGTGAACGGTGTTGAGGGCGTTGTCTGGGATACGAGCCTGCGATCCACTCGCATCAAGACACTCGATGGGCAAATGCTGATCATCGCCAACGGTGAACTTCTGACAAAGGAGGTGTTGAATCTCGATCAGCCGTCGCGTGCGCTTCGGGTTCGGCGCATCATTGGGATTTCATATGCCACGCCGCCGATGCGCGTAAAGGATGTGATGCTTCAGGTGCTCAAGCAAGATTCTGATGTCCTGGATCATCCTGCGCCATGTGTTCATCTGATCAGTTACGGCGACTCGTCGATCAACTATGAACTTCGATTCTGGGTTGCGGATCGCCGCATGATGGACGAAAATATTGATGCGGTACTCACTCGAGTTTGGTACGCGCTGAATGAAAGCACGATTGAGATTCCGTTCCCGATTCGCAGTGTTCGCATGGTTGATATGAAGTCCGAGGCCGAGCACTCTCTCGCAGAACACGGCCGAGTGGCGAAGTTCGAGCGCTATCTCGCGGCCTGTCCGCTCTTCGCCGAGCGGTACATGAACAAGTCCGAGCGCAATGAATTGGCGCAGGATGCGCACCTTTTACACTTGGAAGCGGGGGAGTTGGCTGTGCGATTTGGAGAGCGAAGCGATCACATGTATCTGATTATTTCCGGAGATGTCCGTGTCATGCCAAAGGACAAGGAACCAGTCGAACTTCATGCGCCACAAGCGTTCGGTGAGATGGCGCTCCTCTTGGATCAACCACGCTCAGCAGATGTCGTCGCAGGTCCAAATGGCGCAACGCTTCTTCGTCTTGCAAAGGTCAGCGTGTTGCCGGTTCTCAATAGGCGGCCAGAGTTCGCCAAGGAGATTCGGCAGCTCTCGACCAATCGGCGAATCGCCTCTGGAATTGCAGAGGAAACGCATCTCGTGGTCTCGATGCGCGATCGTTTGATTGCACTCATCGGCAATGCGGCTCGATCTCTCAAGCCGTGGTGAGTTCGTCGACTCGTTGTGAAATTCAGTCCAGTTGGGACGGAGCGCTACCAGTCGGTGTGAGTTGCAGTGACGGCCTGTCCGTCTGACAGTTCGCCTTGATTGCTGAGCACATATTCAGTGGTGTCAGGCAGCGCGCTGGCGGGCTTGCCATCGTTGTCGATTGGTCGGATCCGCACTTGCGTTCCATCATCGAATTCCACTGTGACCAATACCTTCTTCGCCTTTCCATCTTCAACAACATAGATGTATGGCACCCCTCCGCGGCGTGCCACAACTTGACTGGGCAGCATTTCAACTTCGCGAAGTGCGGGGAGAAGCAGTTGCATTTGTCCGTACATGCCAGGAAGAAGCCGAATATGGCTCTGTTGGTTTTCAGGCAGAGTTGGAAGCGAAGGCATCGTTCGACTTTTCAGATCAGCAAAGTCATTCGCTTTCATTTTCGTCGCGAACTGTTCAAACTCTGCTGGAGTTCCGTTGTAAAGATCCACTTCTGCCATGACAGTTCGATCGGATGTACGCAGCGATGGCGCAAGGCGAGAGACCTTGGCTCGAAGTGCGATTCCAGGAAGGGCATCGATATGAATGATGACTTCGCTGTTCTTGTCTATAAACGCGACAAAGTTCTCTGGCACAAACATTGACACAGTCACAATGTCGCTCCGTTCGATTGTCATCAGCGATGCGACACCAGGAACGACAACTGCGTTCTGGACAAAGGTTCCAGCGTCGACGCCGCGCACGGCAACAACGCCGTCGAATGGGGCTCGAATAACTGCAATTTGATTTGGAGTCGACGCACTCGTTCCGTCGCCCGTGACCTGAATCTCCACGAGACGTTCGCCAGATGTCACTTTGTCTCCAATTGATTTCTCAATGAAAGTAACAATCCCTGCAGCTTGAGGAAACAAGTTCACTCTGTAATAGGGTGCGACAAATGCAGGTTGGTCGATAGCGATTTCGAGGGAGGGGTTTTTCTTTGCTCGAACACTCTTGGTGCGGATCGTTCTTGCGGCGCTTTGAGGAGTTTGACTAGGCGGTGAGGTCGGACTGGAAACTTCCGCTGCGTCTTGCGCGACAGTTTCGACAGGCTTGTTTGTGGTGATCAGCCAATAGAAGATCCCGACGATCATCACCAATGTGAATGCCTTAGACAGTACTGATTTCCAGCCTTTTTGTTCTTTCGTGTCTTTCATCGTGAGCGCATCCTGTTCAATAATTTGCGGGTCGATCGAGAGCGGTTATGCCGCAAGTTCTGCCTCGATATCGGGATCTTGACGCACCTTGCGCATCAGCAGGGTGTACATAATTGGAACCATAAAAAGTGTCAGCGCAGTTGATGTGAGCATGCCCCCGACGACCGCGCGAGCGAGTGGAATGTTTGCTTCGTTTCCTTTGCCAAAGCCAATCGCCATCGGGGTCAACGCCAGGACCGTCGCTAGGAATGTCATGACGATTGGTCGGAAACGAGTTGCCGCAGCCAATTTGATCGCCTCGGTCGGATTCAGTCCGTGAGCGGCTTGCTTGTTCGCAAAGTCAACAAGCAAGACTCCGTTGTTGACGGAGATGCCGACGAGAAAAATCACTCCCATCAAGGACTGCACATTGATCGTCGTGTTCGTGACGAACAACATCGCAAGCACGCCAATAAAACCAAGGGGAACTGTAAAAATAGTAATGAAGGGTCCGACCCATGATCGAAAGAGTGTGACCAACAACAGGTACACCAACAACGTCGCAAGTCCAAGGCCATAGAGCAGGCTTTGGAATGACTCGTTCATTCGTGCGTATTCACCCTTGAGTCGTACATACATTCCTTCAGGAAGGGTCATCTTCTCGAGTCTCTTGTGGATGTCTGCAGCGATACCAGCGATGTCGCGATTTTCAGTGTTGACATACACATTAGAAACACGGCGAAGTCCAGAGTGATTGATCTCAACGGCATCGGCGCGGCGCGTGACTGTGACGAGGCTCCCAAGGTCAACGGAATTCGCTTGGCCAGCGCCAACAACTGGAATGCTGAGCACGTCGTCGATCGTTCGGTCCAAGTGCTCCGGGTATTGAACGCCGACAAAGTATTGATTGCCCGACTTCGAATCAATCCAGAAGTTTCGAAGAATAGAGACGCTCGAATTCATGGCGACCACGACCTGCTGAATCACATCTTCTGCAGTCATCCCCATCGCGGCAGCTTTTTCGCGGTCGATGTTGATCACAAGATATGAAGCGTCATTGCGCTGATGAACGCGGACATCGGCAGCGCCTGGGATTGTCGACATCTCGTTTCGGATTGCCTTTGCAAGGTCAAGCGACTGTTCGGTTGTGCCTCCTTCGATTTCAATGTCGATGGGTGAAGCCGCGCCCTGATTGAGTGCAGTCGAAATCATTCCTCCTGTGTCGAAGCTGAATCGAAGGTCTGCAAATCGACCATCGGCTTCCAACAAGTGTCGGAGTTTGATCGCATACTCCTGCGAAGTCAGAGAACGATTCTTATTCAATTGCACGCGGACTGCGGCGTCCTGCTGCCCAGAGTTCGGGGTGTAAGCCGCGGACCAATCTGGGTTCAATCCAATTTCCGAAACGATCATGTCCCGTTCACTTGCGGGGATCGAAGCCTTCAGGAATTCTTCAACATCGATGACCCGCTTTTCCGTTTCGTCGAGTCGCAAATTCGACGGAGCGCGAACCATCACACTCAATTGACCTGCATCGACTTGCGGGAAGAATTCGCGGCCAATCTTGAGAGTCAAGAAGAGCGAAGCGATAAAGAGCGCGACGATCGCAGTGACAACGATTCCTCGGTGACCAAGCGCCCAATCAAGCAGTCGGGTGTAACGCACGGTCTTCTGATCGATGAAGGCTTGAAAGCTCGCTGATGCACCACTGAAGAAACCTGCAGGTTTCGCGTGGTTTTCTGCGATCCCGCCAGTCGCGTTCACCGCACTCGGACGATGCTCGTCTGGCAGAAACTTAGCGCACATCATCGGCACAAATGTTCGTGAAAGCAGAAACGAGGTGAGCATCGCAAAGCCAACAGCAATCGTCAGTGGAGCGAAGAGGAATCCGCCCATTCCAGGCATCATCGTCAGTGGAGCCAAGACGATCACGGTTGTGCAGGTTGCCACCATGACGGGAACCATGACTTCAGCGCATCCATCAAGTGCCGCACGGATGCGCGACTTGCCGAGGTGATAATTGCGGTGATTGTTTTCCAGTTCCACGATGGCGTCATCAACAAGGGGGCCGATTGCAAGCGCAAGCCCGCCAAGAGTCATCGTGTTGATCGTGTTCCCAGTGACATACAGACCAACGATTGCTCCAAGCAGTGCAAGTGGAATCGATAGCGTGGCGATCACGGTCATTCTCCAATTGCCCAAGAAGAACAAGATCATGATCGAAATCAAGATTGCGCCGATGACTCCTTCTTCAACAAGTGCCACGAGCGCTGATCGAATCGCAACAGTCTGATCCATCACCAACTTCAGCGTCGTCTCTTTGGGAAGTCGCTCTTCCATGTACGGGATTCGGTCGCGCACGCCATTGGCGACAGCGAGACTGCTCGATCCTTGTTGGCGGTAGACCGGGACGAAGACTTCGTTCTGATCATCAATGCGAACGCGGCATGTCTGGATTGTTGCGGAATCCTCGGCGTGGCCGACATCTTGAAGCAGAACTCCCGCTTGCGGACCGAAGGTGATTGGAAGCATGTTGAGATCTTCAACATTTTCAACCATCGAGTTGCTATCAAGAAGGACTTGATTTGGACCGAAGTACGCAGACCCGGGAGTGGCGAGCAGATTTCCCTTGCGCAGCGCGCTCACAACATCCACCGAGACAAGGTTGCGCGCAAGCAGTTTGTTCTGATCGAGATAAATCAAGACCGTTCGATCTTGACCACCAACAACAATGGGAGCGATGCAACCCGGCACTGCGCCAAGCATGTTGCGAACGTTGATTCGAGCAACATCTTTTTGTCTCGCATCATCGAGCGTGGGATTTGCGACAGTCAGAATCCCAACGGGCAATGTCCCTGTCGCATCAAAGGGAAGCGCAACTGGTGGAAGCGTGTTGGGCGGAAGATTCGGCAGAGCACCAAGCGCAAGCGAATTCGTCAGTGTCAACGCTTCGTTGGAATTGATGTCATCGCGAAAATAAATCTTTACGACGCTCACGCCAGGAACAGAACGTGATTCGACCAATCGTGCGCCAGGAGCTTGATTGACCCAGCGTTCGATTCGATTCGTGATCGTCTTCTCGACCGAAGACGCCGGCATTCCAGGGTAATAAGTCAGGACTTGAACGGCAGGGGCTTTGAAAACAGGCAGGACATCGACGGGAATCGAGAGCGCCGAAAGCAATCCAATAAGTGCGATCGCAAAGACCAATGCCGCAACCATGTATGGATTTCGAAGTGATGCGCGAATCAACCACATTTTGCAATCATTTCTTCACAGATGACTGATTGAGTTTGAAGCAAGATCATGAAAGATTACACCCGAATGAAATAATCGGAATTGAAAGATGTTGTTGTTCCCACTGTAAAACTTTCTTGCACCGCAACCAAATAACCGTGCTAACCTTTGCACTCTAATTAACACCTACTCCAGGAGAAATGACCATGTCTAGCGCTACAAAGTGTCCCTTCGCAGGTGGATCCAACCTGAATATTCCAGCAGCTCCGACCAACCGAGTATGGTGGCCAAATCAGCTGGACTTGAAAGTGCTTCATCACAATTCTTCGATGGCCGATCCGATGGGAGAGGAATTTGATTATGCCAAAGAGTTCAAGTCGCTCGATCTCGAAGCTGTTCGCAGCGACCTTCGTGCACTCATGACCACTTCTCAAGAATGGTGGCCAGCAGACTTTGGTCATTATGGTCCTTTCTTCATTCGCATGGCGTGGCACAGCGCAGGGACATACCGCATTCGCGATGGTCGCGGTGGCGGTGGCGCTGGCATGCAGCGCTTTGCTCCATTAAATAGTTGGCCAGACAATGTCAGTTTGGACAAAGCGCGGCGCTTGGTGTGGCCTATCAAACAGAAGTACGGCAAAAAGATTTCATGGGCCGACCTCATCATTCTCACGGGCAATGTTGCGCTCGAGTCGATGGGTTTGAAAACCTTTGGTTTCGGTGGCGGTCGCGTCGATGTATGGGAGCCTGACGAAACGTACTGGGGTGCAGAGAAGAAGTGGCTCGACGACGAGAGATACTCCGGCGATCGCCAACTGGCGAACCCGTTGGCCGCAGTTCAGATGGGACTTATCTATGTGAACCCCGAAGGTCCAAACGGTAAACCTGATCCGCTTGCTTCAGCTCACGACATTCGCGAAACATTCGCGCGCATGGCAATGAATGATGATGAGACCGTTGCGCTTATTGCGGGTGGTCATACGTTCGGAAAGACGCATGGCGCAGCCGATCCAAATAAATTTGTCGGGCCAGAACCAGAGGCGGCACCGATGCAAGAGATGGGCTTTGGGTGGAAGAATAGTTTTGGAACGGGGAACGGTGCTAGCACAATTTCCAGCGGACTCGAAGGTGCATGGACTCCGACGCCAACAAAGTGGGACAACAGCTATTTCGAAACCTTGTTCGGCTACGAGTGGAAACTCACGAAGAGTCCAGCAGGCGCACATCAATGGATTCCAACCGACGAATCTTCGAAGAACGCTGTGCCCGATGCGCACGATTCAAACAAGCGCCACGCTCCAGTGATGCTCACGACAGATCTCGCACTGCGAATGGACCCGATTTACGAGCCAATTTCTAGGCGCTTTCATCAGAACCCTGCGCAGTTGGCCGACGCATTCGCACGTGCGTGGTTCAAACTCACGCATCGTGATATGGGACCGATCACCCGATACTTGGGAGCGCTTGTTCCCAAGGAAGTATTAATTTGGCAAGACCCCGTGCCTGCGGTCACGCATGAATTGGTGAACGCGCAGGACATCGCCTCGTTGAAGGTGAAGATTCTCGGCGCGGGACTCTCAGTGGCGCAATTAGCTTTGACGGCGTGGGCCAGCGCAAGCACTTTTCGTGGTACGGACAATCGAGGCGGTGCAAATGGCGCACGCATTCGTCTTGCACCTCAGAGAGATTGGGCGGCAAACAATCCGGCAGAATTGTCGAAGGTCTTGAAAACACTCGAAACGATTCGTGCGGAATTCAACTCCGCCCAGGCTGGCGGCAAGAAACAAATCTCACTCGCTGACTTGATTGTGTTGGCAGGATGTGCGGCCGTTGAACAGGCTGCGAAGAATGCTGGCGTGAACATCACTGTGCAGTTCACAGCAGGTCGAACCGACGCGACTTTAGAACAGACCGACTCTGCGTCGTTCGCTGTGCTCGAACCTATTGCTGATGGCTTCCGAAACTATTGCAGCACAGGGAGCGCACGACAGGCGGAACAACTTCTTGTCGATCGTGCGAACTTACTGACTCTGACTGCACCTGAGATGACGGTCCTTGTTGGTGGTCTGCGAGTCATGGGAGCAAACTTTGATCATTCCAACATTGGGGTTTTCACCGCAAAGCCTGGCGCACTGACGAACGACTTCTTTGTCAACGTGCTCGATATGGCAACCACATGGACGCCTTCCTCAGCAGCCGAGGAAACTTTCGAGGGCCGTGACCGCAAGACAGGGCAGGTGAAGTGGAAGGGCAGTCGAGCAGATCTGGTCTTTGGGTCCAACTCTCAATTGCGTGCACTGTCGGAGGTTTACGCAAGCGAAGATGCGAAAGAGAAGTTTGTGAAAGACTTTGTTTGTGCGTGGGTGAAGGTAATGAATTTGGATCGATTCGACATCGCATGATTCGGTGGTGGTGGTCAATGACCATCACACAATTGGACTTACGCTGCGTCGGTTTGTTA
Organism: uncultured bacterium; assembly: GCA_903919715.1. GTDB lineage: Bacteria > Planctomycetota > Phycisphaerae > Phycisphaerales > SM1A02 > F1-60-MAGs104. The sequence goes on along the minus strand of CAIXJC010000011.1, from coordinate 10,241 downwards.
CCCTTCACTCGCCTCGTCCCGCACGCATAATCAAAGGAGCATCCCATGCTCGATTTTCGATCAGCCAATGTCCGTTCCGTGAATCCCCAACGCGCCATCCAAGAGGCGCTTGAGTTGGCCTATGCAACCACAACACCAACCTGCGACTTAGTGTTGGTCAACGCTGGCGTGGGGCATGACGTGGCGGTTCTCTCTCGCGCTATCAGTGCGCAGTGCCCGAAAGCGCGCGTCTTGGCGGCTTCTTGCGCAGGTGTTGTCGGACGTGAGGGTCCAGGCGAATCCATTCACGACATCGCCATCATGGGAATCACTGGCGAGGGATTCACCGTCTCGCATGTCGATGGTCTGTACGGGAATTCTTCGTTCGCCAAGGGCGCCGAGTTGGCTCGTGATTTGCAAAAGTCACCCAAGCCCGTTCGCATGATCTATTTGCTTGCATCGGGAATCGATATTGCGAATGATCAGCTCATCGCTGGAGTCGAATCCGTACTTGGTCCAGATGTTGTCATCTTCGGCGCGACGAGTTCCGACCAGATGCAGGGGATCGCAACATTCCAAGCGATCGATGGGAAGAAGCAACAACACGGTGCATTCGCAGTTGGAATTTGGGACCCGACGCTCGAGGTTGACACGCAGGCGACCCATGGATTTGTTGCAAGCGGCGATCCGCTCAAGGTGACGCGCGCACATGAAAATCAAATCGCCGAACTCGATGGTCGGCCAGCATGGCCGGAGTTTCTGCGCCGACTTGGTCTTGCCGATAGCGCAAGTGAAGGCGACACGATTCCCATCGGCGCGCTTGCGGAGCGTCTATCACCGACCCTTGCGAAGGAGTATGGCAATGACCACATCTTGCGCGTTGTGACTCATCACACCGATGACGGACAACTGGTGTACGCCACCGACGCAGTTGCGGGCACCAACCTCTGGCTCACCGTGCGCGACGAGGTTCGCATCTTCGACGACATGGATCGCATGATGCGTGCGATGCTGGCTCGCCATCCTGCGCAGCATCCGATCGCGGTCTTTCAAGCGGATTGCCTCGCACGTGGTCGACGGTTGTTCAACCGCGTCATGAAGGAGGAGTTGGTGCACCGCATGCAGCAGCCCTTGGCGAATGGCGGTTCGGTTCCGCCCTGGTTTGGCATGTATGGATTCGGCGAGTACGCACGACTCGGAGGTCGAAACGCCTATCACAACTACACCACAGCTCTTGCGGCGATTTATCGAAGACCTGGTCAGGTCGACGCATGAACTCTGGGCAGACGCCCAACAACCCTTCGGCTAGTGCTGCATCGCACAATCTTCTGCAGCAGCAACTGATTTCAATTAAGGCGCGCCTTGACCGACAGGTGTTGCAGCTCATCCGACTGAATCGGTTTTCAAATCACCTTCTCGGTGCGCTGAAGGAGCAAACGATGGCGCAGGCTTTCGCAGAGGCGATTGTCGATGTGCTGGACATCGCAGTGGGCGCCGTTTGGGTTTTACCTCCGTATGACAAAGCGATGGAATCATCATTTGCAGTCTTCGGTGTGAACGTCCCGCACGCGCACTGGGAGCAGGCGGGCCTCGCAATCGCCCAGAAGATTGGGACAGGTAGCAAGGTTCGCGCAATGCGACTTGGCGCGGACATCAGCGACATTCTTGTGGGTGTTCCTCTTATCACACCAATCGCATGCAGGTGCGTTGGTCGCGATGGCAGCACCACGGCGATCGTGTTGGCCGCTGATTCTCCTGCGGTCGCAGGCATGAGCGAGCCAGTATCCGATGAGACTCTTGAGATGCTGACTGTCTTTGCGGAGAAGTGCGCTGCACACATTGATCACGGGGTTGATCGCCGCTTGATCGAGCACCAACTTGAAGAACTGCGGCGGTCGCAGGAGCAACTCGAACTTGTCATGAAGGGGACGATCGATGGTTGGTGGGACTGGGACATGGTCACCAATCGCTGCTATTTATCTGCGCGCTGGCTGCAGTTGTTGGGTGAGCCCGATCAGCCAGCACGGACGCAAGATGGCTTCTGGAAGGATCACGTTCATCCAAAGGACGGTGCAAGGTTTGGAATGTTGCTCGACAACGCCTTTGCAAGTGGGCGCACGAGCGTCGAAGCGGAGGTCAGCCTTCGGCGCGCAGACGCAAGTTGGGTTCCTGTGCTTGTTCGCGGCACGGTGCTTCGTGATTCGCAGGGGAATGCAGTGCGATTCGCAGGATCGGTACAGGATCTCACAGAACGGCGCCGCTATGAGGCGGATATTCATCGGTTGGCGTATTTCGATCCGTTGACTGACCTGCCGAATCGTCGGCTTCTTCTAGATCGATTGCAACATTCGCTACACATCCGCGAACGCACTGGACAGATGGCTGCCGTTCTCATGCTCGACGTCGATCGTTTCAAGCGCCTCAACGATACTCATGGTCACGCTGCCGGCGATCAACTTCTTCGCGCTGTCGGCAAGCGTCTGCGCGACTTGGTACGTCCATACGACACGGTTGCTCGCCTCGGTGGCGATGAGTTCGTCGTGCTTCTCGAACAGCTCGGAAGCGATTCAGCCGCAGCGCTCGCCAAAGCCGAACGTACTGCAACCAAGTTGCTTGTCGCGCTCGACGAGTCGTACAGCATCGACGTCGGTGTGACGCACCACAGCGTGAGCATCGGCGTCGCCGCTAGCGTTGATCCAGTTGACAGTGCTGAGTCGCTTCTGAAGGCTGCAGATGTAGCGCTTTATTCTGCCAAAGATGCAGGCCGAAACATGGTCCGTATTTTCCACCCAGAGATGCAGCAGAAGGTCGACCGACGTTCTGCGCTTGAATCGCGTTTGCGCCTTGGGTTCAAGCATGCCGAACTCTCCGTCAACTATCAGGCGCAAGTAGATCGTGATGGGCGACTTGTTGGTGCAGAGGCACTCATGCGCTGGAACGGCCAAGATCCAGCGTGCGGCCCGAGCGAGTTCATCCCAGTCGCAGAGGAGTCTGGATTCATCCACGAAATAGGGCGATGGAGTCTTGAGTCCGCGTGCATGCAGATCGGCAAGTGGCGAGACCGATTGCCAAAGGGATTCCGAATCGCTGTGAATCTCAGTTCGGCCGAGTTTATGCACCCAGATTTCCCAGCTCGCGTGCTCGACACGCTTCGTCGCACTGGCACTGATGGGCGCAGTATTCGCCTTGAAATCACTGAAGCGACTGTCGTGACAGAACTGGAGTTCGCTGCAGAGCGGATGCACCAACTTCGCGCGCATGACATCGAATTTTCGCTCGACGACTTCGGCGCTGGATATAGCTCGCTGACATATCTGCGCAGACTTCCAGTAAACGAAGTGAAAATCGACCAAAGTTATGTGCAGCGCATCCTGACTGACCGCCATGACGCGGCGATTGTGCGCGCGATCCTCTCCATGTGCGAGTCGCTCAACTTGCGGGTGATCGCGGAGGGGATTGAGTCACGCGACGTATGGGAAAGCCTCGTTGAGAAAGGGTGCTGCTATTTCCAGGGGTATTACTTTGGCAGGCCTCGATCAGCGCCAGATGATCCCCGCGAACTGACAGTGTCGGTGGATTAATCACAATCAATTGCAAATTGTTTGATTCGTTTGCATATTTGAAATTGTGTCGTATACTTCTCCCAGCATCAAGAGTTTCAGACAGCCTCTTGTCTGAACGGCAACCGACGAACTGCGATACGCAGTCGAACGGTGCCGAGGCAGCCCCGAAGGGGGATCGATGCGGCCGCGCGAGCCTTTTCCCAAAGGATCGCGTTGACGCAAAGCGCTCGAACATCGTGTTCGGCGCACCCTTCCGAACTGCACTTTTTGATTTCATCGCCCACGATTTTTCGTGCGCTTTGATTTCAATTTGTGTTTTCGCAGCCGAGCTCTTGTTGCCATTGGAGTCTGTCATGGCGCAAGAAACATCTACAAATTCAGCAGTTCCAGCATCAAATCCAGAAAACGCACCCGCGATTATTCCCACGCGTTTTCTGCGGCAACTCGGCATTATCGGTTCAGATCGAATCGACGCAGTCCTTCTCGCAGCGCTTGCAACCGAAGCTCCGCTGCTGCTCATCGGTGCACATGGCACTGCGAAAAGTCTGCTGCTCAATCGTGTCGCAGAAGCGCTCGATCTGAAGTTTCGTCACTACAACGCAAGCCTGCTGAATTACGACGACCTCGTTGGCTATCCACTGCCTGACGCAGATGGCACGCTGAAGTTTGTTGAAACTCCGGCAAGCATCTGGCCGGCAGAAGCGGTTTTCTTGGACGAGATTTCTCGTTGCCGCCCAGATATGCAGAACAGGCTTTTCCCAATCATTCACGAAAAATGTATTCAAGGGATGCCGATTAAAAATCTCAAATTCCGTTGGGCTGCGATGAATCCGCCGCCAAGTGATTCGAGCAGTGGGGACGAAACGGAATATCTCGGCAGTGAAGCACTCGATGCTGCGCTTGCGGATCGTTTCCCATTTGTGGTTGAAATGCCAAACTGGGTGAATTTCTCGCCAGATGATCGAATTGCGCTCGTCCAGAATCAAGCTTTTGTTCTTACTCCTGCGGTCAAGCAATCCGTGCAGGCGCTTGTCAATACGACGCGGCAGCGCCTCGCGCAGGTGAAGGGCGCATATGGCGAAATGATGAACGAATATGTCCACTTGATTTCCAAGGTATTGCCGGAAGTCAAGATTCAACTTTCGGGGCGTCGTGCGGTGATGCTCAATGAAGCGATCTTTGCAGTGCATGCCGCTCGGTGGACACTGGAAGGAAAGTTCAACATCGACGAAAGCGCTTGGATTGCGCTGAAAAATACTATTTCTGATCGCGCTCGAGGCATCACCATTGACGAAGGAAAACTTCAATTGGCGCACCGAAAAATTTTCGAATCTCTGCGCCTCGAGCGCGCAGATCCGCGCCGACTGCTCTGTCAAGAGACTGACCCAATCAATCGAATTTTTCTAGCACTCGAAATTGATTCGCTCCCTGGATATGAACTCTCTGCATACACAGCGGATGCGCTCGCGTCGTGTGGATTGGGCGCTCGCCATCTTCTAGCCGCAGCAATCGCCGACCATGCCGCGATCGCACGTGTAAATCCTGCAATTGCGGAGCAGTTGGCAATACTTGTTGGCGAACTTGAAATTGGCTGTGAAATTGACGGCAACTTCGAAGCGTGGGGTCCGAAATATAAGGCGTACACGCAGATCGTTCAAACCATCGGTTCAAGAGTTGCAGATGCGCCTTCGACGATCGGCTTGAACAATCTTCTTCTCAAACTTTGGAAGCAGTCGCAGTGTGCAGATGAAAAGGTTGTCGTAGACATCGCGGATTCATACATGTCGATGCACGAACGACTTCAGAATCGAAGGGCAGCATGAACAAGCTTTGTCCAACTGAAATTCGGTCGCAGCTTCATATGGGAGGACCCCGAACTGCGATAAAGCAAACCGGCGTCGGTTCTCGAAAAAGCATCACGGCATTTGGATTGCTACTTCTGCCTGAACGAATAATCGAAACGAAAGCAGGCCGTAAGGCAGCGGCATCGTTCAATATCGAGCAGGCCTTGGAGCATGTCGCAAAGTTTTGGGGAATTTCCAACATAAAAAACGTTGAAATGCTCTGTGAATTTCTTCACGGCAACGGCGAGGATCTTTCGCTTGTCGAACAATTGCCGATGATCGTTCCGGTCGAGGCAAACGCTCTGACCAAAGAACTCTTTGACAAATTCCTGTCGCCCAGTGACCCAACTGACGTCGTCAGCAATCCACACCGTGTGTTGCCAGTCGTTGCGCGCTGCACAAGCAAAGCGTTCATCAAATCACAGTCACCAATTTATACGCCTGCGGTTTTAAGCCGCTGCGTCACGCTCTCGCTTCCCAATTCCTGGACCCAGAAAGGCCAAACAACATGATCACAGATTCACACGACACGACCGACTCGCACATTCACCGAGATCTCATTGACCAAGTTATGAATTCAGTTCCTGCAATGCACTTCGGTGCAGATGCACTCTTGCGATTGATTTCAATTGAAGAGACAACGAGTGTTCCAACTGCATGCGTCAGCTGCGGTGAATATTCAGTGCTGAAGATCAATCCAATTTTCTGCACGGAACACGCAAACACCAAAGAGAAAATGACCATGCTCATTCTGCATGAGATGCATCACATTGTGCTTGGCCATACTCGGCTCTTTGCTCGTGCCACACCGCTGGACAATCTTGTCTTCGATGCAGTCATCAACGCAATGTTGTGCCAGGCATATCCAGATCCTGCGTCGACTGCGCTGTTCCGAGATTTGTACGACGACAAGCATCCGCTGTACTGCTTTCTGCGTCCAGCATCTGGATGGAGTCCGGCAGGTCTTTCTGTAACTCCGCCAGCGCTGCGCAAATTCCCTGAACTTGCTGCGCTACACCGCAGACTTTATAAAACAGGCTGTACTTACAGCGAATTGCGCGAGGCGCTTTGCAACAGTGGGGTGGTGATTGAAGTTGACATGACGGTCTTGATTGGTGGTCACGATGACGAGGCCAACGGCAGCGATCAGAGAAATTTGCAAAGCGTCTCGCCTGCTCTTGCGAGTGTCATTCAGAAGGTTGTTGGCAAGTGGCCTTCGAGCGTGATGCTTCCAAAGTCCTCGCTCGATGATCTCTTTGCAACGTACAAAGTAAAAGTGCCGAAGACCAAGCGAGACTCTTTGCGAAGTCTCATTCGCAAGGTCAGCGTGACTGGAAAAACGGGGGATGTCAGGCGGCGGAATCTCAGTTTGATGTCGATTCAGTCACCAATTCCACGGTGTGATCGCAGGGGGATGGTGCTTCGAGCAATTGGAGGAAGGCAGATCATGCACTCACATCAGATCGAACATCGAAAAATCACACCAAGCGGGGAACGTGTTCATGTTTATATGGATGTTTCGGGAAGTATGACGGAGTTGATACCTCCGCTGTATGGCGCAATTCGTGATTGTTCGGATTGTGTCTTTCCAAAGGTGCATTTGTTTTCGACCATCGTTTCGGATGTCACGCTGAAAGAACTAGGAGAGGGGAAAGTGAATTCGACTGGGGGTAACAATATGACCTGCATCGTCCGGCATATGCAAGAAAACAAAGTGCAGCGCGCGGTCATCGTGACAGATGGTCACGTCGGGACTGTGACTGTCGCTGAATTGTCAGTGTTGAATAGCGTTTTCATCGGAACTGCGTTGACGGGGGCCAATGCAAGTCGCAATCAAATGGCGGAATACGTCAATGTTTGGATTGACATTACTGGAGGTGGACAATGAATTACTTCGAAACAAGTTCGATTCTGCGAACTGCTGAGTGGATATTGCCTGGGCATCCGGACAAGCTTGCTGACGCAATTGCTGATGGCATCGTGCAGGCAGCGTGGAAGAAAGATCCACGCGCGCTTGTTGCGGTCGAGGTCGCGCTCTTCCGCAAATCAGTTTTCATTGATGGTCGAATCGCAGGTGACGGCACCAGCAAAGTAAATGTGGAAGCAATCGCCGAGCGCGTTTACAGAAGTGCGGGGTATACAAATTGGTCTTGGTCGAAAGATGACAAGTTGAATGTGATCACCGATCTCATTCGAGGAAAGTTTGCGACAGGCGAGTCCGAGATTCGTCCGATGGCGGACGATCAGTCGATCGTCACTGGATATGCGTGCAGCACGCCTGGGACTGGATATTTGCCAGTCGAACATGCGCTGGCGCGTCACCTCGCAAAGGCGCTTTACACATTCTCTAAAGCAAACGCTTCGAATTGTGGGCCAGATGGAAAGGTGATTGTGTTTCTTGCTGAAGATTTGGATGCGCGATCGTGGCGTCTTGATTCGTTGTCGGTTTCGCTGCATCACCGATTGGAGTGGGGTGGAGTTGATGCGTATCGGGCGACACGCAACGCGCTCTTGATTGCGCTGGCGGATTTCGCACTTGCAGTTCCTGGGTTTCACTTCGATGATTCTGTGAAGTTCAATTTCAACGGTGCGGGATGTTTCGAAGTTGGTGGGCCGATGGGTGACAACGGACTTTCGGGAAAGAAACTTGTGGTTGATTTTTATGGCCCGCGCATTCCAATTGGTGGCGGTGCGATGAGCGGCAAGGATTTCTGGAAGGTTGATCGTGCTGGGCCGTTGATTGCGCGCGAACTTGCGTTGAAGGCGGTGCAAGTGCATGGTTGCAGGGAGGCGATTGTCACGCTTGGCATTTGTCCTGGCGATACTGAATTTCGTTGCGTGCGAGTTGAGACAGAGAATCGAATGCATCTCGATCCGAGACAGCTTTCGGTTGGTGTTGATTTGCGTCTGGCAAGCCGCGCAAATTGGTTGGCAGGCAGGGACCTTGTCGAAGTCGCGCGGTGGGGTCACTGGATGAGCGAGGCAGTGGTTGCGAAGGCAGTGGTTGCGACTACCCCGCAGCCAACGTTGCAGACGGTGAGCAGTTTGTAGAGACTATGAACAAAGCGCAGTTATTACTGGGAAACCTGCATCATTTGAAGTGCGCGATCCATTGCTCTGCGGTAAATCCAGGCGCTCTCTTTTGGGTCTGCGTTCGCCTTCCCTGCTTTGAGAGCGTCGGTCAGTATTGTGCCTGTTTGCTTCGTAGTGGAGTTGTCGCCAAGCAAGAGCACCGCATTGATTGCAAGTTCATAAAGTGCAGCGCACGCAGCTGGGTCACCTTCGTTGAAGAGAGGCACTCCTCGTTCGATTGCGAGTTCAAAGATTACGGCCGCACGTTGAGCAGGACTCATCGTGTTCGCAGCGATCTTTGCGGGCGAAGTTTTTTTGGTGGCCAGTACGCGATCGATGATGTGAATGACACCGTTGGCCGCCTCAATGTCGGCGACTTCAATGCGAGCATCAGAAACGGTAATCACACCTCCATTGAGAGCAAATACAACCTCACCATCTCCCATGAGCGTGCGAGCAGATCCTTGCGACAACATCTCATCGCGGCGAATCGCTGTGGGTAGAACATGACCAGCGAGCACAGCAGTGAGTGCGCTCTTGTCCGCGAGCAGTGCGGTGAGTGCCTCGGGTGGAACGGCCGTGAATCCTTTGTTTGATGGTGCAAGGAGCGTTCAAGGTCCTGGATTATCTTTGCCGAGTTGTGGTCCAAGGCCCGCGGCATCGAGCGCGGTGCGTAGTGTGGAGCAGCGCGCATCAGCAGCAATTAGCTCATCAATAGTGCGGAGTTCTGGCATCAAAACGCTGTCAATCACTTGCACTACGCCACTGTCGAAAGCAACATCGGTCGCTAGAAGTTGTGCGTCATTGATGGTGAGTTTGTTCGGATCAACATTCAGCGTTTGCCCTGAGAGAGCTTTCAGTCGCCGTCTATCAAGCACCGCTGAAATTTCCAGAGACTGTCCAACGATGTGATGCTTCAAGATTGTTTGAAGAACTGACTTGCCATCAGCGGATGTGAGAAAGTCAACTTGCTTCTTTGGAAGTTTGGCGAAGGCGGCGTTGGTTGGCGCAAAGATTGTGACTCGAGCGCCCTTTGGAAGTTCGAGTTCTGCGGCCTTCACGAGCGCAAGTAGCGTGGTGAGATCCGCCTTCTGCGCGACGGTAGTCAACGACTGACTTGATGTTGGTTTTGGCGACGCACCAAGCGGTCGGATCCAATCAATTTCTAAAGCGAAATCTCCCGGCTTTTTATCCGCAAGAGTGATCCCCACCGATTCGATAGATTCTGGAGCAAGCGGTGGTGCATTGCGCACGCGTTGGCCAAAGGTATTAAAAGTGCATTCATCGAAGGGAATCTCAACTTCGATCCATTCGCCAGCCTTGGTTTCAAAGACGCGCTGATATCCACCAGCCATAACCCGCGCGCGCGACGATCGAATATCACACTGATAGGTGCGTCCATCACCTTTGACGCGCATAAGTAATCCCTTTGTATCTGCAAATATTCCCTCTGAAATTTCGGTGCGAATTTGAGAAAACCCACCATTGTTTTCCAAAGAAAGTTCGCCCGTGAACTGCAACGTTCCACCTTCGCCTGCTGAGATACGACCTGTGGAGCGTCCACCCATGACGCCGTCAAGCACGGTTTGCCAACCCTTGATTCCGGTATCGAATTCCAAGTTGGATTCTGATCGCGCTGCGGGTTCGACGCATACGGCCAAGCATGGCGTACTTACGGTACTGATTGCGATGACGACAAGACGGACTAGATGTGATGGCATAAAATTATTCATGGTGCAAATTGTAGGTCTGTGATGAAGTGCGAAAGCGGATGTCGGTTCAT
>CAIXJC010000010.1 GCA_903919715.1 uncultured bacterium | reverse complement strand
GGATGGCGCCGGGATGAACCGCGTCGACACAGATGGTGACACGATACTGACCAACACCGAGCGCCTCACTGCCGAACAGAGACGACTCCGCCTTGCAGGTGGATTCTCAGGTGCTGCGACGCAAGGGTTGATCAACATCAACACTGCGCCAATCGAAGTGATGCGCGCGCTGCCCAACATGCAGCAGTTGAGTTATAACTCGGAGGCGCCTGGGTTGAATCCAAATCAGGTGCCGGCAATAACAAGGGTTCTCCTGCCAGAATCAATCGTGAATTACCGAGAGCGATTTCCAACCGTGACTGGATTCCCTGATGGTCCGAAGTATGACGATCGTGGATTTGTTCCCGCAGTCGGCGCGACGGAACTCTTTCCGTTTCAACCTGGCATGCGCGGCGAGCGCGGATTCGTTTCGGTTGGTGAGCTCGCACTTCTTGACCGCGAATATCGTCCGTCAAGTATTGGAACTGCTGCGGAGCCAGATCCAGAAGCCCCGGCTGCGTCTTATGGCAGCAACTGGTCGATCGACAAATCATGGTCGATCAACTTTGCTGGCAGAGATCCATATCGCACGAGCGAAGATCCGCCGGTGCTGACTCCTGTGACGACTGGTCATGCGCCAACACCTGTTGCTCCGCCGCTTTCAGATCTAGGAAGTGGATGGCGTCAGACGATGAGTGGCGGAGGATTCTCGACCCAACTTTCGACCGAGCGATTGGCTCAGACAGTTCTGCAATTCGATGCGAGTTCGACGCCAGTCTTTGATCCGATTTTGACTACGGCCCGAATCGCCGGTGATCAAGTTGAACGAAACACGTTGCTCAAAGGCATTGCCAATTTGGTAACGACTCGAAGTGATGTCTTCACTGTCTATCTCAAGGTGAGATCCGTTGCGCAGAATCCAGCAACAGGTGCCTGGGATGCAACCAATCCAGAAACCCTGATCGACGAGTCGCGATACATCATGGTCATTGATCGATCTGGTGTTGATCGACCAGGCCAAGAGCCAAAGATTCTGATGTTTGAGAAGATCGTGGAGTGACATGAGCGCCTCCTCAGAAATTCCTCGTCACATCGCGATCATCATGGATGGAAACGGTCGCTGGGCGGAGTCCCGAGGTTTCCCTCGAGTTGCGGGACATCGTGCAGGAGCCCTTGCGATCCGGCCTGTGTTGGAACACGCGTCCAAATTAGGAGTTGAGTTTCTCACGCTCTATTCATTTTCGAGTGAAAATTGGAGCCGACCGACTGATGAGATTGATGCGCTCATGGAACTCTGCTGCGAACGGCTTTCGAAGGAACGGAAGAGTTTGGTTGAGATGGGAGTTCGCCTTCGCAGAATCGGACGCCGGGATGGTTTGCCGGCTGGAGTACTGCGAGAACTTGATGAAACAGAATTGGCAACCGCAAATGGCAAGGGGATTACGCTCTCGTTGGCACTGAACTATGGCTCACGGGGTGAGATCACGGATGCAGTTCGGTCGATCGCAGAGCGCGCCGTCCGTCAGGAAATCGTTCCAAGCGAGATCTCGGAAGAACTGATTTCGCGTTCCCTGTACACCTCAGATCTGCCCGATCCCGACCTTCTGATTCGAACGGCAGGGCAGATGCGCTTGTCCAACTATCTCCTCTGGCAACTGAGTTATGCTGAAATTCTCTTTCTGCAAACGCTTTGGCCAGATTTCTCCCCAACTGAGTTGGAAGGAGCCGTAGAGGAATTTGGTCGACGGCGTAGAACATATGGTGGAATCCCGACCGTTCCCGCTATATTGCAGAATCCATTTTCACCTCCGTGCGTATCGTCAGAAGGAAAAAACGTTTGAGCTTTGCGAATAAAACCACTGTTTGTTGGTCAACCGCACACGCAGTGGTCGCATGCCTTTCGTTGATACTGAGTTCGATCGCGAGTGCGCAGTACTGCGCTCCAGCGGTCTTTGTCGGGGACCTCAATGCCGACAATCTCGTCAATGCTGCAGACGTGACAGTTTGGCAGGCATTGTTTTCATCGGTACCGCCGGGCTATACCCCTTGTGCTGATCTCAACCGCAATGGCGTGCTGGATGCAGAAGACAAAATTCAGTTATCTCGTGCGGTGAAGTTTGCCCAGAATGCAGCTCCTGGATTAGGGCTTCAAGGTCGACTCCCGGCATTCACCATTTCGGAACTTCGCACGGCTCAACCATTGGTGAGTGATCCTCAACAGCGGTTCGTTGAGTTTCGATGTCCGAGTTCCTTCCCATCAAATTACAACTTCGCAAAGCAGTTTGGCAACGGCTATTACCTTCTGCTCATTTCGAAGAACAATGGAACAAGTGTCGCTAATGGAATCATTCGCCAAGTCATCAACTTGCAAGGGATCACCTTTGCAACCGCCGGAGCAGGTGCGAATCTCGCCCTCTTGAAGGATTCCAGTTTTTCTCTCCCGATTCCTGCAGGAGTGATCCCGACGAGCATGCCCAGCGGCCAATCGATCACATTCCCGAATCAGAATGATTTGAATACAACATGGCTGATGGTGTATCGCCGACCGAACGGACCGGGATATACAGCAACGGTCGCATTTCCAACGGTCGGGAAAAGTGTCGACGGGAACCAGGACTGCAATTTCGACGTTCGGTACACGAACACGTCGATCCCAACACCAAATCAGATGCCGCCGTGGGACATCATCATTGATGCGATCTCGGTGGACAGGTCCTTGGTCACAACCGCAGCGGGAGGTCGTGGGTGCATCTATGCGCACGGGGCGCTCTTTGAAATTGCGCCAGTCACAACACCAACTGGCGATCAGGCGGCGTTCCATGTCTACCGGAATTCCGACAATAAGAATCTCAGCGGAATAAAGCAGGCCGTCACGACGGGGATTGATACTCCCGGGAGCGCCAATCCTCCGAGCGCGGCATCGCAGTATTGCGGCTCGCCGACAGTGGGACCGAGCTACAAAGTCCACGGTCCATTCTCCAGTGATCGAGAGTGCTGTGAATTTGTTTGTGCCCAACTTTCTCATTGTTGCGCAGTGGCATGGGATGAGAGTTGTGTATTGCTTGCGACCCAAGAGTGCGGGCAGTGCGGTGGATTGGGTACGGGGTCGTGCTTGATCGCACATGCGTCGCCGTACTGTTCATCGGAAGTTTGCTGCAGCCAAGTCTGCCCAGTGCTTCCGCTTTGTTGCATTGTTGCGTGGGACGAATCATGCGTTGCGAGGGCAATGGATCTTTGTCTTGAATGCGGAGCGGATGTGCTTCCAAACAATTGTTTTCAGACAAGCAGCACGCCGTACTGCACCGATTCGCAGTGTTGCACAAGCGTCTGCCTCGTGGATCCTTCCTGTTGCAACATTGCATGGGACAGTTCATGTGTTCAGAATGCTGGATTGTTCTGCCCCGAACTGGCCTGCGGGAATCCCGCCGCTGGCGATTGCTGTCTTTCTCATGGAACACCATTTTGTAAAGATGCCGATTGCTGCCAGTCGGTCTGCGCCATTGATCCGTTCTGCTGCGAGACGGTGTGGGATGTGCAGTGCGTGACTCAGGTGCTTCAGTTCTGCACGTCGTTGACTTGTGCTTGTGGCGGAGGCGGTGCAGGTGCTGCTTGTTTCCTCGTTCATGCCGCTCCTGGATGCTCTTCCGTTTCATGCTGCACTGCCGTATGCAACAGCGATGCGTTTTGTTGCGGAGTGACATGGGATGCATCCTGTGTCGCGGCGGCAGATACGTTCTGTGCACAGAACCCTGTATGCAAGAACGCCGTCGATAGCTGTCTCATCCCCCATGCTGCGCCTGGATGCGCCGATTCATCGTGCTGCGATAAGGTCTGCTCATTCAACCCAATGTGCTGCACTGTCGGATGGGATGCTTCGTGTGTCGCGGAGGTCGCAATTCGCTGCGGTGGATGCGGTGATGTGTTCGCAGGCGATTGCTCGACAGCACATAATTCTCCATACTGCGATAACGCCGTGTGTTGCACGGCTGTCTGTGCCGTCGATGTTTTTTGCTGTTCGACGGAATGGGATACGGGTTGCGTCAAGCAGGCGTTGGTCTTGTGCGGTGCGAGAAGCCAAGGTTGTGGCGATCACAGCGCAAGAAGTTGTTTCGTTGCAAGTTTCCTGCAGGGATGTGGAGATCCTGCTTGCTGCCAAACGATTTGCGATGGATTTGATTCCTATTGCTGCACAGTGCAGTGGGATGCGATTTGCGTCAGGCAGGCAATCACCTTCGCAGAACTTGGAATTGGCTGCACGCTGCCTGTTGGCGCCGCAGTTGGTCACGGGAACTGCCTTGTTGCGCATACTCAAAAGGGATGTTCCGATGTCGACTGCTCGGCGGCGGTCTGCAGTATTGACCCGAATTGTTGCCGAATTACATGGGATGCGGACTGCGCCAAACTTGCACCATATGTGTGCATTGATCCAGGTGGCTGCCCAGGAACGGAATCATCTTTTATTCGTCACGTCAGTCCTGGATCGCTCGATCCATCATGTTGTAACGCAGTCTGCTTCGTCATGCCAGAGTGTTGCACAGTTTCTTGGGATCAAGCGTGCGTGAATATTGCAAACCAGCGCTGCTTGCCAGACTCTGATTGGAACGTGCCATGCCTTGGATCTTGCACGGTGGCTCATGACAATCCCGGTTGTGAAGATGTGGCATGTTCGAGTGCGGTCTGCTTCACAGATGCCCTCTGCTGTACCGCAATATGGGATCAGCAGTGCGCATCACTCGCGCGCGGACTCTGCTGTGGTTTGCCGGGATGTGGAAATGCGTGCAATGGATCATGCATCTTGCCGCACGATACGCCGTACTGTGATAATTCCTACTGCTGTGCAGCAGTGTGCGCAGAAGATCCATATTGTTGTTCAGTTGGATGGGATGGATTCTGTGTCAAAGTCGCAATCGCTCGGTGCGCAACGGGTTGCGGCAATGTTGAGTCTGGTTCCTGCTTCATCGGCCACGGAACTCGCGGATGCGCAGATGCGCGGTGCTGCGTTGCAATTTGCCGCGAGGATCCATTTTGTTGCGATACCAGCTGGGATTCATCATGCGGGTCGGCTGCCCAACTTGATACTGCCAACTGCGGATCGACGTTGGAGTGCGGAGACGAAAATGCTGGCGATTGTTGCATCGTGCATATGGATTCTCCCAAGTGCCGTGAACAAGATTGCTGCGATGCGGTGTGTGCACTCGATACAGAAAACTTCTGCCGCGATTTCGCATGGGATTCATACTGTGTTGAGTTAGCGCTTGGGTCTGCGGCATGTTCATGCAAGAAGGACTGTGGAGACACTTGTTCTGGAGAGTGCTGCACGGCACACCTCACAACGAGTTGCAAGGATCCAGTCTGCTGCAAAGCTGTTTGTGCTATCGATTCCTACTGCTGCGAAGTGGTGTGGGATGTCACTTGCGCTGGGCAGGCATTGGTCACTTGCAATTTGGGACCAGACGCGGCCTGTCCGCCGATTCAATGCGGAGATCCGCTGGCAGGAAACTGCTGTATCTCGCATCCCGGTCCAGCGTGCCGCGACATTGCATGCTGCACCGCAGTGTGTGCACTCGACCCATTCTGCTGTCAATCGCAGTGGGACGGATCATGTGCTTCGATGGCAGGGAGCCAAGGATCATGCCCGTGTGACGGTCCAACATGTGGAACACAAGGAACTGGTTCCTGTTTCACGGCGCATGCAACGCCATTCTGCGAACAAGCAAGTTGCTGCGGCATTGTCTGTGGAAAAGTTCAGCCCGAGTGCTGCACGATTTCGTGGGACCAGTCGTGCGTCAAACTCGCGTTGATTTTCTGCTCACCATAAGTGCAGTAGCAAAGATCAAATCACGCCAGAGAACCAGAGATCGGCGAAACCAGAGATCGGCAAAAAACTGTGGGTCGTTCATGCACCAACGAGCGTGTGACGTCGATCAGGTCCCACTCCAACCATTTCGATCGGGATCCCTAGATATTCTTCGATGAATGCAAGATATTTCGCTGCATTGATTGGAAGCGCCTTGCGGTCGCTGACATCTCGCAGTTCTTGCGTCCACCCAGGGAGCGTGGTGTAGATCGGAGTTGCCTGCGCGAGCATGCGTGCATCGGGAAGAAAACGATCGACAATCGATCCATCCGTCATCCGATATTGCGTGCAGATTTTCAGTTCCTCAAAGCCTGCCAGCACATCGAAGAGTGTGCATGCAACACCTGTCGCGCCGCAGACCATCGAGCTGTATTTCACGGCGACAAGATCGAGCCATCCAGTACGGCGAGGACGCCCAGTCGTGGTGCCGTATTCGCGGCCCTTTTCACGAATGAGATTGCCGGTTTCATTCAGCAGTTCGGTTGGGAAAGGTCCCGCGCCTACGCGACTGCTGTACGCCTTCATGATTCCAAGAATTCGCCCGATGTTGTTACCAGGGACGCCTGTTCCAGATGGGATTCCAAGCGTCGAGCAGTTGCTGCTCGTGACGTAGGGGTACGTTCCGTGATCGATATCCAAGAGGCATGCATTCGCACCCTCGAAGAGCAAGGTTTTTCCAGCACGCATCGAATCATGCAGTGCGTAGACCGTGTCGGTGATGTGTGGGCGAAGTTGCTCGCCCAGTTTCGCAAATCGTTCTGCCAGAGCATCGGGATCGAGCGGAGGAGCCTGAACACCGAGTGCCTTCAGTTCTGCGGTACGCAATCTGCAAATCACTCGCAGTCGATCGCGAAGATACTCGCCGTCCAAGAGATCGCCCATGCGGATCGCAGTTGAACGGTTGACCTTGTCTGCATATGCCGGTCCGATTCCGCGTCTCGTTGTTCCGATTGCAAACGATCCTCGATCATTGCTGGCAACATTTGAGAGGAATTCTTCGAGCGCTGCGTCTTGCTCTTTGTGGTACGGCATAACAACGTGAGCGCGATCTGAAACTTGTAGATTTTCTGTGATCTTGACTCCGCGCGAACGAAGACGATCTATTTCTTCTAGAAGTTTCTCCGGATCAACGACCACGCCGTTTCCGATGATGTTGCGCTTGCCCGGATTGAGAATGCCAGACGGAATGAGATGGAGCGCATATCGCTCTCCAGCAACTTCGACGGTGTGGCCTGCATTTGCTCCGCCGTTGTACCGCACGATGACATCGTGTTCTGCGGTGAGCAAATCAACGATCTTGCCCTTGCCTTCATCTCCCCATTGCAAGCCAACCACGGCTGTGTTTGGGCTCGTTCCGTTTGTTGCGTATTTCACGGGAGGGAGTCTATCGGTTCGTCGTTCGATGAGTCGGGCGTGCTAGGCTGTGGGTATGGCACAACCGCAATCAATCCCTTTGACGGTCGCGGGAAGCCTTGTGCCGGGGGCGATGAATGTGCCAAGCGAGCAGCCTTCGGCGCCATCAAAGATGACTGCTCGGGATGCTGGCAGAATGTCGGCGGGCGCTCTTTTTCGGGGCGCATATGTGCATGTTCCATTCTGCCGACACAAGTGTCATTACTGCGATTTCTACTCATTCGTGGATACGGAAGACCGGGCGTTGGCGTATGTCGAAAGGTTGGAAGAAGAGCTCCGCGATGCAGTCGAATTCTTGACCGTGCCAATCGAGACGGTCTTCGTTGGCGGCGGCACTCCCACGATGCTTGGGGCGGACTTGCTGAGGCGAATGCTCGCATCCATCAGGAAAACATTGCCAATCGCATCAAGCGCAGAGTGGTCAGTTGAAGCGAATCCAGAGACCGTCGATGAAGCCGTTGCTGACGCGCTCGCACAGAGCGGAGTGCGCCGAGTAAGCCTCGGTGCGCAGTCATTCAATCCCAAACTGCTCAAGGCCCTCGAGCGAGACCATGATCCATCCTCGGTGGAGCGAGCAGTCACTCTCTTGCGACGGGCTGGAATTCCACAGGTAAACCTTGATCTCATCTTTGCGATACCAGGCAGCACGATTGCAGATTGGGAGGCAGACCTTCTGCGTGCGCTCTCCATCGCTCCAGATCATTTGAGTGCCTACGGGCTGGTCTATGAGCCCAACACGCCACTCACGGTGAAACTGCGAAAAGGTTCGGTCACGAGATTGCCAGAGGACGATGAGGCTGAGCAATATGAATTTGTTGTGGAGAAACTTTCTAAGTCCGGATATGAGCGGTATGAAATCAGCAACTGGTCCTTGTCAGGAATGGCTTGTCAACACAATATTCTGTACTGGGAGAATGCGGATTGGTGGGCATTTGGTCCTAGCGCCGCGGCGCACGGTCACGGAGTGCGTTGGCGCAATATCCCGCGGCTTGCGACCTGGTTGGAAACTCGACCCTCTGCGCCAGTCGAAGACATCGAATGCCTCGCCCCAGACGCAAGTGCAGGGGAGGCATTCATGTTGGGGCTGAGACTCATGAAGGGGATGCCTCTAGAACGCGTTGAGCGACTCCTGATTGGTGGCGAGCGTTCGGTGCGCCGTCGGCGTTCGATTGAGACCTTCACGGCAGAAGGGCTCTTGGAACGGGTTGATGGGCATCTCCGTTTGAGTACCCGCGGATTCATGATCGCCGATACGGTCCTCTCTGCGCTGATCTGAATTCTGGCGATGGAGGCGCTCAATGACCGATGAATCGATCATGCGCCCAATCCTCCGCCTGCTTCGACCAGGCGACTGGATCAAGAATGTCTTCGTCCTCGTCCCCGTGATTTTCTGGTTGCCGGGTGCGGGTCGTGGCATTGACGCTTCTGGAATCACAGCGAAGGTGACTCTCGCACTGATCGCATTTGTGGCGTTCTGCTTTGCATCGAGCGGTTGGTACGCCATCAATGACGTTCTGGATGCAAAGGAAGATCGACTGCATCCCGTCAAGAGAAATCGTCCAGTTGCTTCTGGGCAAATCCCTGCTGCCTTGGCTGTGCTTATTGGAATCGTTCTTGCTGCACTCGCAGTCGTCATCGCTTCTCAAGCGAATCTGGCAACGATGTGGGTCATCATTGCATACATCGCATTGCAAGGGGGATACAACCTCGGACTGAAGCGGCTAATTTTTATCGACGCCACGACGATCGCGAGCGGGTTCTGTTTGCGTGCGATTGGCGGGGCGATGGCGATCGCAGTTCCCGTCTCGATCTGGTTGCTTTTCTGTGTCTTCTTCTTGACTCTGTATCTGGCGTTCATCAAACGCCAATGCGATCTCTCGTCTGCATCACGGATGCGTGCAACGCAGTGGAAACCTCGTGCGCAGTACGGAGATTCTGCTGAATTGAACTGGCTCTTGAGCGTGAGCGGCGGGCTGACTGTTTTGATGTATCTGATGTACACCCTGAGCGCACATGCGCAGGGGATCTTTGGCGGGAGAGCGTTCGGTTTGGCCCTCTTGACACCTCTCGTGTTGATCGTCGTGCACCGTTTTTATCGCCGAGCGATGCAAGGCCTCAGTGATTCGCCGCTCGATGCGATTCGTTCTGATCCGATTGTCGCCGCCGCGATGACATTATTCGTTGTCGGTGTGTACGCCATCCTGTATGTCGCTGGAGTCGAAGAAATCCTTCGCCGAGCTCTCTTGATCTGATTCTGATCCGATGATCGAATCTGCTCCACATCCTTCGCCAGAGCAATCGGCAGATGCATTTTTCGGTCGATCAGGCTTCGCAAGCAGACCTTTCATCATTTTGGTTATTGCATTTCTTTTTCTCGTTTTTCCAGTGATAGTGTGGGGCTTGGACAATACGGCTCAGTCGTACGATCAGAACCATCATCATCTCGTGGTGATTCGACAAGCGACGGCAAGTCTGACTGGCGCAACCGACTCGACGCCGATCTGGACGCTCTTGCGGGATTATCCTTCCGCCACAAGTCCTGGATATCACTTGTTTCTCGCAGGGTTTGATGCGATTGGTCTGGGAAATGTTGTCACGCTGCGTTTGATTTCCAGCCTATTTGGTCTTGGATTATTGATCACGGTTTGGAGCATTCTTCGCAGACGCATCGATGACTGGACTGCGCTTTGTTTCGTTGCTCCGCTCTTGTGCTCGCCTTATTTTCTTTCTGGAAGCATCTGGTTAACGACGGACGTTCCAGCGATTGGTTTCGTGACGCTTGCGCTGGGATCACTCTTGTTCGTTGAACCATCGTCCGCTCAGCGAATGCGCAGCGGCATCTTCTCAGCACTGGCCATCCTTGTTCGTCAACCGACAGTCTGGTTGATCGCCCCGATATTTCTTTCTGGATTGATTGGACGTCAGCGAAGGATGTGGGATCGCTCAAGAAACGAATGGCTTTGCTTTTTATGTTCGATTGCATTGCCGTTGATCGTGCTTGGCTGGTTGATCGCACTTTGGGGAGGAATCATGCCTCCTGCATACCGAACGCTCCACAACGCTGGTGCGAATCTTGCGATGCCTGCATTCGCTCTGAGTCTGCTTGCGCTCTGGGGACTTCCATGGACGATTGCCAGCGGCGCGTTGTCCATTTTTCGAAGCGCGAGCGAAATGCGCTGGATGATTCTTGGCGCCGTTCTTGGAATCCTTTGTGCAACGCTTACGCCGACCACATTCGATCAATCGGCTGGTCGATGGGCTGGGCCACTCTGGGGTGTTGTTGCGCTTGCTCCCAGCATCGGTCAGCGGAGCGTGATCTTTTTGATCCTTGCGCCAATTGGCGGCATCTTCCTTGCTGCAATACTGCGAAGCGCCGTTCGAAACGCGCAAACATACGGGGCCGCTGTTCTTGGAGTTTCCTGCGCGGCGATGCTTGGCGCGCTGACAGTGAATACCCAGTGTTGGGAGAGATACGTGGATTTGCCGATGCTTGCGCTGCTGCCGCTCATGGTCGTGTTAGGTTTACGACCAACAGATCACACGCAACAACGCCGAGTGCGGATCTCCTGCGCAGTCTTGACAGTGGCGCAACTGGGTCTGAGTCTTTGGATGGTCTACTACCGCTCGACATTCATGGCTTGATGCCCAACGAAGGCGGTGTCGTTAACTCGGCAGAATGATTTTAGGCTTGTTTGAATCGCCCTTGCTAGCAGGGGAAGTTGATCCAATTGCAGCACTGACTGCCGCTGGATTCCCTTGTGCCGCTTGCGCCGCCAACATCTGTGCGAAGTGTACGAATCGAGAACGAAGTTCAGCAAGGATCGCAGCGAGTTCTTTGTTTTCGTCAGGCGTCAGATTGCCTTTGGTTTTTTCTGCCAGTACACCCAGTAGATCGATTGCGAATTGCGCAGCAGGAAGGTCGACAACGACACGCCGAGTATCTGGATCGCCGTATGCGCCCAGCCCGCCCAACGCCTGAGTCGCCAAGAGCCCGACGATGCTGCGAAAATCTGCTGGCGGAAGTTTGTCAGCGGATTCCTCTTCCGGGGCTGATGCACGTTCGATGTCGATCTTGCGCATCTTTTCGCGTTCAGCTTCTGCTTGAGCCTTCCAATCACTATCAACATGCAGTTTCGGTTCGTCTGGGTTGTGAATCATGGATTCTCCTTGCCGCCAAGTATAGGAAGCACGGGGTAGACTCGGATCATGGCGCATTTTCGGACGGCGAGCATGCCGGACAACTCGGCGATTATGAACATCGTCGCTGTAATTGCGCTTCTGACCGTCGCTGTGACTTTCTCTGGCTGCCAAAGTTGGATGAATCGCCCTGAAACGGAAACCGAAGTGACCGTTCAGGAGTTCAACCACCTGACAGCGGCGAATTCGAAGCTCGATGTTGTTCAAGTTCCGCCATCAGTCTTTGCTCCAGAAGAAGTTCGTGTGACGGTCGAGACTGAAACGGATGGCCAAGGCGAAAAAGTCACGACCCAAAAGTCGCGGGTTGAAAAAAATGCAGATGGTTCGGAGCGGACCGTTCAGTTAGGGGCGGCGACGGATGAGATTCGCATTAAACCAGGTGGAAAATGGACGATCGACAGCCTCGTTGGACAGATCAATGGTCGTCCGGTGTATGCCAGCAAGTTCATGCAGTCCATTGAAGATCGCATCCTGCGAATCGTCGCGGAGAATCCTCGTGTGAAAGCGCAGCACATGATCGAGCAACTGGTCAGTGATCGTTTTCAGCAGTACATCAACAATGAATTGATCATCGCCGAAGCTGAGGGTTTGCTTTCGCCAGAAATGCAGGCAGGAATTTTTGCTTGGCTTCAGAGCATCCAAGAGCAGACGGTTGCGGGATATGGCGGAAATCGAACGGCCGCGACTCAGACTCTTCAGGATCAGTTTGGAATGAATATGGAGCAATATCTGAAGGAAAAGCGCGACGAGGCGCTTGCTCAGGATCTCCTTCGTCGTCGAGTGAAACCTCGGACGATTGTGAGTTGGCGGGATGTGGAGCGTCAATATTCCATGCTCGAAAAGAGTTTCAATCCAGAGCCCAAGATCACGATCGGGCGAATTCGACTTCCTCTCACGGATGCGTTGGTGATCCAAGATGTTGAGGCCCGATTCGCGCGGGGCGAAACGTTTGCAGATGTTGCGACTGTGCTGAAACTTCCCGATGGTGGTGCTTGGCAGCAATTTCCGATGCCTGCGAGTGGGGTTGTTGGACTCGAACTTGCGGATGACATCAAGAAGGTGCTCATCGCAGTTGAGCAAGGCAAAGTCTCTGCGGAAATTCGCAAGGGGTCTACAGTGACTTGGTACTGCGTCACCGATGTCGAACTTCAACTGAGTCGTTCCATCTTTGATTCTGTGCTCCAGCGCCAACTTCGACGTGGCCTCGAAGATCAACGTGGTCGATACGAGCAACAGCGTTACCTTGGATCACTGCGCGATCGATGGGTGACCAATGACATTGATCAAATGACCAGGCGGCTGACAACGATCGCATGGGATCGATATTTGCCGAGCGGTTGATTCGCGCGACCCGCATTACGATCCTAAAACTGCGTTTTCAAACCAATGAATTGCGGGCGTCGAATCTGGCGGGAGATTCACTGCGATCACGTCGATCCGCAGGGGAGAGGTTGTGTTCCCACGGCGGGCAAGGGCGCGAGCGAGGCGAATGAGGCTTCGCTCCTTGGATGCGTCGACTCGTTCCTCTGGCCATGCATCAGCGCAAGAGCGTGTTTTTACTTCGACGATGACGAGCGTGCTTCCGTCGGGTGAGCGCATGACGAGATCCGCCTCATCACAACCGACACGGAGATTCTGCGCACAGAGTTCATATCCCCGCGCTTCGAGAAAAATGCGGGCGGCATTTTCGCCCCGTCGGGCGAGTTCAGCATGCTGAGGTTGTTGTGCCATGGCGCCAACATAGAGCGAATCAGGCCAGAGTCGGCAATTCTTCCCTTTTGGCGTGACGGGTTTAGACCCTTACGACTAGAGTGGGTTGCATGGCAATTTTATTCATTGATCACGGCGTTGCTGGTGGAATGGGAAGTCTTGGACTCGTTCTGCGCGATTATGCGCAGCGGATCGTGACCGTCGGCGAACGAAGCCTCGCGAACGAAGGTGAAATCTCTCTTGAAGATATTCACGGAGTCGTCGTTGGTGACGCGCCGTGCGGCGTTCGAGTGAGCGATGAAAGCCACCGCAGTTCGATGGCGGCTGTGACGGAAGCGCACGAGAAGAAAATCCCAATCTTGGGTCTCGGCTTTGGTGCACTTGTTGTTGCCAAAGCTCTCGGAAGTTTGATCGAAGATCTCAACCCGTCAGAAGTTGGCTGGATAAACATGACCACCTCGCCAACCGCGCGAGGAGATGCGCTCCTCACGGGTGTTCCTTGGACGGTCGCAGTACCAGTATGGAGTTGCCAGTCCGTCGGAAATGCCGGGCCAAGCATGAAGAATCCAGGGATGCGCACTCTCGCATCGACGCCTCGTCAGAAATTTGCGATGTTCGCCTGTGGCGTATCAACGTATGGAATCTCCGCCCATGTGGAGTGGGGAAGTGAGGCGATTGATGCGGCAGTGCGAATGGCAAGCGCCGAAGTTGATGCAGCAGGTTGGCGCGAAGGTTCGATCAAGAATGGCGCAACGAACATGCGAATCGCGAAGAAGATGTTTGAGTCCGTGACGCTTTCTCTGATGCCAGTCGACCGCGTGAATGCGGGCGTCGCACGTGACTTGCATCATTAGGCGAACAGCCTGCCACATCATTAGGCGAACAGCCTGCCACATCATTAGGCGAACAGCCTGCCGCAATGTGGTGTGCTCGAACGTCGATCAAACTCGGATCATGTTCGGACCATGTTCGGATCATTCTTGGATCATTCGAAACAGGCTTTTGGTCTGTTACTTCGAAGTGACTGCCGTTGGCGAATGCTCGACAACCAGCTTGCCCTGATGGCCAGATTCCTGCAGATCGGAGCCCTGCAGAATCGAGCGAACGATTCGTGCGATGGCTGCGCCATCAATGCCTGCTTCCGCCAATTGTTCTTTGCGCTCGCCCTGATAGATCCATTGATCTGGCAGTGCCATTCGTGTGACAAGGCGAGTATCGAGTCCCAAAGCATTGCAGGTTTCCAAGACAGCCGCTCCGAAGCCACCACGTATCGAGTGGTCCTCGACCGTGATCACTGGAATCCCTGCGCCAAGCAGTCGCTGCAGAAGTTCTCCATCGATTGGCTTTGCGAATCGTCCGTCGTAGAGTTCGACTGCGTATTCGCCGTCAAGTTTCGTCAAGGCTTCGGCGGCGTCAATCGCACAGACACCGAAAGTGAGAATCGCAGCATCTGGGCTTTCGTGCGCAACAAGTTGTCGCGCTCGTCCCAATTCAAATGGAGGGCATGGGACGCCTTCGAATCGTGGGCTGACATTGTCGCGTGGATATCGAACGGAAGAAATTCCTTCGCTGTAATCGTTCATGAAATCAACACAAGCGCGCAAACTTGACTCGTCCATCGCAGCCATGATGCAAGCTTTCGGCAATACGGCGAGCAGGGCGATATCGCAGAATCCATGGTGAACGGCTCCATCGCCACCGACTAATCCAGCGCGGTCAAGGCAAAGTCGGACCGGCAGTCCCTGCAATGCTGCTTCTTGGAATGCTTGATCGAAGGCACGTTGGAGGAAAGTGGAATAGACCGCGAAGAAGGGCTTCCATCCTGTCTTTGCCAATCCAGCCATCATGTCGAAAGCATGGCTCTCACAAATTCCACTATCCCACACGCGGGTTGGAAATTTATCGATGACCTTATTCACCCCAGTGCCATCGGGCATCGCAGCGGTGCAAGCGACAACCTTCGGATCACGCTCCATGAGCGAGGTCAGAATCTCTCCGAAGGCGGCGGTAAATGAACGCCCGCCTTTCTTCATCTCGACCTTGCATCCTTCGTTCTCCATCGTTTCAATCTTGAAGGCGCTTGGAGAATGGAATGCGCACGCGTCATTTTCAGCGAACTCGTATCCCTTACCTTTTACGGTTTTCACGTGCAAAACCATCGGGTGATCGAAGTGCTTTGCCTCATTGAGGAAATCGATCAGCGTTGGAAGATCGTGTCCGTCGATCGGTCCGACCGTGACGAGACCGAAGTGTTCGAACCAATGATTCTCAGCGATGAATGCTTTCGATGACTCACCCATGCGGTGATAGAGTTCTTTCAGACTTTCGCCGCCGGGCATGTGGCGCGCCATTTCCTTCGCGCGTTTCTTGAATTCGCCGTAGGTGTGCGAGAGCCGCAATCGGTCGAAGTATGCGGAGACCGCACCTTGCGGCTTTGCAATACTCATTCCGTTGTCATTGAGAACAATTAGGAACTGCCGCTTGAGCGTGCCTGCGTTGTTCAGTCCTTCCATCGCAACACCGTTGACGATTGAGGCATCGCCAATCAGCGACACCGTGCGTCGACCATTCGGACGATCGACTGACCAACCTTCTCCATTGAGCGTATCTCCGCGAGCCATTCCAACAGCGGTCGGAATCGCAGTCCCTGCATGACCGACTGTGAAGAGATCAAAGTTGGACTCGCGTGGTTCGGGGAATCCAGACATTCCGCCACGTTGGCGAAGTCTTGGAAGAAGGTGTTGTCTTCCGGTGAGAAGTTTATGGGTGTAGCACTGGTGGCCGACATCGAAAAGCAGTCGGTCAAAGGCGAAATCGAAAACGTAGTGCATCGCAACCGTCAACTCGACGACGCCGAGATTGGGTGCCAAATGTCCACCGCTCTTTGAGACTTGGTCACAGATGGCGTGGCGAATTTCTGCACAAACCTGTGGAAGAGCCGAAGGAGGCAATGCCTTGAGGTCGGCAGGAGAACGAATGGATCCGAGTAGGTTCATGGAATTGATCGTGTTTATGCGGTTCGAAAGATGCACGGGGAGTATAGCTTCAAGGCTCTTCTTCGAGGCACCGGCGGCGGACTTTGAATGGGCGACTATCGAGTTCGCGCTGCGAGATATTCAGTCACAGACAACAGATGATCAGCGCCTGAGCCGAGTGGTTCAAGCGCTGCGAGTGCATCCTTGCGAAGGCGGGCAATTTCTTTGCGGGTCTCATCGATCCCATAGACTGCGGGATAGGTCAACTTCCCTGCATCCTGATCCTTGCCAACAGCCTTGCCGACGTGCTCGGCTGACTGTGTGACATCCAAGAGGTCATCGACTGCTTGAAACATCAACCCGATGAGATCGCCCCAGCGATCGATTGCTGCGAAACTCTCGTTGCGAGCGCCACCACAGAGCGCACCGATTCTGCATGCGCATCGAATGAGTGCGCCGGTCTTGTGGTTGTGAATGATTTGCAATCGTTCGCGTGCAGTTGTGCTCGGTGAGAAACCGCCGAGCGTGTCATAAACCTGTCCTGCGATCATGGCCGAAGTCGCATTGGTGACCTCATGCGCAATTCTGCCAGAGTCGTGCGGTGACGAACATGCAGCATGCATCGCCAATGCCAGCAGGGCATCTCCGGCGAGAATCGCCATTGCTTCCCCAAAGGCGACGTGGACCGTGGGTTTGCCGCGACGCATCAGGTCATTGTCGAGTGCTGGAAGGTCATCGTGCACAAGGCTGAAGGCATGCACCATCTCAACAGATGCAGCAGCTTCAAGCGCTTCCTTGGTTGATGCCCCAACTGCCTCACAGCAGCGAAGGGTCAGGAGGGGGCGAAGTCGCTTTCCGCCACCTAAAAGTGCATGAGCCACAGCTTCCTGCAGGTTTGCTGGGTAGCCCGCTTCGTGCACGAACCGTTCGAGTCGCCGTTCAATCTCTTCGAGCATGGTCGGGGAGAAGATTTCATTTTCCATCGAGGGTGCTGTACGCATTGTCGGCAAGTGTAGTGGCTCACCGAGAATCGCTATCTCACTATGATCAGCCGATATGACTTTTCTTTGGAATGGATTGTCGCTTCTCATGGAGCGTGGCGGACCAGTCATGTGGCCCTTGTTGGTGCTCAGCATCCTCTCGGTCACGCTGACGGTCGAGCGAGTCTGGTTTTGGCGCAAGATGTCTTCCCGTGGATCACGGGTTCGCCTTCGGGCGATGATTAGTGCACTGCGAATGAATGATGCTGAGACGGTCACCGCACTGGCTGAATCTGACGATAGTCCGTACGGTGCGGTTGCGAATGATTTGGCATGCGATGGTCCATCGGATGCAATCGCAATTGCGGCGGTCGAGCGACAGCGCCCTCGTTTGGAGAGGTTTCTGAACATTCAATCGACGATTGTGACCGCCGCTCCCA
The DNA here is from genome assembly GCA_903919715.1 of uncultured bacterium. GTDB lineage: Bacteria > Planctomycetota > Phycisphaerae > Phycisphaerales > SM1A02 > F1-60-MAGs104. Next base: position 221,694 of record CAIXJC010000010.1, on the reverse strand, counting down.
TGCTTGGAATTCTTGGGACGGTCTCTGGAATCATTCGGAGTTTCGAGTTGCTCGGTGGCAAGGACACATTGAGCGATCCTCGTTTGGTTTCGTCAGGAATCGCGGAAGCTCTCGTTGCAACGGCAAGCGGACTCGTTGTCGCACTCATCTCACTTTTCCCGTACATGTATTTCCGTTCGCATTCCGATAAAGCCATCGGCGTGATGGAAGGACTCGTTGCAAGCGCAAAACTCGGAGTCGAACGTCATGGTGGTGATCCAGATTCGTCCTTGCGAACAGCAGTTCGATTGAAGGAAGAGAAGCAGTATCAAGATTCAAAAAGCTAGCGAGCATGTCGAACGAATCGTGCACGCTTGTTCCGCTTGGTTTGTGCCCAGCATCTCCAATTCAGTTGCATCCTGACGGAAAAATATGCATCCTTGGCAGATCTCCTGGTGCGAGTCTTCGGCTCGATAGTCAGTTGATTTCACGGCAGCACGCATCGCTTCATTTTCAGAACGGTCGATGGTCTATTACCGATCTCGCCTCCCGCCATGGAACGACGCTCAACGGAATTCCGCTTGAAGCGCGGCAGCCGATGCCGCTTCGAAGCGGCGACCGAATCGGATTGAATCCATGGACGCTCCGTTTCGATATGGGATCGAACGAAGGGGCAACACTCATCCAATCGGCGGTGACAGACTCGGGTGGCAAGGTCGTCGTTATGGCGCCCTCGAAGGAAAGAAGCGAAGCGCAGAATCAACTTGACTTACTCATCACTTCGTCGGTCTTGATCTATGCGGCGGCGACCGAAGTTGAAATGGTTACGGAAGTCGCGAAAGTGTGTGTACAAGGGACGAGATGTGAACGCGCATTGATCATTCGTTTCCTGGGAACAGATGGACGGTTGGAAATCGTCGGCGAATGGCCCGCGGGATCAGTATCGAAACGTCCAGTGAGCCGAACATTGCTCAGTGGCGCCGCAAAGGGGAAGCCCGTTCGATTGAGTGAAGATGTTTCATTTGGTTCCGCTCAAAGCATTGTTGGAACGGGCGTCAACAGTGCGGTATGCATCCCGATCATGATCGATTCGGCCATCGAGGCATATCTCTATCTCGATCAATTTGAAGAGAATGTGAATTACGACAATGTGCTTTCGTTCAGCCAAGCGATTGGACGATGGACGGGGTTGGCACTGATGAAATTGCAGCGCTACGAACTCGAATCGCGCCAGCGCGAATTGCTCGAAGAACTCGCCGCTGCGCGTCAGGTGCAAGAGCGGATGATGGGAGCAACCTCGGGAAACACAGGTGATGTGGTATGGGCGATGTGTTCGATTCCTGGTCAGGTCGTCGCTGGCGATATCTTTGGAGTCCACCGTTCTCCAATTCAAACGGGCGCAACTGTGTTTCTTGGCGATGTGAGCGGGAAGGGATTAGGCCCAGGTTTATTGATGGCTGCAATCACAGCGCATTTGGAAGCGCAGCTGTCGGCTGGAGTCCCAGCTGAAAAGGCGATCGGTGATCTTTCAAACTTTGTTGTCTCGCGAGCGACGTCAGGACAGTTTGCAACATTCACGATGGCGGAAGTCGATGCCGTAGCACGAGAGATTAATTTTTTCGATGCGGGACACGGGTACTACTGTGTCGTCGATCGGATGGGACATACGAAACCGATCGCAGTGGAGAGTGGAATACCAATCGGAGTCATTGAGGATTTTCTGTATGCGACGACGACCATTCCACTCGCACAGGGGGATCGGCTAGTTCTCTTCAGCGACGGATTGGCGGAGCAACGCAATGACGAAGGGGAGATGCTGGGATCTCAGCGAGTCGCCGCGGCACTCATTGGAAGCCGAAGTTGCGAAGAAGACGTCGCTCGCCTCTGGGAGTTATTGAAAGAGTTCGCGAAGAATTTGAAGTACGCCGACGATGTCACGATCGCAAGTTTGATGCTTGCGGCGGATATTGGTCTTTGACCGAAGACCCAATCCGAAGACCCAATCCGAAGACCCACACTGAAAGCCCTTACGGTGCGTGAGTAAAGGTTTGTGCTTCAGCGCAAGGGATCCACATCCGCAGATCGTTCAATTCCGTCATGCTGGAAGTCTTGACGCTGCCGTCGGCCAGTCCAGTCGAAACCATCTTGCCGTAACGATCAAATGGAATCGCTTGGTTCTTGAAGACCATCAGTTTGCCGATATCGCCACTTTGCATCACGGGATTTGGCGAGAGAAAGGCGCAAACAGGATCGATTGAGAAGGGACTCGCAGAGCGATCTTGTGTCGCAGCAGCTTCTTGAAGCGTGACGCCGCCAAAGCCCCAAATATCGTCGACTCCAAGCCGATGCGGCACCACCCATGCGGCTCCGGGGAGGTACTCATTGAGCTTTGAATACGGCGTTGCACTCTGATTCAGAAACGTGCTTGCCGAGAAGACAATCAACTCGGATGGCCTGGGGATGCTTGCTTGGGTTCTTGCAATGAGGCGCCCTCTTGCAACGCCAGAAGAACCCACTTGTGTGTAGCCATCATTACCGAATTTCAGCGTCGGTACGCCCGCGATCATTTCCCACCATCCGCCGACGTAATACGCGTTGTATCCAAAGGCTGGTTGCAGCGCGGCGCCTGAACCCTCAAGCGATGTAATCGTGTCGAGAGTGGCGGGAAGGGTGATGGCGATCGGCGGATCGAGGTACATGGAGACATCAAGATTGTCCTGCGTATCTTCGCGGTACCCCAAGATCGGCTCACTGTTGAAATCGAGATATGGCGCGAGCCGCCATGGATATGTCTGGCAAAGTCGCGGATCAAGTTCGCTGCCGTGTTTGTTCTTGTAGTGCACTTGCCAAGCAGAGCCTCCTTGTGCACCCTGTTGAACACCAGTCTCTAAGAACCCCGGTAGAAGTTTCTCCTCGTACTGTCCTGAATACATGGTCCATGCGAGCATCATTTGTCGCAGGCGATTCATTTCTTTCGTTCGTTTGCCAGTCGCAATCGCGCCTGAGAGTCCCGCACTGAGCAAGCCGACAAGGATGACGATGATCGATATCACCACCAGAAGTTCAATGATTGTGAAGCCGAATCGACGCGATTGTTTCATCGGGAGTCCTCGTGGAATTATGTTCGACCGACCGTCACTTGTTCAACATGTCCAGAGACAATCTTGGCATGCCCGCTGCCGAGTTCGCCGAGTGGATCTGGGGGAACGATGTCGACCTTCTTTTCTCCAAGCTTCGCATCGCCTGAGAGAACCCGTGCTTCGAACGTCTTGCACTCAAGGAGCAGGCGAGACATGATTTCTTCCTCGGGGACGTTGGCAACACGAGCGCCTTGGACGTAAATGATCCCGCGGCGATCTCCCGCAAAGACCGCAACATCTGCGCCTTCGGCTTCGCCTGGACCATTGACGATGCATCCCATGACGGCAACCTTGATCGGCAACTTGATCTCTGGCATCAGGACGCGTTCGACTTCTTTCACAAGCGTAAACAAGTCGACTTGAATACGCCCACAAGTCGGACATGCAATCAAGTCGATCCCTTTGCGTTCGCGCTTGCCCAAGCAATACAACATCTCGAAGGCATCTTTCACTTCGTCGATGTGATCGCTCGCATAGGAAATACGAACGGTGTCGCCAATGCCGTTGGCAATCAACGATCCCAGTGCAACCACGCTGCGAATCGCACCTGAATCTTTCGTGCCAGCGTGGGTCACTCCCAAATGCAGCGGATAGTCAAATCGCGCAGCGATTTCCGTATAGATATCGATGACGAGCGCGGCGTCCATGCTCTTGGCGCTCAACACGACTTGATGAAAATCGCGTGCGGCGAAAATGTCGAGATATTCCTCAAGCTTGGTGATCATCAACGCCAACAGATGTCCCGATCGGTGATCTGCGAAATACTTGCCGAGTTCTTCCATTCGGCGTTGCTTGTCTTTTCGTTCGATGATCGATCCTTCATTGACGCCAACGCGAATTGGAATGCCGCGCTCTTTGCACGCATCGATGACCGAATTGACTTGATCGCGGTCGCTGATATTTCCAGGGTTGAGCCGAATTTTATGGACGCCCGCTTCGATCGCTTCCAAAGCGCGCTGATAGTGAAAGTGAACATCCGCAACGATTGGAACTTTGACCTGAGGAATGATGGACTTGAGCGCCTCAGTGTCCTTGCGTTCGGGAACGGCCACGCGCACAAGTTCGGCTCCAGCTTCGTGATAACGATTGATTTCAGCGACGCATGCGTCGATGTCATGGGTGTATCCAGCGCACATTGTTTGCACTGCGATCGGTGCGCCGCCGCCAATTGCGATTCGTCCAGTTCGGTCATCTCCGACCAAGATCTGTCGGGTTTTTCGTCGAGGTTGCATCGAAGCAGTGTACGGACTTTGTTCGACAGAATGGCGGCGATTCCTTACTCTTGCCTGATAAGGAGATTCTCTCAATATGTCGAACGTTCGCCTCAGTTCTCAATCGATGGTCGCATGGGTTCGGACCCGTCTCTCGGTAATGATGTTGCTTCAGTACGCAATTTGGGGGGCGTGGTTGCCGATCTTGTGGCCCTACCTGTTTAACGTTCGAAAGTTCACGCCCACTGATATTGGATACGCCTTCGCAGTTGGCGCAGTGGGCGCAATCGTTGCCCCGTTCGTCGCGGGCCAGATTGCGGATCGATATTTCAATACTGAAAAATACCTTGGAATCAGCCATATTATTGGTGGAATCTTGGTCTTTCAACTTGCCCAGATTGAAACGCTCACTGGTTTTCTCGTGTTCAGTTTGATTTACAGCATCGTCTATTCGCCGACGCTCCCGTTGACCAATTCGATCACGCTGCACCATGTTGACCGCGACCGAGACTTTGGGAAAGTTCGATTGTGGGGAACGGTGGGCTGGATCGTTGTGGGAATCGGGATGGGGCAGTGGCTCTTGTATCAACACACTCCAAGTAGCGGAACTCCCGCAGAGATTGCTGCTGCGCAGTTCGCTGGGATGTCGAGTGCGTTTCGCCTCTCGGGGGTTTTAGGAATTCTCATGGGGATCTATTGCTTCACTCTTCCGGCAACCCCGCCAGCCAAGGGCAAGGAGCGAAATGCAACACTGGAGGCACTTTCTGCTGTTCGGTATCAGCCGCTCATTGTGCTCTTTCTGTTGGCCGTTCCGATTTCGTGCCTTCATCAATTCTATTTTGTTCACACGTCTGGTTTCGTCGGCACATTTCAGGCTGCCGCTGGTGAAGATTCTTTTACAAAGTTCGTGAACAATATCTTTGGAGTTGGTGGCGGTGGGCTGATGACTATCGGACAAATGAGTGAAGTACTCGTGCTTGCATTGATTCCGATCCTTGCGATCAAGCATTCTCGAAAAACGTTGCTTGCCGCGGGAGTCGTGGCGTACGCACTTCGCATGTTCCTCTTCGCGTTTTCGAACAAAATTGCGGCAATGACTGGAATTCCAGAGGTCATGGTGTTGATCGCCGGTATCGCACTGCACGGATTTTGTTTTGGATGTTTCATCTTTGTCAGCTTTATGGTTGTTGATGAGGAGACTTCAGACGATGTTCGAGCAAGCGCGCAGAGCTTGTACAACATGGTCATCATTGGATTCGGAGTGATCGTTGGAAGTATGGCGGCTGGACGGGTCGCCGATTGGGCGACCGTCGATGGCAAGATGAATTACGAACGGCTTTTCGGCGTTCCGATGTTTGTAGCGCTTGGATGTTTGCTCGCGCTGCTTCTGTTTTATGACGCGAAGGCGGGGAAGCGCTCCGCACTGCTGAGAGCCAAGCACTAATCCTTCTTGTCCTTCTTGTCCTTCTCGTTCTAAGGCTCAACCAGCTTTGGCTGTTGTCGCTTGTTCTCGCACGAAGTCAGGATGAATGGCAAGTTCCTGCACGCCACCTGGAAGTGCGAGGAGTTCAATTGGAGTGCCTTCAGGGATCGGACTTCCGTCGTGACGAGTCACGACGACTTTGGTAAATCCCTTGAGGTGATTATCGAGCGCCTTCTGAAGTTCCTTTTGTTTGTCCTCAGGCAACTTCGTGAAACTCTCACGCCCGCGGCACTTTGGAAATCGACTGCACCCAAGCCATGCGCCGCGTTTTCCGTCGCGAAGATTCATCGGTGATGCACATTTCGGACAGGGCAGATCAGTCAAATATGCTGGCGCGGAAGGCAATTTCAAGCCACCTTTGCGGTCGACGTTCAAGATGAATTGAGTTGGCTTCGCGGGTTCGACTTCGGGTATGGCATCGCCAACTTTGGACTTCTTGCTCGTTTTCTTCCTGGTCTTTTTGGGCTTCTCGGGTCGTGGTAAATCCTCGACGAGAAAGTCGCCGAATTTGCCGTGGCGTTTGACCATCGCAACGCCATTGGGCGAAACGAGATCGAGTTTTTCAGGGATCAGCGGTCGCCCTTGGCGATCAACGGCATTGGCGTATTTGCATTCTGGATAACTGCTGCACGAAAGAAAGCGTCCGCCTTTGCCGAGTCGATACTCGGTGCGTGAGCCACACATTGGACAGGCGTACGGCGCAGAGACTCGAATCGATTTCACGTGGTCAAGCAGTTTCGCACTCTCGAGCAGGGGTTCCAATGTTCGAGTTGTTCGCTTGAGCATTTTCTGCCACGCTTCTTTGCCTTGCGCGATTGCATCCAGTTCTTCTTCGATTCGCCGCGTGTAATCAATTTCGACGAAGTTCGTTGGGAATGCATCCACCAAGAAATCCGTGACTGCCATCCCAAGATCTGTCGCGTAAAAACGTCGGTCAACCTGTTCGACGTATTCCCGTTCTTGGATTGTGCGGATGATGCTGGCATATGTCGAAGGACGTCCAATTCCTGCTTTTTCAAGCTCTTTTACGAGAGTTGCTTCGCTGAATCGCGGTGGCGGGCTTGAGAACTTCTGCTCCGGTTCAATCGAAAAAGGTGCGGAGAGATCGCCTTGTTTCACACTCGGCAGATTCTGTTCGCTGTCTGAAGTTGGAATGCCGGAGGCTCGGTAGCAACCGTCGAAAACCAAGACTCGTCCATTCGCTTTAAAGGTCGCGCCAGTTTTCTTGTCGCTGCGCACGAGCCTGATCGCAGTGGAATCCCACTCTGCTTCGACCATTTGGCATGCGACGAATCCTCGCCAGATGAGTCCATAGAGTTTGAACTGTTCTTCGGTCAAAGAACCAGCGAGTGCTTCAGGCGTCCGTGCAGGATCGGTCGGGCGAATTGCTTCGTGCGCTTCTTGTGCAGCAGCGTTGCTGCTGGAATATCTGCGCGGCGAATCGGGAAGGTATCGATCGCCATAATTCGATTTGATAAATGAGCGCGCTCGAGTGATTGCTTCAGTAGAAAGATTCGTGCTGTCTGTTCTCATATACGAGATCAGACCGACGCGGCCTTCGCCTGGGATGTCGATGCCTTCATAGAGTTGCTGCGCAACGCGCATCGTGCGGTCGGTCGCGAACCCCAGCTTTCCCGACGCTGCCTGCTGAAGCGTGCTCGTGATGAAGGGGGGGTACGGTTTCGATTTCGTTCGGCTCGTTTCGATTGAATCGACCGCGTATCGAGCAGCGGCGTCGAGTCGACCGACGAGCGTCGCCTTGGACTTTGCGCGCCCCCGTGCATCGGCGTCAGTCGTTCGTTGCACTTTGACATCGAGAAGTCCTGCGGCTTCAGCGGCACGAACGACAGTTGGGGAAAGATCGGTCGTTGCATCTTTGTCCGCTTCAACTTTGAATGGGATTCCTGCGACTTCGACCAGTTCGCATTCGAGTCCCTTATGTTCTGCGAGCCACGCCATTCGATCACGAACGAATGGTCCTCGGCCGCGTTCATCCTTTTTCGCATGGAAGGCATTCCACTGCGGTGCAAGAGTTGCCGCCATTGCGGGGTCAAGCGCCATCGTCGCAGTCATTGCCCAAGATTCGTCGGGAGTAAATGCTGCGATCTCGCGCTCACGGTCGACGATCAATCGAGTTGCCGGACTCTGCACTCGGCCTGCGCTGAGTCCACCAGCAACCTTCTTCCATAAAACTGGCGAGACCAGATATCCAACGACGCGGTCGAGAATTCGGCGCGCTTGCTGCGCATCGACGCGATTCATATCGATCGATCGTGGATGCTTAAAAGCTTCGGCAACATCGGACTTGGTGACGGCATCAAACACGACTCGCTTGGCTTCGAGTGGATCAATCCCGAGAATGACCGCAAGGTGCCATGCAATTGCTTCTCCCTCACGATCAAGATCTGTTGCAAACCAGATTCCGCTCGCTGACTTTGCGAGTTTCTTGAGTTCGCTGACCGTCTTTAACTTCGCATCGTCGACAACATAAGTCGGGTCAAATGTGGCGAGGTCGACACCTGGGACTGGTTGCTTCACTCCCTTGGGTGCGCTCTTTGGTAGATCACGAATGTGTCCAATGCTCGCTCGAACGACGTATCTGCTACCGAGATACTTCTCGATGGTCTTCGCCTTGGCGGGGCTCTCGACGATGACCAGTTGATAGGAGTCGTCGCCCGTTTTTACCGCTGTGGATTTGGCCTTCGGCGCCTTTGCAATTCCGGTTACAGCGGGCTTCTTAGGAGCCTTCGGGGTGGACTTCTCAGTTTTTTTGGTTTTTTTAGCCATCGGCGGGGGAGATCATGGGGTCACATTTCAGATTGTCAAGTCTCTCGGCATCGGCATGATGAGGTCGCCTCCCCAAGGATTCACTAATATTTTTCACTTATTTGCCTAGGAAGTGCGATTGCTGAGTCCGAGAACCTCCCAGAAAAATTCATAGTTTTTTTCCCCATCGCAGGGTTCTAACGACCAACTCGACCGTTCGATGTGCCGAAAACGCCTGAGCCAAGTCCGCTGCTGACGAGCCAACTTGCGGGTTCGAATCTTGATCGCCTCGAATGCGTCATCGAGAGGGAGCGTCCCTGAGATGCTCTGCGCAAGTTCGCGGTATCCAACGGCCTCGCCGGCTTGGCGTCCCAGCGGTGCGACAGCCAGAAGTCGACGGACCTCGTCAAGGAAGCCGCTCTCCATCATCGTCTTCACTCTGCGATTGATCGATGTTGCATTGGACTTGGGATCTGGCAGAAGTCCCAAACATTGCCAACCAGTCGGCAAGGTCGGGCCACGCGAATTCCACTGTGTTTGATGCACGCTCAGCGCAATTCCAGTGAGGGTTGTGACTTCAATCGCACGGATCGTTCTGCGTTGATCGTTTGGATGAATTCGCTCGGCAGAAGCTGGATCGATGGCGATGAGTCGAGCGCGAAGCTCTGCAAGAGAGAGATCGCGCAGAGTGGCACGCAGCGTTTCGTCAGCAGCGGGACCTTCGAAGAGTCCAGCGAGAAGTGCTTGAACATATAAATTCGTACCGCCCACCACGATCGCCGATTTGCCACTTCGCTGAATCGTTTCGATCGCAGCATGAGCGCCTTCAAGCCAGCGCTCGACAGTAAATCCTTCCTCGTATGGATCCGCCACATCGATGAGATGATGTGGAATGTGCGATCGCTCAGCGAGCGAAGGCTTGGCGGTACCAATGTCCATTCCTCGGTAGATCTGCATCGAATCTGCACTGACGATTTCCGCCTTGCCGCCCATGAGTTCTGCAAGCAAAAGTGCGAGGGCGCTTTTTCCGCTTGCTGTTGGACCGAGAATCAGGATGACGGGGGGAATTTCCACGAGAACAAATGAGTTGTACCCTCTTGGCGATGAAGCCACGAACGATCGACCAGCTCGATGTCGCCGGACGTCGAATCTTTGTCCGCACCGATTTCAACGTGCCGCAAGATGATGGAGGTCGAATCACCGACGATCGGCGAATTCGGCTGACTCTTCCAACGATCGAATCGATCCTGAACCGAGGCGGAAGCGTCATTATGGCGACGCATCTCGGTCGACCAGAAGGCGTTGGCTATGAAGCAGAATTCAGCGTCGCACCAGTGGCTGATCGTCTCCGGCAACTTTCGCCAGCGCTTCGCAATTTGCGCTTAATTGGAGCGCGCCCGACTGACGACTCTGCGGCGCAGGCAGCGGCGGCGCTTCAACCGGGCGAATCGTTGCTCTTGGAAAATCTGCGATTTGAAAAGGGGGAGAAGAAGGGAGATGCAACTCTCGCGGCAGTGCTTGCAAAGTATGCAGATGCGTACTGCAACGATGCGTTTGGTGCATCGCATCGATCGGATGCATCGATGTTCGCATTGCCGATGGAGTTTCGAGCGCAGGGAAAACCCTGTGTTGCTGGGAAGTTGCTCGAGCGAGAAATTCGCTATCTCAAGGGAGTTGTGGATGCTCCAGCGAAACCGTTCGTCGCAATCGTCGGCGGCGCAAAGGTCTCAGACAAACTTGTTGCCCTTCGAAATTTGTGTGGCCGTGTGGACACGATTCTCATTGGTGGTGCGATGGCTTACACATTCTTAAAGGCGCTTGGGACGCCAATTGGGCGAAGCCTCGTGCAGGAGAAAATGCTTGATGAGGCTCGATCGATCCTGCAGTTTGCGAAGGAGCACTCGACAAAGATCGAATTGCCAGTCGACCATGTGTGCGGCGAAGCTCTCGTGCTTGGAACGCCAACGCGCATCGTTGTTGGTGGGATCCCCGATGAACTCATGGGACTGGACATTGGCCCAGCAACGGTTGCGAGGTTTTCGGAAATCCTGAAAGCTGCCAAGACGATCGTGTGGAATGGCCCGGTGGGTGCGTTCGAAACTGCACCTTTTCACGAAGGAACCTTCCAGTTGGTCAAGGCTGTGGTCGAAGCCACAGTGCACGGCGCCACAAGCGTGGCGGGTGGTGGCGACACGGCGGCCGCAGTTGAAGCGGCGGGGGCTGCCGAGCAATTCAGTCACATTTCCACTGGTGGTGGTGCATCGCTTGAGATGCTCGAAGGGAAAGACTTTGTTTGTCTCAATGCGCTCGATCCAGCACCGATCATCGGTTATAGTAAAGCGTAGAAAGTAGAGGACATCTTCCCCATGCGAAACATCATCATTGCTTGCGCCACTCTGACACTGCTTGCCCTCGCACCTATTCCGCAAGATGCTCCGAAGCTTGCTGTCGGCGCGACGGCACCATCAATTGACGGTCTTGAATTTGTGCAAGGCGAAGCAGTAACGAACCCAAAGGTTCGCGTGGTTGAATTCTGGGCAACATGGTGCGGTCCATGCAAAGTGTCGATCCCGCACATCAATGAACTCTATCAAGCGCAGCATGCCAATGGACTCGAAGTGATCGGTGTGAGCGATGAAACGCGCGCCAAGGTCGAGCCATTTGTGCGCAAGCAGGGAAGTCAGATGTCGTACACGGTTGCGCTTGACCCTGAGAAGAAGATCAATAGCGCTTACATGCAGGCAGCTGGACAGATTGGAATCCCTTGCGCATTTGTCATCGGTCAGAACAACAAGATTGTTTATATCGGACATCCGATGGATCCAGAATTCGCCAGAGCTGTGAAGCTTTCCTTGACAGGGCGATACGACCCCGTCCTGTCGAAGAAGGCAGCGCCCATCTTGGATGCGGCACGGAATGCGATCAATGCTAAAAACTTCAAGGATGGCTATCGCCGATTTGACGAAGTGATTGCGCTCGACCCAACGGTCTTCTCTGATGTTTCGATTGAAAAATACCGAGTCATGCTCAACGACGAGAAGAACACTGTTGGAGCGAAGAATTATGCGAAAGAGTTGACGACGGCATTCGCAGCGGCTGGAGATGCAACGGCACTTCATGATCTCGCTCTGACGCTTTCATCTGATCCACGAGTGAGCATTTATGACAACGACCTTGCGCTCGTTGCGGCTGAAGCAATGTTGAAATCTGCTTCAAGCGGAGACCCAAGCGCCAATTCGACGATCGCATCAGTTTTTTATGCGCGAGGAGAATTCGCCAAGGCTGTGGAAGCACAGAAGAAGGCGATGCGATTGGCAAGCCCATCAGCAAAGAGTTCTTACAAGCCCACGCTCGATGCGTATGAATTAGCCGTGAAGCGGGGAACCAAGGTCGCAGTACCAGCGGTCACGTCGGCACCTTCGGCGACTGGTGAAAAGCCAACAACCGTTCCCGTAACAGTTCCAGTTGGGACGCCTTAAGTTTGGCTCGAGAAATGGAGCCGCTTTTTCGGCGATCAGTCGGCCAGGCACTCATTGGACCGTCGATTCTCTCAGCGAATTTCGGCAATCTAGATAAGGACGTTCGCTCGGTCTTGAAGGCGGGAGCTGATTATATCCATGTCGATGTGATGGACGGGCACTTTGTGCCCAACCTGTCCATGGGACCGGCGGTATGTGCGGCGGTTCGGCGAGCGGCTCCTCGTGCATGGATCGATGTGCACCTCATGATCACGAACCCTGCGGATTTCGTCGCTCCTTTTATTGCAGCGGGTGCGAACAATCTGACCTTTCACATTGAAACCGTTGCCAAGCCTGCGGCACTCATTCGGCAGATTCAGTCCAAAGGCGCCACAGCGGGAATCGCAATGAAACCTCAGACTCCCTGGACCGCAATCGAATCTCTCTTATCGTTGGCAAATCTCTTTTTGGTGATGAGCGTCCATCCAGGTTTCAGCGGGCAGAAATTTCTTCGGTCCGCTCTTCCGAAGGTTCGTGCAATTCGAGAACGCATCAGCGACAAGCAGCGGGTCGAACTCGATGGAGGAGTCACTCCGCAGAACGCCCAAGCGTGCCGACGAGCCGGATGCGATGCGCTCGTCTCGGGATCCGAAATTTTCGGCAGCAAGAATTATGCGCGGGTGATCTCCGCGCTTCGCAGCGGCTGATTTGAGAGCGGGTTGTCGCTAGGATGGCACCGATGGCAGAACCGACATGGGAAGTGGCAACGACCCCCGCAACGAAACGAGCGGTTCCTGATGGCTTGTGGATGCAATGTCCCGCCTGCGGTGAAACGCTTTTTCGAAAAGCGGTCGAACAGAATCTTCACGTCTGTCCACGCTGTGATTATCACATGCGAATGAGCGGTCGGCAGCGGGTCGATCAACTGCTCGATCCAGGATCGTTCGAGCCGATGAATGCGAAGATGGCGCCATCGGACCCTCTCAAATTCGTTGACCTCAAGGCCTATTCCGATCGGATCACTCAAGCGCAGAAACTTACCGGTGAAAATGATGGCGCACAGACTGGGACTGGATTTATTAAGGGGCGAAAGGTTGTTCTCGCAGTTTTGGATTTCACTTTTCTCGCTGGGTCGATGGGATCAGTTGTCGGCGAAAAAGTGACGTGTGCAATTGAACATGCCGCCGAGAATGGTTTGCCGTTTATTGCCGTCAGTTGCTCTGGTGGAGCGCGAATGCAGGAGTCTGGATTTTCGCTGATGCAAATGGCTAAGACTAGCGCAGCGCTAGGAAGACTCGATGATGTTGGAGGGTTATTCATCTCGGTGCTCACCGATCCAACGACTGGTGGAGTGACGGCGAGTTTTGCAATGCTCGGCGATGTGATTTTCGCAGAACCCAAGGCTCTCATTGGTTTCGCAGGGCCTCGAGTCATTCGGCAGACGATTCGCCAAGACCTTCCCGAAGGCTTTCAGACAAGTGAATTTTTGCTAGATGCTGGATTCTTAGATCGCATCGTTCACCGTGCGAATCTTCGAAGCGAAATCAGTCGAATCATCGACTATTCGGGCAACTAAACCGTGCCAGCAAATCGGCCGACCACGCTGAATGACGGTTCGCTCTCGACTGGGGGAATCTGGTTCTGGGCCGCACTTTCGCCAATCTGTATGGCTCTTGCATTTTCGATGTCGGATCTCTGTTGGCCTTTGGCATTCATCGCACCGCTGGGATGGATCGTTCTCGCTACGACCCCGGTGTTTCCCCGCAGAGCATGGATTGCTGTGACCGTCTGTGCGTGGGCGATGTGGATGTGGCTTCAACTTTGGATGATTGATGTCACCACGCTTGGATATCCGATTCTCTGCGTCTATCTCTCGCTTTATGCACCGCTTGGAATCTGGATTTTTCGCCGTGTGCACTCCGCAACGATCGGACGACATCTGCCTTGCGCACTGCTCGCTCCGATCGTCATGTGTGCGATCGAGTGGCTGAAAGATGTCGTCATATTCGACGGCTATCCGTGGTACAGCATTGGGCAACCCTTGATCGAATCTCGGACGATCTCGCAGATCGCAGACTTTGGGGGCGCAGTGTCGGCATCATTTGTTGTCGCATGCATCAGTGGTGCGGCGGTGGATCTGCGCTCTTGGAAGTCTGGTGCGAATACGCCTGCGCTTCGTCGGCGTGCAATTCTCGGTGGTTCGATTGCACTTCTCATCCTTGCATTCTCGATTGGCTACGGCACATGGAGATTGCGCGAAACGCCAAGTGTCTTGAGTGAGGGTCCGCGGGTTCTGGCAGTGCAGACAAATTTGACAACCGACAACAAGATCGGTTGGCCGCACGACCGACAAGAGAGAGACGTGCTGGACTTTGGTCGATTGACACTTTCGCTCGCAGACGATGAACGCGAAAAGGGAAATCGAATCGATCTTGTGGTGTGGCCCGAAACGATGTTGCCCGGATTTGGATTGGAACCTCAGACAATTCGCACTCTGGTGAGCGGTGGATATTCGCCTGGGGATCACTTTTCTTCGTTCGCGGCAATGCTCGCCAAGCGTGTCGGCGCGCCAATGTTGATCGGAAGCCCCGCATTTCTTGGACTGCGCGCTGAGGATCAGCGCTGGGCGTGGGATCATCAATTCAACAGCGCGTATCTCGTCGATGGAGAGGCGCCATACCAACGGTATGACAAGGTCTTTCTCACACCGTTCGGTGAGACGATGCCATACATCTCCAATTGGACATGGCTTGAAGAACAACTCTTGGCGCTGGGAGCGCGTGGGATGACTTTCGACTTGGATGCCGCGACTGAATATCGCAGGATTTCCTTCGAATGGGGCGCAAAGGACGAGGCACGAAAGACGATTGAATGTGCGACCCCGATCTGCTTTGAAGACACCGTTCCAAGCGTCGTCAGACATTTGATTTATCCAGATGGTTCAAAGAAGGCGCAACTGATCGCGAATCTGTCCAACGATGGATGGTTCGGCTTCAGCGATTGGGCGAGGCGCCAACACGCACTCATCGCACGCTGGCGCTGCATCGAGAATCGCACGCCAATGATTCGAGTTGCAAATACTGGGATTTCTCAGGCTTTCACGAGCGAGGGAGTGCCGATTGATACGGCGATGGTGCCCGCTCGTGCGCTTGGAGGATTCGCGGTCACGGTGCAACTCGATCGGCGCGAGACAGTGTTTGGAAGGTGGGGGGATGTACTCTCCCCATCGATGGCAATACTTACATTCTTCCTGACCGTGCAGAGCTTTGTACTGCGCAAGAGCAAATTGATCGCACCAAAGATTGGTCCATTGGCATTGCTCGCACTTGGGTTTTTTGCTTCGCTGATCGGCTGCACACCAGATTCGAATTCACGCCCAGTGTTTACTGGGACATCCTGGAGTTCTCGAACGCCAGTTCCTGATCACAGTGTTGCATCAACGGATGATGGGTCGGTTCAAAAAAATGCGCTGAACGAAAATCGCCTCGATGCAATTTCTCCGTCGAGTCCCGTGCCAATTGCGACCGACATTCCACCTCAATCAACAGAGTCGTCTGTTGGAGTTTCTGAACCGGCGCTTGCGAAGAAGCCGCTGGCTTCGGCGGATTATCCCCGCGTTGATATGAACGCTCCTCCAGAAAAACTTGCAATCGATCTCTTGATCGATGCGTCGTTGAGTTCCGAACCGATCTATCGCGC
Organism: uncultured bacterium; assembly: GCA_903919715.1. Classification (GTDB taxonomy): domain Bacteria; phylum Planctomycetota; class Phycisphaerae; order Phycisphaerales; family SM1A02; genus F1-60-MAGs104. The sequence continues at coordinate 205,958 of CAIXJC010000010.1, read as the reverse complement.
TCATGGACTTGAGGGATTGCAGTTTCGCGTCACGGAATTACAGCCAGTCGCCTGTCGATTGCTGGCAGATCCCAATCCAGGAGTGCGATTCGCAGCTGCGGTGATGGTTGGTAAAAAGCATCTCGTCGATTGCGCCCCACTTGTCGAACCGCTTGCGCTTGACCCCAATCCATCGGTTCGAGCTGCTGCGCTTTACGCACTTGTTCGACTTGGGAGAGTCGTCGATCTCAATCCGCTGACAGAACTTGCGATGAGCTCGGACGCTGAAGTGCGATCAAACACTTTTTACGTCCTTGGCGAACTTCGGAATCCTTCTGCGATCCCTCTCGTGGAAAGTGTCGTCGGACGAAGGCTCGTTGGAGCTGACCAGACTCGCGCCAAAATCGTTGATTTGCAGGCGGCGGAAGCAATGGCGAAGATGGGGGATTACCGCCAGTACGATCCGATTCGCGCAGCGCTTTTCGCCCCAAGCGAGCAGGCAGAATTTATTGCGCTTGCATGCCAAATGATCGGAGAGACGAATGATCGAGGGGCTCGAGGTCACTTGATCGGCCTTTGGAACGGCCGCGGTCCTCTCCAACGCCCGATTGAGATTCGCCTCATAGCCGGGGCGGCGCTTGTGCGAATTGGCGAGCCGAATTTAGAGCCGATTTTTGAGCTTTGTTCGACTGCTGTGTTGAATCAATCGCCGACGATTCGTGCTCAGGCTGCGGCAACCCTTGGTTGGGCTGGTGGCAAACGAGCGCTTGACGCGATCGCACCGCTCTTGAAGGATCCTTATGCATTGGTGAGATTGACGGCAGCAAGCGCGTATTTGCGTGCCTCGCAAGACGTTGGTTCGCCTGAGGTTCCGACCGTTTCTGATGCCAATCTTCGTTGACATTGGTTGGGTTGCGAGGTAAAACATGCCGTCACGATTTGTAGCGTGAGTTGCGCTCCTTATTCGTTCGTCTTCTCGGATTCATTCGCAAACCCAAATAGGTCCATCAAGTGCACATTCTCACGAAAGTCTTTGTTGTCCTCGTGTCTCTTCTCGCAATTGCTCTCGTCCCTCTTGCGGCCGTTCAGGCAAGCAATCAGGCGACGCTGCGCCAACAGATCAAGGACAGAGATGTTCAAGTGAGCGCAGCCCGAAGTGAACTTGATACGGAGCGAGCGCTTCGTGCTAAAGCGGAGAATGACACCGCGCTTCAAATCAAGGATCTCGACTCGGAGAAGGGTCGCCTTCAAAGTGACTTGGCCCAGAACGGACTGCGCGTTCGAAGCCTCGAGGCAGACATCGCACAGGCGAAAATTCGACTGGCAAGTCTTGAGCAGACGGTTGCCGTGACGATGGAAGTCGATCGCGCGAAGACCGAACTGACGAAGACGCTCAGCGAAGAATTAGACAAGCAACGATCAATGTTGACCGATTGCGAACGAATTCGAATTGATGTTGAAAATAAACTTGCGAAGACTGATAGCGATCTTCATGTGGCACAAGAAGCTCTTGGCGATCTGAAGGAACAAGTTGCTTCGCTCACCAATGAAAAGGTAAAGTCCGATCAAGTCGTTCAGAGTTTTACTGCAAAGTTTGGTCCAGCCGCGACCGATACTGTTTCGCCTGGTGAGGTTTCTCAGGTCCCCGATCGCAATGTGACAGCTCACATCGTGAATGTGAAGCGAGCGGACGATCGTGTTTATGCAGAGATCGACGCTGGGAGCAGAGATGGCGTCAAAGTTGGTTGGACAATGACAATCGGCGACGGCGCAAAGTTCATTGGCAAACTCCTCATTACTTCCGTCGATGTCAACAAGGCGGTCGGAACGGTCGAACTTGAAGATGTCGCGGCACGAGGCGCAGTTCGTGCTGGTCAAAAAGTGACCATCCGAAAGGGGCAGTAAAAGATGGCATTCTTCGGAATTGGCAAGAAATCTCCAAAGGCAGGTTCTGCGCCAGCGTCCCAGAGTGCGCCCGCTGATGGCGGCATGGAATTCGGCGACGCTATGCCGGTTGCCGTGACTCCAACGAAGAAAGGTCGCTTTGGATTCGGTGGTTCATCGAGCGGTGGAGCTGCTGCAAAGGGAGCATCAAAGTCAAGTAAGAAAACATCGCCAAGCAAGCCAAAGGTTCGAGGCGGTGGTGGGGAACTCAATATTTACACTGGTGTATTGGCTGCCGCAGTTGTGGTGCTGATTGCTGGATGTGTTTTTATTGCAATGGATAATCTCGCGGGGGTCGCGGGTACGAGTGATGAAGGAAATCCGTTTGCGGTGATCTCTTCGCGCTGAAGAACACCAAAATTACTTTTGGCCCAAGGAGGGGCCGCACATGAGTCTAGATAAAATGATGGGTTGGTTTAGCGTGGATATGGGTATCGACCTTGGTACCTGCAACACGCTTGTCTGCGTTCGTGGCGAGGGAATCGTTCTCAACGAGCCTTCAGTCGTCGCAGTCCGCAAGGGAACAAATCAAGTCTTGATGAACGGTACCGCCGTCGGATTTGCGGCCAAGGAAATGCTTGGTCGTACGCCAGGATCGATTCAAGCCATTCGTCCTTTGAAGGATGGCGTGATCTCCGACTTCGAAATTACCGAAGCGATGTTGAAGTATTTCATTCAGAAAGTCATGGGACGAAGCAGGATCTTTGGACCACGCGTTGTCATCTCGATCCCTTCAGGAATCACTGCAGTTGAAAAACGGGCGGTGTTGGACAGCGCAGAGCGCGCCGGCGCGCGGAAGGTCTATTTGCTCGAGGAGCCGATGGCTGCTGCGATGGGCGCCAAGTTGCCATTTGATGATGCGGTTGCCAGTATGGTGGTTGATATTGGCGGTGGAACGAGCGAGATTGCGATCTTGAGTTTGGCTGACATTGCAAAGGCGTCCAGTTTGCGAGTCGCAGGCGACGACTTTGACGAAGCGATCATTCAGTATCTCGAGGAGAAGCGCGGCATTCGTGTCGGCGAACAAACTGCGGAGCAAATCAAGATTCGAATTGGTAGCGCATGGCCGTTGCAGGAAGAACTCGCGATGAAAGTTCGCGGGCGAGATGTTGCGACTGGTCTTCCTCGGCAAATCGAAGTGAATTCAGTTGAGGTGCGCGATGCACTGGCCGATCCTCTGAAGAAAATCGCAGACGAAGTTGTCAAGACGCTTCGCGAAGCGGATCCCGAACTTGCAGCGGATCTTTGCAACCCAGAACTCGAACACAATGGAATCACGGTTGCAGGCGGTGGCGCACTTCTGCGAGGGATTGATCAGATGTTGGCGAGTCGTACCGGACTCACGGTAAAAATTGCCGATGATCCGTTGACCTGCGTGGCACGCGGTACTGCTGATTACCTTGAGAATCTCGAACAGTACAAGTCGATTCTCGAATCCAACGTCGAGGAGCTCTGAGCTCCGCAGGCTGGAGTTTCTAGCGTGCGACGCATCTCGCCGATCGTTCTTGTTGTGGCGTGCGTGGTCATGCTGGGCCTCGCTCCAACACGGTGGATTGCACCGCTGACGGGTGATTTGTCTGCGGTCCTTTGGGTTCCTCTATCGCCGCTCGCTCATGGTGCCACATCAATGCGGCTCTGGCTTCGTCCCAGAGTTGCGCTTCGCACGGAGAGTGACGGAGCGATCGAGGCGGACCGAGACTACTACCGGGGTTTGTGGCACGCAGAACAGATCCGCGTTCAAGAACTTGAAAAGAAGCTGAGTGCCTATGAGGTGACCTCGGGCGGAAATGCACAGTCGGGAACCGTGCGACTTGCGGCGGCGAATGTGCTCTCTCGAACGCCAGGATCTGGAGGAATCGCACTCAAAATCAATGCGGGCTCTCAACAAGGAATCTCGCCAGGAGATGTCGCAATCGTTGGCGGAGATGGAGTCGTCGGTCGAATTGCGCCAGAAGTCGGCGCAGTAACAAGCACGGTCTTATCGATCGCGAATCGCTCGATCGGTCGAATGGACGGTTATGTCGTCCCTGCGGACCAAGAAAAGTCCAAGCGTCCGCAAGTCATCATGGTTCAATTGCTTCCTGATGGAAGGGGCGCACTTCGTGGCGATATCGACTTAGGAACTTCTGTGCGTGCGGGGGATCTCGTTCGGATGAAAGACCCATCATGGCCATCAGGCGCACAAGGGATGCGGATCGGGGTCGTGACAGAAATCAAACGCAAGGACGAGCAACCTCTGCGTGGGGAGATCATCGTGCGGCCCGCAGTTGATCCAGCAGTCGTTGGCGAGCTCGTCGTCAAGCTCTCGGCGGGCCAGCGACCGTGAAGTGGATCGTTGCCATTCCAGCATTGTTCCTCGCGTTAATCTTGGATGTTTCGTTCATGCCTGTATTTGAACTCGCTGGGCTGACGCCGCACTTGGTGGTTGTCGTCGTCGCATTCGCAGCGATGCATGCTGAGGCGAGCGAAGTCGGATGGTTTGCGCTGCTCGCTGGGCTCCTGCTTGATCTCTCTGAACCATCGCTTTCGGGTCCTCGTGCGCCGCTCTACTTGATTGGTCCTTCAACTCTTGGGATGTTTTTCGGCGTGCATGCGATCCTTTCAATTCGGGGAGTGCTGATTCGGCGGAATCCGTTCTCCGTTGGAGCAATGGCACTTGTGCTCAGTCTGACCAGTGGCCTCTTCTGGACGGCATGGTGGGCGCTTCGTTCCTGGTACCCAGATTCGCCTCCTCCCTGGGGCGAAGGATCGGCGCTCCACGAATTTGGCATGCAATTCCTCGGTTCGATTTTTACGGGAGCGGTCGGCATTCCAATCGGGTGGTTCCTTCTCTATTTTTCTGGCAGTTGGGGTTTTCCATCAGTTCTGGCGCGCGGTCGTCAAGGTGGACAGGCTCGCATCGTTCGGTAGTAGAGTGCGCCTATGGAATCGTCGAGCACAATGGTGGCGATCTTTGACGATGGCATGTCTCGCTTTGGTCCCTTGGCGGATTTGCGAGCATCCTTCGAGCAGCGATTGGGCGTATTGACATGCGTCGAACGAACAATGCTCGTCCTTGGACGGGTTGATGCGCTCTTTCCGCCAGAACATCTTTCGGCGATCGTGACTGAACGACAGATATTAAATAAGCGACTCGTTGGAAGATTCCCAGCGAATGCGCGAGAAGTAATCCTCATCAATGGTGCGCTCGACTCTTTGGATGATGCTTCATCATTGGTTCTGGGCGAAGTGGTGATGTGCAGCGATAATCGTGTTGCAATGGCTCGAATGTTGAAGAAGGATGCCGAGCGATTCTTGGAACGATCGGGTCGGGCAACTCATCTTGCGCGCACTGTTGTGCGACGCCCAATTGCTCGTGGGCGAATCATTCGTGCTCCATGGGATCTTCTCGATCGCTTGGAAGAAAGTGTTCCCGCTGATATCGCATTGATGAATCGAACTGGCGAGTTGAATGATCGAAGTGCAGTTGGCGTGATTCGATTTGGACACCATGCACTGCTGATGGATCCGACTGCGCGCGTACTTCCAGGCGCCATCATCGATACAACTGAGGGACCAGTCCTCTTGGCTCATGGCGCAACGATCCGACCTGGCGCAGTGGTCAGCGGTCCAGTTGCACTCTTAGAAAATTCAACAATCTTGGATCGCGCTCAAATCAAAGCGAAAACGGTGATCGGCCCAGGATGCAAAGTCGGCGGTGAAGTGGGATCCACTGTGTTTTACGGATTTTCGAACAAGGCTCACGAAGGCCATCTGGGAGATGCACTCGTTGGTGAATGGGTCAATATCGGTGCCGGAACGTGCAACTCGAATCTTCTCAATACCTATGGGGAAGTCACGAGTCGCCTCGATGCCGCCGGAAGCAATGAAAAGACGGGGCGTATTTTCTATGGTGGCGTCATTGGAGATCATGCGAAATTTGCAATCTTGGTCGCTGTGAATACGGGTTCAACGATTGGAACCGGGGCGATGGTCGCGATCCCTCGACCGCCGACTTTTGTCGATCGGTTTGCATGGTTGACTCCAGAGAGGTCGCAGTCGTATCGCTTCAATCGATTTGAAACGACGTTGCGTGCGGTGATGGCTCGACGAGATCGTGCCCCAGGCGATGCATACCTTGCTCGACTTCGCGAGCTTCATTCAGCGCACGCAGATCGTTCGGAAACTGTTTGATTCGACATTTCGTTTGATGGGCGACCCGTTGAAAGCACAGAACGACATTCATCTCGGCGTGCTCAAGCATTCTCCCTCGGGATCATCGCATCAACTGATTGCGCAGGAACTCGCATCGGCAGTCAACGGAGAAATTCGTTTCGGACTGCACGATCGAATGCTGTACTCGACGGATGCGAGCCTGTATCAAGTCGAACCTATTGGAGTCGTCATCCCTGACACGGTGCGAGATGGCATCGAAGCGGTTCGAGTTTGCGGACGATTGGGAGTTCCAATCCTCCCTCGTGGCGGTGGGACGGCGTTGGCTGGACAAACTGTAAATCATGCCGTCGTCATCGATTTCAGCGCGAAATGCAGGGGGATATTGGAGATTGATCCGATGAGGCGGCGCGTCCGCGTTGAACCAGGAGTTGTCCTCGATCAACTCAACGATGCGCTCATGCCGCATGGTCTGATGTTCGGCGCAGATGTGGCGACAGGTTCGCATGCGACGCTTGGAGGCATGATTGGCAATAATTCGGCTGGCGCGAATTCGATTTTGTATGGCCGAACGGTTGAGCAGCTCGTCTCGCTCGATGTCATTCTCGCCAACGGAACACGTGTTCGCTTCGCAGAGGGATCGAGCGAGAGCGATCCGATTGTGAAGGAGTTGACACGCCGAATTTCCGAAATCGTTCTTCCAATCGCTGACGAGATCGACAGGCGAATCCCGAAGATTCTGCGTCATGTTGATGGATACAACTTAGATATTTTTCTCGCCCAGTTGCGCGCATCAACTGCGGGGACATTCGACCGAGTGAATCTTGCGCATTTGCTTTGCGGATCAGAAGGAACGCTTGCTGTCACCGTGGAGGCCGAACTGGCATTGGTTGATCGTCCCAAGGTGCGTGGACTTGCAATCATCGGATTTGAAGGAGTTGCCTCTGCGCTGCGTCCGCTGACGGCAATGATTGCGACGGGGCCAAGTGCAGTGGAATTGGTCGACGACATAGTCATTGAGATGGCGAAGCAGAATGCGATGTATCGCCACGATGTCCATGTCATGCCCACTCCGAAGTCTGGACGGTTGGGGGCGGTGATGTATGTCCAATACTTCGGAAATTCGCGCGAAGAGATTGAATCCAAGATGGATCAACTCGCGCAAGTCGTTTCTGATGCCCCGATGGCCCGCCATTTCGGCGCCGAGGCGATGGATGCCGCATGGCGATTGCGAAAAGCTGGAGAGCCCTTACTGCACGGAGTTCCGGGCGATAAAAAACCGCTCACCTTTGTTGAAGACACAGCCGTCGACCCTGCTCGGCTGAGCGAATTCGTCGAAGACTTTCGTGCGATCGTTGCCCGCCACGGCAGTATCGCAGCGTATTACGCTCATGCTTCAGTCGGATGTCTCCATATTCGACCGTTGGTCGCAATTGCAAGCGAGGAAGGGCTCGCGACACTTCGATCGATTGCAGTCGAAGTCGCAGATCTTGTCGTGAAGTATGGCGGCGCATTGAGCGGAGAGCATGGCGATGGGCGAGTTCGCAGCCCACTCTTGACGCGCGTCCTCGGCCCTGTCATCGCGCAAGCGATTCGCGATATCAAGAATGTCTTTGATCCACGCTCTCTCATGAATCCTGGCAACTTGATTCACACTGATGATCCAGTAGCGATCACTTCGCAACTGCGCGTACGCCCCGACGATAAGCAATTCGTTCACGCTCCAGATGTTCCAACTTTCTTTCGCTATGAACGAGAAGAGGGATTCTCGCATGCGCTCGAGCAGTGCAATGGTGCGGGACTCTGTCGTCGAATGACTCCCGGCGGGACGATGTGTCCTTCGTATCGCGCACTAAAAGATGAACGACACTCGACGCGTGGACGTGCGAATGCGCTGCGCCTTGCTGTGACGGGGCAATTTGCAGATGGCAAGTCTGCTAATTCCACAGCGGCTGCATGGGATGATCCACATGTCAAAGAGACGCTTGACCTCTGTCTTTCGTGCAAAGCGTGCAAGACGGAATGCCCGAGCAATGTCGATATTTCGAAGTTGAAAGCGGAATTCACAGCGCAGGGATATTGGCGGCGGGGAAGCGTTCCGTGGCGCGTTCGACTGATGGGAAAGATTCGATCATTGAACCGAATGGGCAGCGCACTCTGGCCCATCTCGAATTGGCTGATCGGGATTCGTATTGTTCGGTCGATGATCGCATCGCTGATGGGCTTTTCGCCTCGTCGATCGCTTCCGCCATTTGGACCATCACTCCGTTCATGGATGAATCGGCGCGCAGCACAAACTGTTCGAGCCCATGGCCCTCAATCACTTCTAGACCGTCCGACCGTCCTGTTGATGCCTGATTGTTTCAGCCAATGGTCGCAGCCAGAAGTGGGACGAGCGGCAGTCGAAGTGCTCAATGCGTTTGGCTATCGCGTTGTCCTTCCAAATGCGGGATGCTGCGGTCGAGCCGCAATCTCAAATGGGATGTTGGCTGACGCTGCTCGCATGAGTCGCGAGACTGCGCTTGCTCTCTGTGGCTCAATGCGGCGCGAAGGAGCCGTTGCTCTCTTGGGGCTCGAACCGTCGTGCGTTTCTGCGATTAAAGATGATTGGCTTGACTTGAAGATGGGAATTGAGCCGACGATTCTTGCTTCGCTTGCGGCTCAGACGTGGTTGGTCGAGGAGTGGCTTGACCGTCAGTGGGATGCGCATCCCATCCGTCCCGTTTTCGCGAAGACTTCCGAGAAGATTGTTCTCCATGCGCATTGTCATCAGAAGGCGCTTTGGGGGGCTGTCACTTCGTCCGGATTGCTGCGCAGAATTTTCGGCGACTCGGCTAGGACATTAGCGACGGGATGTTGCGGTATGGCTGGGGGATTTGGTTTTCAGGCGGCGAATTTCGACCTCTCGATGCGCATCGGCCAGCAAGATTTATTTGCCAAGCTCGATGACCATCCAGATGCGATCGTTTGCGCACCAGGTACAAGTTGCCGCCATCAGATTGCCGACGGCGTCAATCGAACAGCGCTGCATCCGATTGAATTATTGGCGCGAGCCATCGCTGATCCACTCTAAGACTCCAGTGCTTTCGCAGCAGGGCGGATGCCGTAAGATGCTGACATGAACGCCCCGAATGGTTCAGAAACCGCCTCTGCGACGAATGCGCAATCCCAGATCAACATCGGTGATGGGAAAGTCTTAATCGTCGATGACAACGCGCAGAATCTTGAATTGATTCAGGCGTATATGGAAAGCCTGCCATGCGAAATTCTCGTGGCCCATGACGGAGTCGAGGCTATGGCGCGGATTGAATCGGACCATCCTGATCTCGTGCTCCTTGATGTGATGATGCCGAAAATGTCTGGGTTTGAAGTCTGTCAAAGAGTGAAGGCGAATCCAGCGACTCGCGAAACCATCATCATCATGGTGACGGCACTTCACGAACTTGGAGATATGGAACGCGCGGTCGAATCTGGTTGCGACGACTTTGTTTCGAAGCCGGTGAACAAAGTGGAACTGCTGACTCGAGTGCGCGGTCTACTCGGACTGCGATTGCTGAAGAAGAAAATGGCGACATTTCTCGCCGACATAGACCGCTCATAAGCGGATCGAATCCGCTCAATACAGTCATTCAAATCGTCGTCATTTAACCTTTCGGGGTCTTATGCCGCTGTTCGTGAAACGATCGCAGGCGTATCACCGAGTCGTTCCCAAGGTGTGGACTGAGCGCGTGGTTCGAGCGCATTCTCGAGATGCTGAAGATATCGGTTGAGGTCGTATGCCTCAAAGGTAACGAGCCACTCACGGTCGGCTCCAGGATTGAGCGCGACGATCGATTCGACAAGGTGGTCAACGGTTCCAGTTGCGCAGTCGTTTCTCATAGACATCATTCATCGGTCTTCAAAGCGCGTTTCCTGACGAGAAAATGCGATCTGCGACTCCGCTTCGTGATGATGTGGCGTTGCGGAGTCGGCAAACCACGAGTTCTTGTGGTCGTGCGTTGGTCGATCCACGATCCGTAGTCCTTGATCCAAAGGAAATTTTTATGAAATATTTTGGATCATCGGACAAGGAGAGTCTCCGAAGCATCCTTCGTACACTTTTCCATGCGTCGCAAACTTGGATTTGATTTGTATGGCAGCGCCCTCACCATCTTCAATTGCAGATCGTTTGATTTGGTTGCGTCGTCCAGCGCGCTTGGTCGAGAGCGATATCGCTCTCGACATCAAGGTGGACAAGAAGGCGATTGCCTCGGGGTGGGAACGGATGGTTGCAGACAATCCGCGCATGACCGATGGGCCCTGTTTGCATGTCTTGGGAGTTCGTCGCGATGGTCACGGTGGAGCGACGATTCATGTCACTCGGACCACCTATCGAATGGCGGCGGTGCGGAGTCTGGGAATCACGACGGGATTCGTCGGGCTTGGAATAAAAGCAATTGCACATTGGCGGGGCAAGTGCTTGATCGGACAGCGCAGTGCTTCCTGTGCGACGTATCCATCGCACTGGGAATTTGCTCCTGGTGGGTCGGTCGAACCTGGTGAAGATCCGATCGTTGGGATCGGGCGCGAATTGATGGAGGAATGTGCAGCTCGTCCATGCGTGCGTCCCAAGCCCGTCGCGCTCATATTCGATCGGAGCGTCGGTAACTGGGAGATCATTCACGATATATCGATGGAGTCGCCGCCAGATGCTCCGCCCAATTGGGAATATTCAAGCTTGCGAATGTTGGAAGGATTTCAGTTCCCCCAACCAACATCGCCGTGTTCACTTGCGATGATCGAGGTTGCTCGGCGAGTCATTACGGCAGAACAAATTCAGCCGTAGAGAATCCATCCTCTGCGCTTGCTGCGTGTCGCTGATGAAGTTCAGCCGCTCGTGGTCCAACCCACTGCACGCGCTTGAGCGCATTGCTGACGCATTGGCTTGTCGCTCGCCGCATCTGCCTCGTTTGTGCATCATCCAATTTGCTGACCATTTCCCCTGTGAGTTGTGCAGGGCTTAGTAAGTCGACGAATCCTGGAGTCGCAGCAAGCAATGTCGCATTCGAGCCGACGATATTGATTCCATACTCGGCATCGCCTGGAGTTCCAATGGGCCATGCGAATCCACCTCCGCCATAGAGCCCAACTTCGTGCCCAGAGAAAACGACAAGTCGAATGCTGGTATTCGTAGCTGCTGGATCGACGGCTGTCTTGCCAGCTTTCGGCACCCAGAGCAATTCTGCATGAAGGACGTACCCATAGAGCTCAGTTGAATCTCGCAACTGCACTTGAGTCAGATCACTTTGAATGAAGGAAGTGTTTGCCAGTTCCAACGCATAGGTACTGATTCCAACATTGGTCGGAAGCGTTCGTGGCGTATCGCCCATGGATGTGAATTCAAGTCGTCCAGATGATTCCGCGCCACAGCCAACGAGAAACAAAACGCAGAGGATACATGCCGCTTTCTGCGCAAATTGCGGCTGGAATCTGTTCCAGTCGCTCGTCCGAATTATTGAAGAGAGGTTCAATGAAAGACTTCGCATCACCGCCGCGGCGACGATGCGGAAGCTCCAAAGTCCGATCGATCAGATACGGTCGCTGTTGATTGGCTTCTTCCAATTGCAAGAGGAGCCTTCATTGCGAGAGTTGAAATTGGATTGCGTTCAACGATCAATCTCAGCGCTGCTCGAGGGATTGACGGCAAGTTCGTTCCAAGGGCATATGAGTTGAGCGAGTAGATCGCTTCAACGGCAGCAGCGGGAGATCCGAACGGGAATCCAGAGCCAAAGAAGATCTTGTCAAGCACGCCGAATTCGTGCGCTTGCAAAAGTGTGGTGTACAGCCTCCACGATTGTGATGCGATCCCGCTGGTCTCTGCGTAGATTCCTGCGTGCTTTGCGAGCAGTGCAATTGTTTCGTCAATCCACGGAGAACCAATTTCAGAGAGAACAATTTTCAGCGATGGAAATGAACGCGCAACTTCGTCCCATGGCGTTGGTCGGTCGTACTCCAAAATCATCGCAGGCGACAGGATGCCGGGACGGCTGACGAAGATCGGAAGGTTTTCGTTTGCGCATCGATCGTAAAAGCGCATCGCGGTCGAATGGGTTGGGTGGAATCCTTGTGCCGAAGGTGAAATATTCACGCCAACGAGCCCGAGCGCTTTGGCATGGTCGAGATCCTCAGACCATGATGGGGACATTGGATCGATCCCCGCAATTCCTGCGAGACGGTGAGGTTGCCGTGATACGACATCAGCGATGAATTCGTGTGGAATGACCGCCGAGAGTGCCTGTGACTTGAAGCCATGAACAAGGGCGCATCCAATGCAGTCGATCGCCCGAGTGTGCGCGCCCAACGTTCCATCGAGGCCCCCAGGTCGCCGCGCGTTGTTACGAATTCCATCCGCCAACTCGAAGCCGAGTTGTTCTGGGGAGTGCCAAGCGCGCGTCATTACATCAAAAATCATGTCGAGTTGGAGTGTAGCTGTTTTGGCTCAATTTGCGACCCGTCCAATGGAAATCACACAAGTACCCATCGTCAACACATGCTGCGAGACTTTGAAAAACCCTGCGGAAATCAATTGATCCGAAAGTTGTCGAGGATCTAGAAAAGTCTGCACCGACCGAGGCAAATATCGATACGCGCCCGATCCATCTCGTGCGAGAATCGTCGCCGTCCAGGGCATGATGTGATTGGTGTACAGCCCGTGAAAAAAGCGCACAAATCGAGAATTGGGTTGTGAAAACTCGAGGATTACAAGGCGGCCGCCAGGCTTCAAGACACGCCGAAACTCGCTGATCGCTTTCAATGGCTGAGCCACATTTCGAATGCCGAATGCAATCGAAACGATGTCGAATGTATGGTCCGCATAGGGCAGTTCCTGTGCATCACCGTGCACATATTGAATGTCCGCAATGCGACCTCCAAAGCGCGCTGCTTTGGAGCGGGCATGATCCAACATGGCGGGCGTGTAATCGAGTCCGATGACACTTCCAGCACCTGCTCGTGCAAACGCTTGAGCCAAATCGCCAGTCCCGCAGGCAACATCGAGTACCGCAGCTCCTTGAACGGGCTCCGCCAATCGCACGGCATTCTTTCGCCATGATTGGTCGAGTCCAAAGGAGTGCACACGGTTATTGAGGTCGTATGCGTGAGCGATCGCCGTAAACATGTCGCGGACTCTTTCAGCCTTATCCGATCGCCCGTGTGGGTTTCCCTCGAGCGTTGTGGCATCCCACCCGGCCGAATTGGTGTCTCGTGCGTTTGGCGACGTTGTTTGGTCGCCGCGAACCGTTGGTGGTATCTCGCCCTGAGAGGTCATTTGATGATCCTAGCGAATGATTGTGTGCCTGATAAATGATTCTGCGGGTGCGTATAACACTCTGGAACCATCTTTTTTGACGCCCAGCAGGTCGAGCGGGTGGATGGACGATCAGACTTTCATGATGAAAGCACCAACCAACGTCAAAATGAATGTGGAACTCGCTCTTGAGAGACTTCTTCAACTCTGTGTCTCAGGCGATCGACTTGCGACTCGAACATTTGTCGAGCACATCCGACAGAACGGGTTTTCATCCATGCAACTTTCACAAGAATTGTATTGGCCTGCGATGCAAACCATTTTTCGAATGTGGCGGCAAGATCAATTGACGATGTTGGCGTACCAATATTCCACACGCATTCTGCGCATGTTGGTTGATCAAGCTCAAGCTGAATACCCACAAGCCCCGCGCAATGGAAGAACATTGCTTTGCGTCTGTGGCGCAAGTGAATCCGAAGATCTTGCTGGACAATTGTGTAGTGACCTTCTGGAAGCGAGTGGATATGAAATCTTTTTCGCAGCTGGAGGCGTTGCCAACGATGAGCTTGTCTCCGAACTCGGGCAGCGTCGTCCTGATGCATTCGTAGTCTTTGCTGCGGCCGCTGCGGATGCGCCCAAAATTCGCAATCTCATCGATACGGTGCGGTCAATGCAGACGAATCCCGGAATGCCCATCATCTGTGGTGGGGGAGTCTTTGCTCGAGCGCCTGGATTAGCCGAAGAAATCGGCGCTGATGCGACTTCGAGCGATCCCTTCGCGATTGACGAAGTTGTGCGCGGCGCGCTCGAGGCTCCAAAGCCAAGGCGTCTAAGCGCCGCTCCGCCACGCCGCCGTGCAGCCGTAGCATGACGGAGTGAAGTCCTCTCCAGCCGATTCGATTTTTCTGCGCGCTCGACGGCATGAACTCTCTGCGGAGTTCCAGCAGAATCTGCAGTCGAGATGCGGATGGAGCGTGAATGAAAGAATCTTGATTGGTTTGAGCGGCGGTGCGGATTCAACCGCATTGCTCGTGTTGGCGAGCGTCCTTGCACGGCGAGATGGAACGCTTGGCAACATCAATGCGGCGTATGTCCACCATCACTTGCGCACCGAAGCCGACCGTGAAGTGAAGCACTGTGCTGATCTGTGTGCGCGTATGGAAATAGGATTTTCTGCGGTCGATGTTTACCCAACTCGCGGATCGAGTGGGCTTGCTGCGGATGCACGACGGTTGCGCCATGCTGCTCTCGCTGAGTGCGCTGTTACCACTGACTCCAAGTGGATTCTCTTGGCCCATCACAGCGATGACGTTCTCGAGACGCTCTTGATGCGGATTGGTCGAGGGACGGGCAGTCGCGGATTGGCAACGATCCCTTGGGTGCGTCGCAGTTCGCCGAAGAGCCCCGTCCGCATCGCTCGGCCGCTGCTTTCGGTCAGTCGTGCGCAGATCGAACAATTCTGTCGTGATTGCGATCTTCACTGGTGTGAAGATGCAAGCAATGCAAGCATGAAATCGGCACGTGGCCTCTTGCGAGATCAAATCGTTCCGACGCTGCGCAAACGTTGGCCAGCGATCGCGCAGCATGCCCTCGTTGCATCGGAAGCAGCGCGGAGTGGCGAGTGGGCTCTTAAGAAAATTGCAGCAGCGGAGGGTTGGACAAACTCTGAAATCCCTCGAAAACTACTTCGTTCACGCGGACCAGAACTTTCCGCCGCACTCTTGGCGAGCGGACTTCGACAGCGAGCCATTTCAATTTCACTTCGAACGATTCGGACAATTGCGGCAGCGGCATGTGACGCAACGCTTCGGCCTCGAGTTTTTAGCGACAACGGTTTTACTGCCGAACTGAACGCACGAGTTCTGAAGATCACGCCAAGCGAATAAATTACTGCTCGGATTTCGGGGCAGTTGCCGGCAGAGTTGGTGGATCACCCAAGCAGGATTTCCAATCGCTTTCGGTTGCGCAGACGACGCGACCGTCCTCGGTGACCAAGACCGTCGGTGGCTTCACGAGATACAACTTGCCGGCGGGCAATGTGAGTCGTTCACACCCATCGCAGGGAACGGGTCCGAGATTGTCGCCCATCAGCGCGGTCGTTCCTGGTGCGGGTGGAATTTCGATTGCGATTACTTTCGCATCTGTCCGCGCTGCTGCAAAGTATTTTTCAAAGAGATCCCGGCAGTGACTACACTCGGGGTTATACAGAATGATGACGCAACGACCTTCGATCGTGAGCGCAGTCAACTTCGGTAGCAATCTTGAAAGCCCCGTATCTGGAAGTGTTCGTCCTGGCCACTGCAGATAGTCCAGTACGACGGTCCCTTCGCTGGTCGCTGGTCGGTTCGACGACCCTGTGTTTTCAATCGGGATTCGCAGCGCTATTCCGACGGAGAGAACCCATACAGCAAGCAATCCAGCACCGACCCATACAGTGCCGCGCCGAGGTGGCGCAACGTCCGTGACCTTTGCGTGATCGATAAAGAAATACAGGATGAGTGCGCACGCCAATCCGATCGCGGGAAACATGAGCGGTGCAAGGCCGGATCCCGCGGGCGTGGAAGCCATGATTGACGCGATCGTCGCGACGCAGCAGAACGCATAGGCGACTAAGCCGATTCGCGCGAAGGCGGAACCGATCTTCGATCGTCCACCGAAAAAAACGAGCGAAGCACCGAATGCGAATAACACACCAATGATTAATTGTGCGGTCGAACCTTCGGTGAGTGCAAGCCTTCGTCCAACGTTTGCAGCCCATGAAGGCATCCAACCTGTTCCGCCCATGACCCATCCGACGGCGGTGGCGATCATCAGGAGTGGAGTGAGAATTCTGATCAATAGATTTTTCATTTTTGGAGTACTTGGAATGAATGCGAGCGCAACATTTATGGCGCAATGCAGCGTTCGATTGCGGGATGGTTGTCTGAATCCGTTACGACATCAGTCACGATTCCATCGACAACCTTCATTAAGACAGGCGTTGTCAAAACGTAATCAGGGCCTTTGAAGAGAGATCGCAGTTGGCACTCACTGCAAGGCATCTCTAATGAAGCGGCAGGGTCTGTGTCGGGAATTGCAATAGTTAAGGTCTGGGTTTTCAGTGGTCCAGAAAAATAATTCTGCAGAAGTTCGTGGCAATGTTCGCAGTCTTCACGGTAGAACATGACGAGCCATGTTCCGCTGTTGATCGAAGCAGGAGGTGCTGGCGTCATCAGTCGAGCCAAGTCCTGCGAATCCAGCCGATTCCCTACCCATTTCGCAAATTCCGGAACGTAATACGGCGCAGCCTTCTTGGGAAATCCTGGCCATGGAACTGCCGCCACAGCAGGGACGGGCGCGGGCGCAATTTTTGTCGTCGTCTGGTCGGTTTCAGTTTTCGTCGGCGTTGAAGGCGAAACGGGTGTGGGCGCAACGGGCGCTGGATCCGGCGAAACTAATTCTGGTGATGGATCGGTCTGTGGGACTTCAGGTGGCAGCTCAATTGCGGCGCGATCTGACACAACGCTGACTATGACACTCGCAATCACGGCGAGCGCTGCGCTTGACGGCCATCCAAATTGAATTGGCAATTCCGGCGTGCTCGGTGTTCGTTTCGAAAGAAGCGCGAGAACGAGAAGTGTCGAGTCGATTCCCAACATGATGAGCGGATTGGGACCGCTTGCTCCAAAGCATCCGCACGAGCCTTTCCATGCTTGCGCAAATCCGCCTTTCTGAAACTCTGGCAGGATGACCGATAGCAAGATAATGCAGAAAAGTCCAAGTACTGCGATCGCCACGGTTCGTGCAAGCCGTGGCATACACAGCATGATTGCCACGAGCGCCAATTCGCCCAGGATGATCAGTCGCGTCGCACTATCAAGCCATGCCGTTCCAGTAAGCCACAACCAACCGTCCATGCTTTGGACCAGAGTAAAAACTGGCGGTGGAAGCAATTTGGGATTCCGCTCGATCAGTTTGTAGATCGCTCCTGCCAAGAGCCAGAGTGGAATCGCAAGTCTGCAGACGAAGAAGAACAGGCGGTGGCGGCTCATGTTGATTACTTTCTGTCTGTCATTCGCAGGAAGTTGAATCGCTGCTCGGTGGAATTGGGCGATTGATGTGTCGGGGTTTTAAAAAAATCAAACTGGCTCGAGGCTTTCGCACAGGATGTGAATGATCATCTGATGGATTTCCTGCACAGCCGCTCCATCGACTCCGGAGATCACAAGTGGGAGGTCGCATAAAGCGCGGGCCTTGCCGCCATCAGATCCAAGGAGTCCGATTGTTTCTGCACCGCGAACTTTCGCGGCTTCGAGTGCACGGAGAATGTTTGGACTATTCCCAGATGTCGAGAGAACGATGAGTTGATCACCCTTGGATGCAAGAGCTTCCACTTGCCGCGAGTAGATGTGGTCGAATCCAAAGTCATTTCCGATGCAGGTCAAGGCAGTCGTATCAGCACACAAACAAATTGACTTGAGCGGAGCCCTCGATGCGCGATATCGACCGATGAGTTCTTCTGAAAGGTGGAGGGCTTCTGCGGCGCTTCCGCCATTGCCACACGTCAAGATCATGTGACCTTGTGCGAGTGCATTCCCAACGACTTTGATGAGTACTGCGAGTTCGTCCTGCATCTCGGCAAGTCGCTGAAATGCAGACTTTGCTTGATCGAGGCGCCGTTGGATGCAAACTTCGGCGGTCCGTGCGGAAGGTGACATGGTGTCAGTCTAGTGTCATTGTGCATGTTCATCGAGGGCGCTTTGAAAATCACTGTTGCAATGTGCAGTGGGCGGCGCAAGTGGCTAGTCTTCGGCTTCTCGATTGGAGTTTGATATCGCACGCCACACCTATCAACACGAATCATCGATGCCTGTCTCGCGTTGGAAGCTTGCCGCCTGGCATTTTTCTCCTGGTGCGATCAATCGATTGATTCCGCCATGGCAGGATGTCCGCATCGAACGAAATGAGCCCCTTCAAGATGGGTCAAAGACGGTGCTTGCGCTGAAGGTCGGGCCGATTCGTATTCGGTGGATTGCGGTTCACGAGAACGTCAAAGTAGGCGAGCACTTTGTAGATCGGTCCATTCAAGGTCCATTTTCCCACTGGGTGCATGAGCATTCATTCCTCGAGAAGGGCGATCACGAAAGCGAATTACGCGACAGCGTCGAGTACGCACTGCCGTGCTCTTCGATTTCGGACTTCTTTATGGGTGGAAAAATACGCCGTGATCTCGCGCAAATGTTTGCCTTTCGACATCGGCGAACGCGTGATGATCTCGCGCGACATGCGAAGTATTCCCACTCTCCTCGGCGAACGATTGCAGTGACCGGTTCGACGGGTGCGGTCGGGCGTGCGCTGTGCGCATTTCTAACAACGGGTGGACACCGAGTTCTTCGACTCGTCCGAGGCAGTTCACCGCTTGGACCCGACGAAATTCGTTGGAATCCAAATGGCGCTTGGGACGCAACCCAACTTGAAGGAATCGACGCAGTGGTTCATCTAGCGGGAGAAAACATTGCGCAAGGAAGATGGTCGGAGGCTCGAAAGAGAGTGATCTTGGAGAGCAGGGCGCTGGGCACGAAGAATTTGGCCGAAGCAATCGCTCGACTTGCAAAGCCGCCAGCGGTGATGGTCTGTGCTTCTGCAGTTGGTTTTTATGGCAACCGTCCTGATTCCACGGTGGATGAAACAACGCCACGAGGCGATGGTTTTCTCGCCGACGTGACGCACGCATGGGAGACGGCTCTGCAACCAGTCGAAGCGCGTGGGATGCGCGTTGTTCGAATGCGAATTGGAATTGTGGTCAATGCGCGCAGTGGAGTTGTTGGTGCCCTTCGTTTGCCTTTTCTATTCGGGGCGGGTGGACGAGTCGGGAGCGGCCGCCAAGGAATGAGTTGGATTCATCTCGACGACCTCATCGCTGCGATTCAATTCGCAATTGAGGAGCAATCTCTTTCCGGTCCGGTCAACGCAGTTTCGCCTCAGCCAGTTGCGCAGATCGACTTCGCACGTGCGCTTGCTCGAGTGTTGCATCGGCCGTGCCTCGCACCGCTGCCAGCACCACTCGTTCGGCTGCTCTTTGGACAAATGGGCACCGAACTCTTGCTTTCAGGGCAATGTGTTCATCCCAAAGTGCTCCTTGCTCATGGTTTTCGATTCGGGTTTCCAACCATCAGTGAGGCATTGAGATTTGAATTTGGACGGTCATGATGAAAGAGACTCAACGCCCTGTCATCGTTTGGTTTCGTCAAGATTTGCGCGCCGACGATCATCCAGCGCTGCATGCCGCATCGCAGGGTGGGCGGGTGGTCATTCCAGTATTCATTTGGCATCCACAGAGTGAAGGGGGTTGGCCTGCAGGAGGTGCATCGAAGTGGTGGCTTCATCACTCGCTCGTGGAACTTGGAAAAACACTTTCAAAGTTGGGCGCACCTCTGATTCTTCGGCAAGGAGCTCCCGAAAAAGTCCTTGTTGAAATTGCAAAGGCGACTGGTGCCGCTGGAGTTCACTGTTCGATGCGATATGAACCGTGTGCGGCAGTTCAAGATGCAGTTGTTCGAAAAGAATTACTTGCGGCGGGAGTTTCATTCGCAGCACATTCTGGAACTCTTCTCCATGACCCGTTGATCATTCGCACAGGAACGGGTGTTCCGTACAAGGTGTATACGCCATTTGCGAAGGCACATCGAGCTGCGATGAGTAGTGATCCGCCGCTTGTGGCGCCAAAGATTCTCAAGCCGCATGCGATTGCAATTCGCAGTGAAGCAGTAGAGGATCTCGCACTTCTTCCTGAAATTGATTGGGCGACGACGATGCGTTCGTGGTGGCAGCCTGGTGAAGCAGGTGCGCGCAAGCGATTGTCGAGCTTCACGGAAAAGAAGGCGGATTCCTACGGGGTAAATCGCGATATTCCTGCAGAGGATGGATCGTCGCGACTGGGCGCGCATCTGCACTGGGGCGAGATATCTCCTCGGCGTATCTGGCACGAAGTCTCCAAGTCTTCTACAGCGTCGACCGTCGGCGCGCAGAAATATCTGGCGGAAATTCTCTGGCGCGACTTTGCGTATCACGTCATGTCCAATTTTCCTCGCACTGCGGACTACCCACTGCGACCCGAGTTTGAACGATTTCCGTGGGAGCCATCTTCCGCCAGATTGAAGGCATGGCAACGTGGCGAAACGGGATATCCAATCGTTGATGCGGGGATGCGGCAACTGTGGGCAACTGGATGGATGCATAATCGAGTTCGCATGATCGTTGCTAGTTTTTTAGTGAAGCATCTGTTGCAAGATTGGCGACACGGGGCTCGATGGTTTTGGGACACACTCGTCGACGCAGATCTGTCGAGCAATTCATTAGGATGGCAGTGGAGCGCGGGGTGCGGAGCAGATGCGGCGCCATACTTTCGAATCTTCAATCCGATTTTGCAGGGCGAAAAATTTGATTCGCAGGGCACGTACGTGCGCGAGTGGATCCCAGAATTGGCGCGGATGCCAAGTGAGTTCATCCATCAACCATGGAACACGCCACCGTTGCTGTTGTTGCAAGCTGGAGTTGAACTCGGTCGCAATTATCCCGCTCCCATCGTGGATCACGTGACTGCGCGCAATCGAGCATTGGCTGCGCTGAGCGCATTCGGTAAGAGCTAAAAGCCCGGATCTTGCGGGCAAAAATCGATCTCAAGCGGTCGTTTTTTGCCCGCAAGAGTGCCAAAACGGTCGGGTTGCTGGAATTGCTGCGAGTGCGAGCAATCCACACACAATTGCGACCGTCCGTCCGCCGCCGCCGAGCAGGAATCCACAGAGACCGGCGGCAGGACCGACTACATAGCCAAGGCCGATGAGCGCTTCATGAGTTCCAGCTGCGTCGATCCCTGCGCTTCCAACTCGCAGTGCGTAATAGAGCGCGGCGTAATAGATGATTCCATGCCCCGCACCAAAGAATGCCAAGCCGATGACAATAAACGTCACGGAGGGAATCATCACCACAATTGCAAATCCGCTCGCGAGCAGCATTGATCCCGCAAGCAGCGTGCTCCAGCGACCATGCCAAAATGCGACATGCGCCATCACTGCGACGACAACGACGCGCGTGCTCAACCACACTGCTGCGAGAGGTGTCTCGCTTGTCGCTTCAAGATTAAGTCGTTGGAGGACGTAGGGCATCAAGGGACTGAGTGCTCCGACGAGTAAATAGGACGCTGGCAGAAGAATTCTCGAGGTTTGTAAATGCGTTCGGTATTCAGCTGGTGCCTCTTCTGCGACTGCGTGGTGATGTCCGGGATGTGACGGAACAACCCAAAGACAGGCGAGCGAAAGCAGGCTCATTGGCAAAATTGCGAAGAGCGCAAGCCGTGGATTCATCCAGCCAACGTTCTGTTGTAACGGCGCCATCAACACGAGGGCCAGCGATACAGATGCCATCCACACAATGCACCACTGACCGATTGCCTGTCGTGTCTGGTGCGCGCTTCGACCAGCAGCGACATACGACTCGATAATCGGCCAGAGGCAAGCGGCTGTAATGCTCGTCACGATGGCGATGAGGATGAGGCTGATACTCGAAGAACCAACATAAATGAGCGGCGCAACGAGGATCTGGACAATGAACAAGATCATCATGATCTTCCGTGCGCTCAGCTGCCTTTGGAATCGACTGACGAGTCGACCGCAATAGAGTGCTGAAACCGCATAGACCGCGCCAGTGACGATGTAGAGCGCATACGTCTGCGATGCGGAATAGTGAAACTCATTTGCAGTAATGAACCCCAAGCCATTCCAAAGCACGCCGGTTGCCAATGAATTCAGTAAGGTGATCGCCTTGATTCCAAGGCTGCCTCGACGAGTCATCCGCTCGACGGTTTCGTGCCTTCCGTGCGATTCATTGCCTGTGGTCATCGATTCTTGTTGCATCAGCGTGCGAGGCTAGCCACGCAGGGGCTTTGCTGGGGTTAATATCAATGGCAGGTCCTCGTAGCTCAATTGGATAGAGCGTTGCCCTCCGAAGGCAAAGGTTGCGCGTTCAAGTCGCGCCGAGGACGTTTTTGTGAGTTTGCGTAAACGCTCTTGGTCCAAATGGGGGCAAATACTCTACAATTGTTGCAAGGTTTTTTTGCCCGGGGCGTCTCAATCCGTATAGTTGGAAACAGGAGAGGCTTTGCAGATATGCAGAGTGTCGAACACGATGAGTGATTGTTGCAATTATCGTCAGGTCACAACCGTTGAGGAAACGATTCGGAGTTGTGCGTTTGTCTGCGTTGCCCTCGTCGTGATGTTTGGCTCTGTCAAGATCGTCCAAGCAAGATCTCCCCAAATGTTGCCAATCGACCAACTTGATGCGCCAGTTGGCGGATCAACGACTGATAAATTTGGCCAATCCATCTCGATGAATTCAGAATTTGGCGCAGTCGGTACGCCAGGATTAAATGTCACAGTTGGTGCTTCGACTCATCTTGCTCAGGGTGGAGTTCATATTTATAAAAATATGGGAGACGGGATTTTCAACTTTCAGACGACTCTCACGGCAACGATCGGCACGGCGAACGATGGATGCGGAATGTCCGTTTCAGCCTCGGCTGATTGGGTTGTAGGCGGCGCTCCTGGTCGAAATATTTTCACAACATCCAATCAGCTTCAAGCTGGAATTGTATGGGCCTGGAAACGCAATGGATCAAATTGGCAGTCGACTCCTTATGCGCTGACGCATCCTGATCCGCAATCAATCGACCTGTTTGGCTCCGCAGTTGCACTGGACGAACAGTCGAAGGATGGTGTTACTCATCGCACGATTGTCGCGGGCGCGCCGAGCGACAATGTGGTTTATGTCGACTGTGGTTCGGTCTGCGTCTTCGAATGGAACGATGTTCTTCAACAGTGGGACCGTACTGCATTCATCGCACCTCCGACCTTGGCGGGTGAAGATCCTTACTTGAATTCGTATGGATACTTTGGAAGTTCTGTTGCAATCTATGACGACTTCATGATCATCGGCGCGAAACGTCAGACGGTTTCCGTGAGCAAGCAAGGAACGGCGTATGTCTTTCGGCGAAATACCTTGGCGAATCCAGCACCGACCATCCTGCAGACAAACCCAGCATGGGGCGAGTGGTGTCTCGTGCAACGGCTCACTTCGTCGGCGCCTGTTCCTGATGAAGCCTTTGGCGCAGCGATGAGTGTTTCCCCTTGGAACTTGATGGTGGGTGCACCAGGTGGTTCAACTTCGAAGGGTTCGGTGTCGATTTATGACTTGGATCCTACGACGGAGAGATTTGTTTTTAATGCAGTGATATCGGCAGTTGGCGGTCAAGTTGGCGATCAATTCGGCGCTTCAGTCGTGATGAAATCCAATGCTGCGCTCATCGGCGCACCAGGGGTCGATGCAGGAACTGCGCCCAATACGCTCACGAACCGAGGGTTGGTTTATGTCTTTACTCGTGGAGCATCCTCGTGCGAAAGTTGGTCCCAAGGGCTGACGTACTACCCGCCGCCAACAGCGAATGTCGCAGAAGCAGGTTTTGGAACTGCGCTTGACCTCTCATCAAACGATGTGGTGATTTCTGCTCCAAAGGCACCAAATCAACAATTAGGACAGGGAAATGTATTTACCTATTCGCTCGATACTGTCAGCTGTCCTCCCGACGTAAACGGCGACGGCGGCGTCGATGGTGCAGATCTCGTGACCTTCTTCTCGCACTGGGGCGGTTGCTCGCCCTCTGATCAGGTTGCGGATTACAACCACAGCGGATGTGTCGACGCTGATGATCTCGCATACATCTTGGCACACTGGGGGCCATGCATTTGCGGATCGAATTGATCTGTAAAACACACTGAAGTCCACGCAGTAAACTCTGTGGATGCAAGTTTCCGAATTCCAATCACTTATCCGATCGCGTTATGACGCAACTGATCGCGCACGAGGTCCGTCAAAAACCTTTGTCTGGTTTGCAGAGGAATTCGGCGAATTAGCGCACGCAATCGGCAAGCATGAACGCGGCGATGGCGACCCGGCGAATCTGCGAGAAGAGTTTGCCGATTGTTTGGCGTGGATGTGCACGCTCGCGAACATTTGCGATGTCGATCTTGAAGAGGCGATACGCGAAAAGTATTTGACGGACGGTGGACCGAAAGGAACGAAATGACCTCTGCGTGCGGGGTCTGCGAAATCCATCGCAACTCAGGATTTGCAGACCTCGTTGCTTGGGAAAGCGAACGTTGGATTCTTCGACATCACGCTTCGCCTGCGCCCATGGCTGGTTGGTTTCTTTTGGACACGAAGCGGCATGTGCCAAGCGCTGCGGACTTTCATGCTGACGAGGAAGGGGAGTTCGCCGTCGTTCTTGGCGCTGCGATGCGCGCAATTCGCAGTGCGGTGGATGTACCGCGTGTCTATGTCATCATGTACGGCGAAGGGGCGCAGCATCTGCATGCGCATCTCATTCCCAGAGATCCCTCGCAAGTTGGAACGGCTGCATGGGAGGTCGCTGATTGGTATCGGGCAGTTGAGACTGGGAAGCGCACTCCAGCGCAAGCGAGCGACATCGCACGTGCAGTGAAACGTGTCAGTGATGGAATGCGCTCGACCCTCAGGCTTTGATCGCATTCATCGCGTGCGCCGCAGCTGTTCCTGCGACGAAACCGCTCGCCCACGCCCACTGAAAACTGAATCCTCCAATTCGACCATCGACATCGAGCATCTCTCCACAAAGGAAAAGCCCAGGACATTTGAGACTCTCCAATCGGTCGATGTTCAATTCTGCAAGGGGCACGCCGCCCGCAGTCGTTTCCGCAGCAGTGAAGCCTCGGGTTGCGGTTGGGACGACTTCACACGCAGTCAGACTTCGCACCAGTGCGCTGCGCCGTTCACGAATCAGTTGTTGCACTCCACTTGCAGGATCCACTCCAGCATGGGCGCACACTGCGCGCAGGAATCTTTCTGGCAATCTGCCGCGCAGAAATGCGAGGAGACTCTGCCCTTTGGTTGCAACGAGTTCGTCTTCCAAAGATTCCGTGCGCACTCCTGGAAGCCAATTGATTCGCAGTCGAGCTCCGGGATCAGCATTGAGAAGATGGAGCCAATGTCGGCTGACATCTAATACTGCCGGTCCAGTGAGTCCAAAATGCGCACACAGCACCGCGCCAGAGACCGCTGGAATTGATTTGCCAGCGGCATCACGGGCAAGCGTCCCATCTGCACGAATTGCTGTTAACTCCGCAGGAAGTGCAAGACCACTGAGTGCAGTCAACCAATGATCGCTCGGCAGTGTCAGTGGCACAAGCGCCGGGACGATGAGCGGCGTGAGGGAATGGCCGAGGTTTCGAACAAGTGTGAATCCATGACCATCTGAGCCAGACTTTGGAAGGCTCATGCCACCCGTGCAGAGAATGACCATGCGAGCGAGGATTGACTCGTCTGCGAAGTTGATCTTGAATCCGCTCTCGACTGGAACAATGCTTTCGACTCGTCGAGGATGGAGTATTTTTACGCCAGCGGATTGCGCAGCAGTAACAAGCGCATCAAGCACACTTCGAGCGCGGTCGGTGGTTGGAAAAAGTTTCCCAGTCTCCTCACGTTTCAATTCAACGCCGCACTGCGAAAAGAATTCGATCGTCGATTCAACTGGAAATCGCCGAAGAATTCTGCGAATGAGTTGCGGCGATCCGCCAGAATAGTCTTGTTCGTTCACTGCATGATGGGTGACATTGCAGCGCCCACCGCCAGCGACGAGGATCTTCGCGCCCAGTGTTCGAGCACCATCGACGGCAACGATCTTGAGAGTCGGTCCTTCACGGGCCGCCCAGATCGCAGCGAAGAGTCCAGCGGCACCAGCGCCGATGATGGCAATATCAACTGGAATGTCAACAGTGCTTCCAGTGGATGCGCCAACGGGATTCTCTGGGTGTGAATCACTCACGGTTTCGCAGAGAGCGTAAAGCTTTCCTCGATGTCGCGAAATTTCTCGCCGCTGTACTTCACTCGCATCGTTGTTCCAAGTTTCCCTTGGACGATGAAGCGAAATGTCGACGAAGAAAGACCGCCGATTCCACCTTCAACCTGTAGGTCTTGCGGATTGAAACGGACGGGCTCGAATGTGGTTCCCAGTCGCTGGGGCATTGGCCCAGCAGAGACGACCGTGATATTCGATCCATCAAGCGTCAGATGATCGGGCATGCCGATGTGCTTGAGACTCGCTCGTACGGTTCGAGTTGGGATTCGCCGGTCATTGGCGACTTCGATGGTGATCATCCAAAGGTCGCCGCTCAGTTGCGCAACGTGAATAGATTGGAATTTCACCAGCGGCATCTGATCCGCGTGAAATGCAGTGAAGGAGAAATTGCGATGCGCTTCTTCTTCGAGCATGAATGGTGGGGGAATTCGAGTTGACCATTTGTTTCCCCCGCCAACAAGAACTGTCCCAAATTCAGGATGCTGCAATTCTTTCCAATCCGTCGTTGTTTGTCCAAAGAGAAGGCGATCACGCCAATGGGTCATCTGTTCTGGTGAGGGATCAGCTCCATTTTGCAGAATGCGTTTGTCGGTCCAGAGTTCGTTGGTGAAGGTGATCACCCCGAGTGATTCGGCAAGCCAGTTCACAAATCCACCATGGACTGTGTAGAGATCTTTGTAGATCACCATCGGTCGGTAGAAGGGGAGCATCTCAGCACCAGCTGCTCCAATTGCGTCGTATGTCGAACGATCCGCCCCGACATATTCACCTTCGAGATAATCAGCACCTGGGCCGCGCAGAATCATTCCGCCGGCGTTGTGATAACTCTGGGCCGCAGCGATATTGGGATGTTTGAGGATCCACTGCGAAATCGACTTCGTTTCAGGGAAGCAAAGTGGATAATCGCCAGCGCCATTCTGGACATGATCTGGTTGCCAGTCTCCCGGCCAATTTCGATTCATGTCATAACCGCCTGGCCCATCTTCGCCAGATCGACCATCGCCGTCGTTGTCGATTCCTTCGCTCCCTGCATATGACCAGTCGCCGTATTCGATTGTTCCGTCTGGACGAGGCTCGGTTGAAACTCGTTCAAGAATGCGCGGATCTCGCGCATTGCGGCGATGCGTACCGAGCGGATCTTTCCGCCACATCTGTCCAATCGATCCATCGCCATCGAGATCATCGGGTCCATCTTCATCGCACACACCATCTCGGTCATCGTCGGTTGGTTGCATTCCAGTACGCGATGAATGCGAGTTGTTTTGTTGATTGAACCAATTTGCTCGTCCGTCAGGATTGACCGACGGCAGAAAATAGAATGCACTTCGGTCGACGAGTTCTGTCAGCGCTGGAACTTTCCCGTACGCCTTGCAGAGATAGTCCACGGAATACATGACCGTTTCGGTCGCTTGGATTTCATTCCCATGAATGTTGCCATCGATCCACATCGCCGGCTTTGAAGTATCGGCGCCCGTCGCAGGATTGTTGAGCGTGATGACGATCAGCGGCCGATTCTGTGATGTCCTGCCAATTTCCTGCAAAGTCAGCAGGTTTGGATAGGCATTCACAAGGTCGTTCGACATCTTGAGAATCTCTGGATAGTCATAGAAACGATTCCATGCGATATTGACCTTGTCGGTCAATTGCTGTTGCGCCGATGCGTTTGCGACAGGAATCACGACTGCGAGAAGGATCGAAAACAATCGTGATCGATTCATGGGATGACCTCCGTTGGCAGTGTGACCTTTTCACCAGAAATTGACGCGCGATAGATACCGCTTGGTTTCCAAGTTGCTTCAAGAATGATCGGTTCAGATGATGGCGTTTGGATGAGCCACCGAAATGACTTGCGTCCACCAGCACCAGCGAGTCCATCAACAATGTTCACCCGCTGACCAGAGAGAATTCGATCTTTGGGAGTGGAGAGTCGAACAATGATTGGAACGGGTTGGTGATTGGTCCGTCCCATTTCAGTCACGGTTGGCAACCAACCATCGTTCACAATTTCCGCTTCGACTTCATAGATTCCAGGGGCGGTCATGCGTGAAGTGACATTGCGGAGCGAGACTTTCGGTTGGCGAGTGGCAAGCTCACCAAGAAATGCAGCGACCGCATCTCCGAGCTTTGGGATTTCACTCGGAGGTGGATCGGTTCTGAATCCAAATCGAAACCCGCCAATTTCGACGGGACCCAGGGTGGGATGATTAAATGAAGTCCATGGAAGAAATCCTCGACTGCCTTGGTCACGGTCGCTCCATGTGAGCCATCCCGCTGCATCTTCATCTGCTGGCTTCTCAGGAGTTTTTACTGGCGCAATAGGTGCGGCCGGCGCAGCAACTGCCGGCGCAGCAGGCACAGGTTCAGCAGTAGTTACAGCTGGCGTCGTTACCGCAGGCGTCACAGGCGCCGCAGGAGCAGCTGGGGTCGGTGGAAGTGGAGAAGGATCAGGTCGACCCCAAGCTTGGGTTGCGAAAGTCGGAATTCCACGCTGTGCGTAGAGCCACAGAGCGAGCGACCCCGATGGATCACACTCAGTCGAACGAGATTGTCCAGAGAGTTCGCGCCACTTGCGCCCCATTTCCTCCCAAGTCGCAGTGTCCCCAGGATCCAAGGCAAGTGGAGTTTTTCCAGTGATGTCTCGCCCCTTTGAATCTGGGGTCTTCACGACATTGTCCCACCTCCCGATCACAAGTGCTCCGATGATGCGCGGATGTTCAAGTACGAACTTGACGAGTGCCTGCGACTCGGGCTCGCTCAATTGGAATTGACCAGCTGTTGGATTGAACTCAGGCCATCGGTGAGGAAAGTTGCGGTCGATATCAACGCCGCCAACGTCATCTTCAGCAATCAGTCCATCGTGGTCGGAATCAAGACCTTCGGTGTACATCGAGTATGTCGCTCGCTGATCTTTGGCAGCGTCTGGAGTTCGCATGAGCCGCGGTTCGCCAGGGTCTTGTAAATGGGTCGGCGGATCATTCGCTGGCGGATTGAGTCGTCGCATCATTGTGATCGCTCCGTCGCCATTGATGTCGCGCGGAGGGTCTTCATCAACATGGCCATCACGATCTTCATCGACTGGTCGTGCGTTTCGGTTTGCACGCCCGTCGGTTTCAATGGAGGTTCCCCAGTAGGCGTCTGGATTGGCGCAGGGAATTACATACACCGTCGTGCCTCGCAGAATCTCTGGCTTTTCAAGCAGTTTTTTAGCAGAAGCCACGGCGATTGCGACGGAACTTGGACGACTCCCATCGAGTCCGCTGACGAGCAGGATTGCAGGCTTCTTGTCTGCATCCAAGATGTTCTCGCTCAGAGCGATCGCTTCGATCGGCTGCCCCGACCATGATTTTCCAATTGTGACAATCGATGCTCGGGTGCGATTGCTGTCGACAAGTGTGTGCGCTTGCGCAAGAGCGTCTCGCGGTGTGATCAACGGCGCGGCAGGCGGATCTGCTGCGAGTCCAAGAGTAAGTAGTGTGAGGGTGGTGAAGATCATTGGTCACATCTCCGTTGAGAGTTCTGCGTTATCCATCGTGTACAAGCCGACAAGCCATTTCTCCACGACGTATGGATCAATGTGGAATATGCCTTCGAGCGTTCCGACACGCACGATATGCCGTTTGGAATTGTCTGCGGGCGTGAGCAGTTTGACTTCGATCGCATCGTAAGGCGATGGAGGCACGCCGATGCAGCAGCCGTCCCATTGGTTGAGCATGACCAAGCACTCAGTCGTTTCAGTTGTGACCAATGGAAATGCAACGAAACCAGAAATCCGAATGTATGCGCCGTTGAGCATTGCTATTCGCTGCGGTATTTCTTTCTGGCCGAGGCGGGGGATGTATGTGTCTGATGCGCTCATCAGGATTTCCCACGTCACCTCATATGGCTCTTCTTTCGTTCCCATCCCTTGAATCACGTACTTGCCATCGGCGGTAATAGCGCCATCTTTTTCAACGAGTTTCCCTGGCTGAACAATGGCATCTTTGATCTGTTGGTCGAGTCCCTTGGCGAAGGTTGCAGCAATTGCCGGCGTTGGATTCGGCGGTGCTGTAGGCGTTTCGATAGTCACATGTTCGACTTCAGATGATGGCACAACTGTGGTTGGAGGAATAAGAAAGAGTGCCGCGAGTGCAGCTGCAACAAGAATCGTGATTGTGATCCAAAATGTTCGCACGTATTATTTCGCAGGAATGAAGGTTAGGCGATTGGTCGTAAGTGTCGAGCCACAGGAGTGCGATACGATTTAATTGCTGGAACGACGCCAGCCAGAGCGGCGAGTGCAACAGCTCCAGCAACAACGAATGATGCTGAGCGCAAATCGATTGTTCCAGCCACTGTAATTCCGATGCGCTGTGCAAGAACCGTGCTTGCGATTGCACAGCCGCCAAAGGCAAGTAGTGCCCCCAAGATTGCTCCAATCAGACCAATGAGAGTGCTTTCTGTGATGGCAAGCGCAAAGACTCGCCACGCACTCGCTCCAAGGACACGCAGAACTGCAACTTGACGACGACGAAGTTCCATCGACGCGACCATCGCCAACATAATGCTGATCGCACTCGAGACAAGGACGACGACCG
The DNA here is from genome assembly GCA_903919715.1 of uncultured bacterium. Classification (GTDB taxonomy): domain Bacteria; phylum Planctomycetota; class Phycisphaerae; order Phycisphaerales; family SM1A02; genus F1-60-MAGs104. Next base: position 175,102 of record CAIXJC010000010.1, on the reverse strand, counting down.
CCATCGCAAGGAAGAGCCAATCGATATCGCCAACAATTGCCATCAAACGGCCGATTTGTTGAGCAGGTTGTGCCACGGTGATCGCCATGTCGCGGCGAAGTCGGTCGAATTGAGCAGCGATCGAAGCGGACGCGTCGCTTCCTGGGCGAGTTGGAAGCCGCAAGAGAATTCCAGTCACAAGTTTGTCAGAGTCGGTGAGGTCTGCCGCAGTAAGGCTTTCCTCTTCATGTGCCCCAGTAGTTGCTTCCTCGTGCGCCGCATGCTCGCCACTCTCTCGGCGATCTTCCGCATGAACAATCCAAGTGCTCTGCAAATTTGTGAAGAGCGCACGATCATGCGCCGAACCAGTTGTCTTGAGAATGCCGACGACTTCGTATGGATGGCCTGCGTGTTGGTGACCGCCTTCGCGACTTGCCCCAGTTCCGTGTGCGAAGACGATTTTCTGGCCGACGGTCAATCCATGTTCACTCGCTGCCTGCGATCCAGCAACGACTTGAAAATCCGTCGCAAATGCACGCCCAGATGCGTACTGAAAAGGTTGTCCATTGACGGGCTCGAAGTTGCTCAAGAATTCTGGGGTCGTCGCCATGACGGGATTGCCACGAAATGAATCGCCGAGTTGAGTGGGGATCGCCCATTGCCACGGGAAACTATTCTTGATTTCTTCGTACTTCGTCCAGACAATCGGATTGGCTGGGGCGTTGGCATAAAACAGTCCGTTGAGAACTCCGACAAGGGGACTCGCGTCGGCGCTGACTAGAAGATGAATATTTCCCGTGCCGCGCCGAAATGCTTGTGATGCCGCCTCGCGGAGCGACAACAGTACTAAGAGCAATGCCACTGCAATCGCAACCATCGCGACCGTGACTGAACTCGCCAAGAGTCGGATTCGCACGCTTCGTAGCACGATCGCCATGTCATTCATTGAGCGACCTCGGTCTGTGCAAATTGTGAGACATCAACGATTCTCTCGAAGACTTCGCGAAGCGATGGATCGTGACTCGTCACGATGAGTGCTGCACCTGCAGCGCGGGCCGCTTCTTTAATGAGGTCGATCGCTGCTCGTGCGTTTGCAGGATCAAGGCTCGCGGTTGGTTCATCGGCAAGCACAACGCATGGTTCACCAGCGACGGCACGGGCGACTGCAACTCGTTGTTGTTGTCCCACCGAAAGCATTTCAACAGGAGAATGGGGGTCTTTGATCCCGAGTCTTTGCAGTGCAGTTTGTCCACGCGAATGCTGGTCCGCAGTGGAGTATCCCGCCAACATGAGTGCCATCATGACATTTTCAAGAGCGGTAAAACCCTGCAAGAGATTGAAGGTTTGAAAGATCATTCCTATGTTCTTGCCGCGGAAGGTGTCCCGCCGAGCACCGTGAAGTCCCAAAATGTTTGTTCCGCGAATTCGAATTTCCCCCGCGGAAGCATTTTCAATTCCAGCGATCAGATGGAGAAGCGTTGATTTGCCAGATCCAGATGAACCAGCGAGCAACACGTGTTCTCCAACACCGACCTGAAATGCTGGAACAGAAAGTGTGAATCCTCGGCGATATGAAAATTGCACGCCGGTCATTTCAATGCCGAGGATGTCCCCACGAATCGAATGGGATGCGTCGACCATCCCTCAAGGCTAGCCCAAATGATTATCCGATGTCACTCAATCCAAGCGCAGCTCCATACAGTCCAAGAACTCGGCGCCGAAGCGGGAGGTCGCGCAACTCCGTGAGATCGCCGCTCATACCGATCCATGACTGCGCATCGGATTTCGCTTCGCCGAGCAGCGAAAAGTCTCGCGTTAAATCGGCGACATGCAGGGGAGGAAGCCCGGACTGACGGGCGCCAAAGAATTCGCCCGGACCCCGCAGTTTCAAGTCGAGCTCCGCAATCTCAAATCCATCCGTTGTCTTGGCGATTGCATCGAAACGTCCCTGTGCGATGTCGCTCGGCGCGTCGCCGATGAGTACGCAATACCCTGGTTTGCCGCCACGACCGACCCGTCCTCGCAATTGGTGAAGTTGAGCCAATCCAAATCGATCCGCATGTTCAATGACCATCACAGTTGCGTTTGGAACATCGACTCCGACTTCGATGATGATCGTCGAGACCAGCACGTCGATCCGTCCCGCACGGAATTCTTCCATCACTCGGTCACCTTCCGAGCTCTTCATTTGTCCGTGCAGTTGGCCAATTCGACAGCCGTGCAATGGTCCTTCTGCCAGACTCTTCGCATGCGATGCAACATCTTTAAGGCCGAGTTCGCTTTCTTCAATTGCAGGAACGACGACGAATGCTTGCTCGCCTCGATCGATCCGCGTCTTGAGCCAAGCGTAGACCTCGGGGGCACGATTGGATGGCATGACGCGGGTCGTCGGTGCAGTTCGTCCCGGCAGAAGTCCGCGCAGTGAACTCACGTCAAGATCACCGAAAAATGAAAGTGCCAGCGTGCGCGGAATGGGGGTGGCGGTCATCACGAGCGTGTGAGGAACTTGATTTGGGGTCGATCCTTTGGCGCGCAGAGCGGCGCGTTGTTCGACTCCGAAGCGATGTTGTTCGTCAATGATGGCAAGGGCCAAACTCTTGAAGCGGACTTCGTCGCCCAGCAGAGCATGCGTGCCGACGGCAAGATCAAAGTCACCCGAGGCCAGCCCGTTGAGCACAATCGCACGATCAGCTGTGCGCAAACTGCCCGTCATTCCAGCGACTCGAACTCGGCTGCCTTGCAGCATTTCCTCAACCGTGCGCAGATGCTGCTCGGCAAGAATTTCAGTTGGTGCAAGCAGGACGGCTTGGTGTCCATGCGCGATCGCAGTCAGCATCGCATGCACTGCAACTGCGGTCTTGCCTGATCCCACGTCGCCCTGCAACAATCGATTCATCGGAATCGTATTCGCAAGATCGGTTGAAATTTCCTTGCAGACTTGCTGTTGTGATTGAGTCAACGCAAACGGAATTCGCGCCAAGATTTTTTCTTCGATGGCGCGAGTCAGCACAAGTGCAGGTGCGCTCATCGAATGCCGTACTTGCCATCGGCGCATTTCCATCGCAAGTTGGAGGCACAGGAGTTCGTCGTACGCCAATCTCATTCGTCCACGTTCCGCCTCGATCGCATCGTGGGGCGCATGAACCATTCGATATGCATCTCTCAACGAAACAAGGCCACGCCGAGCGAGTATCTCTGGTCGGATCAAATCGACAACCGATGCAAGAGCAGGATTCAAGACCGATGCCATAACTTTTTCAATTCGTGCTGTGGGCAATTCTTCAGACGCCGAATAGATCGGACGAAGTCGCCCAGAACGTGTTGGAATCTGGTCATCCTCCGCGAGCGATTCCCAAACAGGATTGACCATTTCCAAATATCCGCCGCGCAGTTTGGCTCGTCCTTTGGCGATGCCTCTGATCCCTGGATGTATTCGCTTCATCAGCCACGGTGCATTGAACCAAATGAGGCGAATGGTTCCGCTCTCGTCCGCCAGAATCGCTTCGATCCTGGGACGTCTCGAGGGAACATGCCGCACCTTCTGGATTTCGCCTCGAACGGTGCGGGTGACCGATGCTTCAGCAAGTTCCGTCGCCTCTTTCGCCTCGGTGACAGCAGCCTCCGCGACTTCGATTTCATATCGAATCGGAAGATGATTGAGCAAATCTCCAACGGTTCGCAAACCTAAATATGCGAAACGTGCGCCGATCTGAGAGCCGACTCCCGCGAGTTGGACGATGGGCGCATCGAGAGCAATCTTTGTCGTTGGGTCTGCATCTGGACTCACGCTTCATACGATAGACGCATGGCTCGCAAACCCTTTGATCCTTCACTCGCTGCAGGTGGATTATTCGACAAGGCTGCATCGCCCTTGCCAGCGAAAGATGAATCGAATGTTCCGGCAGCGCTGGGAGTCTCGGCTCTCTCGTTGCTCATCCGAAATACGCTCGAAGGTGGCGTCGGGACGGTTCGGGTGGTTGGAGAGATGTCAAATTTTCGCGCAGTCCAAGGTCACTGGTATTTCTCTCTCAAAGATGCAAACGCTCGAATTGACTGCATGATGTTTCGTTCTGCAGCGGATCGCTGCGCATGCACTCCTGTCGACGGTATCGCAGTGATTGTGACGGGGCAGGTGACCCACTATTCACCCCAAGGTCGCACGCAGATCCAGTGCGCGAAATTGGAATTGGCTGGAGCGGGGGATCTTGACGCACAATTCCGACAACTCTGTTTGGAACTTCGAGGGTTGGGGTACTTCGACGAGTCCGCAAAGATCCCGATTCCTGCGATGCCAATGTGTATCGCAATCTTGACGAGTGCTGGAAGTGCAGCCGAAGCAGATTGTCTCGATGCTGTGCGTCAGACATTTCCGTCGACCAAAATCCTTGCTGTGGATATTCGGGTTCAAGGTGCTCAGGCTGCACAAGGAATTGCTGCGGCGATCTCCGCGGTCGATGCGTCGGCGAAATCGCTTGGAATCGAGGTCATTTTAGTTGTTCGAGGCGGCGGAAGTCGTGAGGACCTTTGGGCGTTCAACGAGCGCATTGTTGCCGATGCGATTCGCCGCTGCGTTACACCAATTGTGACTGGTATCGGTCACGAAAGTGATACGACAATTGCTGATCTCGTTGCTGATTTTCGTGCGGCGACCCCATCGCGGGCAGTCACCGAAATCCTTCCCAAGCGCGAGATCCTCCACGAGCAACTCGCCGCCCTCGGCCGAAGATTGTCGCGTGCGATGACAACGCATTTCGAACGCGCGCGAGGACGCATCGAACTCGCTGCGCGCTCACGCAGTCTCGTTGATCCAATGACTGGACTCACGATTCACCGAAATCGTTTGATGCGTGATGCGACCGCGCTTATTCATGGAATGCGTGAGAGGTCGAATCGGTGCGAGCAGTTGCTTGCTGGATCGATCACTCGACTTGCGCGCATGCACCCGTTGAGTCGTCTTGGCACTGCGGATACTCGGCTCGCCGCGGCGACGGCAAGTCTGCGACGAAGTGGTCGATCTCTCGTTGATTCAGCTGATGGCCGCATCGAATCGGTCTCGAGAACGCTTGAGGCAATCGGCCCTCTCGCAGTTCTTCAACGTGGCTATTCACTGACTCTCAACGCAAGCGGTTCGCCCGTTCGAAGCGCAAAGTCACTGCGTCTTGGGGAAGTCATCGAGACAGTGCTTGCGGATGGACAAGTGCGAAGCGTGATCGATCGTATGCCGCCGCCGCAGTTGCCCAGCGAGGCGACCTCCCCGACTTCATCTGATCAGGGTTGACTAGACTCCACATCATGAGTGAATCGAAACCTAATCGTGCAGGGAGCAAGGCCGCAGCGGTTCTGGAGGATGATCTCTCAGGCGTCACGTACGAAGCCGCACTCTTGGAACTCGAAACGATTATCGCTCGGATTGAATCTGGCGAAGTTGCACTCGAAGAGAGTTTGCGCCAATATCGCCGAGGCGCAGCGTTGGTTCGTCGCTGCCGCGAAGTGCTCGACGGCGCACGCGCCGAAATTGAACGAATTGCTGCTGCAGATCTGATCGCGAAGTCAGACGCAATCGGTCTTTGACCCGCGGCGAGCAACCATCAATGAGTGACACACTGCTGATTTGGATTCCTCATCTGATGGGCATGGCTTTTATCTTTGCCTTTGGCGCATGCGTTGGAAGTTTTGTGAACGTCGTTTCGCTGCGAATTCCAGAGGGGATGAGCGTTGTCTCGCCGCCGAGTCGCTGTTCAATTTGCGGACGTCGGCTGACGTGGTATGAAAATCTTCCAGTGATCGGTTGGTTGATCGCACGCGGTCGATGTTGGTCATGCAAGACTCGAATCTCGTTTCGATATCCAGCGGTGGAGATCGTGACTGGCGGACTCTTTGTTGCGTATTACGCTGCGGTATTCGTCGCAGATCCGCATGGATGGTGGGGACGATCGGGTGGCGCATGGTTTCAGAGTCAAGGATTTCTGCATTCCATGCCGGCCTTCGCAGCAATCGTCGCACTCCTTGCGGCGCTTTTTGCGGCAACCTTGACTGACCTCCGAACGTTTTCGATTCCATTGTCGATCACAATGACTCCAACCATCATTGGACTATTGGCATGGACGGCGCAGGGGATCATCACTGGTCCGAGCAATTCGCATCCCTGGCCGCTGCCTCTTGTCGGGTGGACTGGTTGTGCTGCTGTTCTTGGAGCGGGGTGCGGGACGGCCGTATCGCTCTTGTTGCTTGCCAAGGGAACTGTCGTGCGTTCATTTGGGGACTATCACGAGTATGTAAAAGAGGGCGAGGTCTTGGCGGATTATCCCCACGCTCGTCGAGAAATGAGACGCGAGTTGTTGTTCTTGCTGCCGATCATTGCGCTTGGAACTGCAGGATTCATCATCGGTCGAGGGCTGGAAGGCGCACCGCCACAAGTACTGCAAAGTCTTGGAGGAGCGGGGCTTGGATACTTTGTTGGCGCTGGCGTGATGTGGTTTGTTCGCATCGTCGCATCGCTGATCAAGGGCGTCGAGGCGATGGGGATGGGCGACGTTCATCTCATGGGCGCTGCCGGAGCGACGCTTGGTTGGATTGACCCAGTTGTTGCTTTTTTTATTGCGCCGTTTTCTGGTCTCGCATGGATCGCCATCACCGGACTTTGGGGGGCGGTTCGCAAGGGTTCAGCTCGGCGAGAAATTCCGTATGGCCCTCATCTTGCGATTGCGATTGTGGCTGTTGTTCTGCTGCGACCGCTGATCATCGATGCAGGCAGATTGCTCTTTCCTGGCTTGATTTCTGCGGATACCTCTTTACATGATGGGTCGCATCGGGTCAAATGATTGCACGCTTTCGGAATGTCCAAAAGCAATAATCACGTTTCGGAGAAAGGACTCTCGAATGAAAAAGACATGGATTGTTTGTGGCGGTATCGCCGTCATCGCCCTCGCGGCAGGTTGTGATAACTCGATTCAAAAACAGAACGGGACATTGCTGAGCGAGAATGAAACGCTCAAGCAGCAACTTGCGACGACGACTGCTGCGCTCGAGCAGGCTGATCGTGAGAAGCAGGCAGCGCTTGCGCGCGCTCAAGCCGCAGAAACGCAACCGAAGACATCAATGGGTGACACAACTGCGGCTGATACAGGCGCATTTGCCGGAATTGAAGGCGTGACAGCGACCGCACAAGGAAAGGACATTCATGTTTCGATTGAAGGGGATGTTCTATTCGACTCTGGGAAAGACACGCTGAAGAGTGGATCCAAGAAGTCGCTCGACAAGATTGTTGGAATCATCAAGGACAACTACTCGTCAAAGGCATTCGATGTCGCGGGCTTTACGGACACGGATCCCATCAAGTATTCCGCGTTCAAAAATAATTATTACCTCGGATTCGAGCGCGCGTATGCCGTTCGCGAATATCTGATTTCGAAGGGCTTGAACAGCAAGCAGATTTCGCTTTCAAGCTTCGGTCCAGATCAGCCTCGCGACACAAAGTCAAAGAGTCGCCGAGTTGAAATCGTTGTGATTGGTCAGTAAGTTTTCTGCCCAACGCTTATAGCGAATCAAGCTGGTCGCCAGCCGACATCAAGTCGTTGAATAGTTTTCAGAATTTCACGCCGAGTCCTTCGGCGTGAATTTTTTGTATCAACATTTCTGCTTCGCCCAGTGTGCTCTTGAGCCGCTGGGCGGAGTCGATGAGTGCGTTATACAAGTCGGGATTGCTCATCATTTGTCCGACCGTTCCCTTGCCATCTTTGGCTTGCTTCGTCAAGAGTTCAACTTGTGCCAATGTCGTTGAAAGTTGGTCGAGCACTGGTCGCAGCGAAGTGACGAAGGTGTCCGCATTTCCTTGCAGACCGTTGGCGGCCTTTGTTAACGCCATCATCGTTCCAGTCGCGGCTTCGATCAGATTCTGCGCCTTCCAGACGGCACTCTTTGCGTCGGCATGCAATTGTTCGTCGCCCAGCCATCGCTGCGCCTCTTTCGCAAGAGCGTCAATGCTTTTCATAGCGGTGTCGACGCTGTCCAATTTCTTGTCCAGGCCACCTAGTTTTTCGTCGAGCTTTCGCGAGACCCGCTCTTCCAAACTCTCAAAGTGGGCTTGGACTTTCGCATTGCCATCGTGCGGAAGCGTTGCGCCGCCAGTTGTGTATCCCGTAGGAATTGAGAAATCGAGTCGCGCCGTTCCACCAATCAGGCTGGTCGCGACGGACGCTTCGACTCCAGCAGGAATATCGATCGCCCCATTGATGGACGCCGTGATTTGAACAGGATTTTCTTCATTGATCACGACATTTACGGCTTTGACTTCTCCGATCGAGACGCCAACCAATGTCACGAGACTGCCCACTCGGACGCCGAGCGCCTGATTCGCATGGATGGAGATGAGATATGTCGGATACGGCGAAGTCTTGATCTCGCCAAAGAGGAGCAGGAGGAATGCGAAGCCAACAAGCGCCACGATTGCAACAATTCCAGTTACGAAGTTTCGGGTGGTTTCTTTCATGGTCGTCGTTTCGCTCCATCATCCCTGTTTCCGCGAATTCTTGCTAGTTCATCTGCGCCAAGTTCGCCGCGCAGAAATTGCCCGGCAACTGGGTTGGTGGTTGATTGGAATTCTTCGGCGGTCCCTTCGAGGATGACCTTTCCTTCGTGAAGCAGAACCATGTGGTCCGCAATCCGATAAGCGCTGACCAAGTCATGGGTCACGACAATACTGGTTATCCCAAGCGTCTGCGAAAATTTAAGAATTAACTGGTTGATGACTTCAGACCGAATGGGATCGAGGCCCGTTGTCGGTTCGTCGTAGAGCACAACGCGAGGCTCGAGGACGACCGCTCGTGCAAGCGCAACGCGCTTTCGCTGTCCGCCAGATAATTCCGAGGGCATCTGATCGATCGTTTCATCGAGTCCAACGAGGTTGAGAACATGTTTGACCTTTGCGTCGAGCAATGCCTCGTCATGGACTTCGTGCTCTCGCAGCGGGAAAGCGATGTTCTCTCGAACGGTCAGGGAATCAAAGAGCGCACTCTGTTGGAAAAGAAAGCCAATCTGCCGTCGCACAATGCCGAGTTCACGCTCCGAAAGTTTGTCAATGCGCGTTGACCCAAACCAGACCTCGCCGCGATCAGGGCGGAGCAATCCGACGAGATGCTTCAAGAGGACACTCTTGCCGCATCCCGACGCTCCTAAGACGACCGTAATCTTCCCTGCTGGGAAATCAAGTGTCACACCGCGAAGCACGTCGCGCCGTGCGAACCGCTTGCGAAGATTGGAAACTCTCATATCGACCTGAACGCTCATTGCTTCATCCTATGATCTCCACCTCATATCCATGACAGAGCCACAAATAGAAAAGCAGACTCAAGTTCCTCGAGACATCGTCCTGCAAGGCAGCGTCTTCGCCGTCGAGCGACTTCCCGTCAGCCTGCGAGGCGGCGAGATGGCAGTTCGTCACATCGTGCGACATCCAGGGGCGGTCTGTGTGCTTGGCGTGCTCGATGATGGGAGACTCGTCATGATTCGAAATTTCCGGATTGCGACTCAGGCGTGGATGAATGAATTTTGTGCAGGAAAGCTCGAGGCCGGTGAAGACCCGCGCGATGCGGCGCTGCGAGAGTTGGAGGAAGAGACTGGTTACTGTGCAGGTTCGATCGAATCACTCGGGACTTTTTATACGTCGCCTGGATTCACGGACGAATTGATGTACGCATTCGTCGCACGCCAGTTGACCCCTTGTCCGCCACGACTGGAATTAGATGAGCGGATTGAGGTCGTTCTGAGAACGAAAGACGAGTTCGCTGATTTGGTACGTCGCGGCGATATTTGCGATGGAAAGACGTTGGCGACATTTCTACGTTGGCAACTTGCACAGTCATGATGATGTATTCCTCAGATGACGACGGTGCGGATTCGATTGACCAGTTTCTGGGAAGCGTCACCCACAAGCGACTAATCGCAGAGCGACCTTGGACTTGGTCGATTCCGCTTGTTCGCATGGGAAGTTATTCGGTGAGATTGCATGTCACGCTGTTGGCATTCGTGATCCTGCAAATTTTCAGGACGTTTTTCTCGTCTGCGACGGGACCGCTCCCCAGCGAGAGCGCTCCGATGATCGTCTCGCTTGTGGCGCTTCTTTGGCTCGTTCTCCTCCATGACGCTGCGCGAGAATTCGTCTCTCGCCGACTCGGTGCCGATCATTCAACGCTCATGCTCTGGCCAGCAGGTGGGATTTCATGGCGACAGCCAACCGATGCCGATGGAGGCTGGGCGAACCGGTTGTCCGCTGCGCTTGCAGGTCCAGTTGTATTGCTCCTTGTTGGCGTCAGCATCGCCGTGATTCTGTTTGTTCGACTTGGTTCGTGGCAGATCGCTCTCATTCCAACTCCGCTCTCACTGGATGGCCTTTCCGTGTTTGATGGTGACCGAATTGGTGCGATTCTTTGGTTGATTCTCTGGACTGATGTGATGGTTCTCGCAGCGAGTCTCTTGCCGATGCATCCATTCGCAGGAGGTCGAGTCCTTGCATCGCTGCTTGAAATCCGTCTGGATTTCGCGCGTGCTCAGCGCATATCGCTCATCGGAAGCATCGTGATCGGAATTGTGGTGGCGCTTGTTGGGCTCGCGACAAATTCGTTGGTGATTGTCCTCGCTGCGACGGTCGGCATCATGGCCGGTATTTCGGGCGCACGGATGCTTCAGAGCCATTTCTCTCATGGTTTCTTGGAGTTTCAGAACCACAATGCTGCGAATAGCCGAGCAATTGAACGGCGCCAAAGACAGGCAAAGCAGCGAGCGGAGAAGTTGCGAATTGAGGAAGCAAAAGTAGATTCCATCCTTCGCAAGATCGCGCAGACGGGAATGGCTTCACTCTCGTGGCGAGAGCGCAGACTCCTCACGAACGCAACCCGTCGCAAGCGAATGTAGGCTCACGCCATGGGTGCATACGACCGTGATTACTTGAGAGCGCAGCCGACACCGCAGACCCGTTCAATCCGCGGGGGAGTGAAGTGGACTGCGACGACATGGATCATCATGGTCTGTGTTGCAATCTTCGTGCTCGATGGCTTTCTTCCGCGACAATGGGTCGTCATCGAATCGAAATGGCAACCTGGTGTGCCCAACGAAGTTCAGCGTCTGATTCTGGATGGAAAAATTGCGACGACAACGGTCGCGCCTCAGCAAAGCGCAAGCAAGGTCGTGACTGCCGAACAACCGGTGTATGCCCAGCGACCGAACAGTGAACCCGCCCTTGTCGCTATCAACACGCTTGAGTCGATGCCCTTCATACAGAAGTGGCTTTATTTTTCGACATCGACAGCGCTCTTTTCGAGCATCCCTGGAGTTGGAACGAGTGCGTTACAAGTTTGGAGATTTATCGGTTTCCAATTCTGCCACGCCAGCCTCGAGCATTTAATTTTCAACATGCTCGGGCTCTTTTTCTTTGGCCCCGTCGTCGAGCAGTACTTGGGTTCGAAGAGATTCACCGCGTTCTATCTGCTCTGCGGAATTGCTGGAGCGCTTGTGTATCTCCTGCTGAATTTCGGTGGCTTTATGGTGACAGAATCGACGAACGGTCGCGTCTCGGTGCCTGGACTTCTCTCCAATGATCCTGACATGCCGCTCGTTGGTGCGAGCGCAGGGGTTTTCGGTGTCATCATCGCCGCGGCTCGGTTGATGCCAGATGCAATCGTGCTGCTCTTCTTTGTGATCCCCATGCGCTTGAAGACATTGGCGTACGGACTCGTGCTGATCGCAGTCGCGAGCGTCATGTTGAAATGGAAAAATGCTGGCGGTGAAGCGGCGCACATCGGCGGCGCCATTGCGGGCTGGTATTTCATCCACCGTCCAGAACGCCTGAGGAGTCTGTTCGATTTTCTCGGTCGTGCGGATCCCACGAGCACCTTTCATTCGGCTCGAAAAGTCCAGCGAGCAGGGGCGATTGATGGCCGCGCGCCATCGAATGCAGAAATTGATCGCATCTTGGATAAAGTTCGAGAGAGCGGCATTGGATCCCTCAGCGAAATCGAGCGACGATCATTGCGGGATGCGACTCGGCATCGAAGCGACTCATGATGCGGGCGAATGCGCTTCGCTTTGAGGTGTTGCATCAAAGCACAACAACGCCTGGTGTGCATGCTCGACGAGGACGCGTCACAACGCCGCATGGAACTTTTGAAACACCGGCGTTCATGCCAGTTGCGACTGCCGCAGCAATGAAGGGGCTCACGCCGACCCAAGTTCGAGGCACTGGCAGTGAGTGCATCTTGAATAACGCATTTCATCTCCTGCTACGGCCAGGCGCCGAACGCATCAAGGCGCTCGGTGGCGTCCATCATTTTATGCGGTGGAACGGTCCGATCCTGACCGACTCGGGTGGGTTTCAAGCCTTCTCGATGGCGCAGATCAATCGGATGGATGAAGACGGTGTCACATTTCGATCATTCATCGATGGGGCGTTGATCCACCTCGGGCCCGAGTCCAGCATGAGCGTGCAGCAGGCGCTCGGCGCAGATATCGCAATGGCGTTTGATGATTGTCCGCCTGCAGGTGATTCGATCCCAGAGTCTCAGCGGCGCGAGCGAACACTGCAGGCGAAGGATCGCACCATTCGTTGGCTCGCTCGCTGTGTTGCTGCGCATCAACGTGATGATCAGGCTCTCTTTGGAATCGTTCAAGGAGGGACTGAACTCGATCTGCGAACAGCATCCGTCCAAGAGACATGCGCATTCGATCTGCCTGGTTATGCAATTGGCGGAGTCGCAGTTGGTGAGGGGACCGATGCGATTGAACGGGTCGTGCGACACACTGCGCCATTGCTGCCTGCCAATCGACCGCGCTATTTGATGGGAGTCGGATATCCGCGAGACATCATGATGGCGGTGGAAAGCGGCGTTGATATGTTCGACTGCGTCTTGCCTACGCGAAATGGGCGAAACGGTATGGCGTTCACCCGCGACGGAGCGATTCGCCTTCGCAACGCAATTCATGCCGACGACCCAAGGCCCATCGAAGCAGACTGCGACTGCGAAGCGTGTTTGGGCGGTTTTTCCCGTGCATATTTGCGGCATCTTTTTATGGCAGGCGAAATGCTGGGTCCGACATTGGTCTCACTTCACAATATTCGCCTCTTCCAAAGGCTGCTACTAGACATTCGGCGCGCAATCGAGGATGATGCGTGGCTTCAATTACGCAATCGCTGGCCCTGTGCAAATCAGGTTCACGGTGAAACTCAAGAACTCAACGGAGTATCGGATGACTGAAACAATGCTGACCTCACTCGTACTCGGATCTCTGCAAGATGCACCGCCATTGGCTGGTGAAGTTGTGGCTCCATCGACAACCGCAACGACTGGAACTGCGACGACGCCATCTGGTGTTGGTCCGGCCGGCGCCGCACGTCCTGCGGGCGATCCGTTTGGAATGATCTGGATGCTCATTCCGTTTCTTGTGATCATGGTCTTGGTCTCCGTGATGGGCTCACGTCGCGATAAGAAGAAACGAAATGCTCTCATGTCTTCGATCAAGAAACATGACGAGGTCCAAACAACCGGCGGCATCATCGGATCAGTCGTGGAATTGAAGAACGACACCGTGGTACTGAAGGTTGACGAAAATTCGAATGTCCGAATGACGTTTGCAAAAAGTGCAATCGTCCAAGTCATCTCTTCTGGATCATCAGTTGCTGAAGCTCAAGGCATCAAATCATGAACATAAAAATTCTCCCGCGTCTGCTCTTGGCAATCTTCGTCGTTGGAATCTGCGTCTGGCAGGTTTTTCCAATTGGCAAGAAAGTCCGTTTGGGCAAAGACCTGCGAGGCGGAGTCAGCATGGTTTATTCCGTGACGATGCCGGCATCGGGAGATTCGCAGCGCGTTCTCGCGCAAGTCGTCGAATCATTGAAGCGCCGAGTGAATCCACAAGGCGTACTTGATATTTCACTGCAGCCTCAGGGAATCGATCGCATTGAAGTTGTGATGCCACTTCCGTCGCCAGAAGTTCGTGCGCTTGGGGATGAATACAGAACGAAAATGACGACCCTCGGCGGTCAATTGAATGTGACGAGTCACGAACTCGATCAAGCGCTGGCTGCTGGAACAGCAGCAGATTTGGCGCCAGCGCTCGCTGCTGGAAAGAGTGCCCCATTGGGTTCTCGCCGAACGACGCTGACTGAACTTCAAGCAGCATTCAACGACGCAGCATCGGCTCGTGCTTCTTATCAAGAGGCGCTTGCGAAGAATGCGTCGCCAGCTGACTTAGCCGTAATCGAGGACAAGATTGCCAAGTCCGAAGTGACGGAAGAGTCGCTTCGAACGGCGATCTCTGCAACAAACATCGATGAGGCAAGACTCAAGCGTGCTTTCGGACTCTCCAATGTGCGTCCATTCGCCAAGGATGAAAAGGGATCTGTCAAGATTGCTTCCGATGGATCGCGCGAAACAACAGCGAGTCCTCGTGAACTGGAAATGAATCAACTCAAGATTCAGTTGCCTGATTACGCATCCGATATCGAAGGTCTCGAGCAACTGCATCTCAACTACGCATCCAAGGTCACCGGCTACGACGATCCAGAAGATCTCAAGCGCTTGCTTCGTGGTGCTGGTGTATTGGAGTTCCACATCGCGGTCAGTGCGAAGGGTCCCGAAGGCGTCAATCCAGACGAGATGCGCAAGCAGCTCACAGAGCGCGGACCAGCGGGCACCGACTCTCCAGTTGCACAGTGGTTTCCAATCAACGATCCGAAGCAGTGGGGCGATAGTCCAGCAGCCATCGAATCTTTGCTCGCCGATCCCGCAAGCTATTTGCGAAACCGAGACATGGTCGGAGCGAAATATGAAGGTGTTCCATACGCACTCCTCTATGTCACGGAAGCGATGAGCCTCGATCATCTTGGCGGACGACAGTGGGCGATGAAGAGCGCCTTTCCAACCCAAGATCAACTTGGTCGTGCGGCAGTCGCATTCCAACTCGACAACTCGGGTGGTCAGTTGATGGGTCGGTTGACTGGAGCCAATATCAGTCGCCCGATGGGAATCGTCCTCGATGGGCAACTCTTTTCTGCTCCGAATTTGCAGAGTCAGATTTCCAGCAGCGGCCAGATCACTGGATCCTTCAGCAATGACGAAATCCAATATTTGGTTCGCGTGTTGCAAGGTGGCGAGTTGGAAGCGAAGCTTCAGCCCGAGCCTTTGTCGGTCAGCATTCTGGGGCCAGCACTCGGCGCAGACAATCTTTCTCGAGGTCTCTGGGCAGTCGCTGTGTCCGCGATTGCAACAGCGTTGCTCATGGCTCTCTACTATTTCGGCGCTGGTCTGGTTGCCGACGTCGCCGTGTTTATCAATGTGGCGATGATCTTTGGAATCATGGCGGGTATTGATGGGACATTTACGTTGCCAGGACTCGCTGGTATCGCACTCGTCATCGGTATGGCTGTCGATGCAAATGTGCTGATCTATGAACGAACCCGTGAAGAACTCGTCGACAACAAAGAGTCGCTGAAAGTTGCTCTCGACCTCGGATTCTCTCGAGCATTCAACGCAATTTTCGACGGAAACGTCACCCATTTGATCGTCTCCGTGGTTCTGTACAAGTTGGCGGCGACCGAAGTAAAGGGTTTCGCGCTGACGATGATGATCGGCGTGCTCACGACACTCTTCACCGCATTGTTCTGCACTCGAATCATGTATGCGATCCTGATCAACTGGTTCGGGATGAAGCGCCTGCCGATGTTGCCAACCGTGCTGCCTGGAATGATGAAGTTCCTCCGGCCAAGTATCGATTGGCTGAGCATTCGTTGGATCTGCTGGGGAGCGACCTCTGCAGTTGCTGTCGTATGCATCGCACTCTGTTGGACATCGGGTCGGGCGATGCTCGAAACCGAGTTCCGCGGCGGCGTCACGATGACGATGGGTACGCGCAAGGCTCTTCCTGGCGAGGCTGCTTCCGCAGGAGGTCGCCTCTTGCTCAGTCGCGAGGATGTCGAGAACAAGGTTCACCAAATTGGCGAGACCTCGTCCGATCCAGTCATTCAAGAGTTGAGATTGGCAAATATCTTGACGGTTGGAGAGTCAACAGCTGACGGTCGATCCACTGGATTCCAGATCAAAGTCTCCAATCCAGCTGAATTGCGAGCAGACCAAACGGTCACAGAACCGTTGGTCGCTGCGGTCGCTGGCGCCTTTTCGGATTCGCTTGATATCGTCAAACCAGTTCGTTTCACGGGGTCGGATGATCCAGAAGGGGCGATCTACACCCATGCGATCACGTCCGACACAATCGGCGCATCGATTGGCAAGCCCGACATCAAGGATTCTTCTCGTGATTTCCTCGGAGGAGTTGCGGTCGTTCTTAAGGATCTTCAGCCGCCAGTGACGGTTGAGGATGCTGAGGCACGAATCGCCCGTATGCGCAAGCAGCCAGACTTTTCGGCGATCAGCTCGCGGCCAACTCAGGTCGTCGGGATTCAATTGGCGGACGCGGCAAATCCTGCAAAGGGATGGACTTCCGTCGCCGTGATGGTGACAGAGCCTGCTGCTCTTCTGACCAAAGTCGATGCCGCGACATGGGAACGTGTTGTCGCGAAGCCAGAATGGCAACTGATTCAGGCTGCATTTACATCTAAATTGAGCCTAGATCAAGTCAATAGTTTCTCGCCAGTGGTCGCAGCGAATCTTGCTGCGAGTGCGATCGTTGCGATCATCGTCAGTCTCGTCGGGATGATTCTGTGGATCTGGTTGCGCTTCTCCAGCTTCCGTTACTCCATGGCAACGATCACCGCAGTTGCGTTCAACGTCTTGGTTTGTCTTGGTGCACTTGCACTCAGCCTTCGCATCGAGGGCTCCGGACTTGCCAAGGTAACCCTCATGCAAGGTTTTCGAATAGATCTCAATGTTATTGCAGGTCTTTTGACGATCATTGGATACTCATTGAACGACACCATCGTCATCCTCGACCGCATCCGAGAAAACAAGGGCAAACTGCAGTACGCCTCTTGGAAAACTGTCAATAGTGCCATCAATCAAACTTTCAGTCGAACCATCATGACGGGTGGCGTCACCCTCGTGAGTGCGATGGTTCTCTATATCTACGGAGGCCCGGCCATTCAGCCGTTCGCCTTCACTTTCATCGTTGGTCTGCTCGCTGGTACGGTCAGTTCAGTTGTGATTGCGGCGCCGTTGACTTATTCACGACGCCAAGATCATCCAGTTTCTGCTCATGCCACAGCAGGCTCCGGAGGGGTCGTTAACCCCACTCCGGCATAGTTTCTTTTCACGGACGGTTCTTTCAAATTCTGGACATGGAGGTCCAACAATGACTCGCGGAGCTAAGATTGTCGTTTTTTCTGTCGTAGGTTTATTCGTTCTCGCAGGAATCTATTATGGTTTTATGGCGCCAACAGCGCCATCCGAACCAATTTCAGATTCGACCCCAACGGTCAGCGAGAGCCCAACGCTCACACTCACACCAACTGTTGACGGTCAGACCAGCGATGCATTTGGCGCTGGGCTTCCACCTGTTGGAGGAACGCTTGCTGGAACGGAAGCCGGAGCCCACGCTGGAAATGCAGCCGGATTGCCACCGATGTCTGGTCCAGCTTTCGCGGGATCAGCCCACGGACCGATTGGAACGCCAACGGTTGCCACCCAGAATCCAGTCGCGCTTGGTGGTGCGGCATTTCCAATTGAGGTCAATGCCACCCCAGCCGATTTGCACCTGACGAACAGTCCAGACTCAGCCTCAAAAACTGCAGCCTCAAAAACTGCAGCCTCAAAAACTGCAGCCTCGACAACGACAGCCTCAAAAACTGAATCAGCAAAAACTGAATCAGCGAAAAAGGTTGCGACTGCCAAGGCAGCCAAGACTTCGTCGTACACGGTCTATACAGTTGAATCAGGCGACACGCTGACGGCGATTGCAGGCGAGTGGTTCAAAGACACCAGTAAGTGGAAGGAAATTGTTGCAGTCAACCCGGGATTGAGTGCATCAACTCTGAAGGTGGGTCAGAAGATCAATCTGCCTGCAAAGTCTGGCAGCGTATCCACGAAAGTTGCAAACGCAACCAAGTCGGCCTCGGCTACCGTCACGGCTGCCGACCAGCATGTTGTTGCATCAGGCGAAACACTTGCGTCAATTTCCGACAAGGCGTACGGCAATCGTACGAATTGGAAGAAGATCTATGAAGCCAACAAGTCCGTTATTGGTGATAATCCAAGTGCGCTGAAAGTTGGAATGAAGTTGACGATTCCAGCCAAGCAGAGCTGAGTTTGAACGCTTGAACTGAAGCACTTTATTCGGTTTGGAACCTCCAGGCTCCCGTCGGCAGATGCCGGTGGGAGCCTTTTTCGATCAGTCGTACTCCATGAACCGAAGTCAACCCAGAATCCATCTCGCACACATGCAGGCGCAGTGTTGCACATCGAACGTGGAATGCTTGAGCACCAAGAGCGTGCTATCGTCTGCGTCCAATGAAATACACTGCTGTTCTCGTTCCGGGTGACGGAATTGGTCCCGAGGTTGCTCGCGCTGCATGCGAAATTCTCGATGCAGCGAAGGCGCCCATCGATTGGGTCGAGTGCTTGGCAGGAGTTGCAGCACTCGAAGCGGGGGGGAAGGACCTTCTGCCGACTGCGACGATCGAGGCAATACGCAAACATGGAGTTGCCCTCAAGGGTCCCTGCACCACACCAGTTGGTGGCGGATTTTCTTCGGTCAATGTTGCGATGCGAAAGACCCTCGATTTATACGGCGCCGTTCGTCCGGTCCGTTCGCTCAATGGCGTGAAGACGCGCTTTGAGAATGTGGACCTTGTGGTTGTCCGTGAAAATACGGAAGGGCTGTATGCAGGAATCGAAAACGAAATTACGGCGGGCGTCGTGACAAGTCTGAAGGTCGCAACTCGTCTTGCATGTCTTCGGATCGCGGATTTCGCATTCCGCTATGCCGTCCACCGAAATCGCAAGAAAGTCTCTGTTTTCCACAAGGCGAACATCATGA
Source organism: uncultured bacterium (assembly GCA_903919715.1). Classification (GTDB taxonomy): domain Bacteria; phylum Planctomycetota; class Phycisphaerae; order Phycisphaerales; family SM1A02; genus F1-60-MAGs104. The sequence goes on along the minus strand of CAIXJC010000010.1, from coordinate 156,148 downwards.
AGCTGTCCGACGGAATGTTCATCAAGTGCGCTCGTGAAGTGCATGAAAGTAAATTCCAATCGATCGAATACGAAGAACTCATCATCGATGCGGCATGCATGCGCCTCGTACAAGACCCGACGCGATTTGATGTGTTGTTGATGGAAAATTTGTACGGCGACGTGATTAGTGATTTATGCGCTGGTCTTGTTGGCGGACTCGGTGTCGTCCCTGGGGCGAACCTCGGCGAGCACTGCGCAATCTTCGAAGCTGTCCACGGAAGTGCGCCAGATATCGCAGGAAAAGGAGTCGCCAACCCGCTCGCAATCACCATGAGCGCCGTGATGATGTTGAATTATATTTCGGAGAAACATGCGGATACAGCGCTCGCAGCGACTGCCACTCGCATTCGAACTGCCTACGACCGTGCCTTGATTGAAGGATGCAAGACTCGCGACTTAGGTGGCACGCTCAACACGAAAGAGTTCACCAAAGCTGTGATCGATCGCTTGTAAGAAGCTTGTAAGAAGCTTGCAAGACAAAGAAGGGGTCCTCGTCGAGAGTAACGACACGGCTCGAAACGCGAGCGCACGCTCTGTCCACTCTGTCCTTGCGCACAAAAGTGGCTTTTGGCGCCAAAAAAGAGACTTTTGCAAATTCGGCAGCGAGAGAGACATTGCCCTGGGCAATTCGGACAGCATTGGGTTTTTTTAGAATTTTACCCATTTAATTTGCAAAGCGAAATCTGCGGAGTAGTTTCACTTTGTAGTGAGTTGAAATGGGCGGTGCGAAAGCACTGGGTGTTCGTTCCCTGCCCTGTCCTTACTTAGTCCTTACTTAACTTTAGTCCTTCATTTCCCTGTTCCTTGTTTTTTAGTCCCTTTACCTTTAGGAGTTTAATTATGCGACCTGTATTTGTATTTGCTTCCCTCTCCCTTGTTGTTGCCGTAACTGCCAACGCAGATGTGGTTATGTCGCAACAAAACTTTAACAACCTCAACCTCGGAAATCTCGCTACCGACACCACTGGCGTCGCCGCTGGCCAGGGTGGTTGGTACATCTTTAACTCTTCCACCCAAGCTGGAACGGGTGCTGCCAACTATCAGATCGTTGCCGACCCCAATGCTGCGAACAGCAACGGAACCGTTGCGCACAACGGCGGCCAGGTCCTCCAGATGCAGGCTGGCACCACCGCTACTGGGAACAACGTAACGCGCTTCGCGTTTAACGATGATGTCCACAACGCAATGGCGTCGAATCCCGTTGGAAACAACATCTTCACGATGAATTATGACTTCTACATGGACGGCGGCAGCACGACCAGCACCAACCGCTATGGAAACTATCTTTATGACGCGACTGGTACCAAGATCCTCGCTGGTATCACGATGCAGAATAGTACTGGTCAGTTCTACCTGCTCAGCAACTACAACAATGCTGGAACGATCGGCAACTACTCTTTCAGCACCGGTACTTCGGGCATCCTTGCGCGAAACACGTGGTACACATTTCAGTACACGTTTGATTCGACTACTGGTCGTACAACGGCTGGTTTCTCGAGCGACGGCGGCGTAAACTTCACATCGTTCTTCGTCGACGGCGCAGCTGCGGGAACTCTCGCTGACGAGTATGACCTGATCGGTTCGGTCAACTCTGGCACTGCGGCTCAGGGCACGACCCTTGGCTTCTATGACAACATCAACGCCTACACCACGCCAGCCCCAGGAGCGATCGCTCTCCTCGGTCTCGCAGGACTCGTTGGACGTCGTCGACGCTGAGTCGGTTCTGATCTGACACTATCAAGCATGAACAGGCACCCCGTCGAAAGACGGGGTGTTTTTCTATACAATCAGCCTCGATGTGCGCATGCTGATATCTCCTGCTGGAAGTTGAAGAAGGGAAAATGATCCGCACTCTCGCAACTTTCTATCCCATGACCGCTTTAGCGGGCTTGATCGCCCCAATCCTCCTCGCAGGATCTGGAAACCTCGATCATCCAGGGTCAGGCCTGCACGGATACATCGCCAGTCACGCCGAACCTACGCCAGAAGAGTTTCGATATGGCGCTGGTTTCTATTCAGCAGTCTGGCGACTTGTTGAACAACCCATCGCAGGTTTCCAGATCGGGCTTCCATCAACGTGGATTGTTCCAAATAATTCAGACAATCGCACGGAACCGCTTTGCCCCGTTGGCACGATGCCACGAGATCATTGGCCCGAGCGTGGTCCAACGTACGGCTCGGTTTTTCAAACCCTCGAAGGGGGGCTGGGATACTGGGCTGGAAATCGTTTTCATTACGGTCCACCCAAGTTCAGTATGAACGCAACGCCCGATTGCTACTCGAATGAAGTCGCATCGCCAGGGTGGTCTTTTTTTTATAGCACCCGACCGCTCCCGGACAGTCAACTCGGCATCGCGCAGATCAGCAACCGTTTGTTGATTCCGCCAGATGGGCTTCCCTTCAGCGGTGCGCCTGCAGGCGAGCTCTTGGGCTATGCATACATGGCACTGCCGCTCACTGATCCACGTCCAGATCCGCAACCAACCGGGGCCTTGAGCTGGACGCTCTTTCTCAATGCACGCAATTTCAAGGGGCCGCTTGCGTATTACCTGCCCGAGTGTTGGAGTCGTATTTCGCACGATTATCCAATCGACATCGGACGCGGGCTTGATGCGCGTGCCTCGTTGGGACGTATCGACGGATCGATGGAGATCAACACTGTTCCCGAATTCACTGCGATTGATGAGAAGGGTGTTGTTTGGACACGCATTCCACAACTGAGTTTTCCTGTGGATGCGTCAGGCCGAACCACGCTCGTTCGTGATGTCGCTCTCTATTCCAAGGCCGCTCTTTACGATTCTGTACTCGCATGGCGCAAGGGTGGCGGGGCGCCAAGTGGTCGTTTCAGTGTTGCAGGCACGGTCTACCCAAAGATGGCGACTGGGCAAGTGAGTTATTCGCAGGATGAAAAGCCGATTGCGGGTATTCAAGAAATCGTCACGCCAAGCATCTTTGACGACAACTCCTTCGGCTTGCAGTGGAAGGTGAAGCAGACCGACGGAGTTGGTCGGTTCCCTGCGTATTTTCGTGACGAAGGTCAAGTTCGCATCGCCGTTGACGCATCGACAGTCCCAGAGTCACTTGGGCTTCGCACACGGCAATTTCCCAAGCCCAGTGCATCGCCAGAACCATATAGCGCAGAACCACTCGCAGGCGCATGGGCGAAGCCAGGACCCAGTGCAGGGCCGTTCACAGCGAAACTCGTCGACGGTTCCATCGTGACATACTCGTGGTATCGGTTTATCGATCAGCCGGTCTTCCAACAGTGCGCATGGAGTGCTGCTCAGCGGGCAGAGCTTCAATCGCTGATCGAGCGCATGCATCGCGAATGGCCAATCGACGGCGAATATCTCGCACCACCTCGTCACACAGCGGCCCTCGTCTCGTTCGATGCGAACTTACTTGTGACGCCACCAAAGGGGATGGAGGTCGGCTATGTCCCCATCGTCACCCACCAAGCGTTCAGTTGTGTTGCGCCATAACGAGTGAAGAAACAAAGCGTGGAGTTGCCTCAATCATTTCGCCTTTGCTTTAACCCACCAGTTCGATCCTTGAACTTGGCCAGTGATTCGCTGCATGGACTGGGTTGATGGCAAGCCTTTGCTCGAGAGACATTGCGCAATCAATTCCAACATGTTTGCAGGGATTGGCGCTTCGATTTCAATTCGTTTTTCACCCTGCGGATGCGCAAATGCAATTCGCCATGCGTGCAGCCGCAATGATGGTGGGAGATGTCGTTGATTGGCTGGTGGTGCGCTTGTGTTTGGAGGCAGGAGCGAACGATAAACCCGATCTCCTTCAACTGGAGCGCCGAGATACGCCATGTGCGAACGAATTTGATGGAGTTTTCCAGTTTCGATTGCACATGCGACCAACGCCATCTCTTTCGACGATGCAAGGACGCGCCAATGTGTGACCGCGGTCTCGCCGCGCGGCGAAGGAACGCTGATCTTCATATCGCCGCGGCGTACTTCGCTCAGCGATTGCCTGCAACATCCATCGACCGATGGCAATCTTCCTCGAACGATTGCGAGGTATGTCTTTTCAATTGTGCGCGCTTCGAATTGTCTGCGAATGTTGTCATACGCATCTGCTGTTCGTGCAACCAGTATCACTCCTGAAGTCTCTCGGTCCAATCGGTGCAGCAGTCCGTAATCTCGCTCGGTACCAAGTCGAGTCAGTGCTATTCGCTCTCGAGCAAAGAGTCCGTTCATCAGACTGTCGCTGAGGTGACCAATCCCAGGCTGTGTGACCATCCCTGCGACCTTGTTCAGTGCGATGACATCATCGTCCGAAAAAATCTCGCTGATGGCAACCTTGGCATTGGCGGTGGGGGGTGCTGGCACGCCTCTATCATCGCAGACGATTGGCAAAGATGTCCACCGCATACATTGATGACGAAGGAGCGAGAATTCAATATGGCAGAGATCACCCAGCACACCAGTTCCAGGCTCGCACCATTTGGAGAATCGATCTTCAGCACGATGAGCCGATTGGCGGTCGAACACAACGCCGTCAACTTAGGGCAGGGTTTTCCCGACTTTGATGGTCCAGATTTCGTGAAAGATGCGGCAAAGCGTGCGATTGACGCCGGTTTCGGTCAATACGCACGCGCCTTTGGCTTGCCAGAAACGAATCGTGCTATCAGCCGCTACACCGAAACAATGTGCGGATTTGCCGCAGATCCCCAGCGAGAGATCACGGTGACGGCAGGCTGCACCGAGGCGATCGCTGCGACGCTTCTTGGAATTTGCAATCCAAGCGATGAGATCGTGCTCCTTGATCCTTCGTATGACTCATATGCCGCATGCGTCGCAATGGCTGGCGCAACGGCGCGACGAGTGCGATTGGATGGTCCGGACTTTCGCATCACTGACGCATTGCTGCGTCCGGTGTTTTCGAAGCGCACTCGTGCAATCATTTTCAATTCTCCGCATAATCCAAGTGGACGAATGTTTGATGCAGCTGAGTATCAAGTTGTTGCTGCGCTTGCGAAGGAGTTCAATGCGTTGGTCCTCTCCGATGAGGTCTATGACGCAATCACCTATGCGCACTCCCATCGATCGATTGCGGCGCTCCCAGGAATGCGGGAGCGAACGGTGATCATGGGCAGTCTCGGTAAAACATTTTCACTGACTGGATGGAAAATCGGATGGGCTATTGCGCCCGAACCAATCACTCGTGCAATCCGATCGGCGCATCAGTTTCTGACTTTCTGCGCTGCAACGCCACTTCAACGGGCCGCAGCGGATGCGCTCAATGCGGTATGCGATGATGGCTCCTATCTCGAAGAACTTCGGCGCGATTATTCCAGGCGCCGTGCATTGATGCTGGAGATTCTCCAAGAGACAGGCTTTCGCTGTGTGCATCCAGAAGGGTCGTATTTCATCTTGGCGGATGCGGTGAGTGCTGGATTTTCGGACGATGTCACCGCTGCAAAAGTTCTCGTCAAAGCGGGGGTAGCAACGATTCCAGCGAGTGCTTTCTATGATCCAACGAACCCAGATCGGCGTTGGCTTCGCTTCGCTTTCTGCAAGCGGGATGAAACAATGCGGGAGGCTCAAAGACGCCTCAAAGCCCGCCCTTTAAGGCAATTGGCGGATTCCAAGATTTGATGTACACTCTACGCCCCATGTACGCGATTATTGAAGATAGTGGAACTCAGATCATGGTCCGCAAGGACGACGTGATCGACATCGACCTCCGCAAGATTCCAGAAGGAACGACGACGCTTACCTTCGGCAAGGTTCTTGCTGTCGGCAAAGAGGACGGTTCCGTTGCGACGATTGGTGCACCCTATTTGAGCAAGGCTTCAGTCACAGCTGAGATCATTGGTCTCAAGCGTGGAGCGAAGACCATCTTGAACAAGTACAGCCGACGCAAGGGATATCGACGACACAAGGGACATCGTCAGTCGTACGTTCAAGTGAAGATTTCAGGCATTGTTCTGTAATCGTCTCTGCAACTTGTAATAACAACTCGTATTCACAAATCGCAATAACAACTGGCAATAAGTTGTTTGCTTGACTCTGCCTCTTTGCAGAGCGCAATATCGCCATGCGATCAACCGTCGCCGAGGATCTCAGCAATCTTGGACGGCGATTCAGATTCAAGTGTGAATGCACTCAAACAAGCTGCCTCGATGAAGGCGCGGCTCTGTGCATGGTTGTGACGATTTGGAATGAGCATCCTCGCGCCACTGCGCAGTGTGTGGCCGATGAAAGCGGAGTGGTCCATCGATTCCATTTCGCTTGGCGTCGAACCAGTGAGTTCGATGATGGCATTTGAAGCATCCCTCCAATCCAGCGTGGCATCGTCAACTCGTACTGCGCCAAATGAACCGCAAGCCAATGCACTTCGGCTCCATGAAGGATGCTGATTTGAAGCCATGATCAGCCCAGCGCGGCCGTCAGAAAACTGGCAAGTCAATGCGAATGATCCAATCCATGAACGGAAAGACCTGCTTGCAGAATCGGGATGGTCATCGCGAAAACGCGCAATTCTCGCTCCGCCTACGGAGGCGCTCACGCGATCTGGCAACCCCATCCACTGCAGAAGAAAACTCGCAGCTTCGTGGATTCGCACGAGAATTGATCCATGTTCGATTGAACCGAGCGACGTGATTTGTGCAATATCTGGAGAACCAGCTTGTGTAAAGATTTCAGTCGCTTGCGCAAATTTTCCATCGAGTGGAATGCCAGGCAGAGTCGTTTCGTTGATATCGCTTGCGCCGTACGAGAATCGATCAAGCCACGGTTCGGTTGTGAAAACGACCGGATGATTCGATGCGATGGCGGTGCGCGCTGTGGCGTTTCCAAAGCCAACGAAGAGCAGGGGTATCCCACGCATCGCCGAAGAAAAAATTCGAAGGTCTGAATACGCCTCACCGCTCGATCCCAGGCAACTTCGCACTTGCGCATCGTGTGAGCCGATCGCCACCACATGTAAGCCGCTCGATCGAATGCCTTGCAATAACCAGTCGCCCAGTGGCGAGTCCGACCAGACGCACAAAGCCTGTGGCGAATGACCGTTGCCGTCAAAATTATCCTTCCCGTTTCGATTCGCCACGATGGGAGTCTACGACTACCCTCCATGTGTGGTCAGACAATCGCCCCCGACATCTGTCGGGCGAGGAAAGTCCGAACACGGTAGGACACGGTGGTGGCTAATGACCACCAGCCTCGATGCAGGCTCGGGACAGTGCCACAGAAAACAAACCGCCGGTGCCTCACGGCAACGGTAAGGGTGAAAAGGTGCGGTAAGAGCGCACCGCTCCTTCGGTGACGAAGGAGGCATGGCAAACCCCACCGCGTGCAAGCGCAAGCAGTCCTCAGGCGTGTTTTTCGCCACCTGCTGTCCGTAGGTTGAGGACGGGTAGCGTGCTTCGAGACCATCGGCAACGGTGGTCCAGAGAGAAATGATTGTCGCCCGCAAGGGAACAGAATTCGGCTTACGACCACGCGCGTTGGGCGGATCCGAAAGGGTCCGCCCTCTTTTATTGACAAGTTTTTTCTGATGAAACCTGCTTGTGCACAAGGACTTGTGCTCGTCAGATGAACGGAACACCGCATCTGCGAAATTACGCAAACAAAAGTGTTGATTCTAAAATGAGAGTCGTTAGACTCGCAGAGACCTATGAACCCTATCGCAAAGACCAACAGCCTTCAGTCATACACAATGCTCCTGTACCGAAAGGCGATTCATCCGGAGTTCTTTGCGATCGATAGCCGCAAGCGCATCGAAAACGGTGGAATTGAAGCGGAAGCATGGATTTTCCGCGGAGGACATTCCATTCGCTTTCAACAGGACAAGCTTTGCCTCTGTGAAGTTGTGACGGATCAGCCACATGTTCTTCCAGAGCGCGGATTGTCGAACAATGTTCCATGCGCCGGTGAGCACGATCATGAAGAGAGCCTCTGCGAAACCGTCAAATTCATGACGACCGTTCAGACCGAGACTCTCGCTGAACATCTCTATCTGGGCACTTACAAGGAAATGCTTGCGCACGCGCGAGATAACGAATCCTTGGTCTGCGACTGGGTCGATCCAGTCACATCGAAGGCGAATCTTTCGGTTATCGATCTTCAGCGTTACCGATCGGAGATCCATGTTCAAAGTTGGCATCTTCGAAGTGATTGCGGATTGGTTCTGCGAACGCAGTCCATGTTTCAGTTGACGGAGAGTTCCGTGAAAGCTGATGGACGAAAGTCGAAGTAAGTGAAGGCCAACTGAGAGATTGGCGTTGGCTGGGCGCGTGAATCTGAATTTCTTATTGGCATCGAGGGATAATTGGTGTCCAAAGCAGCGAAGCAAGCGATCCAGACCGAACTATTGATGGGGATGTTGGATGTCCCCATTGGCTCGCAAGCGGTGAACGAAATCGTCGAGGACGTTCACGATGAAATCCAGAGTGTTGTTTCCAAGCCTATTGATGTTGTATTGAATGTCACGCAACCTGCGATGCTGACGACATCCACTCGGTCATTCACGCCACTCGTTGGCGAATCTTCCAATCAAGTGAGTTTGCCGCCCGCAGACGGTTCCATGACGGAACAGGCCCGGAGGCTTCTCGAACTCAAAGAGCGACATGATTCGGAATGTGAATATTGCACCGCGGTTCGAGGTCGTATCCAAACGGTCTTTGGAGAGGGCAACCCAGATGCCGACATTTTCTTTGTCGGGGAAGCACCCGGTGAGACCGAGGATCGGATGGGTCGCCCATTTGTTGGACTTGCAGGTCAGAAACTGGATGAAATGATTCGAGCGATTGGTCTTCGACGAGAAGATTGCTACATCGCCAATATCATCAAGAGTCGGCCACCGGAGAATCGAACTCCGCTTCCAGCAGAAATAGAGCGATGCGGTCCGTATCTTGTCGATCAAATCCTCATCGTCAACCCAAAGGTCATTGTCACTCTGGGCGGTCCGGCGACCAAGCTGCTTCTGAAGGTCGACACTGGAATTTCAAAATTGCGCGGGGTTTGGGCTGAGTGGATTCCGCCCTCGGCCAGCGGGCGCGGTCCAATCGCTCTGATGCCGACGTATCACCCAAATTATCTGCTTCGGAATTACACCACCGAAACGCGAATGGAAGTGTGGTCCGACCTCAAGGCAGTCGTTCGGCGGATCACCGAGTCCCCGACAGTCTAAAAATTTCAACTGAGTACCGAACATCCTTTGGGGAAGATGCGTATTTGACTTCGATTCGTGCAACGAATTGCAGTGAGAGTGCGTATAAGTCTTTGGAGGAAGTGGAAAGGAAACGGTTCGAAAATCTGCTGAGAAAGATCGAGTCGTAAACGGCTTTGATTCGATCGCAGAGATAAAAATACCCCCACGAGGAGCCTGTCGCGAGTTTGTTCTGCGGCAGGTTCTTTTTTTATTGCTGCAGTGCATTGCTGCGAGTGCCGAGCAGGACTACTTCGCGTGCAACTTGGAATCCAGCACGATGGTCACAGGTCCGTCGTTCTCGAGAGTAACGAGCATGTGGGCTCCGAATTCTCCTTGTTCGACGGCAATGCCAGCAGCAGAAATCTGCGCTGCAACTTCGCCGCATCGGATGCGTGCCGCTTCTGGTACTTCAGCGTGACTGAATCCTGGTCGATTGCCACTTGAAAGGTCTGCAAGCAGGGTGAATTGGCTGACGAGCAAAACCGAACCTTGCGCCTGGCGAATATCCCAGTTCGTCTTGCCACTTTCGTCACTAAAAATTCGTAGAGAAACGATTCGCTTCGCCATCCACTGCACATCGGTATCGCCGTCGCCGCATGCGATGCCCAACAACACCACGAGGCCACGTTCAATCGATCCGACAACCTTCTTACCAGCGTCGGGTGTTACTCCCAATCCAACTTCGACTTTCCCTCGAGTCACTCGCTGCAGGACGGCGATCACGGCAGACTCAGACTTTCATCAGAACAAGGGCTGCGCTTGAGACGAGCGCATTTCCCTGCGGGTCAGATTCCGTTGGGCTTTGAGAATATTCGACAAGTTCTGGAAGTCCTCCAGTGATCAGTTTGGCCGCAGTCATATTGCCGATGCTGCACCAACGTTGATGATTTCCGTCTCGGGTGACCTTGTGCAGAAAACTCTGCATGTTTCCCTCCAGATACGTGGCAAGAAGCGATCGATCGTACGACTCAACCTGCTTGCGGATCTCTGCGCCGATGGGAGTTTCATCTCCGAATTGCGGACCGACATGACTCAGATCCGCACTGGAAATGATCAACGTTCGTCCGGGTGCTGCGGCTATTGAATCGCGCAGTGCGTCTACAAATTCATCGAATGAAACTCGCGCGCCATCATCAGAGAGAAGCGGGACGAGTGGACTTGGAACGAGCGCTGCAACCACGGGAACATTTCCAAACACGGTGTGAATCCATGGGAGGTGGATTGCGATCGAGTGTTCTCCGAGATAATCAACTTCATCCTTAAAAAGTCGCTCGCCAAGTTTCTTGTGGAGAAGGTCGATGAAGGCGGTGTCGGCGTGAAAAATGCCGAACGGGCTGTTAAATCCAAATCGACTCATCACAACTCCATCGCCTGCACCGAAATGATTGGTTCCAAGAACGACGATGCGATCGACTTTGGTCTCCGCACCGAATGCTTTGTATGCGGCGGCATATGTTTTTCCGCCACGGCCATAATCAAGATGCGGCGCAACGATCCCTAAGATTTCACCCTCGAGTTCTGGATCTTCCGCAGCGTCGAGAAAACTTCGAATGCTTGCGGTTGCTTCGGCTGCATCCTGACCGATGGAATTCGCCGCACCGGCGGGGAATGCACCGCTTGCACGAACACGGTCCATTGCTTCTTTCTCAAGTCGGTCGCAATTCGGTCCCCATAACAGACCTGCATCGTCCAGGACTGTCACGAGTTGAACAAGAAAGTCTCGAGGCGCACCTGTTGTCTCGCTGATCTCTTCGAGGGTTCGTTCTCCCTGAAATAGCGACAGCAGGGGAAGCAACTCAGGCGGGATGACGGGGCTGTTGCCGTCTCCACGCAGGTTCGCAGGGTCCCGCAGAGCTAGGAAAACCTTCTTTTCTGGATTCTCAACTGCGATTGGCATGAATTGTCGGACATGCGGTCGCTCACGGTGTGCGGGTATTTGCTCCATAAGGGTCGGGGAGTGTATGGCGGGTTGCAATGTTTTATCTGCCGCTTCAATATGAAATATTGCATTCATGTCGAGCAGGCTCAAGTTCAAATGCGAATGACCGATAGTTGGGGTCAGCCTCTGCGGCAGTCGGCTCTGGTCTATCATGACCATTCTGACTCCAAAGTTGACTTGACCTTCTCTGTTTTCTTCACGACAAACCACAGACTTAAGAACCAGTAACCAGAACCAGTAACCCGACACAGTAAAAAGGATGAATCACTCATGAAACTCTTTTCCAACCACCGTTTTTTCTTGGCACTCGCGATTGTTGGTGCAACGACAAACTTCGCATTGTCGCAGGCGCCTGCACCAAGTGAGGGTCCAGTTGTCATTCCTCAGAAGCCGCCAGGGAGCTCTTCCGACGGGGTCGTGTCATCCCACAATCAGAAGCCTGGAACGACGACTGCGCGTGACTTGTCTGCCACGAAGCCGGTGAATCAGGTTGTGGATCAGACTTCGATGGTGAAGCCTGAGCAGGGAGGCGACGCAGCCGTTCCGTCTGGTCCGCCACCAATCGTCTTCGATCCGCCAGTCCTTGATCTGGGCGAGATGCAAGCGGACGTGCCGAAGACAGGAAAGTTGATCATTCGCAATGTGACGGATAAGCCAGTCACGATTGCACGAGCCATCCCAGGTTGCGGTTGTACGACGGCGAATGCACCGAAGGATCCAATTCCAGCTGGTGGCGCGACGGAGATGGAAATCACGCTGAAGCCAGGACCAAAGCAAGGGATCAGCCTCTCGAAGCGCGTGACATTCCAGATTGAAGGTGCTGCCCCAATCATCCTCACTGTTGAGGGACATGTTGCGGCGTATGTCACGATCACGCCCGATGTCATCGAAGGTCCAGCGAAGGCTGATGCCGCCGGAAATTTAGACGGCAAACTCGTCGTGGCTGCTGCCGACGGACAGGCTTTCAAAATTACTGGAGTTAATCCACCAGTGATCTCCAACATCAGCCCTGATGCGGCGACTGAGCACATCATGAACATTGACTGGGCGAAGTGGGAAGAACAAGGACGCGCAATCAAAGTGACCATCGCGACTGATCATCCCAAGGCATCCGCTGTGAGTGTCATGATTAAACGACCAATGGTTGCTGGTGATCGTCCAACGCCACCACCTCCAACGCAGCGAACCGCGACCTTACCGACAAGTGAATTGGTACTCGCTGCTCAACAGGGCAATGTCGCTAAAGTGAAAGAATTGATCGCCATTGCAGGCACAAATGTCAATCAGGTTGATGGTGATACCGGCCGAACCGCTCTGCACTGGGCGGCGCGCGAAAATCGAGCCGAGATCATTGCGCTTCTGATTGCAGCAAAGGCTGACATCAATGCTCAAGATCGAACAGGCAAAGGACCATTGACGCTCGCAGCTGAAACCGGAAGCGTTGAGTCAACGAAATTGCTCGTAGATGCAGGTGCAAGCTTGACCGCACGTGACTCGATCGGCGGAACGCCACTCACATGGGGTTGCGGTTTAGGTTCAGCAGAGACAGTCAAGATCCTGTTGGCCAAGGGAGCTGACGCGACTGTGATTGATGTCAATGGTTTGACGCCGCTGATCTGGGCTGCGGGAATCGGGAAGCCAGAGACCGTTGCAGTCTTGTTGGAATCAAATCCAAACATCGACTTGAATGTGAAAGACGGCGTGACCGGCGACTCTGCACTCATGCGTGCAGTTCGTAGTGGAAAGCTTGAGAGCGTTCGCATCCTGATCAACAAGCATGCGGATGTTAATTCGGTGAACAAGCAGGGATACACGCCGCTTCAACTCGCTGCACTTTCGGGAACAACGGAGAAGGCAAAGTTGTTGATCGAAGCAAAGGCCGACTTGAATGCAAAGGATGCAACGGGTCGTACAGCTCTTGATCTTGCGCAGCGCCGCACTGATGCTTCAGGAAAAGAAATCGCTGAATTGCTTCAGAGCAAGGGCGCAACGAGTTCAGTGCCGATTCCTGCGGCAGGTTCTGCAGGAGCGGTAGCAGTTCCAGCAACGCCGCCCGGACACTGATTCGCGTTTAAACGCTCTTTAAACCCCGTCTAAAGCCATCTTGAAAGCCCCCGCATGCGGGGGCTTTTTTATGTCCAGTTGCGCGAATTCGCTATAGAGTAGCCCTATGACTTCAGCGACTCTCCAATCGTCGACCACATCGATCAAGACTCCCAAGGCCTATGAAGAGCTGATGGACCGCGTTCGTGATGCGCATCTGATTGGATCGACCGAGGGGATTCTGAGTTGGGATCAGGAAACGATGATGCCAGAAGGTGGAGTGGAACTCAGAAGTCGACAGCTCGCGATTCTCGCTCGACTGCAGCATCAGATGTCCACTCATCCCAAAGTTGGTGAGTTGATTGCGCAGTGCGAAGCAGATCGTGCATTCATGGATTGCGATTCCGTGGAATCAGCGAACATCGTTGAACTCCGTCGGGACTTCAATCGAGCGACCAAACTTCCTGAGCGCCTCATCAGCGAGTTGGCAGAAGTTTCGAGCAAGGCTCAGCACGATTGGGCAACCGCCCGAAAGGCGAGCAACTTTCAGATGTTCCTGCCGTGGCTCGAGAAGCTCGTGGCACTCAATCGGGAGAAGGCAGCGTGTCTTGGAATTCCAGCGGGTGGAGAGCCTTGGGATGCACTTGCCGACACATACGAACCTGGATGTACAGCTGCGTCGGTGACGAAAGTTTTTACGCCACTGCGATCACGTTTGGTCAAACTGCTTGGTGACTTGATGGGCGGGACACGTCGTCCCTCGAATCGGTTTAACGAGCTCGCACTTCCAATAGACGCTCAGGCGAAGTTCGTTCGAATGGTCGTTGAGTCGATCGGATTTGATTTTCAGCGTGGGCGTTTGGATGCGAGTACGCACCCATTCTGTGGCGGAAGTCATTGTGATGATGTTCGCATGACGACGCGGTATTCCGAAACATGTGTCAACGATGCACTCGGATCATCGATGCATGAGGCGGGGCATGGAATGTATGAACAAGGATTACCGAATCGCGCGATCGGAACGCCAGCGGGGAGTGCGATTTCGCTGGGGATTCATGAGAGTCAGAGTCGACTCTGGGAAAATCAAGTCGGGCGCGGACTTCCGTTCTGGAAGTGGTGTGCACCAAAACTCGAAGGCTTTTTTGGTCGCAGTATTGATGGGTTTTCCCTTGACGAGTTGTACGGCGCCGCGAACATTGTTGAGCCAGGGTTTATTCGAGTTGATGCAGACGAAGCGACATACAACATGCACGTTATGGTTCGCTTCGAGATTGAGCGATTGCTGATCAGCGGGGCGCTCGCGCCCAAGGATCTACCAGGTGAATGGAATCGCCGATACAAGGAATACCTCGGCTTGACTGTTCCGGATGATCGACGTGGATGCTTGCAAGATGTTCATTGGAGTATGGGCGCCTTTGGATATTTCCCGACATACACCCTCGGCACTCTCTACTCCGCTCAATTCTTCGATGCGGCGAAGCGGGCGGTCCCAGGTCTTGAAGATGGGTTTGCGAAGGGTGATTTCGTCCCTCTTCGTGAATGGCTGAACAAAGAAATTCATGCGCACGGTCGTCGGTATCTTCCAGAAGATCTCTGCAAGCGAGTGACGGGTTCGCCGCTCTCTTCGGAGCATTACCTCAACTACCTCGAGGGAAAGTTACGACCTCTTTACAACTGCTGAGTGTTCGGGGCTTGAGGTGGTGAAATCGACGGTGGCTCATTCGGCCCCTTCGAATTCGATATTGGGCCGCCCATTCTGCTTGGCAGGCGACCTGTCGTAGCAAGAATCGCAACGACCATAGTCCAGAGTGGAACCATCCCGACCCCAGGAATCGCTTCGGCGACAAAGACAGCGAAGAGCAGCATCGGTCGTCCCAGAGCCCACCAGATCAGAATGCCTGTTACAAGGTCAATTCCGATGACAAATGGCTCGGCAATAACAGTGGGGGACAAGACGAAACTAAGGCCGTCTGATAGCAGGGCAATTCCCAGAGCGATCGCAATACGGACCCTCGATGGAGATTTCCAAATAATAGATGGTGCGGAATCTGGCATTGCGAGTAGGCTCACAAGACTCTACTTGTTTTCTTATGGCATACGAACAAAAAAATATCCGAAATGTCGCGATCATCGCCCACGTTGACCATGGAAAGACCACGCTGGTGGACGCCATGTTGCGTTCATCAAGTGCCGCTCTTGAAGTCGAGCAGGGGGCGGAATGCGTAATGGATTCTAATCCGCTTGAACGTGAGCGGGGGATCACCATCTTGTCGAAAAATTGTGCAGTCAATTATGTTGTAAAAAAAGGACCGCAAGTGGGTCTTGCGATGCGAGTCAACATTATCGACACGCCAGGCCATGCCGACTTCGGTGGTGAAGTCGAACGCGTTCTGCGTATGGCAGATGGTTGCTTGTTGTTGGTCGATGCGATGGAAGGTCCGATGCCACAAACGCGCTTCGTGCTTTCCAAGGCGCTTGAAATTGGTTTGAAGCCCATCCTCGTTGTGAACAAGTGTGATCGACCTGACGCAAGGCCATCGGCAGTCGTCGATGAAGTGTTTGATCTGCTGATCGATTTGGGCGCAGATGAAATTGCATTAGACTTTCCTGTGGTGTGGGCGTCTGGTCGCGATGGTTGGGCGAGTCGCGATCGCGACGATCGTCTCAACGGAGTCGACGATCTTTTCGCGACGATCGCAGAGCGCGTGCCTGCGCCATCTGGAGATTTGAACGCACCCTTGAAGTTCCTCGTCGTCAATCTTGATTCAAACGATTACGTCGGTCGGTTAGGAATCGGACGCGTCTTCGACGGCGTGCTGAAGGCCAACATGGCGGTCGTCGTTTGTAAGGCGGACGGTTCGTTTCGAAAGGGTCGCATTCAAGGCGTGAAGCGTTTC
The DNA here is from genome assembly GCA_903919715.1 of uncultured bacterium. Lineage (GTDB taxonomy): Bacteria > Planctomycetota > Phycisphaerae > Phycisphaerales > SM1A02 > F1-60-MAGs104. Next base: position 140,057 of record CAIXJC010000010.1, on the reverse strand, counting down.
GAAGGACTTGCTCGAATGGCTGCGGAGTCAATCGAAGCTGGCGATCTTTGTGCGATCGAAGGAATTACAGATATCGAAATCGGCGATACGGTTTGTCTTCCAGAAAGTCCGTTGCCGATGCCGCGAGTTCGCGTCGACGAACCGACGCTGCACATGATTTTCCGAATCAACGATGGTCCACTTGTGGGACGTGAAGGAAAATTCGTGACGAGCCGTCAAATTGCGGAGCGTCTTGAGCGTGAATTGCGTGCCAATGTTGCACTGCGAGTGTTGCCTGGCGACGGTGCGGAAGAATTCCATGTTTCTGGACGCGGACTTCTGCATTTAGGCGTTCTTCTCGAAACGATGCGGCGCGAGGGATACGAACTGACCGTCGGCAAGCCTGAAGTCATCGAACGAGAAATCGACGGCGTGATGAACGAACCGTATGAACGACTCGTCCTCGATGTTGCACAGCATGTGATGGGTGGCGCATTGGAGTTGCTTGGTCAACGAGGCGGTGAAATCACCAAGGTGGATATGCGCGGAACGCGAACACATGTCGAAGCGGATATTCCTGCCCGAGGCTTAATCGGACTTCGGACGCGCATCCTCAACGCCACGGGCGGCGAGGCGGTCATGCACCATTCGTTCAGCGACTACCGTCCGGTGCGATTTGCTCCTCGTAAGCGAATCAACGGAGTGATGGTGGCGGTTGAAGCTGGAACCGCAACGACTTTCTCGTTGTTGAACCTAGCTGAGCGCGGAGTGATGTTCGTCAGCCACGGCGATATCGTCTATGAGGGAATGGTGGTTGGAGAGCACAACCGCGATAAAGATCTGCACGTGAATGTTGTGAAGCCCAAGCCAATGTCCAACGTGCGCGAATCGAACAAGGAAGCAACGGTCGTCCTGAAGTCGCCGCGTCCACTCAGTTTGGAGAGCGCGCTGGAATATCTGGAAGTCGACGAATATGTCGAAATCACGCCAATCGCCATCAGAATTCGCAAGAAGATCTTGAAGGAAAATGACCGCAAGAAATTGGTCCGTCAGCAAAAAGATCGGGAAGCCGCAAGCGTCGGGGCAGACGAATAAGCGAATCTGCTCGTAGGATTCGTCTGATGCCGACGATCGTTCAGAAATTCGGTGGGACAAGCGTTTCGGATCCTGTGCGCATTCGTCGTGCTGCGCAACGCGTTGCTGATGCACGCGGATCTGGCTTTGAAGTTGTCGTCGTGGTGAGTGCGATGGGGAAGACGACCGATGAGTTGATTGCTCTTGCTGAGCAGGTCTCAACTTCTCCCGATCGACGCGAACTCGACATGCTGATGGCAACCGGCGAACAGGCCAGTGTTGCATTATTGGCGATGGCACTTCGCGAACTTGGATGTCCAGCAAGCAGTCTGACCGGTGGGCAGGCGGGACTGCGTACGGATGGCGTTCATGGGCGTGCGCGAATTACTCGGATCGAGTGCGGTCGATTGGAACGATTGATCTCACGCGGTGAGATTCCTGTCGTTGCTGGATTTCAAGGAACGAGCGACGAAGGCGAGATCACCACACTCGGTCGTGGTGGAAGTGATACGACGGCGGTTGCCATCGCTGCGGCGCTGCGTGTCGCAGAAGCGGGCGGGTACTGCGAGATATTTACTGATGTTGATGGCGTCTATACGGCCGATCCAAGACTCGTTCGTTCTGCTGTCAAATTGCCAAGGATTTCATACGAGGAGATGCTCGAGCTCGCAATGCTCGGTGCGGGAGTTCTCCACGCGCGTGCTGTGCTATTCGGCGAAAAGTACGGCGTTCCAATTCATGTCAGGCATAGTCAAAAACCAGATCATGGAACGATGATCTCTCGGGAGAGTCCAAATATGGAAGAACTCGCAGTCGTCGGTTGCGCACTCAAGGATGAACTTGGTCGCGTCAGCATTCGGCAAATTCGCAATGTTGTCGGTCTTCAGGGGCGGCTCTTTACAGCACTCGCACATGCGAACATTGTGGTCGATGACATCATGCAGACCGAACAAGGTTCAGCCGCGATGATCGCGTTTACCGTTGAACACGCCGACCTCGCAGAGTCGAAGCAGATCGTCGCCAAGACACTTCAAGAGTTGGGTGAAGGCGAGATGTCAGTGGAGGTTGGACTTGCCAAAGTCTCCGTCGTCGGTGTTGGTATGAAGAGTCACGCAGGCGTTGCAAGCCGTATGTTCCGCGCGCTTGGCGAGGCTGGCGTTGCGATTCATAACATCACGACGAGTGAAATTAAGATCAGTTGCATCATTGATGCAGCGAACGGGCAGCGTGGTTTGGAAGCGGTGCATTCCACTTTCGGGCTTGGACTTGGAGCCAACGCGACGATGGCGATGCAGACGGATTCAACACGCTTATGAGCGATGACCTCAGCCATAATCTTTGGAAAGCAGATGACCTTCGTCCCGTTGCACTTCAGCCGCCATCGCTTCCTGGGCTGACTGTCATTCGTCTGCTTGGCGCAGGGGGGTTTGGTGCGGTATGGCTCTGCGAACAGCAGGGGCCACTTTGCCGAAAAGTCGCAGTCAAGGTCATGCGAACGGTGATTGCAGGTCCGCGATCACGCCAGCGATTCGAATCCGAGCGCCGCCTGCTTGCACGAATGGACCATCCTGGTATTGCGCAAGTTTTCGATGCCGGTGAAGCGCAGGATGGAAGTTTGTTTTTCATTATGGAATTAGTCGAAGGGGAGCCAATCTTCGACTGGTGCGATCGTCATCAGCTTTCGATCGAGTCCAGATTGGGATTGATGCGACAGGTGGCGACCGCCGTGCAACATGCGCACACAAAAGGAGTCATCCATCTTGATCTGAAGTCCTCCAACATTCTCGTCAGAGATGTCGATGGTCGACCAGTCGTCAAAGTGATCGACTTCGGAGTTGCTCGGCTTGCGGATGATCCCGATGCGTTGCCTTCCATGCGAGGCGATGGCGCTGGACCAGTTGGGACGCTTGAATACATGGCGCCAGAACAACTCACAGGCACTCGGCAGCTCGACACGCGAGCAGACATCTATTCGCTTGGTGTCGTTTTGCACCAATTGTTGACTGGGCTCTCGCCATTTGATCCTCGCCAACTTCGTGCAGCTGGAGCGGTGGAAGCACAGCGAATCATTCGTGAGTCCGAAGCGGAAGTACCAAGCGAACTCGTTCGCCGTGCAAATGCAGCGGAAATCGCTGAAGGAGGGTTGCGGGCGCATGCGCGCGGATTAAGTCCCATTGGACTCGTTCGCACGATTCGAGGCCAACTCGATTTCGTCATCCTTCGCTGCCTTGAAAAGGATGTGGAACGGCGATATCCGACATGCGACGCACTTGGCGAAGATTTGAATCGATGGATTCACTTCGAACCAGTTCTCGCTCGCCGAGCATCGCAGAGTGTTCGGTTACGAAAGTTTGCTCGTCGCAACCGACTTGTGCTGACAGCTGTTGTATTGATTGCGTTTGGAATGATTGGTGGAACGGTTGCCATGGCGTACGGACTCGCAGAAGCGAACCGCCAACTTGCACGCGCGGAACGCTTGCATAGTTTCAATACGCAGATGATCAGCTCGGTCGATCCAGAGATTGCCAAAGGAATGGATACGAAGTTGATGCTGTTGGTCTTTGACCAGTCAATGGGCGAGATCGATATTCGATACAGCGATGATCCCATTCTTGCTGCTGATGCTCACGGAACCGCTGGAGCCGCGTATCGATCCATCGGCGAGTATGCAAAGGCACTTGAACACATCACGGGCGAAGTGAAACTCATCAGCGACTTGTATCCGTCTGACGATTCACGAGTACTTGAAGCGCAGAACGAACTTGCAAATGTTCTCTTGCTGAGTGATCGAGTTGATGAAGCAGCTCCAATATTTGAACGTTTGCTGACACAGCGGCGTGCGTCCTTGGGAGAGGATCATGCGTCCACGCTGACTTCGTTTCACAATCTCGCATGGCTTCGCAACGAGCAAGGTCGCACCAAGGAGGCGGAAGAGTTGTATCTGCAAGTTGTCGCCAAGAAACGAGCGATTCTTGGCATGGATGACGCAGGAACTTTGAGGTCAATGGACAACCTCGCAGATGTGCAGCGCCGCCTTGGGAAATTGGAGGAAGCACGTGGCGTGCTCGAAGAAACCGTTGCGCAGCGCACAAAGCTCTTTGGCGCAGACGCTCCGGACACACTGCTTGCTCGAAACAATTTGGCATTGGTCTTCAAGGCCAAGGGCGACGTCGAAGAATCCGAAACGTCTTTCCGATCCATCGTCGCGGATATGCAAAGAGTGTTTGGTGCCGACCATCCGTTTGCGCTGATCGCCCAAAATAATCTGGCTGCCATTCTGCGAGATTCAAAGCGTCTCGCAGGTGCTGAAGAAATCTATCGCGCAATTCTCCCGCGTTTCGAAAAGCGTTATGGTGTGAACTCGAAGTTCGCACTCACGGTTCAAGGGAATTTGGCAATGGTCTTGGAAATGCAGGAGAAACTTCCTGAAGCTGAAGCGATCTACCTCGACAACATTTCCCGCAAGCGCCAGTCGCTTGGTGACAAAGCGGAGAGCACGCTTGGATCTTTGAATAATCTTGGTTTTCTCTACATGGACATGGGTCGACCCGTCGACGCCGAAAAACTCTGGCGTGAAGCCGCCGCTGGATACACGGGACTGTTTGGCGAACGGAGTCAACAGGCTGCGGCGCCGACGATCACGTTAGCCAGATTGCGATTGACTCAGGGAGATCCCAAGGAGGCAGACGATCTCGTCCGTTTGTATGCCGAAGACGAAACAATCCAGTTGCTGAGTTCGATGCGACTGGTCGCTGTAAAGACCCACGGTCGTGCGTTGGCAGCGCTTGGCGATCTGCCAGGAGGAATGAAGTGGCTTGCCAAGAGTTACGAACTTGCGAACAAGGTTGGAGATGCAAAGGAAGCAAGTGATATCGCACTCAAACTTGTGGAGATCTCGTTGAAATCTGGCGACACAGCAAGCGCCGAAAAATGGACTGCGGCCAGTAAAGAACAAGAGACTCAGCGGAAGGCTAGCCAGTGAGAGATTTGCTGCAAATCCCCTTGTTCTGTCGGTGTTTAGGAGATTTTACAGAACATATATTATCGGACTTTCGAGGTATGGCGACTCTCTAAAACTGACCCCAGTTCAATGCCCGCAAACGATCCAACTTCGACCGCGCCGCTCGCCCAATCGATGGCGCCGCTTTGTTCCGTTTTTCGGCGATACCTCAAGTCTCAGGGTCTGAAGTACACCACCGAACGTGCGGATGTTTTGGATGCGATCATTGCCCGGGATGGAATCTTTGAGGCCGAGGAGTTGCTGCTTGAATTGCGTCGGCGAGGCCACCGAGTTTCGAAGGCGACGACGTATCGAACGATCAACCTTTTGCAGAATGCCGGGATCATCGTCCAGGCGCTGTTTGATTCGAAGCAGTCACACTATCAATTGATTTATGGCAAGGAACCGCGCGATCACATGGTGTGCATGAAGACTGGGCGCTTGGTTGAGTTTCAGAGCGCTGAACTGACTGCGCTTCGCAATCGCATTTGCAAGGAACTTGGATGGTCGCCTGTTGGGCACCGATTTCAGATTTATGCGGTCAGTCCCGAAGGTCAGAGTGGCAAACTTCGGTGATCAACGATGATCGCAGTGCGTGAACTCTGGGATGAGTCCTCAGTTGTCACACCGTAATTCAACTGAATGTCAATTCGTTTGTTCGGAAGCGCTGCTTGAATTCTCTTTGCCCATTCCACGACGATGACGCAGTCGCGAGCGGCCAGCATTTCTTCCCATCCGATTGTTTCTAATTCCTCTGAATGCTTGAGTCGCCAGACGTCGATATGAACCAGCGGCAATCGGCCGCCTGAGTAACTCTGCATTGTGATGAATGTTGGACTTGCGACGATCCGAGGATCGATGCCGAGTCCGCGGGCTAATCCTCGTACAAATGATGTCTTTCCTGCGCCGAGTTCGCCATCAAGGGCGATCAAATCTCCCGCATGCAGTCCAGCAGCGATCTCTTCCCCAAGCGCTTCCGTCGCACACTCATTGGCGAGATGGATCAATGGAGCCATCCTAGATTTGTTGCGTCTTCCAGTTCATCTGCGATTTCAACAAGCACTGATCTTGCGTCACCAACTTGTCGTTCAATGATTGTTCCGATATCGGTCCAACCTGCTGGAACGACAGCACGACCATCAATTGCAGCGAGCAGTTCGTGATCCTCGCCGTCACTCAAAGCGTGTCGCAACACATGTCCTCGATTGCACGGAATATGCCCACCGCTCAGTCGAGCTTGCATTGCAAATCCAGAGTGCGCGGCTGATGCATCGATGATTCGTGCGGTGTCGAGTCCAAGTCCATCACTGATATCGATCATGGCGTGCAATTCATTCGCCAGTGTGTCGGCGAGTCCTTGCGCTTCTGCAACTCGTGGCGTGAAGGTCAAATGGTGACCAAGTCCATCTTCCGCAAATGATCCACCTAGCGGACCACTGACGATCAGCCGATCTCCAATCTTCGCTCCGTGACGCGTAACGACTATGCCGTCGGCACGAGGCGATGCGAGAATTGTTACTGACAGTGTCAACGGTCCCTGTGGATCATGATGTACCGAGGTATCGCCACCGATAAGCGGACATCCGAATTGTGCCGCATATTTGCGGACAGACTCGAGCAGTTCGCGGGCGCCTTGTGCGCCGAGCGAATGTGGCAATGTCACCGATGCGAGCGTTGCGACAGGAATGGCAGCCATCGCAGCGACATCGCTCACATTGCGTGCGATTGCTTTTCGAGCCACGAGATCAAGCGGAGTTTCCGCAGTGAAGTGCCGTCCTGCGACGACCTGATCGACTGCGACGAGGACCTGCGATGAAGGCAGTTGCACGAGAGCCATGTCGTCGCCTGGCGGAATAAGAATGGATTGTGGGAGGGTTCCGTTCGCCGCCGCAGCGAGCTTGAGAATTTCTCGTTCATTGATGCGATCGCCGACCATTACTTCTTGCTCCGAGTTTGCAGCATCTCTCGTGCGAGTTGCACATGCCGGTCAGAAGCCCCCTGTTCTTTGCGAATCACATTTCGTGCGGCTTCAGCAATTTGTGCGCAGCGTTTCGGATCGGCGAGGAGTTCGGTGATCGTCTGGCGTAAATTGTTTGCGGATGTTTGAATGAGTCCCCCACTCTCGATGAGCGCATCGGCAGTCGCCTGAAAATCGTCGACTCGTGGACCGACGATTACAACTTTTCCAAGCCCAGCAGGTTCCATCATGTCAGAACCGTGCAGGATGCCGAAAGTTCGGCCGAGTACGACGAGATCGGCGAGCGCATACGCCTTGCGTAGTTCGCCAATTGTGTCCAGCAGAAAGCGGTCGGAAGCGATTCCCGCCCGGCGTTCACTCCGTCGAACACATCCTGGTAGCGCCCGCGCAGCTTGATCGAACCACTCGGGTTTTCTAGGTGCGCAGAGTAGTTGCACTCCATCTGGGCATGCGGCTGCGATGAGCGTTTCTTCACCCAATGCCGTTGATCCCGCGACGATGAGCAATTTGTTTCGGTCGATTCCCATCTCGCGGGCGAGTTGATCCGATCCGTCAACGAGGTCAGCGATTTCAGCTGTATCCCACTTCATCGTTCCTGTCACTGTGATTCGTTCTGGCGGTACGCCCATTGCCGCGAAGCGCTGCGCGTATGTTTGATCCTGAGCTGCAACGCGGGACAATCTTCGAAACATTGGTGAAAGTATCCAGCGCACTCGCTTGGATCTTGTGAAACTTCGTGCGCTGAGTCTGCCATTGATGACGGCGATTGGAATGTCGCATGCGACACAGCGCCTTGTGAAGTTCGGCCAGATCTCCAACTCCATCAAAAGGACAATGTCAGGTTTGACTGCGCCGAGAAAACGACGCACGCTCCACGAGAAGTCCAGTGGGTAGCGGACGACGACGTGCTTTGATCCGAATATTTTTCGAGCGCGTTCAATTCCAGTATCGGTCGTGACGCTGATGATGACCTGCGCATTCGTTGGCGCAGCGGCAAGTTTGTCGGCAAGAAGGCGAGCGGCGTTGACCTCTCCAACTGAAACGGCGTGTATGAGGATCCGCGGTGTGACCATCGTGCCCGCAGCGGAGTCAGGAATCTTGGGCAGTCTCCACGCAAGTCTCGCAGCCCAATCCGTACGCAATTTGCGGGCTTTCCACATGAAAAAAAGCCAAAACGGCATGGTGACCGTGGCAAAAAGGAAAAAGGCAATGTCGACCACGATGCCCATAGAACCCAAGAGTATCCGACCCCGCTAGTCTCGATGCAATGACATTGCCAAACACAGATGAGAGGCACAGTTCATTCGCATGGGAAGTGGGCGTGGATACCGGTGGCACCTTCACCGACTGCATCGCCCGATCGAGTGATGGACGGACAGTGCGCGCCAAGGTCTTGAGCACCTCCGCAGTACGTGGACGAATTCGATCAGTCGAAGAATCCAAGGTGTTGGTCTCAATCGATGTGTCGCTACCAGTCGAGACGCTCGACCGTTTTTTTGGTGACTTTGTCCTGCGACTCGCAGGCAGTTCGGAATCATTGAACTGCGAATTCAGGGTGCTTGGTGTGCGGCGAGCAGATGCAAGTACTTTGGAACTGACGCTCGATCGATCCCCAATCGAGTGGTCCTCATTGCTCGTCACATCCGAGGCGGATGTCTTCGTCGATCTTTGCGCTCCATTTGAAGCCCCTCTGTTTGCAGTGCGCTTGGCGATTGGGCGACCAAGTCCCCTGCCTCTAGATGACTGCCGAATTTGTATCGGAACGACGCGCGGGACGAATGCGCTACTCGAGGGTCGAGTGACTCCCGTGACGCTTTTCGTCAATGAGGGGCTCGAGGATATTTTGGCGATTGGCGATCAGCGGCGACTCGACATCTTCGCTCGAGCGCCACGCAAGATGCGAACGATCGAGCGCGGAGCGGTCGGTGTTCCTGCGCGCATGGCGAGCGATGGAACTGTTGTGCGCACCTTGGATGAGCCTCTCATGCGTGGACGCGCACGCAAATCGTTTGAGCAAGGCGCTCGGACCGCCGCAATCGCTCTGCTGCACTCTGATCCGATTCGCGTACGCGGCGCAGAACAGGAAATCCGAGTTGCCGAAATCTTGCGCGAGGAAGGATTTTCATGGATCTCGCTCTCGCATCAGTGTGGTTCAACCAGTCGATTCGAGCCACGCGCGCGCGCCGCAGTCGTTGATGCTGCGCTCTCGGGGCCAGTGGGTGATTTCTTACGGTCGATCGAAAACTCCGCATCTGGTGCCGAGCTCCTGATGATGACGAGTGCAGGTGGATTGATTCCCGCCGCTGCATTTCAGCCACGCGAGAGTTTGCTTTCTGGCCCTGCAGGTGGTGTCGCTGGCGCTGCGGCGATCGCAGCAAGATGCGGATTCGGTTGCTGCGTCACGCTCGATATGGGCGGGACGAGTGCCGATGTTGCTCGCGTCGACGGCGCGCCAGAGATGCGCGATGAGACGACGGTGGGACCAGTGTCAATTGCATCGCCCTGCGTTGCCGTCGAAAGTGTCGCAGCTGGTGGTGGTTCAATTCTGTGGTGGGATGGAGAAGCGATGCGCGTTGGTCCTCGAAGTGCAGGAGCTTCCCCTGGTCCAGCTTGTTATGGAACTGGCGGTCCACTCACTTTGACCGATGCGAATCTGCTCCTCGGTCGTGTCGATCCCGCCAAATTTGCAATTCCCGTTTCGATACTGGCGGCTCAAGAGCGCGCGAGCGTGTTGCACTCCCAGATTGCACTTGCGTCGACGAAAACGATGTCGATCCTGGAAATGCTCGAAGCGTTTATCGCAATTGCAGACGAAGCGATGGCATCAGCGATTCGAGCGGTCACGGTTCGACGTGGCGTTGATCCCGTGGATCATGTTCTTGTTGCATTTGGTGGTGCTGGTGGTCTGCATGCTTGTGCGGTCGCGGAGAAACTTGGAATTCGAACAGTTGTTTTTCCAGCAGATGCTGGATTGCTTTGCGCCAGCGGTATTTCTTGTGCTCCAATTACGCGCATCGTTTCGGCACTCGTACTTCGCTCGATCGCCGAGTGTGATCCTCCGCTGTGGAAGAGACTGGCAGAGTTGCATGAACGCGCCTATGAAGAAATGCGAGCGATCGGAGTTGATCCGAAACTGGCCGTGATCACACGGCAAATCGCGCTCATGAGATTGAAGGGAAACGAGGAAAGCATCGAGGTCGAAATCCCATCGCAGGCGACAAGCGACGTTCTTGTTGAGGCATTGATTGCTGGATTTCGCAGTCGTTTTTCTGGGATTTATGGATTCAATCCTGATCCGAATCGACCGATTGAAATTGAACGGATACGAATTCAGATTGATTCATCGCGCTCGATCCCAACATCGACGGAGCGTGAGAATGCATGGAGCGATGCGAGCGGCGACGGCCCGATGATCATCATGCGTCGTGACTCGACCGCATTTCTCCCTCACGGTTGGAGGTCGGACGTTCACATGAGTGGCGCGATGATCTTCACTCGAGTTGGAGTGAACACAACTGGTGTTCGTGTCGCTGCTCACGAACTTCTTGCGGCGCAACTGGGATCAATCGCAACTGATATGGGTGAGCAACTTCGGCGTACCGCAGTCTCTCCCAACATCAAAGACCGTTTGGACTTTTCGTGCGGATTGCTCGATGCCAACGGATTCTTGGTCGTCAACGCTCCGCATATCCCGATTCATCTTGGAGCGCTTGGAGCATGCGTGCGTTCTGTGATTTCAGTGCACAAGTTCAACCCTGGGAATGTCATCGTGGTCAATCATCCGCGATTCGGTGGATCACATTTGCCAGATTTGACTGTCATTACGCCCATCTTCACCAACGAAAAGGAATTGATTGGGTTCGCAGCCAATCGTGCGCATCATGCGGAAATTGGCGGAACGCGGCCAGGATCGATGCCCCCTGACGCAACAAATCTCTCACAAGAAGGTGTGGTGATCGAACCGACGCTGATTGTTGAGGACGGTATCGACCGATTTGATCGAGTCGAATGTCAACTTCGCGCTGGGGCATGGCCGAGTCGCTTGGTTGATGACAATCTGTCTGATCTGCGTGCACAAGTTGCGGCGAATGAGCTCGCAGTCGGGCGAATGCGTCTTCTCGCTGGCGTATGCACCACCGAATCAATGCGTGCGTGCTATGGGAGATTGCGGGAATCAGCACGGCGGGCGGCGGAGTGTGCAATCGCATCGCTGCCGATTGCGATTCCAAACTCCCAAGAGCGTCTTGATGATGGAACGATTCTTGATGTACGGATGAAACGAACTGCGAATCCAGATCGACTTGAAATTGATTTCACCTCAACTGCCCCACGGCACCCCCACAATCTCAATGCTCCATCTGCGGTGACACGTGCGGCAGTCATGTATTCCCTTCGGGTCTTGGTTGGCCAGCAACTTGGTGCGGACGGACCAGCATTTCCGCTCAATGAGGGACTCCTTGATCCCGTCGTGATCATTCTGCCAGAGGGGACGATTCTGTCGCCTGATTTTTCTGGATCGCCAGAGGCTTGTCCAGCATGCGCAATTGGACAAACCGAAACAAGTCAGCGACTCGTGGACTTGCTTTGGCGGTGCTTCGGCCTTGCGGCATGCAGCCAAGGGACGATCAATAATTTGCTCTTTGGAAATGCAAGATTCGGGTTCTACGAGACGATTGCCGGTGGAGCTGGCGCGACCTCCGAGGGCGCAGGAGAAAGCGGTGTTCACACGCACATTAGCAACACACGAATTACGGATGCAGAGGTTCTGGAGCGGCGGTATCCAGTTCGACTCGAGACATTTCGAGTGCGCACGAATTCTGGCGGCAGTGGAAAACATCGAGGCGGCGATGGGCTCGTGCGTCGAATACGATTTCTCGAATCAGTTGACTTGTCATTTCTCTCGCAGCACAGGGTTGAATCACCCTACGGACTTGACGGCGGCGGACCAGGAATGTGCGGTGCACAGCGAATCATCCGCGCGGATGGGCGAATTGAAAATGTTGCGGGAATCGTTGCGGCCCGCATGGAGGCAGATGATCAATTTGAGATCGAAACCCCAGGCGGAGGCGGTTTCGGCGCAAAATTCAGCACGCTTTGACGGCCGCTTCGATTGCCGCAAAGTCGACTTGGACGAGCGGACTCTCGCTAATCCATGCGTACTTCACAACACCCTTGGCATCGATTACGAATGCGGAACGCTTGGAGACACCCTTGAGTCCCATCAAGTCTTCATGCAGCGAGTCGTACAGGCGTGATACATCTTTGTTGAAATCACTGAGCACTGGAAACGGGATGTTTTCAATTTCGCGGTACTTCGCAACAGTGAATGGAGAGTCGACGCTGATCGCAAAGACCTTGCAGCCGAGCGCAGCCCAGTGGTTCCATTGATCCCTGAAGTAGCACATTTCAGCTGTACAGACTGGGCTGAATGCCAGAGGGATGAAGAGCAATACAACCTTCTCGTGGCCAATGCTTGCGCCAACATCAATTGGCATTCCAGGTTGGCTTGGGAGTGTGAACGCAGGGGCCTTTGATCCAACAGTCAATGACATCTCAGTCTCCAATGTGAGGCGGTGAAAGAAAAGGCATCAGTCGTTGATGCCCTCCCCTGACACTATCACGAATCTTTGACGCTTGCATCAACACTTGCCTTCATCGTGCGATTGTGCTTGACTCATGTCGAACGTCTCGTGTTAGTAACATTTACTCTTCGTCGGATGCGGGCGGGACGCCCGTTGAAGCGAAACGATTTGAATCAGTAGCCCATGCATTCCCATACGACGCAGCAAATACCTTGCCCTCCATCCTTCTGGTCTTTGATCGTTTCTGATCTTCGACCAGAGGAAGAGCGTTGGAGATTTGCTGCTCGAATTGCAATTGGCGGACTGTTGATCATCGCGATTCAGATGACGCTTCGATTTGAAATTCTCTATCCCGGTATGAGCGTGCTGTTGATCGTTTCCGAACTTCGGGGGAGCGGTTCCGTGACCCGCTTTCTTCTGAATCTGATTGCGGCAACATTCGGTTGTGGAGCAGCAGTTGCACTCGGCGCACTCTTTCTCCAACAACCGTGGTTTCTGCTCCCCATCCTGTGGGTTTACATCATTGCGATCATGTACTTCATGGGGTCGAGTCGATATCGCGGAACACTTTTCTTGGCGGGTTATCCATTCATCGTGATCAATTTCATGATGTTCTTCGATAAGTGGAACGCCGAGCACATCGCAATCATTGTCTACAAATCAGTTTTGGTTGGAGTCTGCGTCGTGGGATTGGTGTCGATTTTTCTTTGGCGTGTCGACCCCAGCATTATCTTGCGCGAGCGGCTCGCCAAATCTCTCAAGCGCTCGGATGACCTCCTTCGAGTCGTGATGGATCACTTGTTACGCAAGCAGCCGTTCGACATCGTTGAGCTTTTTCCAGACTATTACCGTGCGGACATTATTGAAAATCTGCAACTCTTGGATCAAGCCGATACCGATGCAACATTCGATCGCCGCGAGCACCCAGATCTTGTGACGTTTCTCGCATTCGAGCGGCGCCTCAGCGCAGGTCTTTACATTGTTGCGCAGCGGTTGGCATCGAACAGTATTGAAATCACTCCGGGAACAGTCGAACTCTTGAATGCGCTCGATCTCTATGTGAAGCGCCTGATCGCGAAGTTGGAAGACATCACGCATTTCGCAGATCTCGATGTTGCCCTCACCCAACTTCAAAAGGCGGCAACGAATCTGCAGTTGGATCAATCGCTCGGGGTGATTTGCAATCTCGTGACCGAGGCACCTTCCGCAGTGGCGACGCTGCGATCGTTCACGATTCTTTCCCATCGGCCGGACTTTGGAAGCATCGTGGTCGGGAACTTTCGTGGATGCATCCCAAATCTTTTTCGCCAGCGGATCCTGACTCCCAATATTCCAGCGCTGAAACATGCGACTAAATGTGCGACAGCGATTCTCATCTGTGCGCTCTTCTGCATCACAATGAACTGGGATCAAGGGATCGGATGCGTCGAAACCGTGATGCTTGTGGTTCAAACAACATTTGGCGGCACCCTCATGATCGGCAGCCTTCGGTTCTTGGGTGTTGTGATGGGATTCACGCTCTCCATCTGTGCCGTCATCTTTTTTATGCCAATGGTCACGACGCTCGCTGGTTTTCTTTTGATCTTCGCTCCAGTCCTGTTTTGGGCGGGATACGGCATGCATGGATCGCAGCGCGTCAGTACGCCCGCGCTCCAAGTGATGATTGTTTTCGATTTCTCATTGCTGCAGGTGCTTGGGCCAGATATCAACCTCTTTCCCACAATGAATTTCTCCCTTGCCGTGACGATGGGAGTATTTGTCTCGTTTGCTGTGTATCGATTGCTTTGGCGCGCACGGGCAGTTGACGGACTTGCAGGAAGTCTCGCGGAGATGCTGCAAGCAGTTTCTGCGGTGATGCGAGCCCGGACGGAGGGAGTTGTTTCGCTCAAGACGATTCAGCGGACGAATCTCAAGATTGAGGACGAATATGCGCGTTTTATGAAACTCCAGAATGACTCTCAGTTCGAGTCATTCTGCCCGATTAGTGGCATCGAAATGCGTTTGCGTGCGGCATCGCTCACGCATCAACTCTGTTCAGAATTCTTGCTCTTGCTCGACTCCCAGGGCATGGAGGAGCAGACACTGCGAGACAACATTCCCATTGCGTTGGCGTATGCGGATAATTTGGAGCGCTGTTGTCGGCTGCTACGAGATCAGACGGATGCGGACTTTGTTCCTCTGCCAATGGGCGGCAACTCTCACACGGCGTGGACGACATTCCTTGATCGCGGCAATGCGGAACTGCCTGCACTGCGAAGTGTCTTGGTCGAGTTCAAAAAGATTATTGTCAGCGACTCCGCACTTGGGGAGTCAACTCAAATGCGACCTGGCGTTGCCTGCTGATCAAGCGGGATATCGATCCGTTCGATTCGGACTGCGCGTCCACTCGCAGGATCGATCTCGACGATGCAACCGCACGCACGTTCGCCCCCTTCTCCCATCTCAAAGTTTGTGTGCACTCCTGTCGTCATGGCGCGAAGAACCCCTTTGGGATCTCGACCAATGATGCTCGCATATGGTCCGCACATTCCAACATCAGTAATGAACGCAGTTCCACCAGCCAGAATGCGAGCGTCTGCCGTTGGAATGTGGGTATGTGTTCCAATCACCGCAGCGACGCGGCCATCTAAGTGATGTGCCAGTGCCGCTTTCTCGGAAGTCGCCTCCATATGGGCTTCAACAATCACGATTGGGGACCGTTCCGGTAGTCCCGCAAGAACAGCGTCGACGGTGGCAAACGGATCGTCCGCATGCAACGACATGAAAATCCGCCCCAGAACCGTGACGACAAAGATATCTCGGGGGCGTTCCGCAGTCGCGGGAATCCGAATCCAGCGCTTCCCAGGAGCTTTCGCCGCAAGATTCGCCGGGCGAGAAATAGGCTCTGCCGGATCCTCGAGGACTGGAGTGATTCGAGCGTCTCGGAAGACATGATCGCCCAAGGTGACCGCATCGGCCCCCATCTTGCGAAGGTCGCGATACAAATCTGGCGTGATTCCAGATCCATTTCGCAGGTTCTCCCCGTTGATCACAATTGCGTGTGGCGTGGAGGTTCCACGGATAATCGGGATTGCGTGTTGGAGTGCCCGACGCCCAGGTTGCCCGACACAATCTCCCAAAAAAGCGATCACAATTCCACCTTGCATGGTTACACTCTACATGGCGTCGCGAATCATGACTGATTTGGTTGTTGCGCGAACGCCGCTGAATGATTGAAGCAACATACAAAAAGGGTGATCGTGTTCGTCATCCCTCCCGACCAGAATGGGGGATTGGTGTCGTCTCGAAGATCGAAGTCGTCACGCGCGGTGAGTCAACCGACCTGCGAGTCTGGGTTCGTTTTCCATCGATCGGCGAGAAGACATTGCTCGCAAGTGCCGCCGGGCTCGAAATCATTGATGAACCCAATTTTTCGAGCGGCGTCCACTCTCGGCCATCGGTAACAGATTTTGACGTTGCCAAGGGTGGCGGATGGCTCGGGGCGATTTCGAAGCAATCCGCTGATGATTTAATGATGGCGCTTCCCGGCGAAGCGACAGATCCCTTTGCGAACCCTCGTCGTCGACTCGAAGTGACGCTCAAGCTTTATCGCTTTGACGGAACTCCTGCTCGTTTGGTGGAATGGTCCATTGCACAGAGCGGACTCGATGATCCGATGTCTCGATTTAACCGCCAAGAACTCGAGCAACTTTATAAGAGATGGATGTTCAATTTGGACGCGCATCTCCTCAAACTGCTTGCTGAGTTACGCCGAGAAAGAATCGTTGTTGACCAAGTTCTGCTGACCGCCCCCCCGCTTGCAGTCAAGGCTGTTCGTAGGCAACAGGGGCTTCTCAAGTAGCGAACGTATTTGTCGACCAAGAAGCCTCGCATGGTTCTTGCGTGCTCATGCACATGTGACTTTCTTCCTTCGATACTATTTGACGCAAAGATGATTCCCCATATCCCTAAGACTTCTATTCGTTGCCGCATCGAGCGTGCGCCCCGCGGCGAAGTTCGCCCCACAACAATTCTTTGGATTGCCGTTTTGTTCTTGTCGGTTGCATGTGTCGTTCTGGGTATTTCCAATGCACGATCTGCCTCTCGCGTTGCGGAGGTTGAGCGTGAACGAGATCAGTCGAACGAAGCAGCTTTCGCAGCGATCAAGTTGAAATTGGATGCGGCGGCTACGCCTGAGACTCGAATCGCTGAAGCAGAGAAGCGAGCGGAAGAGGCCACGGCGCGTGTGGCTGCGGTTCAAGCAGAGCTTGACCAACTCGCCGCAACCATCACTTCGGCGCAACCGAGCGGTCTCGCCGTGCCAACGAATCGGACTGAAAGTGCACCAGCTGAACTTTTGTTGGCGCAAGAAAATGGCAAACGCGCACTCGATGAACTGGCACTTGTCTCGAAACGATCGCACCGAATCCGTGAATTTATGGAGCGTGCATTTCATTCATTTGCTCCCGACACCGTCGGTCGATCTGATGCGACGGTGAACAGCGTGATGTCAGCGGCGCTCAGCGAGTTGAAGAGCGGCGGACTCGACGATGATCTCGATGCGAAAGCGCAACTCGAGTCAACCATTGCGTCCATTCTGATGAATGGCGGAGACTACGCACAGGCCGAACCCGTTCTAGATGACGTGCTTCGGT
The DNA here is from genome assembly GCA_903919715.1 of uncultured bacterium. Taxonomy (GTDB): domain Bacteria; phylum Planctomycetota; class Phycisphaerae; order Phycisphaerales; family SM1A02; genus F1-60-MAGs104. The sequence continues at coordinate 122,810 of CAIXJC010000010.1, read as the reverse complement.
ATCGCCGCAAGATTTTTCAGGGAGACCACACTGACCTTGCAGATGCCATCGGCGATGCATCGACTGTGCGGATTTTTCTTGGTGACCTCGCAGGTGCGGAGCCACTCGCACGAGAGTCTCTTGCGATGTATCAGCGCCTCGAGAGCGGCGATCAAGTCGTCGTTGCCGCTGCTCTGAGTAACGTTGCTCAGCTCGAGCGCGCTCAAAACAAATTGCCCGAAGCTCAGGCTCATGCGGAACAAGCTGTTGCGATGTTGACTCGAATCGGTCCAAAGAATAACTGGAACCTTGCGCGCGAACTTCATCAGTTGGCGCAGATTCATGATGAAAGCGGTCACTTGGCTGATTCTCAGAGACTCTATGAACAAGCGCTTGCAATGAAGTCTGCTTTATGCAGTGGCGATCATCCCGATATTGCGGCAGATCTGATCAGCCTTGCTGGCGTAAGCCAATCGCTTGGCGAATATGTGAAAGCGGAATCTCTCTTGGTGAAGGCGCTTGATATGGAAAGGAAATTCCATTCGGGTGACAACCTGGTCGTCGCAGATGGTTTGAATAATCTTGCCAGTGTTGTGCAATCTCTGGGAAGATCTGCAGAGGCAGAGCGTCTCTTTCGGCAATCGGTGTCAATGAAAGAGCGCATCTTGAAGTCCGATCATCCCAGCATCGCTGCGGGGCTCACCAGTCTTGCATTGGCCGAACAAGCGCTTGGAAGAAATGACCTTGCACAACCCCTGCTAGTCCGAGCACTTGATATGCGCAAGCGCTTACACGCTGGTGACCACGTGGGTACTGCGCGAACACTCAATTGTTTGGCATGGGTGTCGCTGGATATGGGAGAGATTGATGCAGCGCTCGAGAATTCACAAGCTGCAGTCGATATGTACTCTCGCCTTTCGCCCAACGGAGACGTCAATCGTGCCGTCGCGATCGCACTGCGAGCACGAATCGCAGAGAAGCAAGGCAATGACGCAATGGCAGCTGAGTTGATTGCGCAGGCGCAAGAGATGGTGTTGGCGAAAGAACCAGCGACCGGCGCGAATGCGAAAGCTGTGATGGCGTTCAAAGACGAGATGAGCGGGAAACGGAAATAGAGTTTTCTTTTCGTGGCTTCTCTGGCCTGTCGATCTCCTGCGTGACGAACCTTATTTTTCGGCCATCAACGTCGCGCGAACTTCTTGCAGTTGGGCCTTTCGCTTCTCGTCGACTTGGGGATAGTGCAGGTTGAGTGAAGCAAGTGTGTCAATGATGATTCCTGAGACAACGACTCGCGTGTACCACTTGTTGTCGGCGGGAATTATGTGCCATGGCGCTTGGGTTGAAGATGTCGTTTGAATCATTGATTCATAGGCTTCCATGTATTGATCCCAGTGCTGCCGTTCCTTGACGTCCGTTGGCGAAAATTTCCAATTCTTTTCGGGTGTGTCAATTCGTTCCAGAAACCGTTTCTTCTGCTCTTCCTTGGAGACGTGGAGAAAGAATTTGCGCACGACGGTTCCGTTTCGAGACATAAAAGCTTCCATCTGGCGAATATCTGCCTGACGCTTCTCAAAAATGTTTTTCCCAATCAGTTCTGCTGGGATCTTCTGGCTCTGAAGAATTTCGGGATGTACTCGCACCACGAGAACCTCTTCGTAATACGAACGATTAAAGATCCCGATCATGCCTCGCGCTGGCAAACGCCTCATCGATCGCCACATGTAGTCATGGTCCAACTCTTCCGTTGATGGCGACTTGAATGAATGCACTTCGCAGCCTTGCGGATTGACTCCAGACATCACATGTTTGATGATCCCGTCCTTGCCAGCAGCGTCCATCGCCTGGAAAATCAGCAGGATCGACCAATGATCTTGCGCATAGAGCATGTCCTGTAAATCAGCCATCATCCGAACTCCATCGTCGAGAAGTTCTTTGGAGTCAATCTTTCGAATCCCAGGCAAGCCATCTGTTTCATTTGGATTGCAGTTTTTTAGGCGAAAGGATTCGCCGTCCGTCACTGCATATTTTTCTCGAAGTGACTTCGCAGCCCTAAGTATTTCTTCGGTTTTCATATGCGGATGTTGTAACAGAAAAAGAATTTCGTCATGTGGATGGTGACGAAATTCTGTCAAAGATTGGAAGACCGTCTTGTGTGGAGTAAACTCCGCTCATGACATACGCAATTGCATTTGGACTCGTCGCGGGCGTCTGTTTCGGTGCGACGCAAGCGCCAGTTGCAGCTGCGGGATCGCATGGATCGCAGGTATCGCAGGTATCGCATGGGATCGCCCCTCCGTATGCCGCAGTCTCTGGCGAACTCGAATTTTCTGGCGAACTCATCGTTCGGCCGAAGCAAGGGTTGGACAATTCGCAGCGTGCAGTCGCTCTTGGACTCATTGCAAATCAAGTCTTACGCCATCATCTTGAAACCGATGAATTCATCCTCGCGGTTGGTCTGAGCCCTGAGCGGATCGGAAGTGCGGAAAACCGTTCTGCCCAAGGGTTGATGTCGACGGGGCTTTTTCAGTATGCGCACCCGAATTGGATTGTCTATCCAGTGGCGATCCCAAACGATCCTCGATTGAGTGAGCAGTGGCATCACGCGATGATGAAGTCGCCAGAAGCATGGAATATCTCCTCGGGATCTCCGAGTGTGGTCGTTGCAGTGACGGATACGGGAATCGTCCCTCACGAAGATCTGACGCACCGCGTCGGTGGATACAACGCTGTCTCGCATGTCGCAGAAATTGATGGCGGCGATATGACGGATGTGCACGGACACGGAACGCATGTTGCAGGTTGTGCTGCGGCGACGGGCGAGAATGGCGTTGGCGTGGCTGGAGTTGGTTGGTCACTTTCGGTTATGCCGATTCGAGTCAGCGAGGCTCCCAATGGTGGAGCGTCGTTCGATGCTCTCTTAGAAGGTCAACGATGGGCCGCCGAGCACGGTGCGAAAGTCATCAGTGCGAGCTATTCGGGCATCGGATACGACGCAATTGAAACGACGGGTGCATACATACATTCGCTCAACGCATCGCTCTTGTGGGCGGCGGGAAATTCTTCGACGGATCATGCGGGCTGGGATTTTGGCAATGTGCTCGTCGTCGGTGCGAGTGACCAGAATGATCAGCGTGCTTGGTTTTCTAGCTACGGACTCGGAGTTGATCTCTTCGCTCCTGGGGTCGCAATTCTTAGTACGACGGCGGATGGCAGCTATCAGGCATGGAGTGGGACGAGCATGGCGACCCCAGTGGCGAATGGCGCGTTAGGCGTTGTTCGCTCTGTCAATCCAGCGCTTTCCGCAATCCATGCCGAGTACATTCTCCTGCACGCATGTGATCCTTGGGGAGGCGCAAGCAACACCGTCGAGTGGGGGTTTGGTCGCATCAATCTGAAGGCCGCCGCCGAACAAGCGATTGCGGCGATGACACCTCAACCGCCCGTTGCGCGTGACGACATCGCACGTTATTTCGTGGGCGAATCATTCGACATCGATGCACTCAACAATGATTACGACGCGAATATGGATGCACTGGTGATCGATTGGGCTGCACCTTTAAGTTCGATGGGAGATCCCATCGTTGTTGTGGCTGGCGCAGGTCCAGCAGGACGTGATGTGGTGCGAATGACATCGCTATCCACCGCAACACCTGGACGTCGCACGATTGCCTATCGACTGCGCGAACCTATTTCTGGCGCTGTTTCTCAGGCGACTATTACCGCAACTCTTGCTGCGCTGCGGGAACCAACGAGTCCAGTCGGTGAAACGCCCGGAATGAGTTGTAGTTATTACGCATTGACGGATGGAAGCGCCCTGCCGAACTGGAGCACGCTGACGCCATATCAGCAGGAGATTGTCACCCCCATTTACTTCCCAAGTACGGATGGAAACTTCGCAGGCAGTGGTCGCGCTGATTTCGTCGGAGCGGTCTACGACGGTTGGCTCAAGGTTCCGGCATCTGGGATTTGGACCCTATCAATTTCATCTGATGATGGATCGCGACTTTCAATTGGCACTGAAGTTGTCATTGAGAACGACGGTCTCCATGGCATGCTCACGAAGTCTGCGCAGTTGGCATTTACCGCAGGCATGTATCCGATCCATTTGGAATTCTTCGAAAATGGTGGTGGTGCAGGATTGACTTTCGCTTGGAGCGGACCAGGAGTATCGAGTCAGATCATCCCTTCGGAATTCCTGTGGCACGGAGGTGCGGTCTCCCTTGCGGATATCAACCAAGATGGGCGGGTTGATGCGGTTGATCTCACCACACTGCTGAGCGCCTGGGGTTCTTCGAACGCTGCTTCGGATATCAATCACGATGGAGTCGTGAATGCGGCAGATCTCGCACTCGTGATCGCCGCGTGGGGCGAATAGTCGCTTTGGATGTTGCGTACTAAATATGCAACTGAAACAATCCGCAACGGACATGTGGCGAGCGATAAGTTGAGTGATTTGGTTGCGCCGCTCGAAATCCCGCGCCCCCTACGCTTCCCCCTTTCATGTTTTTGAAAGGGGGAAAAGAACAGAATGAACCGTACTGGGCTCGAACCAGTGACCTCCTCCGTGTCATGGAGGCGCGCTAGCCAACTGCGCCAACGGTCCGTTGAATCACATCCTACGGCGATGCGTACGAATGGGCAAGATGCTTGTTCGTTACTCGTGGGCAGCGACGCAGCGATCGATCCGCTTGATTGAACTCGCCTTGCCGAGAATTGCCAGCGTGTCGAAGATTGGCGGACTGACCGTGCCACCGCAGAGCGCAACTCGCAGAGGCTGAGCGATCGTCCCAAGATTCCCGCCCGCGGCGGTCTCCAGATATGGCTTCATCGCGCTCTCAAGGCCCTGTACCGACCAGTCGTCGCACTGCGCCAAAATCTTGCTGATCGCCGTGAGATGGTCACGCCCGTTCGGCGACGTCCCCTGAAGAACTTTTTTCACTGCCTTCGCATCCCATTCGAGCAAATCGTCTGCGATGGTGATGAACCCATTTGTTCGAAACAGGTCGTCGAGTGTCTTGCTTCTCTCCTGGCTTGCGTCACAGAGGGAGCGGAACTGCGTCTCGGTCACCCGTGCCATAAAATCGGGATGAAACGTACGTCCGTGGATGGCGACCTTTTTAACAAATTCCTCACGAGGCATCACTTGAAGTGCGTGCAAATTGAACGCAAGCAATTTTGATCGGTCGAATTTCGCTGGCGTCTTGACGACACGCTGAAGGTCGAAGTGGCTCTTAAGAAACTCAGTGTCAAATTTCTCCAAATCCCCGCCAGGGCTCCAGCCATTGAGAGACAAGAAGTTGCAGATGACTTCTGGCAAATATCCCGAGCGTCGAAAATCATCGACATTGATTTCGGGAAGTACGACTCCAAGTGCGCTGGCAAGTGCGGTTGCTGAGGCGATTTCCAACTGCACGTTTTTATCCTTGATCCACACGGCGAAGAGAGCAGGATCGACGGTGTGAGGCGGCGGCGAAGTGATCCCCCGCTCGGCGATTGCTTTGCGTAGAACTTTGTCCTTGTCGCGCTTGGACATCTTCGACCCATCGGGATTAAAGATCAGTGGTAAGTGGCCATAAACAGGCCTGCGAAATCCGAGCGCGTCTTGCAACACGATGTGCTTGGCCGTGTTATTAAAATGCTCTTGCGCGCGCAGGACATGTGTTACTCCCATCAGTTCATCGTCGACGACGACCGCAAAGTGATAGGTCGGAAAACCGTCGGCTTTGCAAATGACGAAGTCATCCGTCTCGCCTGCGGGGATAATCGCCTCGCCCAAAATTTCGTCGCGAATCGTGATGGGGTTTGGCGGAGTGTGAAAGCGAATCACAGCGGGTCGACCCGCCTTGAGAAATTCTGCGACCTTGTCGGCGCTCAACGCACGCGCCGCATCTCCCGTGTAGCGAAATGGTTGGTTCTGCGCTTTCGCTGCGTCCCGTAACGCCGTCAGTTCTTCAGTCGTTTCAAATGCGTAATACGCCTTGCCGCTGGCAAGGAGAGCATCAAAGTATTTCCGGTATATGTCGAGTCTCTGCGCTTGAAAGTACGGTCCACGGTCGCCACCGCCACATCCTTCATAAATCGGTCCCTCGTCCCAGTCGATTCCAAGCCAAAGCAAATCCTTCACGAAGCCGATGCTCGCGGCATCGCTTGAACGCTTCTGGTCGGTGTCCTCAATTCGCAGCACAAATGTCCCACCTTTTCCCTTCGCGAAAGCCCAGCAGAAGAGTGCCGTGCGCGCCCCTCCGACGTGGAGATGTCCAGATGGACTCGGTGCGAAGCGCGTCACGATGGTGTTGGAAGTGGAACTCATAAGTGGATCTCGGATCAAGCAGACTAAGATGAAGTCGTGAAGGCTAGCAAAAGCAAATTGGTGCCCGCAGGCGCCACGCGAATCGGAGTGTTGTCGGACAGTCATGGGCAAGCGCGACGAACTCGAATGGCGGTCGACGAACTCTCTCGACTCGGAGCCACGACCTTTATTCACTGTGGCGACTTTGAGTCAATTGAATGCCTCGATCCGCTCGCCGGACTGGACGCTCATGTCGTCTTCGGCAATTGCGATGAACCAAGCGATCTTGAAGGGTATGCCCGATCAATTGGCATCACCGTTCATCATCCGCTTGGTGAAATAGTCGTCGACGGAATGCGAGTTGCGTTCACGCACGGTGACCAGGACGAGTGGGTCCGTCGAGCCTTGGATTCCCATCCGGCATGGTTCTTTTATGGGCATACGCATGTCAAACGTGACGCAGTTGTCGATTCGACTCGTCTGGTCAACCCCGGTGCCTTGCAGCGGGCAAATTCTCATACTGTTGCGATCGTCACCCCAGCGAGCAAAAAGGTTGAATTTGTGACAATTGCCTAATTGTTTTCCGCGAAAGGTTGAACCCTCCCGCCGCGTCCGTTGAATCTGTGAACAAGTACGATCACCCCAAATGCACGAACGACGAAAATCGCCCGAGCGTCAAGAGATCCATCCGGTGGGAGTTGTTCCAGGATCACTCGAACGAACGATCGCTGTCGCTCCATTCGAGATGGAAATCTTCGCTTGGGATGCGACTCGGTTTGTCGAACAGAAAGTGGCGTCACTTGATGAGATTGAGAAGCTTCGAGAAAACCTGCCGATGCTCTGGCTCAACATCGACGGTACGCCCGATGCCAAGTGCCTTGCCGAACTTGGCCAACTCTTTTCCATTCATCCGCTCGCACTCGAGGATGTTCAGCATCCAACTCAGCGCGCAAAGGTGGAGCCGTTCGGCAGCATTCTCTTTATCGTCGTTCCAATGCCGATGGAAACCGATGGCGTTTTCGATACGGAACAGTTGGCGATGTTCGTCGGGCCACAATTTGTAGTCACCGTCCAAGAACGAGCGGATGGCGATTGCCTCGAGCACGTGCGGCGGCGCCTTCGACATCACGAAGGACGCGTTCGCGAGAAGGGTTCGCCTTATCTTGCATTTGCCATATTTGATGCAGTCATCGATCACTATTTTCCGATTGTGAATGCGCTTGGAGAACGCGTTGACTTGATTGAAGAAGAAATTGTTGACAGCAGATCTGCACCCGACATGTACGCCATTCGCGATGCCAAGCATGATCTTTCGCGTGTGCGTCAAGCGATTTGGCCGATGCGGGATGCGCTCACAGCGATGATGACAATGGAATCATGGTTCGATATGGAGCACCGCATTTACTTGCGCAACGCACTTGATCACGTGATGCGGCTTATCGACATGCTCGATTCCTATCGAAACATGGCTTCGGATCTGATGGAGCTTGCAATCGCCATCGCGAATGCGAAGCTCGGCGAGGTGACGAAGGTTCTGACAATGATCGCAACGATCTTCATTCCGATCACGTTCATCGCTGGTCTGTATGGAATGAACTTCGAATTCATGCCGGAAATTCACTGGAAGTATGGTTACTATTCCGCCCTCGCGCTGATGGGAACGACGACCGGTGCGTTTTTGTTGATGTTCTGGCGCCGCGGGTGGTTTCGGTCCACGATGATGGGCCCCCGCACCTTGTCGAAAAAGTAGGCGCAAAGATTGGGGTTTCTCCCCCTTGCGCCCATGGGAAGAATCTTGGATGATGATCCGTACGCAGCTCGCGGAGCCGCCTTTTCGCATTCACGGACGAGAAAGATCGAATGAACAGACCATTCACAATGCCTATGGACACGCAGACATCGACTCGCGCTTCGGATTACTTTGGCTCACTCACCTTCAGCGGCGATGTGATGCTCAAGCGATTGCCGCCAGAGGTTTTTATGAATCTGCAGCGAACGATGCAGCGAAATCTTTCGCTCGACCGATCGATCGCTAACACGGTCGCTTCTGCGATCAAGGAATGGGCGCTTGAACATGGAGCGACCCACTACTGTCACTGGTTCCAACCGCTCACGGGATTGACGGCCGAGAAGCACGACGCATTTCTTTCTCCAACAGGAGACGGCGGTGCGATCGAAAAATTCTCCGGCGATGCTCTGATTCAGGGTGAGCCAGACGCATCGAGTTTCCCGTCGGGTGGAATACGCGACACATATGAAGCGCGTGGCTATACGGCATGGGATGCGACGAGTCCAGTCTTCTTGCTGCGTGGGAGTGATGGGAATAAGACCTTGTGTATTCCAACTGCGTTTGTTTCATGGACCGGCGAAGCGCTTGATCAAAAGACGCCGCTCCTTCGTTCAATCGACGCAGTTTCCAAGCATGCGCTGCGCATCGTGCGTTTGTTTGGCGACACGAAAACATCCAACGCAATTGCGACGCTCGGCTGCGAACAAGAATATTTTCTGGTGGACCGAGAACTCTTCCTGCAGCGGCTCGATCTCGTGGTGTGCGGTCGGACGTTGATCGGCGCTCAGCCGCCCAAGGGTCAGCAGTTAGAAGATCATTACTTTGGGGCGATTCCTGAAGCCGTTTTGGCGTACATGACCGAGTGCGAGGAGCGCTTGTTCGAATTGGGTATTCCCGTCAAGACGCGCCACAACGAAGTTGCGCCTGGTCAGTACGAACTCGCACCAACATTTGAAAACTCAAACGTGGCGGTTGACCATCAGATGACCACGATGCATGTCTTGAGATCCGTCGCGCGCAAGCACGGATTCGAATGCCTGCTTCACGAAAAGCCATTCGCGGGAATCAACGGTTCTGGCAAGCACAATAATTGGTCGATGTCCACAGATACTGGGGTCAATTTGCTGGATCCTCGGGACGACACTCACCCCAACATGCAGTTCATGGTTTGTTTGGCAGCGATCATTCGCGCAGTCGATATTCACGCAGATTTGCTGCGCGTTTCGATCGCAACGGCTCACAATGACCACCGGCTCGGAGCCAACGAAGCGCCGCCAGCGATTATGTCGATCTATCTCGGCGAGATGTTGACCAGCATCCTCGATCAAATCGTTGGGGGCGAATCAAAGAAGTCAGCGAAGACGGCAGATCTCGACTTGGGTGCGCGAACCTTGCCGCAAATTCCTCGTCATTCCAGTGATCGCAATCGGACAAGTCCATTTGCATTTACTGGAAATAAGTTCGAGTTTCGTGCTGTTGGTTCGTCGCAGTCAGTCGCATGGCCCAATACGGTTCTCAACACCATCATCGCGGAAAGCTTTGATTTTATTGCGACAGCGCTCGAAACGAAACTTGGGAAGAACCCTTCCCCGGCGAAGATGGAGACGGTTGTTCGCAGTTTGCTGAAGGAAATCGTGAAGACGCATCGGCGAGTTTGTTTCGATGGAAACGGCTACAGCGCAGAATGGCATGCAGAAGCGCTCAAGCGTGGGCTGCCGAACTTCCCATCGACGGCGGACGCATTGCCAGCTCTGGCGACGAAGAAGGCTGAAAAATTGTTCGCTCAATACGGCGTGCTTTCTCAGCGCGAACTTCATGCACGATATGAAATTCAGATGGAGCAGTATTGCAAGATTGTCCAGATCGAAGGTCGCACGCTCGTTCAAATGGCTGTCACTCAGATTTTGCCTGCTGGGTTGCGCGCCCAAGGTGAGTTGGCTGATGTCGTTGCTTCGACCCAGCATGCGGGTGTGCCCTGCCCTGAGAGCGAGGCGGCACTGCGGGATCTCGCCGGACAGGTCGCGGCTTTGCGCTCGGCTGCTTCCGCACTCGATTCTGCAACTTCGAAGGATGTACAAGCCATCGAAAAGCGCGTTCGCCATTGTCGAGATGTCGTCGTACCTGCAATCGGCAAAGTTCGAGAGCTCAGTGATGCTCTCGAGCGGATCGTGCCAGCAGATATCTGGCCGATGCCCGATTACGCCTCAATGTTGCTGATTCGCTGAGTCACGAACTCCAGCGAGAACTGCCACGAGAAGATTTCAAGCCCCTGGTGCAAAGCCAGGGGCTTTTCTTATACTCTTGGGCTCTTCGCAATCTTGGGATTCTTCGCAATTGATTCTTTCATCTGAAACAAGGACCATCATGAGCACCGCACCGACCGTTGAAAATACCGTTCGAATCACTGACGCCGGCCCTGCGCTGAAGCGAATTGACATCACCATTCCAACGGCGAAGGTCGACCAGCAAATTGAGAGCGCTTTTTCTGGCCTTGCATCACAGGCCGTCGTTGCAGGTTTTCGCAAGGGACATGTGCCTCGCAGTCTTTTGGAAAAGCGCTTTGGCGATGCCGTCCTCCAAGAGGCTCGCCAGCAATTAGTTTCGCAGGCATATCAGAACGCTCTGGAGGCGAACAAGATTCGTCCGATTGGTCAGCCAGAGCTCGCGCCTGGAGCGGTCGATGGAGAACTGGTCCGCGGCAAAGATTTCACGCTCTCGCTTGAAGTGGAAGTCATGCCAGAATTTGAACTTCCAACATGGGAAGGCTTGGCGCTACGCCGACCAATTCTGGATATCGAACCGAAGCACGTCGAAGAAGAAATTGAACGGCTTTCATACAGACTGGGCGCACCAGCCCAAATTGAAGGTCCATTCCAACCGCTCGACCGTATGGTTGGCAAAGCTGTTGTACGACTCAAGGGAGACGACAAGGTTTTCTTTGAAACTGAGAACGCACTCGCGGTTGTTCCTGCAGAAGACGATGCGGGAAAAGGTCCATTCCTCGGGTTGCTCGTCGAAGGACTCGATGCAATTCTCGTCGGCAAAAAAGTCGGAGATGTGGTCACGATTCAACTCGATGGACCAGAAAGTCATGAGATTGTTGAGATTCGGGGCAAGCCTCTTTCCGTCGAGTACACGATCAACGCAGCTGAACGAATTGCTCCTTCGACTCGCGAAGAAATCGCATCCAAGCTCGGAGTGGAAACGGTTGAACTGATGCGCGAGAATCTCAAGGGAGTGCTGGAGCGCCGACGCGATGACGAACAGCGGAGTGCGCTGCGCGATCAAGTCTTTGAACAACTCGCTGGGAAAGTCGACTTTGAATTGCCTGTTCGCCTCTCCGAGGCGCAGATCGGCCGCGACCTCGAGCGTCAACGATTGGAAATGCTCTACCGTGGTACAGACTCAGAGGTTGTCGAAACCCGCCTTGCAGCAATTCGAAGTGCCACTGCGGACGAAACTCGTCGGCGACTCAAGTTGTTTTTCCTTCTTGGGAAACTCGCTGAAACGCTCGGCGTCGAGGCAACCGAAGGCGAAGTGAATGGACGAATTGCGGCGATCGCACGTTCGCGAGGTATGCGGCCAGATGCCATGAGAGCAGAACTCGATAAAGAAAACCGCGTCGGCGAAATCGCCCTGCAAATCCGTGAGCACAAGTCAGCCGATCGAGTGATTGCGAAGGCTGTGATTTCGGATATTCCAGCGGTGCAGTGGAATGAGGAAGCCGAGGCAAAGGCCAAGGGCAAGTCCGCTCCCGCTGCGACCGTGTCCACACCGAAAAAAGCAGTTGCGAGCAAGAGCGATACGGCGAAGCCTGCGAAAGAAGCCAAGGGGAAGTCGCAGGATTGAACGTCAGGAGCGCATGCCGATGATGATCACATCCTTGGCAAATGGTCAATTCCTGGCTCAAGTTCCGTCCATGACGAATGTCGGGGATGTGGGCGGATCAATCTTGCCCGTGTTGGGTTGGCTGATCGCAATTGTGTTTTTCGGGGTCTTGTGCATGTACTTCATTCGCCGCTGGATGCGGCGAGACAGTAATGATCCGATTGGATTTACACTTGGAGATCTTCGAGACATGCTCGAGTCTGGCGATATTACTCCGTTGGAATTCCAGTCTGCCCGCGATGCGATGATTGCACAAGTGAAGAAGCAATCGGCAGCCAAATCGAGTGATGCGAAGTACACTCCGAACAAGCGCAAATAAAATGAAAAAACTTTCAAAGAAACAACTCTCGACTTCCGCGGCAGCTCCAGGAAACGGCGGTCGCCGAGGCGGATCGCGCGATGGCGGACTCGGTTCGTCGGGACCAGCAACGAGCGGCGGAGGCGGATCAGTTGGATCTGGTGGTTCCGGTGGCGACGGCGGTTTTCGCGGGAAGAAAGTCACTACATGCAGTTTTTGCGGCAAGACAAGTCGTGAAGTTGGACCGATGGTCGAAGGTCCAAACGATGTCTATATCTGTGCAAATTGCACGGATCTTTGCCAAAACATTTTTAAGCAGGAAAAGCGTCGAGTCACTGGCGCCGCTCCGGCGCTGACGCAGATTCCTTCGCCGCGACAAATCAAGGAATATCTTGATCAATATGTGATCGATCAAGATCGCGCAAAGATTTCGTTGTCGGTCGCAGTGCACAATCACTACAAGCGGTTGACACAAATTGACAATTCCGATGCGCCTGTCGAATTGGATAAGAGCAATGTCTTGCTCGTCGGTCCAACTGGAACGGGCAAGACGCTGCTTGCGCGAACGCTCGCGCGAATTCTCAATGTGCCATTCGCCATTGGTGATGCGACGACGTTGACCGAGGCTGGCTATGTCGGAGAAGATGTTGAGAATCTTCTGCTGAAATTGCTGCAAGCGGCAGACTTCGATGTGGAGGCTGCACAGCGCGGAATCATCTACATCGATGAGATCGACAAGATCGGCAAGACGAGCGGCAATGTTTCCATTACGCGCGATGTTTCCGGCGAGGGCGTACAGCAATCGCTCCTGAAGATGCTCGAAGGAACCGTTGCCAATGTTCCACCGCAAGGTGGACGGAAGCACCCTGAGCAGCAGTACATCCAACTCGATACCACCCATATTCTCTTTATCTGCGGCGGATCATTCGTTGGCATCGACGACATTGTCCGACGACGTATCGGGAAGCGGCGCATTGGCTTCTCGACGGATGGAGTTCATACGATCACGAAGGCCGAAGATGACAGCGCGATGTTGAGTCAAATTCAGCCAGATGACTTGTTGGAATTCGGTCTCATTCCAGAGTTGATTGGCCGTCTGCCAGTGCTCTGCGCATTGATGCCACTCAATCGCGCTGCGATGATTCAGATCTTGACCGAACCGAAGAATGCGCTTGTGAAGCAGTATCAGCATCTCTTCCGTCTCGAGAACACATCGCTCGAATTTACTATTGGTGCTCTTGAAGCAATCGCAGACCGTGCAATGGAACGGCAAACAGGAGCACGCGGATTGCGTGCAGTCGTCGATGAACTTATGACGGATCTGATGTACCAACTTCCTGAACTCGATAATGCCAATACGACATACCGAATCGACGAGGCATCAATTCGTCAAGGAAAAATCGATTTGGAATCCGTGCGGCAACGCACGCGTGAAAGCGCGTGACCACGACGCATTGGCAAGAGATTCTGGTTCGCGCGGGTCGAATTCGTGACATCACGGCGGATCGCACCGAGCGCATGAGTGCGTTAGTCGATCTCTTGTGGACCACACTCTCACCCACCGGGTTGTCGTGGATTGGTTTTTATGTGGACTGTCCAAGCCAGGACGCAGAATGTCGCCTTGTTTTAGGGCCACGCCGCGACAAGCCTGCGTGCAGTCCGATTGGGTTGCACGGTGCGTGCGGGCGATGCCTCTTAGCGCGTTTGCCCTTTCTTGTTCGTGATGTTCGTGAACTTGGAACGGGCTACATTGCATGCGACCCGCTCGATCAAAGCGAACTGGTCCTTCCCTGCTTCAATTTGGACGGTTCCGTTTGGGGGGTTTTAGATGCAGATAGCCACCGAATTGGTCATTTCGACCTTGAATGCCAGAACAATTTGGCCAAAGTCCTCCAATTGTCTGGACTTTCTTGCCAGTAACTTTGGGGAGACTTGCATTTCTTTACGGGTTTGAGTATTCTTCTCGACCCCTCGGAGAGAACACATGCCACGCGTTTGCTTTTTTACTGGAGCCCGTACAACCACTGGAAACCGAATTACCCGTCGTGGTAAGGCGAAGTACCTCGGTGGAGTCGGCATCAAGACCACCAGCGTTACCAAGCGTAAATTCAGACCGAATTTGCAGCGAGTGAAAGCGTTGGTTGATGGCAAGCCAGTGCGATTATTGGCAAGCACTCGTGCAATTCGCACTGGATTGGTGGTTAAGCCAATTCGACGAAAATTCGCCTACACAAGAAAACTAGCTGTTTCAGCCTGATTTTCTTGATTTGGGGTCGGATTCATTGGAGAAGGCGTAGATTTGAAGCGTTCACGCAAGTGAATAAACGCTTTGATTTGATTATCGTAAATTTTTTTCGTTTGTTTTCTTGACGAATGCGTTTTTCGGGTGTAGTGTCATTCCGATCGCAGAGGACTTCACGCCCTCCAAGTCAATCCAAAATGCCACGGCTGGCGCTTTGAGACTTGGGCAAAAACTCCCTGCTAGAAGCCGGTTTCCCGGTGACATTGGTTTGGATGGTCCGTCGCTTCGGTGACGCCTCAGTCCGAACCGCCACTTGTTTGAGTTTGGATCCAGCGGTTTCGGTTTTGGATCAGAAGACTTGTTTAGGGGTTCCAACCATCTTCATTCGATGGCTGGTTTCGCTCTTGTGACTCAAGATGTTCTGCTTCAGAAATCGGACGGATTCAAATTTTCAAGAGAAAATCGCAGTATTCCGAAGGACTCGGAATTGTCTAGAAAACGGCGTTAGAAAAAGAATCGTCAACCATCACAGGCATAGGCTTCCAAATCGTTTCGTTTTTAAAAATGATCCCCTCCCGCTCAGATTCATCCGACCGAGACCGTGTTCTCGAGCTGACTGACCTCGTGTCCCTCGTGGGCGAGTCAGTTGTGCTTCGGCCAAAGGGTCGCGAGCATATGGGGCTTTGTCCGTTTCACGAAGATCGCCGGCCGTCATTTTCAGTCGTCACTCACAAAGGCAATGCGTTTTATAACTGTTTCGCATGCGGCGCGAGCGGAAATGCAATTGACTTCATGGTGAACTATCACCGCATGGATTTCTTGGAGGCGCTCCGTTTTCTTGCGCAGCGCGCGGGGATTCAACTTCAAGCAAGAGGATCAGACTCTCCTCGTGCGGCGGATCCGCAGAGTCCTGCATCGCTTCGTCGTGCAAACGATGCGGCGTTGAGATTCTTCGGTAGGACTTTGAGCGATTCCACGCTGGGAACTGCAGCAAGAAAAGCTCTTGCAGATCGTGGGATCAGTGCAGACATGATTGAACGGTTCGGTCTCGGTGCAGCACCTGCCGCCGGGGATGGATTGGCGAACTATGTTGAAAAACTTGCTTCGCATCAAAGCCAGAGCGGCGAAGACGCGGTTGATCCTGCTGTTATGCGAGCTTCATTCGAGGCTGCAGGTCTTCTGCGACGTCGTGGATCGCTCGTCGATGGATTCCGCAATCGTGTGATGTTTCCGATTGCGGACGAACTTGGTCGATGCATCGCATTCGGCGCTCGATCCATCGACCCTGAGGACGAGCCGAAGTACTTAAATAGCCCTGAAAGTGCGCTGTTTCACAAATCAAAGTCCTTGTATGGAATTCACTTGGCAAAGCGCGCGATCATCCACTCTCGCACGGCGATCATCACCGAGGGCTATACGGACGTCATCGCATGTCATCGAGCGGGAATCGAAAATGTCGTCGCAACTCTTGGCACCGCACTGACGCGTGATCATGCCCGCGTTCTCCAACGACTCTGCGACACGATCGTGCTTCTGTTTGATGGCGACTCCGCTGGTCAACGCGCTGCGGATCGCGCTCTGGAAATTTTCTTCGCAGCTCCCGTCGATCTGAAGATCTGCACGCTTCCCGATCAACTCGATCCCGATGAATTACTTCGCCAGCCTGGCGGACGAGAGCGATTTGATCAGGCGATCGAACAATCACAAGATGCGTTGACCCACCTCGTCGGAAACTTTCGGCAGGAATTGGATGCCCGTCCTGGACTCTCAGCGCGTCAGAAAACAGTGGAAGCGATGTTGGCGAAACTCGTCTCACTCGGTCTTGGGACGCTCGATGGTATTCGCCGCAGATTCGTGATCGATTCGATCGCTGCAACGAGTGGCGTTCCTGTCGCCGAAATCGAAAGTGTTCTGAATGCGAGCCGTCGTGCCGCGCCACCGCGTGACGCTGTGGCAACGATCGAGCCTATTGAGATTCCAGCCGCGAACGCACGCGGAAGTGCCGAAAGAGATTTCCTCTCGATCTTGATTGCTTGGCCGTCGACGAGCGACATTCGCATCTCTCACGAAGAAGGCGATGCCGCTCCGTTGAGCGAGTTCATCGTGCCTTCCTCACTCGAAGATGTCGCAGCACGAACGCTTTACACGCCTATTTTTCATTGGCTCGAAGATGGAAAGAAATTCGCAGTGCAGGATCTGCTTGCGGAACTTTCGGATCCGGCGATGAAGACTCTGGCAACCGATTTGTACATGCTCGGAACGAGACGATTTGAGCGGGAAACGGATGCGCGTATCGGTCTGATCACTGCCGCGCGTGCGCTTGATCGACTCAATCGCCGCCTTCATCTCGCATCGGCACCGACTGCTACGACACCCGAGGAATTGGCTCAGCGGCTTGGATTGATCCGTGCCGCAGGTCCACGACCTTCTGCAATCGCCAGGACGGCGAGGAGCGCATCATGACGATGCAAGTGTTTTGTGTTCTTTTTTCACCCAGCAATACTGGTCGGGAAATACCGACGCGAGTATTGAATTAAGGAGTATTGATCATGAGTCTTGTCCTTCAAGAATTACACCCCGTTCTTCGTTCCCTCGTTCATGCCGGCCGCAAGCGCGGATGGATCAGTTACGAAGAACTGAATACATGCCTTCCAGATGACTTTATCGATCCGTATCCACTCGACGAGTTGTTGGTGTTGCTTGCACAGAACAACATTGTGCTCATCGACGAAATCGAAATGCGCCGTGCTGGGCATCGCGCCTTTCCTGCTCAACTTCAAACAGATTTGCGCTTTTTGCGCGATACGGACAAGAAGGTTCGACGCGCCCAAGGTGCAGATCATCCTCCTGCAACCCCCGCTATTCCGGCGGCGCCGCGACCACTTGTAGGCGCTGCGGCAGCAGCTGTTGCTGCTGCACGACTCAAAGTTCGCCAACAAGATGGTGGCGTTGCCAGTAGCGCTGATGCATTCGCGATGGAGGACGATGGACTCGATGACGATCTCCAAGGATCGCTTGATTTGGCAATCGCCGAGACAAATCCAGTTCGAATTGATGATCCGATTCGGATGTACCTCACTCAGATGGGATCCATTCCACTCTTGACTCGCGAGGAAGAAATCCGTCTTGCGAAGAAGATTGAAATGAGTCGCTACATCTTTCGCCGAATGGTATTGGAGAGCGAATATTGTGCTTCCCAAGCGGTTGACATTCTGCAGCAGGTCCATGAAGGGACGCTCCCGTTCGATCGAACGATGCGTATTTCCACCGCGGAGTCAAATGCGAAGGATCGGATTGCGTCGCGTATTCCGTACAACCTCACGACGGTTCGCATAAAGCTCGACCAGAATAATAAGTTGTGGAGTCAGCTCGAAGCTGGCGGACTTCCTGAAGACCGCGTCGAGTCCATCCGTCAAAAGTTGTGGGCAAATCGTCGGCGAATTTCGACGCTGATTGAGGAATGCTGCCTTCGTACCGGACGCATTCAGCCGCTGATGCGCAAACTCAATTCCGTGAATCGCAAGTGCGAGGAGTTGGCTCGACTCATCGAGCGGAGCGATAAGAATCCAGAGCGTTATGACGCCGAGGACTCTCAAGTGCGGCGAGAAGAACTTGCAGGACTTCAGAATTTGGTGCTCGAATCACCGACGGACCTCGCCAAGCGCGTTCGTGCCATTGGACAGATCTTCGTCGAGCACGAACTCGCGAAGCGTGCCCTTTCTGGCGGAAATCTGCGCCTTGTCGTTTCGATCGCCAAGAAGTATCGCAACCGCGGATTGCCGTTCCTGGACATCATTCAGGAAGGCAACACGGGTCTGATGCGAGCCGTTGATAAGTATGAATACAAGCGTGGCTACAAGTTCTCGACGTATGCGACGTGGTGGATTCGTCAGGCGATTACTCGTGCGATTGCGGATCATGCCCGAACAATCCGCGTACCGGTTCACATGATTGAAACGATGTCGAAGCTTCGCAATATCCAGAAGCATCTCTTGCAGGAGCTCGGACATGAACCAAATCATGACGAAATCGCAGCAAAGGCGAAGATGCCCGTCGAAGAAGTGAAGCGCGTGTTGAAGATTTCGCGTCATCCGATTTCGCTTGATCGACCAGTCGGCGAGAGTGAAGATTCTCACTTCGGTGATTTCATCGAAGACGAACGTCAAGAGGCGCCAAGCATCTCAGCAGCGAGCGAAATGTTGCGTACGCGAATCAATGACGTCTTGAAGACCCTCACCTACCGCGAACGTGAGATATTGAAACTTCGTTACGGCATTGGAGATGGTTACACGTACACCTTGGAAGAGGTCGGTCGCATTTTCAAGGTCACGCGTGAGCGCGTTCGACAAGTCGAGAGCAAGGCGCTTCGCAAACTTCAACACCCAGTGCGCCGACAACGGCTCACGAGTTTTATGCAGGGTGATGAAGAAGGCGATATCGAGGTTCCACCAACGGCGGAATGATTTTTACGCATTCACCGATGCGCAGACATACTTCCACGAGATGTATTCCTCGATCCCCCATCGACCGCCCTCGCGGCCGAAGCCTGACCATCCACGGCCACCAAATGGTGCGTAGGCGTCGCTGATCACTCCTGTGTTCACGCCGACTATTCCGTAGTTCAGTTGACGGGTGATGCGTTCGATTCGAGCTGAATCGCTTGAGAAAACGTAACTCGCCAACCCATAAGGCGTGGCGTTTGCGATTTCGATAGCTTGTGCTTCCGTTTGGAACGTTGCCACTGGAGCAAGTGGTCCAAATGTCTCTTCGCGAAAGCAGAGCATGTCAGAGGTCGCATTGGCAAGGACTGTCGGCGCAAAGAATCGGTCCAAGCATCCTTCGACTGGGACGGTCGTACCGCCTGTGACAATCGTCGCGCCTCGGGCGACCGCATCCTGAATTTGATTGCGAATTCTGGTGACTGCTCGGTCATCAATGAGTGGTCCAACCCGGACGCCAGCATCCCGCCCTCGGCCGATTTTCAAACTGCTTGCAGATGCAGCGAACTTGGAGACGAACTCGTCATAAACCTCATTTGCCACGATGAATCGATTTGGACAAACACATGTCTGACCTGCGACGCGGAACTTTCCATTCACGGCTGCTGCAACGGCAGTTGGAATGTCCGCATCACTGAAAACGATGAAGGGTGCGTGACCGCCGAGCTCGAGTGAGAGTCGGACCACTTGATCTGCTGCCAATTTCATCAGCAAACGTCCAACGGCGGTCGATCCCGTAAAGGATAATTTTCGGACTCTTCCATCCCCAAGCCATGCCTGACCGATTACCGCTGGATCGCCCGTGATCACATTCACCACGCCAGCGGGCAGTCCGACGTCGATTAGCAATTGGCCATAGGCGAGGGCTGTCAGCGGTGTTAACTCGGCGGGCTTGACGACTTGCGTGCATCCAACAGCAAGTGCTGGTGCCGTTTTGCGGGCAAGCATTGCAAGTGGAAAGTTCCATGGCGTGATGGCAGCGACGACGCCAACGGGCTCTGGAATGGCAATCATCGCTCGATCAGGTCGGCGAGACTTGATCGTCTCGCTCTGTAAACGATTCGCTTCGTCCGCTGCAGAGAGGAAATAGTCGGCGCCATAATCCACCTCCCCTTGCGCCTCATCGAGCGGCTTACCGCATTCTGCCGTGATGATCTCCGCAAGTTGGGTTCGACGTTCACGCAGCGCTTGGGCGATGGAGGTCAGGAAAACGGCGCGTTCGGTTGGAGAAACTCCACTCCATCCGCGCAGTGCAGCCGTGGCAGCGTCAATCGCATCCTTGGCTTCCGATGCGCCGCAGCGCGGAACGTTCGCTAAGAGTTCTCCAGTTGCTGCATCATGAACTGGGAATGTCTCTCGACTGTGAGCCGTCCGCCATTCGCCGCCGATGAGATTTCGATCTTGCATTCGGTCAGGCTAGCACCGCTACACTTCTTGCATGGCAAAAGCAGTTGTCGATCCCAATGAACTTCGTCGTTTCGCCGCTGATTTACGCAAATTCAACCAAGACTTGCAGTCGGGCATTTCGACAATCGGCGGTCGGATGAACACGCTTGCTCAATCGTGGCGGGATCAGGAGCAGCAGAAGTTTGCAGAGGAGTTCGACCAGACACTGAAGGTCCTGCAACGCTTAATGAAATCGAGCGAAGAGCACATTCCATTTCTGATGCGCAAGGCAGACCGCATCGATGAATATCTCCAACAGCGCTAAACGAGCATTTCATGGACTCGGGTGCAAATCTTCGCGACACCAGAACCTTGATGGAGGCGAAGGCAATGCTGATCAAAGCTGGTCGAGGCTTCGCAACAGCGATCGAGGAATCACAATCGGATGCGGAGCGATTCGCAATGTGGTTGAATGTCGAGGGTCCAGCTCACTGGGAACGCCAACGGCGCGTTCGAACTGAAAAACTAAACATCGATCGCTCTGCGCTTGTGCGCAAACAGATGCAGATGACGGCTGACGGACGCCCGCCTTCGACGGTCGATGAACGCAAGGCGGTCACCCGTTCGGAGCGCGCCGTTCAACACGCTGAAGATTGCCTTCGTCAATTGCGCCGTTGGGCAATCGAGTACCAGCGGGTGCTCGCTCTGTTTCGAGCGGGTCTGGGGCCCCTCTCGACCTATGTCGATCAAATTGTCCCCGCGGCGGTGGTATCGCTGAATCGAATGGCGCAGGCCATTGATTCGTACATTTCAATATCACCGGAAAAAGTCGATCCGTCCATCGGTGGGGCGCTCGGATCTGACGATGGAGTATCCAAGCCGCTGATCGATGCCGACTCGGCATCTGCGATGCGCCGCGGCGGATCGGATTCACTTGCTGGAGCCGATCCAAATGAGTGACGGGACAAACAAATCAAAAATCAAGGACACATTGCGGGTGCTGAATGAACAGTGGGCTGCTCTTCGGCCAGAATGGAGAGACGCGGCGAGCGATTCGATCGATCGGGAGGCAGTTCAGCCCGCCAGTGATGCTGTTCGGGTCGCCATCCTTGCCATTGAACAACTTGCCGAGGCAATCGCTCGGGCGCGGCGCGACTGTGATGCAGGCGATTGAGTGATCGGAGAAGTTCATTTGTCTTATGATTCAAAGATGGCGCCGTCGATCACGGATGAATTCGCACTTCGAGGTCAAGACCTCTCGTCATTCGGGGAGCAAATTCTGCAGACCCTCATGACTGCTCCCACTCGGCGATTGGAAGCAGAGCAGTCACTCGCGAAATTTTTGTTGGAGTCAAATGACCCGGAACTCCGCAGGCATGAAGCGGAACTGATTCGTTTGAAAGGCGTGCGAAGTGCGGTGCGTGAGGCGATCATCGCTCGACAGGCTGCTGCAAAGTCTGAGGCTGAAATTCGATCTCAGAGGCAACTTGCAAAGTTGGACGAAAATGAACGGTTGAGTCTTCGCTCCTTGGAAGAATTCCGTGACACCCAGCTCGACAAGATTGATCTGAGCACGGAGGAGTCGACATGGACCGCAGACGCAGTATATGAATCGCTCGAGCCTCGACCGCGCCAGGAATTCGAAGTCGCTCGCGCTGCGATTGATCAATCTTTGCGTGACATCACTGAGAAAGTAAAGCAGATTGAAATGCTGCTTCGAAAGGCACGCATTCGATTGCCGTCAAGCACGGCTTCGTCGACAAGTGAATTGTCACATTCGATTCAACAACCAACGGAGTCTCTTGGGGAGCAATATGCGCAGGCTTGTGCAACGCTCGAGCAGCTTCGGAAGAAACCGTTTGATTTAATCGCACGAAATTGGGCTGGGCATCTGGCGGCGTGGTTGCTGTTGACGTCCTCCATCCTTGTTTCCATCGGCCTGATATTCGGAGAGAACGGTCCACGCGATCTTCGTATCGCATCGGGTGTCGCTGTGCTCGTGCTGCTGGTGCAAGGCGCGATTTGGCTCTGGTCTGGAATTCGCCTCTACCCCTTGGCCGTTTCGGTCTCGACAGTTGGAGCGGTGACGAGTGAGGCTGGACGACTCGCATTAGCGCAAGCCTCCGAGCGGCGGAAGCAGCAGGAAGGAGCATTTCGAAATAAGCATCGCAATGAGCGTGAATTGGCTCAGACTGCACTGGATCCCAAGCGGAGTGAAGTTGAGAGTCTCTTTACGCAGCGCCGTGCAGACATGCTTGAAACGGCAAGTCGCTTTCGGCGGAATTCGGTGGCTCAACTTGAAACCGCCATTTCGGAAGCGGAACAAACCGCCACGGTTGCACTCGAACAGGCACACAGTCAATATGACCAATCGCTCATGGAAGAGAAGCGGCGGCATGAAGGACGTATGAGGGAAATCGAAGGCGTGCAGGTTGCTCGCGAGCAGGCGCTGCGATCAGAGTGGCAGAAGGCGCGAGATCAAGTCTTCGCAGACACGCAGAAGACGATGAGCCTTGATCGCCGTCTTTTCCCAGCATGGTCAGATGCAATGTGGTCCAATTTTCATGGCCAGCCATCATCGATTGGTGCGGCAAAAATTGGAGTGCTGACGGTTCCACTCAATTCGATACCTGGAGCGTTGCCGTCTGATCCAGGACTTGCATGGCCAGCTGGTTCTCCCCGAATCATTCACCTTCCGATCACCTTGACCTTTCCAACTCGGGCGTCGCTGCTGATCGAGACTGGACAAGAGGGTCGTGAATCTGGGATCGCACTCTTACAAGAAACTGTCCTGAGAATCTTGGCGGCATTACCACCTGGGCGTGCGCGCTTCACGATCATCGATCCTGTCGGACTTGGAGAGGGATTTGCCGCATTCATGCACTTGACCGACGAAGCAGAACATGTCATCGGCGAGCGAATCTGGACGGATTCACGGCAAATCGAGCAAAAGTTGACTGACTTGTGTGAACACATGGAGACGGTGATTCAGAAATTTCTGCGCAATGAATTCGCAGACCTTGATCAGTACAACAAGCAGGCGGGCGAGATAGCCGAGCCGTACCGATTCCTTGTTATGGCCGACTTCCCGACGGGCTTGTCCGACATTGCCGCGCTTCGACTGGCGAGCATCGTCAATAGTGGAGCACGCTGTGGAGTGTTTACAGTCATTCTTCGCGACACACGTCATCCAATTCCATCGGCAATCGATATTGCCGACATTCGTAGTCGTTCGCTCTGTATTCACTGGAAAGATGATCGTTTCGTTGTCGCATCGGAGCCGTATAGTCACTTTGCTTTCACTCCAGGAGTGATGCCAGAGAGTGAAATGACGATTGGGTTGTTGAGGCGTATCGCATTGACCGCAAAGAATGCGAAACGAATTGAAGTTCCTTTTTCTGCGATCGCGCCCCGTGAAGACGCACTCTGGTCGGAGTCCACGGCACGCTCGATCAGCATCCCCCTGGGACGATCTGGAGCGACGCGACTTCAAAACATTACGCTCGGTGTCGGCACGAGCCAGCACGCATTGATCGCGGGCAAGACGGGATCCGGAAAGTCAACTCTTCTCCATGCACTCATCACCAATCTCGCTTTGCGATACAGCCCAGATGAAGCCGAATTATGGCTGATCGACTTCAAGAAAGGCGTTGAGTTTCGCACGTATGCGACCAACCGACTGCCGCATGCGCGAGCGGTCGCGGTCGAGAGTGATCGAGAGTTCGGCCTTTCAGTGCTTCGTGGGCTTGACGCGGAACTCCGCCGACGTGGTGAAATCTTTCGTGATCGCTCAGTGCAGGATCTTGGTGGATATCGTCGGTTGAACGCTGAGGAAAAGATTCCACGAACATTGCTAGTCGTCGATGAATTCCAAGAGCTCTTTACCGAGGACGACAAAGTTTCTGAGGAGTCGGCACTGCTGTTGGATCGTCTGGTTCGACAGGGTCGAGCATTTGGCATTCACGTCATCCTCGGATCGCAAACGCTCGGTGGCGCATACTCCATCGCACGCGCAACGATGGGTCAGATGGCCATTCGAATCGCCTTGCAGTGCAATGAATCAGACTCGCAGTTGATCCTCTCAGATGACAATGTTGCAGCGCGTCTGCTCTCGCGCCCTGGAGAGGCGATTTACAACGATGCTGGTGGATTAGTTGAGGGGAACAATCCATTCCAAGTTGTGTGGCTACCTGATGATGAGCGCGACCGCATGCTCGCCAAGGTCCGTGCGTATCACGAAAAACATCCGACATCGAATCGTCCGCCGATGATCGTGTTTGAAGGAAGTGCGCCTGCTCAATTGGATTCCAATCGTCTCCTTCGTACAGCGCGCATGCAGCGTGATCGTGGGGAGTTTTCTGGCCCACCGCTTCTTTGGTTCGGCGATGCGATTTCAATCAAGGATCCCACCGCTGTTGTACTGCGCCGACAATCTGGCACGAACATCATGCTTGTGGGACAGCGTGAAGATGCGGCTCTTGGAATTTCAGCAGGAGTGTTGGTCTCCCTCGCAGCGCAGTACAAAACTGGGCAATGCCAACTCTTCCTGCTCGACGGCACGCCGCCCGACGACGAAAACTTCGGTCGACTTCCAGCACTTCAAGAGCGACTGGGCTTGTCTGGTGGATCTGCTGGTTTGCGAGACGCCGAATCAATTCTTGAAAAGGCGACCGCTGAATTGCTGCGGCGACAGAGTGACCAGAGCACTCAAGCGCCAACGTGCCTCATTCTTGTGCATGCGATCCACCGCTTCCGTTCGCTGCGTCGCAATGAAGATGATTTCAGTTATTCCTCGTCGACTGATACACCTGCAACGGCGGACAAGCTGCTTGCAGCACTTCTGCGCGAAGGACCATCTCTGGGGATTCATGTCATGATCACATGTGACGGGGCGACGAATCTGGCGCGAACCTTCGACCGCAATGCGATTCGGGAATTTGAGTGGCGATTGCTCTTCCAAGTGAGCGCTTCGGATTCAAGCACGCTGATCGATTCTCCGATCGCTAGCCGACTCGGTCCCCAGCGGGTCATCCTGCACAGCGAAGAAACTGGGAGCCAAGAGAAGTTTCGCCCATATGCATGGCCTCCGAGCGAATGGATTGACGGGTTCTTCCCACGCGGGTGATCCTCGCTTCGCTATCATCCCAAACTTCGGGCGCTTAGCTCAGCTGGCTAGAGCACTGCCCTTACATGGCAGGTGTCACAGGTTCGAATCCTGTAGCGCTCATTTGAGTTTCGTTTGGTGTTTCTGTTTATAGTTTTTCTAGTGCCGATTTCCAGAGTAGATTCATGCGACTGATTTTTGTTTCCCTCATTCTCGTCGCGACGTGCGGACTGAATATGGTCGCATGTTCCAATATTGAAAAAGCGAACCCAGCCTTGGCGCCCAAACGCGTCGCTCGTCCACCTATTCCGATGGACGTCGATCCCATCATGCGCGGCACGGTCGCGAGTGAAACAATCGTCATGGGATATCAGCCCGTCGTGGTTCGCGGATATGGATTTGTCGTTGGTCTCAAAGGAACTGGCAGTCGCACGGCCCCGGCGGAAGTGCGTCAATACATATTGAACGAGATGATGCGTTACGGCGTTGGTGAATCGTCGGGGAATTCGCAGGGGCTCTCACCCGACGCTCTTCTGAATTCGGAAGACACCGCGATCGTTATTGTGGAAGCGCTTATCCCCGCTGGAGCACCACGCGGAACAAACTTTGATGTGCGTGTCTATGCGGCGCCAGGAACGAGCACAACAAGCCTCGAAGGTGGAACGCTGTGGACAACGGACTTGCGCCCCGGCGTGTTGCTCGTAGGAAGTCGTGAAATTCGAGCGATGGCGGAAGCAAAGGGACCAATCATCATCAATCCGTTTGCGGATGAATCGGATCGAACTCAAACGATGGTCAATCAATTGAGCGGTCGAATTCTCAACGGCGGGAAGTCTCTCAAGCAACTTCCGATCAAACTCGTCATGGCGACGCCGAGTCATTCAAGGGCTCGATTGATTGCTAGCGCAATCAATTCAAACTACCCGCGAGAACCAACTCAGCGTGGCGAGACGGCTACTGGGATGTCTGGTGAATTGATTGTGGTTGATGTGCCACCCTCTTGGTATGCACACTCCGACGAATTTGTCGAATTGCTTCGGCATACATCTGTCAATGTTGGACCAATCGACGCGACTGCCACTGCCATTGCTCGAGCATTGACGAACAATCCTGGCGCAGCCAATTCGGCAAGCCTTCGTTGGCAAGCGCTTGGTCCCAAGAGCATCACTGCGATCCGGCCTCTCTATGACTACGCCGAAGAGCAACCGCGCTTTGCCGCCTTGCAAGCAGGTGCTCGCCTCGACGATGCATTGGTCGTTCCTCATCTTCTGGCGATGGCTCAATCTGGAAGTGCGGAATTGCGTGTTCCATCAATTCGATTGCTTCAGCGGATGAGTATCAACCCAGCGATTGATTTAGGGCTTCGCCCCCTGCTTAACGACAGCGACGTGGATGTGCGACTCGCCGCATACGAGGTTCTTCGTGAGCGACGAGATTTGATCGTACAGAGCCAAATGGTCGGAAAGAAGTTTCGCATTGATGTCGTCCCGAGCAAGTATCCAATGATCTACATCAGCCAGTCTGGGCAGCCAGCCATTACGATCTTCGACGATGAAATGCGTCTGAAGACTCCGATGAGCTTGCGTGCCTGGGGCGGAAGTCTCATGTTCAAAGGTGAAGCCAACGACGAGACTGTGAGCGTCTTTTATCGCCGATCGGAAGGGTCGACCCCTTTGGTTGATCAGGTCAGCGTTAAAATTGCGGAACTCATCCGTTTTCTAGGGCATACCACCGACGCAGCCCATCCCGCACCAGGTCTAGGGATGACGTATAGCCAGACCATTGGGGCCCTCTACGCCTTGTCATCGAATGGCTATCTCGCGGGGACTTTCAGGGTTGAACAGGACCGGATCATCGCCGCGATTGCCAAGGCGGGAGCAGAGGCCGAGCGGACCGATCGACCAGAATTTATCGAGGACGAATCTGCGGGAAGTGATCAGCCGGCAGTCGCAGGAACCATGGTTCCTGGGCTGACCCCTCGGTTGGGACCTGGAGCAACTTCCTCTGGACAAGTCGATCCAAACGTCTCCAAAACCGCTACCGTACCTCGATAACGTCATCGCCCACTTCGGGCAAACCTTCACGGAAGTAAGGTCGATCAGAGTTGCGACTGGAGGTCGGAGTGCGTCTTTCCAAACTCATACTGAACGGTTTCAAGAGCTTCGCCGATCACACCGAATTTCGATTCGATGAGCCCATCATCGGAATCGTTGGTCCCAATGGCTGTGGCAAGAGCAACGTGGTCGATGCAATCAAGTGGGTGCTCGGCGAACGAAGCGCGAAGAGTCTGCGCGGAAGCGCCATGGTCGATGTGATATTTGCTGGGAGCGCAGTGCGAAAGCCGATGGGATGCGCATCGGTATCTCTCGTCTTCTCAAACCCCGTTCTCCAATCCCCCGTCACGGTCGATACTCGTTCAGCAGATGATGCGGAATTTGTCGCAGATGAAGAGAGCCCAGATTCAACGATCGAAAGTGATGAGACGATCGTTCGTCGTGGGCAGGTTCGACATCGTGCGCTCCCCGTCGATTCAGACGAAGTTGATGTCACGCGAAAGTTGTATAGCGATGGTCGTTCGGAATACTTGATTAATGGTCGCAAGGTTCGACTACGCGATATCAAAGAACTCTTTATGGATACAGGCATCGGGACCGATGCGTATTCGATTATTGAACAGGGAAAAGTCGCTGCACTGCTCGAGGCAAATCCAGCTGAGCGGCGTTCGATTCTTGAGGAAGCCGCAGGCGTCGCTAAGTTTCGTGCACGCAAGGAAGAGGCGGCACGAAAATTAGAACTTGCCGAGAAGAACTTGGTTGTGCTTCGCGAACAGTTGTCGGGTGCCGAACGTCGGCTCCGCATTGTTCGTGGACAAGCGGAGAAGGCGAAGCGATTTGTCGAACTCGATTCGCGGCGGCGGGCGTTGCGCTCCGCACTGACGCTTGACCAATACCACGAACATCGTTCGAAATTGACCGAATGCGAACAGGCAGTCGTTGCTGCCGAAGCTGCGCGGGATTCGCTCACTCAAACTCTTGAGGAAGCGGAGCATGCGAAGCGGCTTC
The DNA here is from genome assembly GCA_903919715.1 of uncultured bacterium. Classification (GTDB taxonomy): domain Bacteria; phylum Planctomycetota; class Phycisphaerae; order Phycisphaerales; family SM1A02; genus F1-60-MAGs104. Next base: position 94,274 of record CAIXJC010000010.1, on the reverse strand, counting down.
GAGAGTCCGAGCGGGATTTGGTGATGCAGAATCAACAAGGCCTTGAACGCGATCGTTTCGAGGCGGCGTCAGCGGTCAAGCAGGCACAGCAGCGAATCGAATTCACCGAGCAGTCGCTTGGAGAAACTCGTAGCGCTCTTGAGCAAGATGCAGCGGCGATTGGCGCACTCGATGCACGTGTTGCCCAGCATGCGGAACAACTTGCGGATCTCATCCTGGCAGTCGAAAGCGCTGCAAAGGCAGTGTCGGATGCTGAAGAACAAAATGCTGTTGCCGCAGAGTTGCGCGCGCAGTGCGCGGCGGATGCATCTTCGGCGCGCGATGCAGACTTGCGTTGGCGAGAAGAGCACCTTGCTCTTGAGCGCGAAAAGTCTCGTCTTGCTGCCCGTCAACATGCAGCTGACGAGAGATTGTCTTCGATCAGCGCTGAATCTCAGCGACTTTCAACTCGTGCCAATGAGCAGGACCGTGAACTTCAGACGCATTTGACCGCGAGAGATCTCGCTGCGACTCGTCGCGCAGAGGCGCAAACCATTGCTGAAAAAATCCAGGCTGATGTCTCGGCGGAACTTCGCAATGTTGAGTCCTATGGAGAAGAAGGCGTTGCGATCAGTGAAAGACTGAGGACACTTCGCGACGAACGAACGCGAGATGAAAGCCGTCGACTCATTCTTGAGGAGATGGAGTCTGCGCGCGAAGGATTGGGCGGCGCCGTGCGAACGGTGCTAGGCGATGAAGAGAAATATCCTGGCATTCGTGGTGCGCTTGGAGACCTTGTTTCGACGGATCGAACACACGCCGTCGCTGTTGAAGCAGCGCTGGGAAGTTGGCTTGAGTGCCTCGTTGTCGACGGTTCGTTGGAATCGTCGACAAACTTTGTTCACGTGTTGGCTCATGCGTGCGAATTGGACGGCCGCGTTACTTTTGCCCCGGCGATCATCGATGATTCTCACGGTGCGGATGCACCTGAATGTCCACAAGGCGCCCGACCTCTGGGAGCGGTCATTCGCGTCTCAGACGGTGCACAAGGATTCATCGACACGCTGCTTCGAAGGACATGGCTTGTTGACGATCTTTCAACCGCATTAACGTTGTCGGCTGGCGAACCATCGGGTGCGCGGTTCGTGACGCTTTCTGGCGAAGTCATCGACCACCTGCGAACGGTGACCGTCGGCCGTTTGCGCGGCGGGAGCGGCGGTTCCGTTATTCGGCGTGCCGAATTGACCGAACTAACGGCATCGATAGAAATTCTGAGCGAGCGGATTCACGACATCGAAGAGGATGCTTCGCGGGTCGCAGCGCTCGGAAGCGCAGCGCGTGGTCGGCATACGGAACAAGATAAGGCGCTACAGACCGCTCGTCGAACCGCAATTGAATGCGAATTCCAGTCGGAGCGGACCGAGCAATTGATTACACGAATCGAACGCGACCAAGTCGCCTTGCGCTTTGAAGCGGCGGAAATTGCGCGGCGCGCTCAAACGGCTCAGCAAGAGCAATCGTCGATTTGCGAGCGACTCGTGATCGCCGATGAGGCGTTGACGACGGCGGATGCGAATGCGACGTCAGCTCGCGAGCAGGCATTGGAACGGCAGCAGGTGCTGGATCACGCTCAGGAGACTCTCTCGGCGGCACGCTTGGCGCTGGGTGAGACGACGAGTCGATCTCAAGTCGCTCGTCGCGAGCAGATCTTGATCGAGACCGCTCTGCAAGAATCTCGGCGGCAACGCGTGACTGCAGAAGATCAACTCCGCCGACGTGAAGCTCATGTCGAAACTCTTGAGGAGTCCATTTCTGAATCACGCTCGGTAACTCAACGCGCGCAGCAGAAGCATGATGCAATCGCTGTTCAACTCGCTGACTTGGCGCAATCGCTTTCGATGGCGGTTATGGCAAATGATGCAGCCGGCGAAGCACTGCGAACTCTGCGTGAAACAGCGAGCGATACGGAACGCCAGTGGAGCGAGGCTGAATTGGCTCGCCGCGAGTGTGCCATGCGTCTGGAAACCTTGACCGTGCAGGCGCACGATGAACTTGGTCTCGAACTTGAAACGCTTTGGACAAGCCATCTTGCTGAGCGTGAATCGGGCGCTTTCGTCTTGACTGATCGCACCACAGCCGCACTTGAGGCGGATCAATTGCGCGACGAAATTCGCACTCTTGGAAACGTCAATCTTGACGCGATGGCAGAATTGACTGAGTTGGAAGGCCGAACTCAGGAACTCGCAAGCCAATTGACGGACATTGATGCGGCGAAGGCACACTTGGAGCGACTCGTCGTTGAACTCGATGCGACAAGTCGAGTCCAGTTCGAAGAGACGTTCAACATGGTTCGAGAGAACTTTGGTGGAACCAACGGCATGTTCCGGCGCTTGTTTGGCGGCGGAAGCGCTGATATGTACTTGATACCGATGGAAGACGGAACGATTGACTGGCTTGCGTCAGGCATCGAAATTCGAGCAAAGCCACCCGGCAAGGAACCGCGGATTATTACTCAACTCTCTGGCGGTGAGAAGTCCATGACGACCGTCGCGCTTCTTCTTGCGATCTTCAAGAGCAAACCAGCCCCCTTCTGCATCTTGGACGAAGTTGATGCAGCGCTCGACGAAGCAAATGTCGAACGGTTCTGTAATTCGCTCAGCGGTTTTCTTGATCAAAGCCACTTCATCGTCATCACACATCACAAACGAACAATGCAGGCATGCCACAGACTGCATGGAGTCACCATGCCACAGCGAGGCGTCTCCAAGCGTGTGACCGTTCGATTCGAGCAGGTTGGTGCGGGCGGCCGCATCGCAGATTCAGTGATCGCCGAAGAAGAAACTCGGGATGAATCGAACGCCGAATCGATTGGACGTTCAGACGAATCTGCGGTGGCGAACAACTGATACGCATTGGGTCAGCTCTTTAACCACTTTCTATAACCCCTTCCTATAACCCCTTTCTACAGAATGTCTTCTTCGCTTCCATCCATGAAACCTGCACTTAAATCGACAATGTGGTGGGTTCTATGGATCAATGGAATCTTGCTGATTCTTGGCGGACTTGTTTTGATCACAGTTCCCGTCATGGCCGTATTTGCATGGCTCTTTGTGTTTGGAATCATGCTTTCAATTGCAGGCGTTCTTGGATTGTTCAGTGCGTTTGTCGGGCTCTCACATGGAATCCGAAGTGTTATGGCCTTTGTCGGGCCCATCTTGGCAATGGTGCTTGGGGTTTTATTTGTGAATGCTCCGCAACAAGCAGCTCAAGCCATCACTGAATTTGCTGGAGCTTTCACCATCATCGGTGGAGGAGCGATTATCGCAACCGCATTTGGTCTTCGAGGACACGATGGGTGGCTAGGAGTCTTGGTCAACGGAATACTGGCTGTCGTGGCTGGAATATTCATCGTCTCTTGGCCAAAGGCAGCGATCTTTGTCTTCGCGATTTTCTTTGGAGTCCAGTTGATCTTCAGCGGGTTTCGCATGTGTGCCATTGGCACGCGCATTCGACATTTTTCGTCATCGCGTCATGCTTGAACTGACGGACGTTTGACGAACGTTCCATTGGTCACATCTTTCGTCACGTTTGGAAAAGCCAATACTTTGTTGTGCATTACTGCATAAACACCGGGCGGAAGAATCTGCACGGCAATCAGCGATTCGGTCAAATTCTGAACGGAGTCCGTCCTGCGCATTTCATACGGTCGCATTGCGCCAGTCAATACAATGGCCTTCTGTGGCGCCTTCTGTGGCGCCTTCTGTGGCGCCTTCTGTGGCGCAAGAGGCTGAGACCAACGTTTCCAGATCGCTTCGCCTGTGACCGCAAGCCGGTCTGTTCCGTGCACGATAACGATCCCATCGAAGTCAGCGGCTCCTTCGAGCGCGGCGTCTGCGATGTCCTGATGATCTTGAGGCGTCATGTCCAAACTGTCCTTGTTCATGAGTGCACGCCGAGTAATTGTGGCGCCACGCAGTTCAAGTGAAGCCAACATCACATCGAGAACGCTGAAATGATTGGTGAGAACTCCGGCCAACTCGTCGTAGGTTTTTTCGATGGTGCCGCCAGTTGAAATGAGCAGAAGTCGAAACATCGTGGAAGACTAATCTGCTTTCGTGAAGTCAGCATCGAGTACAACCGTTTGGGGCGCCGCACAAACGCCCTTTCGGCAGATGCTTGCGCTGAGCGTGATCTTTGCTGGGCCAGCGGCACCGCCGCTTCGCTGCCTCACACGAATCTGAAATGATCCAGTGAGATAACTCGCGCCATCGTGAGATGCTGATGGACTGGGATACTCAACATCAAGTTCGACTCGGTCTGCAGCGAGGGCGCGGACGAGAAGGCCTCGCGGGCTCGCATCGTTGGCAAGGACTTCTGCTTCAGCTTCAAGTTGCACTTCAACGAACCCATTCCGCCACTGAACTTTCATTCCGTCGATTTCGTTGCTGACACTCGTTGCTGATGGGGAATGGGTGGTTCCGTCTCGTGTTATAAACGCCTCTGGCACAATCGTTTGCGCCAGCGGAAACAGGGCAAGCATGTTCGCCATGGACAACGGCTGATCGTTCAGATTTGTTGCAAGGGCTTGGAATGCTGCGGCGACGTCTTGGTGAAGCGGCGCATCGTTTCCCGCTTCGATGAGCGCGAGGGCAAGTCGCATGATGGAAGCCACTCCAGATGGAATGGCGCCGTCGTTGCAACTTCTTGGGCGAACAAAGAGCATCGAGTCGCCGGAGCGAACGTCACTCCATCGACCGTTTTCGCAGTCGAAAAAATCTTCTCGAGCAATCAAATACAGTTCGCTCGCTCGCTTGATCCAGATGGGATCTTTTCCATTGCGCCAAATGCTGACGCACGCGTTGGCGATTCCTGCGATGTCTTCGAGCGTTGCGGGAATGGAAACACGACCACCCCGCCAGCAACGCATCCAACCTTGCGGTGTCCGCATGTTGTCGAATATCCAGCGTGCCGCTTCTTCTGCTCGCGCTTTCCACGCATCATTCCCAAGCCACCAACCCGCAACTGCAAATCCTTCGATCATAAAACCGTTCCATCCGAGCAAGACCTTGTCGTCAAGCAGCGGCTGCGGCCACGTCTTTCGATCCTGATGCAGTACATCGAGTCCGCGCTGAACAATTGCATCAAGTGCGTCGGCAGTCGTGTTCATTTGCAGGACCCACGTTGGAGGATCGTGCGGGTGATGGGGATCACGAAAATTCGCTGGACGATCCATGTGTGTTGCACTCAGCAAGCGATCTTGTTCGTCGGTTGTGATCGCAGCTTGATCGAGCACTCTGCGCACATGGTCGGGAGTCCAGACATGTCCAACTCCTTCTTTTTCCCCCACGTCTGCATCGAGCGCGCAATAAAATCCCCCGTGCGCAACGGAGAGTTCGCTTTCAACAAATGCAAGGGTTCGCTCGGAGATCTGCTGGAGAAACGGATCGTTGTATTCCGCGGCGACTTGCGCATAGAGCGGCGCAAGCAGCGCATTGTCGTACAGCATCTTTTCGAAATGCGGAATCATCCACGCTTGGTCGACGGCGTAGCGGTGAAATCCGCCAGCCACCTGATCGAAGACTCCTCCGCAAGCCATCTTGGTCAACGACGCGCGAACGATCTCGCTTCCCTGCTTTCCTCCGGCTGCTAAAAGAAGCGAGAAATATGCGGGTTGTGGAAACTTCGGCGCTGATCCAAACCCGCCGTGATCGTGGTCATGGATTTGCGTCAATTGCAGTGCGGCTCGGGCTGCGAGCGACGGTGATATTTTTCCAGCTTCGTGATTCGCTGCAAGTGCAGTGGTGACTGCATCGGCAACCATCTTGGATTGCTCGATCAATTCATCTTTGCGGGTGGACCATGCACTCGAAATTGAATCGAGAAGTTGTTGGAAACTCGGTCGACCCCACGCCGGTTCGGGTGGATAGTAGGTACCGACAAAGAAGGGCCTACCACTCAACGGTTCCAAGAATGCCGAGAGCGGCCATCCACCGCTTGCCCGCCCTTCGGTTGCCTGTGTGTAAATCTGGCACGCCTGCATATAGATGTCATCCACATCCGGTCGTTGCTCGCGGTCAACCTTGATACACACAAAGGACTTGTTCATTCGCGCTGCGCAGTCAGCCCTCTCGAAGCTCTCACGCTCCATCACATGACACCAGTGACATGTTGCATAGCCAATCGAAAGAAAGATGGGGAGATCGCGCTCGCGAGCGACTGCGAATGCTTCTGGGCACCATGGCCACCATTCGACTGGGTTGGTGGCATGATGCAAGAGATACGGGCTGTCCTCGCTCGCAAGTCGATACCCGCCAGACCCAGGGCTCTGTATTTCCTTGTTCACGGAATGATTCCGCCAGATTGGCAACGTTCAACAAAGGGGAATCGGCTCATTCGCCGATACTGTAACGACGATGACCACGCTCATTCTTGCTCTCTTTGCCGCACTGGGCTTCTTTCTGCTTATTGCAGGAGTTCGCTTGATCGGTTTAATTGCGGCATTTACGGGCGGCGTCTTGGGATGGTGCCTCGGTGGATTCATTCACGATGCGATCATTCCAGAGTGGTCGCCTGCGCTCTGTGCGGCAACGGCTGCTGTCGCATGTGCAGCACTTGCTGCACTTTTCGTGCGGCCCGCGGTTGCGGTCGGCTTCGGCTTTGCGGGCACCATCATCGGATTGCTCTTCGGCGGATTGCTCGTCGAACGGGGCATCGCTCCGACGGCTCCGGTGACCTCCACGAGTTCTGCAAGCACTTCGCATGAGGCGACCCCAGCGGCTTCCGTTCGCGCAGCGCGCAGCGGTTTCACTGATTCGGTCATTTCGATTCTTGGAGAAACTCGCGCTCAAGGCGACAGCACTGAAAACTTTGCTCGCCTTGCGGGCGCTGGCGGCCGCATCGCGGCGCTGGTCAAGAGTCGATGGGAACTTGTACCGTCGGCAACCCAGACATTTCTATTTGCAGTCACGGCTGGTGGAGCGATCATGGGTTTGGGGTTAGGAATTTTCTTTGGTCGTTGGGCGCTTGCTGGCGCTGCGTCGACTCTTGGATCACTCTTGCTCCTTGGCTGCGGAATGCCTTTGATCGAGACGATTGTTCCGTCGTTTCGTTGTCCCGAGTCACCTGCTGCTTGGTTGTTTCTTGGCGGAGCGACGACACTTGCTGGTTGGGCTTTTCAGATGCGACGAGTTCAGACGAAGCAAGAAGCGCCGCCGCCCCAATAAGAAGCGCGATGGCTATCCTCAAACAATTCAATTCTGAAATGGCATTGATGAAACAACAACATGGATGATTTCCGATATCTCGACGGTTCACTTTTCTGCGAAGGCGTGGCGATGCGAGAAATCGCTGAGCATGCAGGGACTCCTTGTTATGTGTATTCGGCCGAGACATTTCGCCAGCACTTCATTCGGTTGCGCGATGCCTTCGCGCCGCTCAATCCTTTGATCTGTTTTTCAGTCAAGTGCTGTTCGAATCTTGCCATCCTGCGTCTCTTGACGGAACTTGGGGCAGGAATGGATGTGGTTTCTGGCGGTGAACTCTTTCGGGCATCCAAAGTGGGCGGCGATCCGAAGAAGTTTGTCTATGCCGGCGTTGGGAAGTCCGACGCGGAAATTCGATATGCGCTCGAGCAGCGGATCGGCTTGTTTAACGTCGAAAGCGAAATGGAATTCGAAAATCTTTCGCGTATTGCAGGCGAAACTGGGATTCATGTCGGAGCTGCGCTGCGAGTGAATCCAGACGTTGACCCCAAGACGCATCGATACACATCCACTGGAAAACGCGAGAGCAAGTTTGGCGTTGATCTCGAACGCGCCGCCGCTTTTTTTCATGCGTATGGACGCGACCCGTTCGTTTCGCTTCGCGGAATTCACTTACACATCGGATCGCCGGTTTATACGACGGATCCATATCTGGAAAGTGTCACGAAGGCGCTTGTTCTGATGGACGAACTTGCCGCTCAGGGATTCCACATCGACACACTTGATCTCGGTGGCGGCTTCGGTGCAGACTATGAGAGTGATCAGTCGCCCCCGGCTCATGAATATGCGCAAGCGATCATTCCATTATTGCGAGATCGTGTCGCAAACGGACTGCGAATCATTCTCGAACCAGGTCGAACAATCGCAGCAAATGCGGGCGTGTTGTTGACCAAGGTTCAGTATGTGAAACGATCAGGCGATCGTCATTTCGCAATATGTGATGCCGGCATGCACACGCTGCTGCGTCCGAGCCACTATGGAGCTTTCCACTTTGTTTGGCCGACCGAAGTCGATCAAGCCCTCGTGCCGCCGCGTCGCGCTCGTGAACTGTTCCTGCCAGGACTCGAGCGCACAGAGGTCGTCGGGCCGCTCTGCGAAACAGGTGATTTTCTGGCGGAAGATCGCATGCTCCCACCGCTCAACCGTGGCGATCTGCTGGCGGTTTTTACTGCCGGCGCGTACGGCATGTCGATGGCAAGCAGATACAACAGCCACCCGCTTCCCGTTGAGGTGCTCGTGGAAGGTGATCGATTTCGAGTGATTCGCGAACGCGAAACATACGACGATTTAATTCACCACGAGATGGCATAAACCGTAGGATTCTTCCCAATGGTCATTCGCGATGAAAAAGGAGTTTGGACCGTCTTGCGAGAGACGATTGCTGCACATCCAGAAGAAGTCTTTGCAGCACTGACGACAGAAGCGGGACTCATCCGTTGGTTTCCTGTTGCGGCTCAAGTGGATCTTCGAGCGGGTGGCTCTGTTGTTCTTGGGTGGGATCGCAAATTCAAGCGAACGCTGACGATTGGAATTGAAGAGTTTGATGCGGGTGGTCGCATTACATGGAACTGGCCGTCGCGAGTTGACGACAAGTTCGTCCGTATCGAGTGGTCTGTTCATCCATCGGTTGAGAACGGGAGCGAGGTGGTCTTGCGCATGGGACCGATCAGCGCAGAACCTGAAGCGCTGATGGCGATGGCTGAGGATGCGGAAAGCTGGCGTTGGTATTTGTGTAATTTGCGAACCGTCTTTGAAGCGCGCGTCGATATGCGAACCGTACGACCGCTGTAATTCTTTATATTAGAGTCGCGCGAAAATGCGTTGGTGAACGCAGGCGTTTCTAATTTTGCGGCCAATTTCGTAGCGCAAACGCAGCAGAAAGAATGACCGGAGGCCACGCCCATGCGCCTGCAGCAAGGTCGTCGAGAACAATTCCCCATCCATGTGGTTGTGATTGCAGATCTCCAACATAGCCAGGCTTCCAGACATCGAAGAGCCGAAAAAAGAAGAATCCCGTCGCACACACAATCGACGTGCGAATGAGTGCATTCGGATCGCCCGTTGCGACCATCCACCAAGGCACGGCAAGAAGTGTTACAGCACATCCCGCAGTCTCGTCTGCGACCACCGACGAGGGGTCCTTTGCGCCGAATGCTTGCTCTGCAATTGCTCCGTACTTGACGCATGCAATGGTGCCAGTGATGGCGAGGAATGCGAGCGAGATGTCGAGCACCCACCAAGGTGCACCGCACCAGACGATCAATAAAACAACAGCTACGGGAGGAAGTGATCCCCAAGATCCTGATGCAGGGCGAAGAAGCCCCAGTCCGCCGACAGTCACCGCGAGAACTCCAACGGGAGACATTCCCTTTGGCATTCGTTGTCCGCTTGTCATCGTGCGGCTTCCTTTGTCTTGGGTCGAAAAAATTGAACCGCACGCATCATGGCAGGAATCGCACTCGCAATCGTGATGACGATCATTCCCCAGAGCATTATTTCTGCAAAGTGATTAAAAAGCGTTGATGTTCGGCGTGATTCAATTGCCGCATTTCCAAAGCAAACCGGAACCGCAACGCACTGCACAAGCATCTTGATCTTGCCTCCCCAATCCGCACCAAAAGGAGTGCCTTCGGCCTCGATCACCGCTCTTACGCTCGTCACCAGTAACTCGCGGCCGATCACCACAACGACCATCCATGGGAGCACCCCGCTGCTTTGGGAAAATGGCGGCGAGGCAAGAAAAACAAGGCCGCCGATCACCAAGACTTTGTCAACCACAGGATCGAGAATCCGTCCGAAGGGCGAAACGGTCTTCCATCTGCGCGCGAGGTACCCATCGAGCACGTCGGTGACTGCGGCGACGATAAAAATCCAGACAGCCCACCATGCGCGCGATGGGTCTTCGCCCGGTTCACAAGCCACTCCAGAAATCACCGCGAAAAAGACGACTGCGAGCACGAGTCGACCCACGGTGATGGTGTTGGGAAGGGTCCGTTGCAGCTGGCTCATCAGATGGCGATAGTACCCCTTGCCGGCGGGTCGTTGCAGGCATTCGCATTCGGCATTATCTTCCCCGCTCCACCGACACACGGATGTGTTCGGTTTCGCTTGAGATCGGAGAACTGACGCCGCAATGGTGCCGACAATTTTTTATGCCGCGTGTGCGATTGCCGCCGCTGGACTTGCGCTGCTGCTTATGCAGAGCGTGCGAAAATTTCGCATGGGCGCAAGCGTTCTAGGTCTCGCTGGAATTGCTTGGATTCTCGTGATTGTTGTTCGATCCATTCCAACGCCAACAAGTGAACTTGGGCCGCTGGGAGCGATGATTCTCTGCGCATTTATTTCGGTGGCGTCAGCGGTTCGCGTGATTACGCACCACCGTCCTGTCTTTTGTGCGCTCTACTTTGTGTTGGTCGTTGTCAGCGGTGCTGCGATTTATGTCCTTCTTTCGGCGGAATTCGTCGCTTTCTCCTTGGTCATTGTTTATGCCGGAGCAATTCTCATCACGTATTTGTTCGTACTGATGCTTGCGCAGCAGTCGCCTGCTGATATCGGTTCGGCCGATGCCATCGATTACGACCGTATTGCAAGAGAACCGGCTGGCGCCGTAATTGCTGGATTTGTGCTGATTGCCGTTCTGGGCGGAAGCATCTTTTCTGTCGGCGAAAGCAAAGCAGAGTCGACGATCGATCAAAGTCTCGCGGTTCGTCAAGGCTGGCGCGATCTTTCGATGATGCCGAAGTTGCTGCTCGAACAAGCTCGACGAACCGATCCTGCTGTGACGGCCGTTGTCGCCCGAGCGGACGGTCAAATGATCGCTGTTCAATCCGATCATTCTGCGATCGTCTCAGTCGTGCGCGTGAATCAAACATCCCCGACGGATCTGACTCTTGCACCTTCGTTGCTTCCAGACAACACGTCCCGCGTCGGTATGGCGTTAGTGACTCGATTTCCAGTCAGCCTTGAACTCGCAGGCATCATCCTGCTGATGGCGATGCTTGGCGCGGTGGTTCTCGCTCGAAGGCAGACGGACATTGCAGACGATGATCGTCGAGCACTCGCTGGAATGGGCAAAGTCCTTGAAGATTCTCCACAGAGAGGAAACCGATGAATCAAGAACTTGCGAGCGGTTTCACCATTGCTGCAAATGCATCCATTGCAGTCGCACTTGCAATCAGCGCATTGCTGTTTGTGATCGGACTCGTGGGTTTCCTTTGTCGCAGAAACATGATCATCATGTTTCTCTGCACCGAACTTATGTTCCAAGGAGCCGCCTTGGCAATGATCGCATTTGCCCGACTTCGAATGGATGTTTCGGGTCAGGTCTTCGTCATATTCATTCTGACCGTTGCAGCGGCTGAAGCAGCACTTGCGCTTGGCTTGGTTGTCCTGCTGTATCGAAAGCGAGAAACATTGAGTGCGGACGCGTGGTCGGAGCTTGGAGAATCATGATTCCTACTGGTTCCATCCCTCAAGCGGTCATCGCACCTGAATTGTCGTGGATAGGTCTTGCCCTTCTACTCCCGCTGCTCGCCGCTGTTGGGTGCGCGCTCTGTTGTGCGCTACGCGTAAAAGGCAAGGCGGCGGCGATCCTCACAATCGTGGCTCTCGCAGCGTCATTTGGAATCATTCTGAAGGCGTACTCGTCATATACGGGACCCGTGCAGGTTCCAATTTTCCAGTGGCTTACTTTCCAGTGGGGAACGGGGACATTCCAGTCATTCACGGCGAACTGCGCGCTGTACATCGATACGTTGACGCTCTACTGGATGCTCTTCGTCACCGGCCTTGGAACGCTCATTACAATTTATGCGAGCGAGTACATGGAGGGCGAATGCGGCGCTGGATACTCGCGCTTCTTCTTCGGTATTTGCATCTTCCTTTTCTCGATGGGTGCACTTGTGATGGGCGACAATCTCATCATGCTGTATTTGGGATGGGAAGGCGTTGGTCTGGCAAGCTATCTGTTGATTGGATACGACTACTCGCGTCCAAGCGCAGTCGCTGCGGCCAAGAAAGCGTTCATCATGAATCGCATTGGAGATTTGGGGCTTGCCTTTGGAATCTTCATGCTGTGGGCAAATTATGGAACGGTTCAATACTCCGAGTTGTTTGCGGCGATGAACAAGGGTGGGCAGAGTTCAGTTGACTGGGATGTTTCAGTTATTCCGTTCCTTCTGATGCTTGGAGCGTTTGGAAAGAGCGCTCAAATTCCGCTCTTTACGTGGTTGCCCGATGCGATGGAAGGTCCGACACCAGTCTCCGCACTGATTCATGCTGCAACAATGGTGACTGCGGGTGTCTATCTGATCGCTCGCATGTATCCCTTCTTCGAACTTCATCCGCAAGCGCTTGCAACGGTTGCATGGGTTGGCGGATTGACCGCCCTGCTCGCCGCAACGATTGGCATGGCGCAGTACGACATCAAGCGCGTCTTTGCATACTCAACTATTTCACAGTTGGGTTACATGTTCCTCGGACTTGGAGTCGGGACGACATTTGGTGCCTGCTATCACACATTAACTCATGCATTTTTCAAGGCGCTCTTGTTTCTGACAGCTGGAGCGATCATGCACGGATTTGCAGGGCAACTCGATTTGCGCAAGTTGAGCGGTCTTCGACATATTCCCGGATGGCGAATCGTTTCGTGGACGATGCTGGTTGGATGTTTATGGCTCTCAGCATTTCCATACACCGCAGCTTTCTTTTCCAAGGATGCAATTCTGCTTCAGGCTCTGACAAGCGTGCGTGCAGATTTCCGGTTCCTCGGCTGGCTCGGTCTCTTTACCGCTGCATTGACGGCGTATTACACATTCCGCGTCTGGTTCCGAGTCTGCGCTGGACCAACTCACTTCGAGCCAGGTTCGGAAGAACATCACGAACCGACGGATCACCACTCCGATGGTGGCCATGATGCGAAGGCGACGGTTGGCGCGGCGAAGTCGCACGGTGCGTTCCATCCACATGCGCCACGTTGGGCGATCAATGGCGTGCTCTTGATTCTTGCGGTCGGAGCCGTGGTCGTTGGAGTACCGGCATACGAGCACGTCTTCGCTCATAAGGAAAACTGGGCGCAGCAAATGATCGCAGGGTCAAGTGCGTACCAAGGCGCAGGACTCCCTGGCGAGCATAGCGCTGAACCATCTGAGAATCATCCAACAGTACTGGGAATGGATGCGCATACTGGGTTGACCGTGGTTGGTTGCACCGCCTCGATCGGCGGCATCTTGATCGCTTGGTACCTCCATCTGCATTCTCGAAAGTCCGCCGATCAACTTCGTGCTGCGCTCTTGCGACGTTGGTGGATTCGGTGGGTTCCGATTTGTATGGAAAACAAGTGGTACGTCGACGAGATCTATCATGTGTGCTTCCGTTTGCCGATGTGGCTCGGAGGGCAGATCCTCAATTTTGGCGATCGTCATTTCCTCGATGGTGTGCTTGTCGACGGTCTTGCAAAGATTCCAATTGCGGTTGGAAAAGTTTTCCGTCCGCTCTACGGTGGAGCGTTGCAGGGATATGCGGTCACGATGGCTGGTGGAATTGCACTCGTGCTTGCATGGGTGACATGGATTTGGTTGCGAGGATTCAACTGACATGCCCATTTCAACGGACATACTCTTGATTTGGATCAGCATCCTTTTCCCAATTGCGACGGCGCTGATTGTTGCGATTGGCCCTGCAAAGTCAGCTCGTTGGACAGCGTTGGCAGGAACAATGGTTTCGCTCGCAGCACTGACGATGTTCGCGTGGAATTTTCCCGCATGGCATAACGCAGAACACTTTCCAAACACGGTTGGAGCAAGTTGGATCCCAAATGCGGGGATCACTTTCGCTGTCGGGTTCGACACGGTATCGCTTCTGCTTGCGCTACTCAGCGCATTTCTTATGCCGCTGTGCATCGTTGGATCATTTAGTGCAATTACCGAGCGAACCAAGGAGTATTACGGTTGGTTCCTCGTGCTTGGAGCTTCAATCATCCTCGCCTTTGCGGCTCGCGATGCGATTCTTTTCTACATCGGATACGAATTCACACTCGTGCCGATGACATTGATCATTGCGGTGTACGGCGGAACCGAACGGCGCATCGCAGCGACCAAGATGTTCCTCTACACATTCTTGGGATCGATGTTCATGTTGGCGGCAATTCTGTACGTTGGATGGGAACATCGATTGGCCGCTGGAGTTTGGGACTTCGATATCGACACGCTGACCAAGACGGCAATTCGATTGCCTAGTTCGAATCAATATTGGCTCTTTGCTGCATTCATTGTTGGATTCGCAGTCAAGGTTCCGCTTTTCCCGTTGCACACATGGCTCCCACTCGCCCATGATCAAGCCCCCACTGCGGGTTCGGTCATTCTTGCTTCGGCGATGCTCAAACTTGGAACCTACGGCAACTACCGGTTCGCACTTCCGATGGCTCCTGCGGGCGGAGCAGACTTGATGAGTTTCGTTGCCATACTTGCGATCATCGCAATCATCTATGCATCACTCATCTGCTGGGTCCAGACCGATGCGAAAAAGCTGATTGCGTATTCATCTGTTGCACATCTTGGACTCTGCATGCTTGGACTCTTCGCACTCAATCCTGTCGGCGCTGAGGGTGCGGTCTTCTATATGGTCAACCACGGCCTTTCAACTGGCGCGCTCTTCCTATGCATCGGAATGTTTTACGAGCGTTACCACACGAAGGACACTGATCTTGTGGGAGGTCTCGCAAAGCGAATGCCGGTGTGGGCATCATTCATGGTCTTGTTTACGTTGGCCAGTATTGGCCTTCCAGGACTGAACGGTTTTATTGGGGAGTTCCTCTGCTTGGGTGGGACCTTCATTGCGGAGCATGATGGAAAAACTGGATATCCAGGAGTCCTCGGACCGTGGTATGCAATCGTTGCTGGCCTCGGTTTGATTTTTGCAGCGATGTATCTGTTGATCCTTCTTGGGAAACTTGTGTGGGGTCCCCTGCGCGAACCGCACGGTGAGTCTGCGCACGCAGGTGTTGGACATGCGAATTCATCGACACGGCTCCCTCGAGATCTCAGTTTCCGAGAGATTGCAATCTTGACCCCGCTGGCAATTGCATGCATTTGGCTTGGTTTTCAACCCAAGCCCATGCTCGATGCGATTGCTCCCTGTGCAGAGAAAATGCTTGCGAATTATCCAAAGGAAGTCGAGAGATATATGGCTGAGTCGACAACGGCTCCGTTGGCGTCGCTTCGTGTCAAGACCACAGACGAATCGAGAGACGAATGATCGACGCGATGTCACCACGACTGATTCTCCTCGCTCCAGAGATGATCCTGTTCGTTGCAGCAGTCGCTGTCGCCATCATGGGGCTGTCGAAGAACCACAGTATTCGCGCATCGCTGCCATTCGTCACCTGCGCTGCATTGATTGCATCCATTGCCGCTGTGCCAATGACGTGGACGAACGAAAATGCGCATGCCGCAAATCTGCTTCTGCCGATGCTTGGTCGATTTGTGAAGCCACTCTTGGCGGGAGTGGGCGTCTTGTTGGTGCTCCTTTCGGTTGGATCGGTCGACCGGCGCTTAGAAGAATCAGTGGCACGTGGACGAATCGCTTTCGATCCACAGCGGGTTGTTCGTGGCGAGTTTTATGCATTCTTCCTGCTGAGTGTCATGGGAGCAATGTTGCTGTGCAATGCGCAGGATCTGATCTGGCTTTTCTTGGCGATTGAACTCGTTTCGCTCCCGACGTACATCATGGTGGCGATTGGCGGTTCCGGCAATCGCAACCAAGAAGCTGCGGTCAAGTACTTCTTCCTTGGCGCAATGAGCACTGCGGTCTTCCTCTACGGCTTTGCCCTCTTGTATGGATCAACTGGCTCATTGCAGTTCTTGGAGATTCGAAATGCGCTGGCAGCACAATCGGCCGGCAGCGGCATTGACACGATTGCGGTCATCGGAGTTGTTCTCATCATTCTTGGACTCTGCTTCAAGATCACTGCTGTTCCGATGCACTTTTATGCTCCAGATGTTTATGAAGGAGCGCCGACGCACGTCACTGCGTTCCTCGCATTTGTGCCAAAGACTGCTGGATTTACAGCCCTTGTTCTGATTCTGACTTGCGTTGGATGGACTGGTCATACGCTGATCGATTCGGATGGAGTTCGAATTCCATACATGGGATTACCAACTCCGATCGCTGCGATCTTGTGGATGATCGCAATTCTGACAATGACGCTTGGAAATATCGGCGCGCTCTTGCAGTCATCCGTCAAACGGATGTTGGCGTACAGCTCCGTTGCGCACTCTGGGTATTTGATTCTTGGACTTATCGCTGGAGCGACTGCTGGTATTGAAGCCCTTTACTTCTACTTGCTTGCGTATGGCGTCATGACCACTGCATCATTTGCTGCGCTTGCGGCATTAGAACGCCGAGGCGAAGAGATCAACTCATTTGCCGATCTTGCTGGCCTGCGACTGCGACATCCCGTGATGGCATGGATGCTTGCGATTTCCGCTGCATCATTGGTTGGAATGCCACCGTTCATAGGATTTTTTGGAAAGATCTATCTCTTTATCGCCGCATTCGAGGCGGACCAATTTGGACTGGTTGTTGCAGCCGTGCTCAATAGCGCAGTGAGCGGTTTGTACTACCTGAAGTTGGCAATCGTTCCGTTGGTTGCCCCTCCCTCGGCTCGCTCCGAGGAGGTCACATCGGTGCCGAGTCGCTGGCCGTTCATTGCCGCGGTTGTTTGCGGCGTGGGAACAATTGTCCTCCCATCCATCGCTGGGCTTCTGGTGGATGCCGCACGGAAGTCCACGCAATCTGCACCGATCGTTTCGACGGCGTCCCAGAGTGAATCGCCGGCCGGCGTGGTTGCTGGGCCCGATTCAATCACTCTGAAGTCGCAATAAAACTCGAAACGACCTCTCGATTTCGTTCGACGGCATCCATGGTTTCTATGCGGTGCTATGATGCGATTTCTCGCGACCATAGCTCAATTGGATAGAGCACGAGCCTACGAAGCTCGGGGTTGCAGGTTCAAGTCCTGCTGGTCGCGCTTCTTTTTTATCCGCATGAGAGGAGTTACGGTGGCGACCAACCAAGAATGTGCCAACGTCTTTTCGCAGATCGCCGATCTGCTGGAGATCACCGGAGCGAATGCGTTCAAGGTGAATGCATATCGCAAAGCCGCAAGGTCGTGCGAGAATGAATCGCGCGAACTTGGAAAACTCGCGCGTGAATCCCCCGCCGAACTTCGCACTGTCGAAGGAATCGGCGAGAGCACGGCAGCAAAGATCGTCGAACTTGAGACCGTCGGAAAGGTTTCCGAACTGGAAGCGCTGCGTTCCAAGGTTCCGCCAGGACTGACTGAGTTGCTGACATTGCAAGGCGTTGGGCCGAAGTCAGTCAAGCATCTTTGGGATTCAGCCAAGGTCACAAACATTGATGAACTGCGCGCCGCGATTGAAAGCGGAGCGCTTCTCACTGTTGACCGCATGGGTGAGCGAACAATTGCAAACCTTCGCGATGCAGTCGCTGCGCATGATGCCGCTGGTGCGGGTCCTGTGCGCTATCGATTGGGCGAAGCGATTCCGATT
This sequence comes from uncultured bacterium, assembly GCA_903919715.1. Lineage (GTDB taxonomy): Bacteria > Planctomycetota > Phycisphaerae > Phycisphaerales > SM1A02 > F1-60-MAGs104. The sequence continues at coordinate 76,465 of CAIXJC010000010.1, read as the reverse complement.
GCCGAAGCAATCCTGAAGATTCTCCGTGCGGCGCATGGAACCGTACGTGCTGCCTTTGCAGGGAGCGCTCGACGCGGGCGCGAAACAGTTGGCGACCTTGATCTTCTTGTTTCGAGCAACGATCCTGCTGCTGCGAAAGCGGCTTTCTTGAATTACCCAGGGATCAAAAAAGTTCTCGCGCACGGCGATACAAAATGCGCAGTGCAACTCTCGACTGGAATCCAAGTTGATTTGCGGATTGTGCAGGACAAGGCCTTTGGCGCCGCACTCGTGTATTTCACGGGAGGCGTCGACCATAATGTCTATTTGCGCGAACGAGCGATCGCGCGTGGGATGCGACTGAACGAGTACGGATTGTTTCGTGTGCCGCAGGAGAGTCGAGACGACGCCGAACTTCCGCTCGTTGCCGCTGAATCTGAAGAGTCGATTTATCGCGCGCTCGAACTCCCCTATTGTCCGCCGGAACTGCGCGAGATGCATGGAGGCGATTGGACAAAGCCGCCGCCGAAACTGATTGAACTGAGCGACATCAAAGCCGAATTGCATTCGCATACCACTGCGAGCGATGGCGAGATGAGCATTCTGGAACTGGCATCGCTCGCAAAGGCTCGCGGCTTTCATACTGTTGCGGTAACCGATCACAGTCGAGCGAGTGCGCAGGCGAACGGTCTCACCGTTGAGCGATTGCTGCGGCATATCGATGCGGTTCGTGAAGTTGAGGCACAACTCGGCGGCATTTCGATTCTCGCTGGAAGTGAAGTCGACATCATGGCTGATGGGCGGCTTGATTACGACGACGAGGTTCTTGCGAAGTTGGATATTGTTGTTGCGAGTCCGCATACGGCGCTGAAGCAATCGCCCCAGGCCGCAACCGACCGACTCTTGTGCGCAATTCGCCATCCCCTTGTTCACATTGTTGGACATCCCACTGGCCGAATCATTCAAGGCCGTGAAGGATTGTCTCCTGATATGGAAATGCTTTGTCAGGCGGCCAAGGAATGTGGGACCGCACTGGAAATCAATTGTCACTGGTCCCGTCTTGATCTGCGAGATTTGCATGTTCGGATCGCAGTGCAAGCTGGTTGCATGATCGCAATCGATTGCGACATCCACTCCGCGACGGATGCCGACAGCCTTCGGTATGGAATTGCCACCGCTCGACGTGGCGGAGTGACCGCCGAGGGGTGCGTGAATGCCTGGTCCGCTGCAAAGTTGCGCGGCTGGCTCGTTCAGAAGAGGGTTGTGAAGAACAGTGCTTCCCACGACCCGCCAAGCCCGTCATAAATTCCTACGCTAGGATCGGACTTCGATGTTTGAATCACTCACAGAGAATCTCTCGGGCGCACTCCGAAATCTAACGGGTCGTGGTCGTATCTCCGAATCAAATGTTCGTGATGCGATGAGCACGATTGAAACAGCGCTTCTCGATGCGGACGTGAACCGCGAAATCGTGAAGTCATTCTGCGCCGATGTCTTGCAGGATGCTCTTGGCGCCGAAGTGCTGCGCAGTCTGCGGCCAGAAGAACAGATGATCGGCATTGTTCACAAGCGCCTTGTCGCGCTGATGGGAACAACTGCGACGCGCCTTTCATTCGTCGAGCCTGGCCCCACTGTTCTCATGCTCTGTGGACTTCAAGGTGCTGGCAAAACGACGACGTGCGGCAAGCTAGCGGCATGGATCGGTCGACGCGGCAAGAGTGTGCTTGTTGCTGCGTGCGATTTGCAGCGCCCCGCAGCGGTGGATCAACTTCGCCTCGTCGTTGAAGGTGCGGCGAGTGCTGCTGGCGGAAGCCGCATTGAATTTTATGGCGAGCCCGATCAATGTTCCGATCAACCAGGAGCGAAGCCTGGGAGTGCAGTTGGCGTCGCTCAGCGCGCCTTGCGAAAAGCGCGTGCGGATCGATTCGATGTGCTGATTGTTGACACGGCGGGTCGTCTGCATATCGATGATGCGCTGATGCGCGAACTCGAAGCAGTCGATCGTGCGATTGAAGCTCATGAGATCCTGCTCGTCATCGATTCGATGACTGGCCAAGACGCAGTCAATAGCGCCAAGGCGTTTCATCAGAAACTGAATGTTGATGGCGTCATTCTGACCAAACTCGATTCCGACACTCGAGGAGGTGCGGCGCTTTCTGTGCGACAGGTCACCGGGGCACCAATCAAATTTATTGGTGTGAGCGAGCGCTGGGATGGGCTCGACGAATTCGATCCAGAAAGAATGGCTGGACGAATCTTGGGGATGGGCGATGTCGTCTCCCTCGTCGAAAAGGCTCAAGGTCAGGTTGATGAAAAGGAAGCGGAGAAGCTTGCGGAAAAGATGTCGCGTGGTCAGTTGGACATGGACGATTTCCTCAGTCAGTTGAAGTCGATTCGGCGGATGGGTCCGCTGAAGCAAATTTTGGGACTTCTTCCTGGCGTTGGCTCGATGGTCAAGGACATCGACATTGATGAGAAACAATTTGATCGAATTGAAGGAATGATTCGTTCGATGACCAAGAAGGAGCGTGCGACGCCGACGCTCATCGATCGAAGTCGCGTCAAGCGCATCGCTTCGGGAAGCGGCACGAATGCGGTCGATGTTGGACGTCTGACCAAGCAGTTCGAGATGATGCAGAAAATGATGAAGCAGATGAGCGGTGGCGGAATGATGGGAAAGATGAACGCAATGCGGGAGATGGCCGCTGGCGGTGGAATGCCGGGAGCGGCGGGTTTGGCTGCGGGAAAATCTGATGCGGCCAAGAGCAAGTTTAAGCAGCGACCTCGTCGCTGAATTGCGAGCTAGCCTCGATTGAGCGGCAATGGATCCGCGGAAAGTCCTGCCGCCCAATTTCTGAGTGATGGCATAACAGTTTCGCGAATCAATATCTTTGCGCATGCCGCGACAGGAATTGCGAGCAGCATCCCATACAAGCCAGCAACGCTCGCACCTGCCAGCACAGCAACAAAGATCGACACAGGTCCAAGGTTGGTTGCACGACCAGCAAAGATCGGCGTGAGCAGGTAACCCTCAATTGACTGCACAATCGTGAAGACAAGCGGCGGCCCACCAACAATCCAATACCAAGCCATACGATCGGCCTCTGGAATCGCAAGCTGACTGGCTGCTAAGAGTGCAATTGCTGGAAGAACCACGACCAGTCCGAGATACGGCACGATGGAGAGCGTTCCAGCGAGCAATCCGAGCGTCAGCGCATACGGAACGCCATTGATCCACCAACCGCCGGCGAACATGACCCCCATGCCAGCTGCAATGAGAATTCTTCCTCGGACAAATCCTGCGACAGCCGCATCCATCTCCGCCGCTAGATGGAAGATCTTCGCTTGGCGTGAAGTCGGAACAATGCTTCCTAGAAATTTCAGGGCGGTTGGGAATCCAACGCTGAAGAACCAGAAATAAAATGGAATCAGCACGGCTGCGAAAAGGAGGCTAGAAAAATCGAGCAATTTCCAAAGTGCAGATTGTGCCGTTGGGCTGAGTAATGTCTGAGAGAGTGTCTCTGACGTTGGACTCGTTGCGTCCGCAGTGACCTGCGGTCGATCACCATTTGCATCTGGCTTTGTGGTCACAATGGGATCAACAGTTGTGCCGAGTGTCGAATTGAGAGGAGTCGAACTTACGACAGATTTATCATCAATCCAATGTCGGACTCGCGTGACTTCATTTCGGTATTCCGCAGGGAGGATGTCTGCAAAGCGGCTGATCCAGAGGTCAAATCGCCCAGCCCTCGCACTTGCAACGAATTCAGAAGTCTGGTGCACGAGTGTTGGAATGAACAGTAATCCAGCGAGCACGACTCCCAATCCAAATGTTCCCAAGATTGCGCTGACGGCGACGGATCTGGACAATCGCAACACACGGCAGAGCCACGCCACCAATGGTTCGACGAGGTATGCAAGCGTGAATGCGAGAAGCAGTGGCACCGTCACGAATCGAAGTGCATATCCAGCCCATATGGCGCCAAAGATGACTGCGATGACAAGAACATCACGAAAGGCCTGCACTTGCCAAATGTGCAGTCTCGCAAAGTTTGTGCTTTCAGATTGTGGTGTCGATTTCCCGAGTTCCGGATCCATCAACTGCCCTTCGTTGCGCTGATCTGTTTGCGGAGACGGTCTTGTGCAAAGACTTCAGCGAAGTCATACACCGACCGAAAGTCGTCGATCGAATCATTTGGAGACTTCCGAAAGACACCAAGGTCGATCAGAGTGAAAACGATTCGTCCAAAGTCATCTGTGCGCTGAACATTCCAGCGTTGAAGGACAACGGGAGCCATCATCCCATATTGTTCAATCGCAAACTCCAAGAGCCCCAAGCAGAGTTGTTGCCCGCTGAGGTGTCGATCGTCGGTCGAGAGTTGGCTGCTGGAGTCCGGCAAGGCCGACTTGCTCGCATGGCCGAATCCAGCCTGAACGAAATTCAATGCTGCCACGGGATAGGGGCAAGGAGGCCGATTGGTCTGATCTCGATTTTGTTGCATTCCTACCTTCGTTGGCATACCACACTTTATCGGGAATCCGCAGAATCAAATGCACAATTCGCCACCGACATTGCCAGATAGCCGGGAGCTGGTCGGTGGCAATGGATTTTTTGTTGATCCCCCTTCCCGAACCGTATTGACACGCTATACTCCCCGCCAACACGGAGGTTATCTACTATGAACGCATTGGAAGCGTCGTTTCGAACCACACTCATCGGACTTGTTGCTCTTGCTAGTGTTGGTTGCGTCCCACAAGAAAAGTACAACGATCTCGATTTGGCTTATCGTTCTCAGCAGCAACAACTGCTTCGAACGCAGGGCGATCTCGAGACCACTCGCGCAAATGAATCGAGATTGAGATCACAGCTCGCGCAAGCAGCTGGCGATTTATCAAGTCTCGAAGCGCTACGAAAAGGGCAAAACGTCGATGTCGACAAATTGCTCGGCGACTATGAAGCGCTGCTGAAAAAAGTTGGAAACATGAATGGTGGTCCGCTTCCAGCAGAAGTGAACGCCGCTCTTGCTGCGCTCGCTGCGCAATATCCAGACGTTCTTCAGTTTGATGAGAAGCGCGGAATGATTCGCTTCGCCGCGGACTTCACGTTTGATCCAGGTTCAGTTGGTCTGAAAGCAAGCGCACTCTCTGCGCTCGCTCAGCTTGCAACGATTCTGAATTCAGACGCAGCCAATCCATTTGAAGTTGTTGTGGTTGGTCATACTGACAACGTTCCGATCAAAAAGTCAGCAGCCCAGAACCCAACGAACATGCATTTGTCTGCTCATCGAGCGATTGCAGTTCGAGATGCTCTCAACCACGACGGTGTTCAGGCGGCACGGTTCTTGATCGCTGGTTATGGCGAGTTCCGCCCTATGGTGGCAAATGGGCCAAACGGCGCTGCGCAAAATCGCCGCGTTGACGTCTATCTCATGCCATATTTCGTTCCTACAACGATGGCAAGTGGAATGTCAGATTCTGGGGCCATTCCTGCTCCTGCTCCGACCCCTGCTCCAGCCTTGAAGGCCGCGCCAGGGAATGACGAACCAACGAAGTAAATAGGTAAGGCTTCGAAGAATTCAATCAGAATCAATCGAAATCTAAGGGATCGCACGGATAATTTCGTGCGATCCTTTTTAATCGAATATTTAGATTCTGCGAATTGACTTGGCGAACTTCATTTTTTGAAGATTTTATTGGCTTTCCTAATGCCTCGGGCTAGACTGCGATTGTCCCCGTGTATGTGACCGCTCTATAGAACGACTTTTGGAGAAAGATATGACGACCCGAACGATTCGGCTGTGTACGAACCTTTGCGCACTTTCCTTTTCAATCGGCCTTGGCTCGCATGCCTTCGCTGTCGATCCAGTCATCAATGAAATTCGGGTGGACCAACCCGGAATTGACTTGAGTGAATATGTCGAATTCAAGGGAACGCCCAACGCATCGCTCAACGGCTGGACGCTCGTAGTTATCGGCGATGATGATGCCGCAACCCCTCCTGCTCAAAATGGAACAATCGAAGCGGTCATTGCTCTCTCAGGAAATTTTTCTGCGACTGGATTCTTCGTCCTCGCAGAGTCAACCTTTCAGCTCGGAACACCGAATCAGGTTGCAGTTCTCAATTTCGAGAATCCAGACGATGTCACATTCCTCTTGGTGAGTGGATTCACCGGATTTGATGGACAAGACCTCGACACGAACAACGACGGCGCCCTCGATCTACAGCCGTGGACTGCAATTGCGAGTTCTGTTGCACTGATGCAGACGGCAACACCTGATGGAATCACTTCGGATTTCGTCTATTCATCAACCCGAGTTGGACCAGATGGAAGTACATCGCCAGCCCAAGTGTGGCGTTGCGCAGATAGCGGTGCTTGGCGAGTTGGAACCTCTGACACGGCTGCTGGGACAGATTCTCCTGGAGCGGAAAATCCAACCTGCGGAAGTACGGCTTCGGTACGGATTTCAGAACTTCGAATCGATCAGCCTGGAAATGATGATGATGAATATGTCGAAATTCAAGGTCCAGCTGGATTCAATATGAATGGGTATTCGATCATCGTTCTCGGTGATGATGCGCTGACAACACATCTGGATATTGCAGGCGTCATTGAAAGCGTCACGCCCCTCGATGGTGCGATCATCCCTGCTTCTGGATATCTCTTGGTCGCAAAGGCAACAATGACAATTGCAGTGCCAGATTTCATCGTTCCTGCGACTGCCATGAACTTTGAAAACAGCGACAATGTCACATTCCTATTGGTCACTGGTTTTAGTGGGGCGCTGAATGGCGATGCGGATGCTGACAACAACTGTGCGATCGACAGTCCGGCGCCTTGGGCTTCCATTGCTGACTCGGTTGCGTTGATTGGATTGGATGCGACCTGCATTTATTCAACGTCAATTGTTGGTCCTGACGTTACGTTCACAACAGCACACGCATTCCGCTGCTTCTCAGATGGAACTTGGTCCATTGGAGCATTTGATCACCTTGCTGGTGGCGATACGCCCGGCGCACAAAATCGCGCATGTGGCCTTGGACCAGTTATGGAGTGTGGCGAAGCAACTGCAGGACCGTGCACGTCGGCTCATCCAAACCGTTACTGTGCCGATTCCGTTTGCTGTGCACTCGTTTGCACAACTCAGCCGACCTGTTGCACAGTCGCATGGGACGCCGCATGCGCTTCTGCTGCGGTGGCAAGTTGCAATCAAACCGGACACGCATCCTGCGTGAAGGGCGACGTGGCATTCAGCGAAATTCGCGTCGATGAGACGGGAACAGACAACAACGAATGGGTTGAACTTGTTGGAGCACCTGGAACAAGCCTCAACGACATTACGATGATCGTCATCGGCGATGCTGGAGCCACCAACCTGAGCGGAGTTATTGAGTGCGTTGTGCCTTTGACGGGCAAGTCCATCCCTGCAGACGGTCATTTTTCAATGTCCGAGGCGACCTTCCAGTGGGGAATAGCCAATATTGACTATGTCATCGCTGGAACGAACCCTCTCAACTTTGAGAACAGTGACAATGTCACGTTCATGCTTGTGCGTGGATTCACAGGAACGCTCAATCAGGATCTTGATGCTGGCGTAGCGCCTCTCTATGGCGACGGCGTTTTTGATGTGACTCCATGGTCTTCAGTCGTTGACACGATTGCTCTGGTCGAAACGTCAACCATTCCGCCAACCGGTACTGGTTGGTTCTATGGTCCAAACACAATCGGTCCAGATAGTGGATTGATGCCAGGACATATTTGGCGCTGCGAAGACACGGGTTGCTGGAATATTGGTCCCTTCGCAACTTTGGATACCGCAGGAGCGCCTGTCCCCCATGCGGACACGCCAGGTGTTGTGAACCTCAGTTGTGGATCGCCATGCCCTGGTGACTTCAACCTTGACGGTCAGCGAAACGGTTCTGACTTGGCGACATTGCTTTCGGGTTGGGGTTCATCTTCTGCCGATATCACCGGCGACGGCATGACCGATGGTGCGGATCTTTCGACGCTGCTCAGCGGTTGGGGTGCCTGCCCATAAGTTTGGTTGCCGCGAAGGCACTGTTTGTTTTTTCTTGAAGAAACCAAACCCCTCAGTCAAATGACTGGGGGGTTTTTCTTTCATTGCATGATGCGCATCGGCATGGTTACGGTTGAGCGCGCAATTCAGAACGCACTCTGCGTGATACCGTACGAGCGTGGCTGACGCAGTTCTAGAGATTTCGAGGTTTGGATGGCGGGTCTATGACTCCGTGACGGGATTCGGCGAGTTCATCAAATTTGTATTAGATGTACTTACACGATTCGTCGCTCATCCCCTGCGATGTCTCAAGTGGTCGCTCCTTGGACCACAATTCTATTCCGTCGGCGTTGCGAGTATTCCAGTCGTTGCAATCACAGGGGCTTTCATCGGAATGATCCTTGCACTCGAGGGGTATGAGCAGTTCGCATCACTTGGACAAGAATCAAGACTCGGAAGCGTGATCAACATTTCCGTCATCAAGCAGATCGGCCCAGTGCTGGCCGCGGTGATGGTTGCTGGGCGGGTCGGTGGCGCTCTTGCTGCCGAACTTGGAACGATGGCGGTCACTGAACAGCTTGACGCAATGCGTGCGATGGATGCGGATCCCCTTCGCATCTTGGTTGCGCCGCGTGTTGTGGCATGCATCGTCATGACTCCCCTCCTGACGATCTATTCGGATATTCTTGGTGCGTGGGGTGCGTGGTTTGTGACCGTCCGAATCCACGGAGTTTCAAGCGAGGACTATTGGTTTTTTACTTCTCAGGCACTGGATTTGTGGGACCCAGTTTCTGGATTGCTCAAGTCCGTCGCATTCGGTGCGGCAATTGGTTTTATCGCATGTTTTAAGGGCTTTAAATGCTCTGCGGGCGCCGCAGGTGTGGGTCGAGCTGCAACCAGCGCATTTGTTGCGAGCTTCTTGGCGATCGTCTTGATCAACCTAGTGTTGGCTCAATTCTTCGGAACCCTCTACTTCTTGGCGACTGGTCGAGGCTCGGGTCTTCTGCCATGAACCGTTTGACCGCGATCGTGACTGCGGTTGTGATGACATGCGCACTCACTTCGCTGAACACTTTGGCGGAGCAGTCAATCGTTGAAACTGGGATCGCTGCGCCACCAGATGGCCGACCTCCGACAGGACCACTGCAACGAATCGATTCTCGCAAGTGGGAGATCACGTTGGCGATCGAACTCCCGACGTTTCATAAAGATGATGTGGTTTCAGAAGCTGTTGTCGTACCAGTCAGCGTCCTTGATACATGGTGGCAGGTTGATCCGCGTTCGTTTCGTGCCCGAGTGGCAACCGATTCGGTCCCAGTTGCAGACGCTCTCACGAATCTGACTGTGTCGCAAAGTCGTTGGGGCGACTCGCGCGTGGAGGTTTCAATTCCAAATTTCGTAGAAGATCGACTTCGAATGGAATTGACATGGATCGTTGAGACATGGTCCTGCCAACTTGATGAGGTGGCGGCATCAGCCGTGCCAATGCCGACAGCGTGGCCTGAAGAAGTTGAAAGGTGGCGGCATACGAGTGAAGGGATTGATCCCAATGAACCGTTGATTCAAGAATTACGAAAAAACATAGCTCAGAAAATTCCGCCCAATGCGCCTGCCATATTTGCCGCAAAGGAAATCATCCGCTCGGGCAGTCGCGCCCTTCGAACTGGCGATCATCATGAAGGCAATCCATTTGGGGCGAGGACGCGCGGTCTCGAAGCCCGTGGTTGTGCGCAGGCGCTTGCTACGCAAGTTGGCAGTGAGGCGGATGTTGCTTGCATCTGCGTTGCGCTCTTGCGATCGATGGGTTTCCCTGCGCGACCAGTCATTGGTCTTGTCGATCGCAAGAATCATCCAGGTGGAGCACTCTCCGGGAAGAAACTGGGCATGTGGGGCGAGGTCTATATCCCTCGGTGCGGGTGGGTGCCGTTTGATGCTGATGAGATTCGCGGTGGGATTTCTCCAACGAGCAAGATCGATCAACACTGGAATGGATTTGGAGCAGACGATGAATTCAATGAACGTGTTCCAATCACCCATGAACTGGACATCTATCAGCCGAAGGCGAGTGATGGAGGGCGCACGGCGTCATTCATTGCACTCTGCCGAATGAAGACCAAGTTGGATCAACCTGGCCAAGGCCCCACAGACATTCTGATTCAGACAACGTTGATCAGTCGAGGTCGTGGTCAGCGGTGATCGAAGGCAGTCACAAGTCTTGTTTTTCATTTTCATGTGCTGGCCACCCTTCTAAACGAGTTGCAATCAAATGGATTGTTCCATCTCGATATTGAACAGTCCCGTGTGCGATCAAGTGTGATGCATGCCTGCCAATTGCTCGGTCGCGCTTCCAAATGTGTGGGCGAATGATCACATTTGCAGATCCCGTTTCATCTTCGAGCGTGATAAAGACGACTCCCTTGGCAGTTGGTGGACGCTGGCGAAGCATCACGAACCCCGCGATTGCTGCACGTTCTGCGTGCGAATATCTCGTCTCGTTGCCGATGTCCGCACACGAAACAATCCCCCGCCGCGCCAGTCTTTCTCGTGCGAACGAGATGGGGTGTGCCTTCAACGAAAGCCCGTTCTGCGCATAGTCCAGGGCGACTTCCAACTGTTGATTCATCGCAGGAAGCCGCGTGGTGTGATCAGGTTCCTGTGAGATCGTGAAGAGAGGAGCATCTTCAGTGCGTAATTTTTGCGATTGCCAGATCGCAGATTGGCGGTCAAGTCCCATTGATCCGAACGCATCCGCACGAGCAAGTCGGCGAATCGCGCTGACGCTCATGCCACTCGATCTCCATAACTCTTCGACAGATGATGAATGACCTTGGGCGCCAGTCTGCCGCATGACTTTGATCCCGTCTGCTTCACAGAGTCCTCGAACCATGCGCATTCCAAGGCGAAGTGCAGGACCTCCACTGCCCCATGCACATGTATCCAATGATTCGGAGCGCCTGCCTGGTGGTAGAGATTCCAGCGAACACTCCCATCCGCTGATATTCACATCGATCGGGAGCACGATGACACCGTGCCTCTTCGCATCTTGCACGATCTGTGCAGGAGCGTAGAAGCCCATCGGTTGACTGTTGAGCAGCGCAGCCGCAAATGCGGCAGGATGATGGCGCTTGAGCCACGCCGAGGCATAGACAAGATGCGCAAAGCTGGCGGCGTGACTTTCGGGAAAACCATAGCCAGAGAATCCCTGGATTTGCTGAAAAACTTGGCGAGCGAAATCCAATCGGTATCCGCGGGCAATCATGCCATTTTCGAGACGTGCCTTGAATTGCAGAAGCATATTTTTGCTTCGCTTCCATGCAGCGATTGACCGCCGCAACTGATCTGCTTCACCCGCTGTGAATCCAGCTGCGGTGATTGCAAGCGCCATCGCTTGCTCTTGAAAGATCGGAATGCCGAGTGTGCGCTCCAAAATCTGTCGTACCGCTTCGCTTGGATACGACGGTGCTTCCTCGCCAGAGCGTCGACGCAAATACGGATGCACCATATCGCCTTGAATCGGTCCAGGGCGCACGAGCGCCACTTCGATGACAAGATCGTAAAAACACTTTGGACGCAAGCGAGGCAGCATCGCCATCTGCGCTCGACTTTCGATCTGGAAGACCCCGATCGTGTCTGCATGCGTCATCATTTCATAGGTTGCAGGGTCTTCCGGAGGAATCGTATGGAGCGCAATCTCACACACGGTCGAGCCTTTGGTGGCTGCTTCGACCGGCCTGCCAATCATTGCAAGTGTCTTGCGAATGCAGGTCAACATGCCGAGTGCCAAGATGTCGATCTTGAGCATTCCCATTGCATCGATGTCGTCTTTGTCCCACTCAATCATTGTGCGGCCGTCCATCGACGCATTTCGAATGGGAACCATGTCACAGAGCGGCGCTTCTGTGATCACAAATCCACCAGAATGCTGTGACAAATGCCTTGGAAATCCTTCGATCTGTCCGGCAAGCTGAAGAAGTTCTTGCAGCGCAGAATTGCCGAACTCGATCCCGCATTGTGAACCCACGGTGCGAACTTCTTCGTCGCTAGGCGATTCAGAGAGCCCGCGAACCAGCTGATCAATTGCGTCGACAGTAAAGCCAAGAGCCTTCGCTGTTTCGCGCAGAGCAAGGCGACGTCGATAGCACACGACGGCTGCGCAGATCGCTGCGCGCATCCGACCGTATCGAGCGTAAATGTATTGAATAACTTCTTCGCGCCGCTCGTGTTCAAAGTCGATGTCGATATCGGGCGGCTCTTGGCGCTCGCGACTTACGAATCGTTCGAAGAGCAGATTGATCTTGACGGGATCAACCGCCGTGACGCCAAGACAGAAGCAGACAACGCTGTTGGCCGCCGCCCCTCGACCTTGGCAGAGGATGCCGCGCGATCTTGCGAATCGCACGATGTCATGTACGGTTAAAAAATAAGAGGCGTAATCCAGTTCTTCGATCAGATCGAGTTCTCGCTCCATCTGCGCGCACACTTTTTGTTCAGCGCCTGATGGGTATCGCTCCTGCGCTCCTTGTCGAGTCAGATTGCGTAGGTGACTCATCGCTGTTGTCCCGTCGGGAACGACTTCTCGCGGATACTGGTATTGCAACTGGGAAAGCGAAAAACCGCGGCAGCGCTCGGCGATTTCCTTCGATCGCTCGACAGCATGCGGCAGATCACGCCAACGCGCATGCATGCAACTTGGCGTGCGTAGATGGCGTTCGTTGTTCGGCAGAAGTGCAAATCCCGCAGCGGCTACGGTCGTTGCGAATTTGATCGCACTCAACACATCATGCAGTTTTCGGCGCGTTGGGTCGTGAAATCGAACACCATTGGTCGCAACGAGCGGAACGGCGCACTCATGGGCCAGCCAGCGGCATTGACGAATGCGCAGGCACTCTTCGGGCTCACCAAGGCGTGAGACAGCCAGCGAGACGCGTCCTGGTGCGTGTCTGCGCAGACCACTGAGAACTTCGACCAAGCGGTGCGACATGAATTCGCTGCCACTTGGTTGCAGGACGATCATTTCGAATCCTTCGGAGAGTTCGATGAACTGATGAATGGTCAGATCCCAACATGTGCGCTCGAATGTCTGCGCATCTTCGCTCAGAGGTTCTTCGTGCGTTCGACCGAGAGTGATTGCTCGGCACAATCGACCGTATGACGAACGATCCGTTGCGTATGCAATGATCTCAATCGATTCCAATTGTCGCAACGAGTGGCTCGCTTTCCCGTGCGAATATTCACTGTGCGTATCGAGTCGCAGATTCAGTCGAGCCCCAACGCACAGATCAATCCCATGTTTGAGCGCCGCAGTATGCGCACGAACCATTCCTGCCATCGTCATGCGGTCAGCTAATCCGATTGACGTGAATCCCAGTGCCGCCGCACATGCGATGAGTTCTTCTGGATGACTCGCCCCTTCTAAGAAGGAAAAATTGCTGATGACATCAAGCTCAACATATGGACATCCATCGCTCATGGATCAACTCCAGATGCCGACGAGCGTCCATCCACTTTGCGCTTGGCGCAGCCAGAACCAGCGACCGTCTTCTGCTTCAGCGCGCCAGAAATCACATCCCTCCGAATTGTCAGTTTGGCTCGATTCCCAAGACGAAACGATGCGCTCAGGACCGACCCAGTGCCGTATCGCCACGCTGCGCCCGCGCAATACAATTCGTGCGGCATATGGCGCAGAGACGATCACTTGTTCGGGTCTCATGAATTGGTGCGAAGGTCGCCACGCACTGACCGCTTTCACCATCGCATCTCGAGTGGCAATTCGCAATGCGAAACCAGACTGCGAAACTGGAATCCAACGAATGGAATGAGCGGGTCGATGATCTTCGACGAACCCTGCGCGAAAGACTCCTCGATTTCCCAACCGTGCCGTCAAGGTGTCGACCCATTCACCGACCGCTTCACCAGCGCCACGACGCCCCATTCGCAGAACGGAAATGCGAATTGATTCGACTCCCACACCCATATTGATGCGCTCGACCATGGGAGCGAACATGTTGGCGAGGTGTTTTGCATTGCAACTTGGCGCTCCCAAAGTCAGTCGAACTGATGATGCTGGTGCATCGGCGCATGTCGCAACGAGTTCAAATTCTCGTCCGCCGCGTATGCGCTCATTGAGTTGCTCGCAGAGAGCATCCAGTAAGAACCGAACTGAAAGTTGAATGCCTTCGAGATTGGTGACAGGGCCGTCGAAGACCCGCTCCATCGACGGTGGTGGCATTGACCGAATCGGCTGGAGATATTCGGCAGCAAAGCCGAGCGCTTCGTCGAGGCGTCGCAGTACAGCTGAGCCGTAACGAATCGTCGCTCCAGTACGCGGGAGTTTCGACAATTCACCGATCGTTCGTACATTGACTTGTGCAAGCGAATCGATGGCATCTCGATCGATGCGTAGAGCTCGCACGGAGCATCCTTCAAGGTTGATTGTGGCATTCGAGTTCGCCTTCGACTGTCTGCTGGATTGCGCAATTGCGACTGCAGCGGCTGCAGTTGATGCAGTTGCGACGCGGGCACTCACGCCGCGCGCTGCCAACTCATCGACGACTCGGTTCATCAGACGTGTTTCGCATGGATGCACTCGTTCGCATCCCGTGATGTCAACGATGATGGCCGCAGGACCTGGCGTTGACTCGATCATCGTGATCGGCGCATACCGTTGACACCAGATAGCACAGGCACATAAGAGTGCCATATCACGCTTCTGCATTTCCTCTTCTTCGATGCGTCGTGGCGGAGAGAGAACTCGGGCATGAGCGAGCGCCATCCCTGGACGAATGCCGCAGCGTGAAGCGCGCTGACAACATGCGCAGACTGTGCGTATGCCGCCATGTGATCGAATGATCAGCATGATCGTCTGTTCTGTGATTCGTTGACCTCTTTGACGGGCACTTCTGCGTGCGCAATCCACACTCCAATGTGGGAGAACAATTGCCAAGAGTCGCCTCTGGGCTGCGGTGTTTCTTGGCGCATTGTTCGAAGTGTTTATTGGCAGACTCATCCGCCGCTCCACGACCATGTTGCACGAAAGAACTTCCGATTCTCAGCGGCGTCATTGCCGATAGAACCTCGGCCACGAAGCAATTCTGCTTTCCACGTTGGTCTATGTTCATGCATTGAATTCAAGTGTTCGCACTCAATTGATTCCGTTGTTTGTGAATGGGGCGAATGTGCGCAGACGGCCCACCTCGTGGCGGCGGCGCTCAAAGTCGTTCTCTCTCGCCACGGTCTCACGGCCAGTGCGAGAACGGGCGGTCGATCTTCAGTGCGCATTGCCGCTAATTGCATGCGACGGCTTGCGATCATGTCGAATCCGCTGGCATCCCAAACGACAACCATCGTTCCATCGCAGGAGAGCGATTGTTGGGCAGCCCATATTCGGTTTTCTCTTTCACTTGTGCGATTGTTGGAATGTGTGTCAACGAAGATGGAGCGCGCCAAGAGATCGCGTGAACCGTGCGCATCGATCATCGCGCGCGGCGCGGGCCATGTACGTCGCCCGATCCATGCGATCAGTCGAACCTCATCGAGTCGAACCATCCGCCATGCGAGCTCAATCATCACGCCGTGTGGGGCGAGCCATTCTTCGCCGTGTGAATCCAGATCGTCACGGGTCATCCATTCATGAACTGTTCCAAGCGGTAATCCAAGCGGTAATCCAAGCGGTAATCCAAGCGGTAATCCAAGCGGAAGTTCAAGATCGCCAAGACCATGATGCTCACGTTCTTGAGGATGTTCAACATGCCCAACTTCATAGGGCAAGGACGGACTCTTCTGTTTCGTCAGTGCAGCAATCCGTGCGATGATTTCATTTGGAATTCGACCCATGGCAGAACTGTTCGGTATCTGTTAGGGTATACGCGCAAGCAAGTCCGTCAAGATTGAATTGGTTGAAAATGCGCCGGCAAAGTTAGCGTGAAGGTTCAAGCAAATCGTGCGTGATGCTGGCGATGGTTGGGCATCCGGCCAATGCCATCACTCGATCGAAATCGCTTGAAAGAATGTCGATCACTCGGCGCGCGCCATGCTCACCTGCCGTCGCAAGCCCCCACAGAATTGGTCGCCCGATCTGAACAGCTGTTGCGCCGAGCGCCAATGCCTTGAGAATGTCGCCGCCGTGCCGAATGCCACCATCGACGACCACTGGAACGCGACTCGCCACAGCCTGTGCAATGCGCGGTAATGCCTCAGCAGTCGGCGGCGCACCGTCGAGTTGTCGTCCCCCATGGTTGCTGACAACGATTCCCTTCGCTCCACAGCGCACGGCGGTGAGCGCATCATCAGCTCGGCAGATTCCTTTGACCATCACAGGAAGTCTCGTCAATCCGCAGAGCCATTCAAGATCTTTCCAACACAAACTTGGCGTGATCGTCCATCCCAATGTTTGTGCCATGCCAACGCCTGTGTGACCATTTGCATCGGCGCCTGATCGTTGGAGATTCACAATGCCCATGCCTTGGGGAACGTGAAACCCAGTTTTCATTTCTCGCTCACGCAGTCCCCAGACTGGAGTATCCACAGTCAATTGCAATGCGACGCATCCAGCACGTTCGACTCGATGAACCAACTCGCCCAAGAATCCGCGGTCTTGACCGATGTATAACTGAAAGAGAATTGGCGAGCTCGAAGCCGCACAAATCTCCTCGATGGATGTTGTCGAAAGACTGCTGACCACCATCGGAATGCCTGCGGTACCGCATGCGCGCGCTGTCGCAACTTCTCCGTCGCGGTGCGCCATCTTGTGAAGTGCAGTTGGCGCTGCGAGTAGTGGAAAGGACAGTGGCATATTCAACATCGTTGTTGCGGGCGATCGCTTGGAGACATCGATCATCACTCGGTACCAGATCGAGAGTGCCTCCCATGCGGCTCGATTGCGCGACAGTGTGCGTTCGTCCCCTGCTCCCCCTGCGTAGTACGCAAATGTCATTTGTGAAAGTCGCTCACGCGCAATCATCTCGAAGTCGTCAATGCGGTAGAGCTTCGACAGTTCGTCAGCTGACAAATCCTTCGGTATGGCTCCTTCAGTCGCGGTCATGGTGATCACAGAATACTCGCTGAAAATCGTTCCGGATTTGATCCAGCTTGGTCCGATTCCCTCCAAGCACCGCGGCGACGACGTTGATTCGTTATCAGTTTTTCTCGTGCCACCAGAATCAGTGCAGCTGGAATCCATAACACCATCCAAGGAAGCGATGCGCGCCACGGTGGCGGTGCGGGATTCACAGAGATATCGAACGAACCACGATCAGAGACGCCATCACCAATCAGAATGGAAATTCGCCATACGCCAGGTGATCCAAGTGTCAACGAACATGCACGCAAGAGTCGATTGCCGGAATCTGCACTGTGCATCTCGACTTCGTTCCACGCACCGCCGGGACCATCCGCACGCACATGCACGGGGGTACTCAACTGGGGTTCTCCATTTCGAGAGACGAGGATTGAAAAATCGATTGCGCCTGCGCACGGCGGAACTGGTGAGAGAAAAACGGTCACGTCAAACGCTCCGTAGTGGCCGCGATCGACGACAGCTCCTCCATCTGCATGCGCTCGGATGCAACATGCGACTGCAAGCACACGGGCGATCCATTTCATCATTGCATCGAGTTTCATAGCGTTGATGTCCCACGCATTTGCATTGGTTGAAAGACGATCCAAACGCCAACGAGCCATAAGGTCAGTGCCAGAATCCACCACGGAAGCGCTGTCACGATTGATCGCCCCCCTATTCGCTGCGCATTTCCGCGCCAGACCATCCAACCCGAGACGACCAACCCCAACTGCAGCAAGAGAAGTTCAATCGGTATCAACCACGTTGGAACGGAACCGCAACATGAAGCCGCCCACTGTGGTTCGCCGAACCATGCGAATCCAAGGTCATTGAGGGCTCGCTGCATGACTGGAATTGCTGTCGAAGCGCTCGTTGCGAGATGAAAGAACCAGTGCACACACCACATAGATGCACCGATGGGAACAAGCGCGTGTGCACCTCGGCAGAACTCTTCGCGCCATGGCCGCTTTGCGATTTGTGACGAGATAAGTGCAGAGGCTGACATCAGAATCAATGGCACGATCACGATCGCCACCGTCGTCATTCCCGCTTCGACGGGAACAGTCGACGTGAGACCAAGTGACTGCGTTACGCCATCGACAAAATCAAGCCACGGCACGGTCATCCCTGCTGCATTAGCGAAGGCGCCGAATGCCAAGAGCACGAGCAATGCGGCGATATCGATCCGAGAGGCGATCCGTCCGATCGATGATCCCCATCGCCGATCAGTCAGGCCTATGCGAGGTGACTGCGTTAAAATTCCAACGTTGTCGTGCGGGCACGCATCGACGCAGTCCAAACAGAATGTGCAGTCCAAGTTGCCGCGCTTGGCGGGCTGAAAGAGTTCCAACTCGCAACCAGGCACCGAGATCCGCAGTGCGACACTCGATGATTTGATGTGGCCAGAATTCGAGCCGCGAATGCACTCTCGTCCCGTGCATGTTGCGCATACCGCTGTATTGCTGACGGAAACCGAAAGTGGTGAGACGAGACTTTGTGTCATATGAAATTGCCCAATGGGACAGACCCATTTGCAAAAACTGCCACCTCGAAAGAGGCCATCGATCACAAGAACTGCGGTGAAGTATCCGACAATGATGAATGCGGTCGCTATTGGACTCGACCAAAGATCAAAGGCCTCGTATGAAATCAGCCAGATCGCAACAAGCCCAACTGCCAACCACTTGGAACGCAAGGCGCTTGGCCAACGAAAGTGCGGAGTCCACCATCGGCGCATGAGATTTCGGGGTGCCATCAATGGACAGGACATGCAAAGAAAATTGCCTCCAAAGAGAAGTGCAATCACGATGACGCCGCGCCAATGAGTCCACGGCAATGTCCCAGCGAGGTTTGATGGTGAGTCAGATGGACCTGCAAATCCATCCACCACAATGACGAGTGCAACCGCCACCAGCGTCCATCTCAGCGACTCTCTCGCTGCACGATTGCGCAGGAACCCGCCGATCCATGCGACTTGAAGCAGGTCAAAGCGCTTTTGGTGATGCACGGCAAGAGCGTCACGCTGAGGCGCCGCGAATCGATTGGGGCGAACAATTTTCAGTGCCCGCAAGATCAGAAAAATTGCAGCTGGCAGCATGACGACTTGACCAGCGGTCCACATGAATGCCCCAGCGGTTCGCTGATCGCGAAGCGCAGTCCAGCCGAGTGCGGGTGCGGTTGCGAGATAGTTTGAATAGAGCACTGAGTCGGAAAAGGTCACGATTGCAGAGAAGATCGTGTTTTGCACATCGGCGGCAAGCAGATAGACAACGAGCGCTGCATCGGGCCACCGTGCGTGCCACGGCCACGGCGCAATAATCTGCCACCAAAACAGCATGGCGCCCGCAAGAAACGAAGCGTGTTCAAATCGGTGAACGAATGTTGACTCGAGCGCAGCGCCATAAAAAGTTGGATAGTGCCAGACCCAGTTGACGAGTGCGAATGCAATCCATCCGCTGACTGGATGCAGTATGACGCCAAGACATTTGCGCAGGAAAGGGCTGGCAAGAAATGGGCCGAGTGCTTGCCGACGAACCACGTTTGGTAGTCCCCGCAGCATTGGAATGCCTGGCGCTCCTAAGAGAATCAGCGGTGCAGCAATCATGATTAACAACCAGTGTTGAACCATGTGCACCCATAACAGCATGTGACCGAGCGAGTCGATCGGCGATGCAAGAGCGAGAAAGAGAATCGCCATTCCCGCAGCAAAGCACTTGGGTCTCCAACGAGGGAATCCGCGAACACGCCCGACGATTCCTCGCACGCCTCGTGCATACAACGCGCAGGCGCATGCGATTCCCACGACCAGCCATGGGTCGATATTCCAACTGTTGAAAATGGCGGCGGCTGCGCTCAGCGCGAATGAATTCCTGCTGGCGTCTCTGCTCCGCTCGAAACCGTATTCATCGTCAGTGGCGACTTGATCGGCAGTGGCAACTGCGCCCCAGGAATCGCCGAATCCGCTTCGTTTTCAGGGTGAAGCGTGCTGAGGAAATCGACGATGGCGGTCATCTGCGCACTGTTGAGATTCTTTCCGAATGCGGGCATATTGCCACCGCCCTGTTGGACTTGACGGATGAGTTGATCAGGTGACATGCGAGTTGCAACCTCATCGAGTGCAGGACCACGCTTGCCGCCAAAGCCACCAAGTTCATGGCAGTTGCGACATTGTGCAAACTGAAAGACGACTGCTCCTTGCATTTGAAGTGGCGTGCGACCTTTTACAAATTGAGTCGGTGTTGGCAGTGCCGACCAACCGTCCATGACTGGCGACCATGGGCTTGTTACTCCCTCCCATGTCAGTGCGACGATTGCCATCACAACAACAACTGCAAGCAGCATCATTCCAGGACGACGACTCGGAGCGCGTTCGCCAGAGTTTGCAAGGAATGGAACTGCCACCAAGATGACAATCCCAACAACTGGTGCAACCAACATGATGGCTGTTTCAGATGCAGGCGGAAGAAGGCTGACTGCTCCAAAGATCCACATGAAGGGATAGTCCGGCCGTGGATTGGTATTGATGAGCGTTGGATCTGGCATTCCGCCTGGACCGAACGGGCCGTAATACGCAGCCAAGAAGACGAGCAGAAGGAGGCAGACTCCGCAGAAAACCATGTCGCGCTGCACTGCGTCTGGGAAGAACGGCACCCCAGTTTTTTTCATGCGCTCTTCGAAACCTTCTCGATATGTCGAAGGCACCACGATCTCGCCAGGCTTCGGCATTTCGCTGATGCCGTTCTTGATGATCAGCGTCATGTGAAGTCCGACCAACGCGATGGCGGCACCTGGCAGAATGAAAACATGGAGCGCAAAGAATCGGTTGAGCGTTTCGCCGCCGATGATTGGTCCGCCCAGCATGAGCGCACGCATCTGATCGCCGAAGACAGGAACGCGGTCAACGATCGCTGCACCGATTCCAAGTCCCCAGTATGCATCTTGATCCCAGCGCATGACTTGTCCCGTGAACGCCAGTGCAAGCACCGTCAGTAGCAAGAACACGCCCGTGATCCAATTCAACTCGCGCGGGAATTTGAACGAACCGTGCATGAAGACTTGCAGCATGTGGATCGCCATCATGACCACCATCGCACTGCTCGACCAACCGTGGAGCGCTCGCAGCATCCATCCAAATGGAATCTCTTCGTCGATGAAACGAAGGCTTTCCCAAGCATTTGATGCGCTCGGGGCATACATCGTTCCAAGGCAGATTCCAGTCACAATCTGAATTGTGAAGAACATCAGAGTCGCGCTTCCAAAGACGTACCACCACTTTGCACTTCGAGGCACATGGTGAAAGAGCAGTGGCGCACTGAACGCCACAACACCCGTGCGTTCTTCAATCCACTGCGCGGGACTCTTGAGAAGTTTGAGAATGACTTCGCGGTTCATACCGACTCTTCCAATCCCGGCAATCGGCCGGCATCAATGAGGAGTTTTCCCGATTCGACTTTCCACTTGTATTCAAAGAGACCGCGCGGTGGCGGTCCTGCCGCACGAGATCCATCTTGGTAATACACCCCGCCGTGGCATGGGCACATGAACAATTTCGATTGCTCGAACCAACGAACTGGGCATCCGAGGTGAGCACAATTGATTGCAAAGACTTGGAACTTTCCAGCTTCGACGCAGCGCACCCAACATGCGGTTTTTGCGGCATCTCCATCGGTGGGTTGTCGAATCGGATTCAGGAATGTCGCGAAACGAGTTTGGCCCGAAGGAAATGCCGTGGTTGCTCCCAGATCGACCCATTGGTTGCGATAGCGACTTCGCGCTGGTCCAACGATGTATCCGACGATTGGTACAGCTGCGAGCGCTCCGCCTATCCCAAGCAATCCGGCGCCAATTTTGAACATGAATCCGCGACGCGCATCTTGTGGCACAGCAGCTGGACGTCCGCCTCCGCCACCACCACAACCGCATCCAACGCAGCCTTCTTTCTTCGTTTCGCCTTTTGTGTTGTCACTCATTTCGTATCGCTCGCATTCTGGTTTTTCGGTTGGCTTTTCGTTTGAACCTTTGCTTGACCTTGCGCTTTGGAAACTGGTCTCGCCTGCGCAATCCAACTGACGACATCAGCAACCTCAGTCGTCGTCAATCCTGTTGGATGATTCGGCATGGGTTGATTCCACGCGGGGCTTCCGAGTTCGGTTCGGCCGTAGACGACGGCGCTCCACAATCCTTGGTCAGAGATGAGCCGCAGATACATCGGATCAGTCACGCTTCCTGCAGAACCGCCAGTTCCGTGACATGAAGCGCATGCGGTCGCAAATACTTTCGCACCAGACGCAGCGTCGCCAGCAACCACAGTTGCTGAGATATCGCCCTGTCCCGCATGCCCTCCCTGCGCTCCCTGCCCTCCAAGTGATCCAGCTCCCCACATCGATCTCATTCCTTTGACCAACGCTGCGATTTCATCGGAGGTCAGCGGGCCGCCATCGGAATCCAAATAGTTCGGCATCGAGACTCCCTGCCCGTGCGAGAGAACTTGGATCACGTGCGCATCAGTTGCAACTTTCCAATAACCAGCGTTCATAAGCGGTATTGCTGCACCCTCGGCACCTTTCGAATGGCAACCGAGGCAACTTGTATTGAAGGTCGACTGTGTCCACGATGGCGATCCAATCACAGTTGGAGCAGCTTCGGTTGGTTTCCCGTGCAAGCGGTCACAGCCAACAAAGGCAAACACGATGGCTGAAAAAACAAGAACGCACGCAAGCAAGCGGTATGTTTGTGGGGACATCATTCGTCGCCTCCTCGTTCAATTCGCAATCGCTGTGCAAGTGTTTTGTTGGTCATCGTCGAGACCATCTCTCCTCGGCTGACCCACCAACCGCAGGCGACTCCAAATGCCAATTGACTTCCAATGAACCACGGCCACGAAATGTATTTTTCGAGTGCTGGATTGACGACGCCAAGTGTCGCCCAGACTAAACCTGTGACAATGATTGGCACGAGCACTCCACCTGCGAAAATGGGGCGACGCGGCATCATCGGCAGTGCTGTGGTGTACAGCGATCCAACGGCAACAGACATCGCAAGATGAATTCCAATTGCGATTGCAAACCATCCAGGATGCAACACTTCGAGTGTTGCAAGATCTGCCGTTCCCACTTCTGGAATGACAGCGCCAGTGAGAAGGTTGATCGGTAACCAGACGCTGCCATGTTTGACGATTCCCCACATGCACGCCACGATCGCCATCGCAACACCGCCCACGAGCCCTCCCACAACCCCTGAGCGATATGGATGAACTTCTGCAGGGAATAGTGGTCTTTCGACTTTAGGGCCTTCGCCCTCGACTGCGTAATCCGGTCCTGCTTTGGCCAAGAGATCAGCAGGGATCGGTTCGAGACACTCTTGCGGAAAGATGTCTTTAAACCAGACGACCATTCCAAAGACGGCCAGTATCGCACCGACAGCCAAGACCCAGTAATCCGTGACGAGTCCTGCCGCAAGAAGTGCCACGCCCAAAGCCGTCACGATCGGACCCGAAGTCGGCTCTGGAATCGCGCGGTTATATGGAGTTTCAATTCGTCCGTCTTGTGCGGCGGTTGCGAGATGTTTGTCTTCGTTCTGCTTCATGTGTGCGCCTTGTTTCTCAATCAACGTCCAATCACGTAGACCGTTGTGAAAACGACGATCCATACCGCATCGACGAAATGCCAATACCAACTCAACATGTCAAACGCGTGCGCGTGGCGGCAGCGAACGCACCCAAGCGTTCCCAGTATCAACACAATGCTCAGCATCGTCAGCCCCACAACCACATGAAGGAGATGCAGACCGACGAGTGCATAATAAGTTGTGCCAAAGAGATTGGTCCCGATGTAAAGACCATGCTGTTCCATCATCCCTTTCCACTCGGACGCTGTTCCACCGACGAACCAAAGCCCCAGCACAATCGTCAAGGCCAGCCAGACGAGAAAGAGACCTTTTTTCTGTCGTTCGAGTGCTTTCACGGCGAAGACCACGGTGAATGAGCTCGAAATGAGTGCAATCGAATTCACGATCACAAGCGGCATCTCGATCACGTCTTTAGGCTGAGGGCCCGTTGCGCTCTTACCGATGTAGAACAGATACGCCACAACGAAAGTCAGGAAGATGCAACTTTCTGCTGCAATCAAACAGATCATTCCAACCTTGCCACGCGAAGGTTGCCACTGCACAGGTTGAGATGTCTTTGATACAGCAACGCTCATAGGTGCTCCTCATGCCGAGAATCTGGATCCTGCGGATTAGCGACATCCCAGAGTGGACGTGCGGAACCAACGGTGGGAACTTGATCGAAGTTCCATTCGGGTGGTGGACTCGAGGTTGCCCACTCCAGTGTCCATGCATTCCATGGATTATTCCCCGCCACCTTGCCACTGCGAAGAGAACGGATGATGTTCCAGACAAAGAGGATGATCGCAATCGCTTGAAAGAAAACTCCGATTGATGAAAGCATGTTCCACAACTCCAACCCTCGATCTGGTTGATACATGTAGATGCGTCGTGGCATTCCCAGAATCCCAGAAATGTGCATCGGTAAGAAAGTCAGATTGAATCCGAAGAACAAGAACCAGAAGAACCATTTTCCAAGCCGTTCCGAAAGCATTCGCCCTGTGGCCTTTGGAAACCAATAGAAGACACCGCCGAAAATCCCAAAGACTGTTCCGCCGAAAAGCACATAGTGAAAATGCGCCACGACGAAATAGCTGTCCGACAATTGCCAGTCGAATGGGACGACGGCGAGCATCACGCCAGTCAGTCCGCCGAAGGTGAACATCGCAATGAATCCCGCAGCAAAGAGCATTGGGGTCGCGAAGTGAATTCTTCCACCGACCATTGTTCCAAGCCATGTAAAAATCTTGATCCCCGTTGGAACCGCAATCAGAAATGTCGTTGCAGCGAAGAATGAATTGACTTCGGGTGACATCCCGATTGAGAACATGTGATGCGCCCAAACGCTGAGAGAAATGAAGCCGATTGCCACGGTCGCAGCAACCATCAGCGCATATCCAAAGATCACTTTTCGGCTGAAAACTGGGATGATTTCATTGAGAAAACCAAAGGCTGGTAGGACGAGAATGTAGACCTCAGGATGCCCGAAGAACCAGAAGAGATGTTGCCAAAGCACTGCCGAACCGCCGTTTTGGGTGTCGAAAAAGTGTGCGCCGAGAAATCGGTCCAAGATCAGCATCGCTTGGGCGCCAGTGAGCACTGGTATCGCAATGATCACAAGGATGCCCGTCACCAACATCATCCAGCAGAGAAGCGGCATCCGCATGAGCGTCATTCCAGGGCAGCGCATGACCAAGATCGTTGCAACGATATTGATTGCAGTTGTGATGCTTCCTAAACCGCTGACCAAGATTCCCAAGATCCAATAGTCCGTTGAGTTCCCTGGAGAAAATGTTTTCGATGTCAGGGGCGCATATGCAAACCATCCGACATCTGGCGCAGCCGATGTTCCGTACAGCCCTTGTGCGCCAACATATGAGTAGTACAGAAGGCATGCTCCAAAGACGAAGAGCCAGAGCCCAAATGCGTTGAGACGAGGAAACGCCATGTCTCTCGCACCAACCATCAACGGGATCAGATAATTTCCAATTCCAAGCAGAATCGGCATTCCCACAAGAAAGACCATCGTGGTGCCGTGCATCGTGAAAAGTTGATTGAATGTTGCGGGATCAATGATCTTGCCCGCCGCTTGCGCAAGTTGCATTCGCATCAGCGCTGCTTCGATTCCTCCAATCACGAAGAAGAACAGACCGAAACCGACATACATCATTCCGAGTCGCTTGTGATCAACGGAGACAGCCCAAGAATGAAGACGAGCGCCGAATGTAAGTCGCACTTCATCAGGAATGGAGTGAGGATGTGATGCAGTCGTCATGTGATTTATTTCAGGGTCAAGAGGTATGCGACGATCGCATCAAGTTGACTTGGTTCGAGTTCGAGACTTGGCATATTGCAGCCATCCTTGAGGTTCTGTGGATTGTCGACCCACGCCCGCAGCGTTTCCGCGTTGAGTGGTGCAACTCCCGCCCCGATCGTCGTTCGGCTCATGAGATGCGTCAGATTGGGTCCGAACGATCCGTTGGAAGTTCCGTCGATCGCATGACAATTCATACAAGCCAGATCAAGAAACATATTGCGCCCCTGCTCAACAGTTGTATTTGAAACGGCGGCGCTCGATTGGATCGTGCACCAAGCAGCGAATGCAGCGTCATCAACTGCGGTCACGCGCAGCAACATATTCGCATGTTGCATCCCACAATATTCAGCGCACTGACCAAGGAAGATTCCTTGGCGATCAGCTTGAAACCATGTGTGCCCAACATTGTTTGGGATGATGTCGGTCTTGCCATTCAGTTGCGGAATCCAGAAAGAATGGATGACATCCGCCGAATGAAGTGTCAGCCAGATTGGTCGTCCAACCGGCACGACGAGTTCATTTGCGGTGACAATCGTTCCGTCGCCTTGCAGATTTGGAAGTCGATATTCCCACCACCATTGATGCCCAATCACATCGACGTTGAGTGAACCTGCTGGTGGCTCCGTCAATTCCACTTCGCGGATTGTTCGCAGCGTTGCAAGCGCAAGAACGAACACGATGATCGTCGGGATCACCGTCCATGCGAGTTCGACGGGGTTGCTGCCGAAAACTTGAAGGGGTTCGCCAGCATCGCGCGCCTTCTTGCGGAATCGAATGATCGACCAGATCAAGACGCCTTCAACGACCACGAAAATGACTGCACAAATTCCAAGGACAAGCCACGCAATCTCTCGGATTTCATGCGCTGGAGGGCTTGCCGGGCTGAAAATGCTCAGATCGCCACCATTGATATTGCCGCTCGACGGAGCGCACACCACCGCTGGCGAAACGACTTCGGCCCCAGCGGCAGATTGCAGCGCAGTTACTGCGATCGCGATGGACAAGATGAAGAGGAAGTTTCTCAACAGAGGCATCGGTGTTTTCTCAAATCTCAAACGGCCAATATCAAAGGGCGAATATCGAGTCGGGAAGGTAGCGCAATTCTCTGTTCTTGTTATCCTGCGATCAGTTCAAGCCGGCGTGGCGGAACTGGCAGACGCGATGGACTCAAAATCCATTGGGGCTAATACCTCGTGCAGGTTCGATTCCTGTCGCCGGTACTGATTCAGCATCACTCCCCGATCATTCCGTTGGAGACTCCTCTGGAATAGTTAGGGGATTCCTTGGTGATCTGAATATCGTGCGGATGGTTCTCGACCACAGTCGCAGCACTGACTCTCACGAATCTCGCATTAGTGCGAAGTTCTTCGATCGTGCTGCAACCGCAATAACCCATTGCGCTGCGCAGTCCTCCGATCATTTGATAGACGAAATCGGAGAGCGTGCCCCTGTACGGAACGCGCCCTTCCACCCCTTCTGGGACGAATTTTCGAGAGCCCGCTTGCGAATATCGATCGGCGCTTCCAGCGTTCATTGCGCCTTCGCTCCCCATGCCTCGATAGACCTTGAATCGGCGGTTGCTATGAAGGACGAGTTCGCCTGGACTTTCATCTAGCCCGGCAAAGAGCCCGCCGAGCATCACCGAGTGCGCACCAGCGGCGATCGCCTTGGCAATGTCGCCCGAGAGTCGAATGCCCCCGTCTGCGATGACTGGAATCCCAGCCTTTTCCGCAGCCGAGACGGCGTTCATGATCGCCGTGATTTGTGGCATTCCCACTCCAGTAACGACGCGGGTCGTGCAAATTGAGCCAGGCCCGATACCGATCTTGATCGCATCAGCACCCACATCGATCAGCGCCTTCGCACCATCGGCAGTCCCAACATTTCCAGCGATGACTTCGATGGAATAGCGTTTTTTCAGTTCTCGCACGGTTTCGAGGACATTCTGACTATGACCATGCGCCGTGTCGACGACGATCACGTCGACTTCAGCTGCGATGAGCGCTTCGACGCGGTCATATTGACGAACTCCGACCGATGCTCCAACGCGAAGCCTTCCTCGAGAATCTCTGCATGCGCGTGGATGACGACGGGTGTTGTCGATGTCTCGCATCGTGACCAATCCGGTCAAGCGCCCCGAATCGTCGACGAGTGGCAACTTCTCGACACGCGCACGAATCATGATCGCTTCGGCCTCGGCGAGTGGCGTATTCAATCGACCAGTTGTCAGGTTTTTGCTCGTCATCGAATCACCGACTGTTGTTGTCGCAGCTGCCTTTGCTACAAACTTCATATCGCGTCGAGTGAGAATTCCGACCAGTTTTCCGCCGCGAGTTCCATCTTCCGTCACTGGAAATCCGCTCACCCCTTGCTCCGACATCAATGCCAATGCGCGTGCCACAGACTCGTTTGGGCTCAAAATGATCGGGTCGACGATGATCCCATTCTCACTGCGCTTCACTTTGGCGACCTCGCTCGCCTGCTGCTCAGGAGTCATGTTCTTATGGATGATCCCGATGCCCCCTTCTTGCGCGAGGGCACGCGCCAAAGTTGCTTCGGTCACCGTGTCCATCGGTGCAGAGATCAGCGGTAAACCGATCGAGATATTGCGGGTTAGTCTGGTGGAAATGTCAACGGAGTCAGGAACGACTGCGCTGAATCGCGGAATCAGAAGGACATCGTCAAAGGTGATCCCGTCTTGAGAAATCTTGTCTTCCATTGGGGGATGATCGGAGGATTTCTTGTTCTCGTCAAGTCGGCGCTCCCATTCAAGTCGCTCCCCTGCTACTCTCTCGATTCACGATAGAAATGCACCGAAGGAACCGCCTTGAGCCATTCACGCAACGAACTTCTCACTCCAGTTCCACTCGATAATCGCGGGACGCAACCAGGCGAAGGTCGCAAAGCCTGGAATTCATGGTTGACAGCGATCATCAAGATTGAAGGAAGTGATCTCATCGTGAAGTCAGGGCTTCCGCCGCGCATCCGACACAGAGGAGCGCTCCGTGATTTGGCAACTCCGCCGATCACTGAAGACCTGATGTTCCAAGTGGCGAAGGATATTCTTGACCCGAATCAGCTTGATCACTTCCGCCGAAATGGTTCGATGGACTTTGCATTTGACTTCGATCAAGGTCGGCGATTCCGAGTGAATTTGTTTATGGCTCGAGGTCGTCCTGCGGTTGCGGCGCGACTTATTACAAGCAAGATCAAGACCTTTGAAGAACTCGGACTGCGACCAAGTCTTGGCGATATCGCAATGTTGGCTCAGGGCTTGATTCTGTTCTCTGGAGTCACTGGATCTGGGAAAAGTACTTCGATCGCTGCAATGCTTCAGTATGTCAATGAGCGCAAGAAGGTGCACATTGTCACGATCGAAGATCCGATCGAATACATCTTTACAGATGTCAAGGCAACGATCAATCAGCGCGAAATCGGCATTGATTGCACGAATTTTGACGATGCGCTGCGGGCTCTCGTGCGAGAAAATCCAGATATCTGCCTCGTGGGCGAAATGCGCGACTACGAAACATTCGAAGCCGCCGTGCGCGCAGCCGAAACGGGCCATTTGGTCTTCGGAACGATTCATGCGTCGAGTGCGTGGCAAACATTCGGTCGTATTTACGACTTGTTCCCAGAAAATGAGCGCGATCAGATTCGAAAACTACTTGCGTACAACCTGCGCGCGATCGTCTATCAGAAACTGTTGCCAACCCTCAAGCCTGAAATTGCACGCATTCCTGCACTTGAAATTCTTCTCAACACGCCCGTTGTTCAGAAATACATTTTGGAAGCAAGAGAAGGCGATCTTCTTGAGGTTCTCAAAGCAGGCAAGGATGAAGGAATGCTCGATTTCACGTCAGCTCTTGTTGAACTTGTCGAGAGCGAAATGGTGCATCAACGTGTCGCGATTGAATCGACTCCTCGTCCCGAAGAACTCAAGATGCGCCTGAAGGGCATCACGTAAAGACCAGACTGCGAGCCGAATTTGACCATGATTTCTGCAGTAAATTCATACTTTCTTGCCGTCGATCCTTTGGCGATCAATCTCGTTTCGATTTACAAACCGATCGTGATCTTCTTGGTTCTCCTCCCATATGCATGGGTGATTTCAACTGTGATCGAGATGGACAGTCGCAAGCGCCGATTGTTTCCTGAACGATGGGCTGCAGTCAGTTTGTCAGTGCTTGTCGTCGGCGTCACAATCATGCTGTTCGTCCCATGGTTCTGGGTCGGTTTGCCGATCATGATCTTGCTGTTTGCCGCGGTTCCATACGCATATTGGAAATTCCGAGACGCACGAGTTGCATCCGCGGACAAGTTTGACATCTTTGCGACGAAGCTTGCTGCGTTCCGTGCGAATCGTCGAACGAAGAATGCGTTCAATGAGGTCACGGCGTCTTACAGCAACGGAAAAGGCAAGATGCAGACGCCTCCAGAAAAAGAAGCTCCGCAATTTGAGACGCATATCAATACAGAGCGACTCTTGGTGCCTTCGCTTCCAGCCCGAGCAAGTCGCGTCGAGCTTGCTCCAGTTGGAACGGGCTACCTCACGGTTCAAACAGTTGACACGGTGAAGGCGCGTCGGGAAATATATCCACCCGATGTTGCCGTTCGCATGATTGACTATCTCAAGACAGCTGCGGGTCTTGATGTTCAGGAGCGCCGAAAGCGACAAACTGGAACGCTGGGAATGAAAATCGGCGAAGGCGATGTGAAGTTTTTGCTTTCGACTTGGGGTTCGTCGGCGGGTCAAATCCTTCGGCTTGAAATGGACCGCGAGAAGCAACTAAGCATTCCATTCGAACAAACTGGTTTGCTTCCGATCCAAGTGCAGACTTTGAAAGAGTCGATCTCGACTGTCCCAGGTGGCGTCGTTCTTGTTCTTGTGCCACCAGGGCATGGGTTGACAACATTGGGATACGCCCTGCTTTCTCAGCATAATCCGTACACCAGCGATATCAAAACAATTGAAAGGCAGGTGGATCGCCGACTCGAGGGAGTCACGCAAACCGCATGGGCTGCAGGCGAATCAACGACTGAATATGCAACGACTCTCCAGTCGATCGTCCGACGTGGACCCAATGTGATGTTGGTCTCGGACATCACGGATCAAGGAACGGGGCCAGTCCTGACAAATCCAAATAGCCAAGGGACTTTGTTCTATGTGCTGATTCCGACCGACTCTGTTCTTGTCGGTCTGTCCACGTATCTCAAAGCGATTGGGGATCCCAAAGCCGCAGCAAATTCACTTCGCGCCGTAGTCGCTGGTCGTTTGGTGAGAAAACTCTGCCCCGAGTGTCGGCAATCATTCCAAGCTTCTGCGGAACAGGCAAAGCGACTCGGGGGAGCCGCTGGCAAGTCACTCCAACTCTTTCGCTCGAGTGGAAAGATTCAACTCAAGAATGAAATCGTTGATTGCGGAAACTGCCAAGGAACTGGTTTCGTCGGAACCCTTGGAGTATTCGAAGTCATTCGTCCGGACGATCGCGGCAAAGAAATTCTTGCAAGCGGTGATGTCGCCAACGCCTATCAGCAAATGCGTCGTGCGTTTCGCACTCCCCTCACGCAAGAATGTGCGCTGCTCAAAGTGCGCAGTGGCGAAACAAGTCTCGAAGAAATCGCCCGTGTTTTCGCACCCAAGACACCTGCGCCAGCAAAGTCTGCGACAGCAGCCGCAGCACCGACCCAATCTCCATCAACTCCCACGCCTCCAGTTGCGAAAGCCGTCAAGAAGGATTCATAATGAATGGACTCTTCAACATCCTCGTACTTGCCTTCATTCTTCTGATTGCCTATTGGTGGTCGAACCAAGGATTATTTAGCGCAATCCTCCACTGCATTTGCGTCATTCTTGCTGGCGCGCTTGCGTTCGCTCTTTGGGAGCCAGTGGTGTTGGGTTACCTTCTCAAAGGGAGCAGTTTTGATAATTACTCTTGGGGAATGGCGCTCGGTTTGCTTTTCTTTGCTTTCCTTCTCATCTTTCGCGTCACCGCCGATCTCCTGCTTCCGTTTGATATTTCATTGCCTCCCATCTTGAATACGATTGGTGGCGGTGCATTTGGTTTCATTGCTGGAGTGTTGACAATCGGAATGGCTTCGATTGCCTGCGGATTCGTTCAGGGGCCGACGGAGATCATGGGTTTCTTGGGGTGGGCGCGTGGAGCAGACTCAAAAGGCGCACCAAAGCAGTTCAACGACATGTGGGTGCCAGCTGCGAATTTGACCGAAAGTTTTTATAGTCAACTCTCGTTGGGGTCACTTGCGCCGTCTGGGAAATATGCCCTCGCAACGCATTATCCACGACTCGCCAATACGGCACTCAGTCTGCATCGCGATACATTTCGAAATGGCGATGGAAGAGTTGCGATCGCTCCAAAGGATGTCGTAGTTGGAAGTCTCTTGTATGACCCGAAATTCCAAGCGTCGGACGGTGGCGGTCCAGGCGCATACGCCGTTGAGTTCACCGTAACGACTGGCGCATATGACAATGGAGAGCAGTTCATCCTCTCTTGTTCACAAGCAAAGATTTCGAATACGGATCGGAATCCAAAGGTTGCTTATCCAACGAAATTCAGGCAGCCACTCGAGGGCGGCGAGTGGAAAGTGTTTACTTTCGAAGACACTGGCAACTACGCAACAAGCGTTCCTGCAGAACAAGAAGCCAAGATCGTGCTGCTTTTTCCTGCGGATTCCTTCCCCGACAAGACCAAGCCACCAACTATCTTTTTCCTGAAGGGTCTTCGCTTTGTACTCGGCGCGCCAACCGCAGAGACCGACCTAGCAGCCAAGTTTGCAGAAGAAGGTGGAGCCGTTGTGGTTGAGCAGGACGACTCAAATCCAGACGGTGGGTTTGTGAAGGATGTGACTGACTATGTTTCAGTTCAGAACTCGATCAAACCTGTCGTTCTGAATGTCAATATGGCTGAATCAATGGACGTTGCGACAAGCGACGCCGGGAATTTCCTCAGCAAAGGCAAAGGGACTTTCAAGAAAGGTTCTTCACTGCAAATTTCGCGTTCGCAGCGAATTAGTGGATTCAATCATTCAGCATCCACTGAAATAGTTATGGTTGACGCATCGAGGCGCCCACAAGGTTTGGATATGTGGGGAGATCGATCCAAGGCTTTTAAGGAGTTGGGATCGAATGTTTCACTCGAGTTGGTTGATTCTCACGGGAAGGGTTACAAACCAATCGGCTATGTCTGGGAACGCCAAGCAGATGTGGAAATGAGTTACGACCCTTCGACTCCTTTTCAGAAAATTTCAGATCTTCCTCCACAACCAAGCTCCGGCGAACACAAGTTGAAACTTGTCTTTGTCGTGCCGATCAATACGGACATCGTCGGGGTCCGAATGGGGAAAACCCTTATCGGCAAATGTGCCGTTACAGCCAAGAATGGACGATCTGACTAAGACAGGTGACTTGGGGTGACTTTCATCAACTCCCACCAGACCGATCGTTTTTTTTTTTGTAGAAATAAGGCTTTTGTTTTGGAATTTCGTGTTTTAAGTGTTATGTTCCACTAGATGGAGATGCACTGTTTGCGTTTTCATTGGTTGTGAACGTTGCTCGGTTCATGAAGCATGACGCGGAAAAAACCGAAGTAAACAGGCATTGCCAAAGGCCTTTGTGTTTGATTCGGGTTGAAACTTCCAATGGAGAAAATGATGACTAAGAAGACACTAATGTTTGTGGTTGGAGCAGTACTCGCCACATGTACGACCGTCGGAGCCTATGCACAAGGTGGTGTGAATTGCGCCGCTGCAATTGTGGCGACAGATGGCGTCAATGCATACAACAACGCCGCAGGGACTGTTGATATGGACTACACCGGTTTTTGCGACATGGGCGCATTTGGAACCGACTTCAATTACAACACAGTATGGTTCAAGTGGACGGCTTCAACGACAGATACGTACACAGTCTCGACTTGCGGAACCGCAGGCGGAGTTGATACCCGCCTTTCGGCGCAGACAGATTGCACCGCAGCATCTGTGATTGCTTGCAACGATGACGGCATCGGATGCGCAACTTTTTCGAGTCTCATGACATTCTCAGCGACTGCTGGAACTCAGTACTTCCTTGCAGTCGGCGTGTATAGCGCAACGACTGCTGGTGGGGCAGGAACAATGTCGATCACAGCAGGCAGTGGTGGCGGCGGCGGCGGCGGCGGCGATTGCTGCGTTGCGAATCCAGGAACCACATGCTGCGCAGATCAAACGTGCTGCGACACTGTTTGTGCTGCGGATGCGTATTGCTGCACGACGGAATGGGACGCAACCTGCGCGGGCGAAGCTGCAACTCTCTGTCCAGCGTGCGGTGGCGGCGGCGGCGGCGGCGGCGATTGCTGCGTTGCCAATCCAGGAACCACATGCTGCGCCGATCAAACTTGCTGCGACACCGTCTGCGCTTCGGATGCATATTGCTGCACGACGGAATGGGACGCAACCTGCGCGGACGAAGCTGCAACTCTCTGTCCCGCTTGCGGAGCTGGTGGTTGCAAGATTCCCCCAGCTGCGACTCAAGAACAAGAAGCTTGTGGTGATGACACCAACGGTGGTTGCAATGGTGGCGGAGCGAGCGAGCCTTTGTCTTCGCTCAATACATCTATCGGCGGAACTTTCTATGCGAGTACCGCCACGCGAGACACCGACTGGTACAGCTTCACGGTGACAACAGGAACTGAGATCACGTTGAGTCTTTATAGCAACCTGCCATCCTTCTGCGCCATCGTTGACAACCCAGGTTGTTCAATTATTGGTGCGGCGAGTGCAGGAACTTGCCCAAGCACGACGACCATCTGCATCGGCCCTGGTGATTACTATGTCGTTGCTCTCCCAAGCCAGTTTATTGAGCTCCCTTGCGGAGGTGGTTTGGGTAGTGAATACACGCTGCAGATCTCCTCGACGACTTGCGATTTCACGCCCCCTGCTGGCGACAATTGCGATGCGCCGATGATTGCTCAACTTGGAGCCAATCCATTCACCAACGTGAATGCTGGAACAAGTTGGACTGTGGTCAATTGCGCACCGTTCACCAAGGATGTCTTCTTCTCCTTCGTCGCTCCTGCGACCGATGGATTCACCTTCCAGACATGCGATTCGAGTGCGCCGTTTGATACAGGCATCGAAGTGTGGGACGGATGTCCAGATGCTGGCGGAAACCTTCTCGCCTGCAATGATGACGGTCCTGGTTGCCCGAACTTTTCCTCCTTGGCATCTGCAGATCTCACCAGTGGGCAGACATACATCATCCGAGTCGGCGGTTGGAACGGTGCAACAGGCTCGACAGAACTGAACATCTCACAAGGTGCTCCAGTTGGTCCTGAAAACGATGATTGCGCAAACGCAACTGTCGCAATCGTCGGTGCGAATCCGTTTGATACGAACGGATCGACAACCGACGGACCAAATCCAACGGATGCAACATGTGGAGCATTTGGTGCGTCTTTCTACAACGACGTCTGGTTCAGCTTCACAGCGCCGACGACAGAGAACTATCTCGTGTCGATTTGCACGGCCGGTTGGGACACTCGTCTTGACATCTACACCAGTTGTGGTGGAACGATTGTTGTTTGCAACGACGACGCAGATTCTGGTGCATGCGGTCTTTCTTCGGAAGTCACCCTCGCGGCGACTGCCGGAACTTCTTATCGCATCCGAATCGGTGGTTACGGTGCCGCAAACTTCGGTACTGGATCGCTTGATATTTCAGCGTCGGGCGGTGGCGGCGGTGGTGGTGGCGGTGCAGGCTTGACCTGTGCTGAAGCAGTGACGCTTGCTATGGGCGACACAGTTTTCACCCGCGCTGGTGCAACAGTTGATTTGGATTACACCGGAATTTGCGATATGGGTCCGTTTGGAACCGATGTCAATAACAATGTCATTTTCTACAAATTCAGTCCAACCCAAAGTGGTCTGTACACATTCTCCACTTGCAACAGTGCAACGCATGACACCCGACTCTCGGCGCAGACTTCCTGCGATACGACGACGGTGATTGCCTGCAATGACGACGGTGCGGGTTGTACTGGCTTCACATCCATTCTGGATGTGCAGCTCAGCTGTGGAATTGAGTACATAATTGCAATCGGCGGATATTCCGCGACAACAGCGCTTGGAACAGGAACACTTCATGTGACCGTTGCAAGTCCAGTGAGTTGCGGAACTCCATGCCTTGCGGACTATAACCATGACGGATTACGCAACGGCGCTGACTTGGCATACTTGTTGTTCTACTGGGGAACACCAGATGGCGATGTCACAGGTGACGGTCTGACCAACGCTTCCGATCTCACCCTTCTGCTCAGCGGTTGGGGAACGTGCCCACAGTAATGTGAGGTGCTTCGATCCACTCGTGGTTGATTTATAGATTCCAACCCCCCTCAGTCGAAAGACTGGGGGGGTTTTTGTTCTTTCTTGCCCATTTTCCAGATTCATTGAAGTGAATCGACGATTTTCTCGTATGTTGGCTATACGTATGTTTGATTTCATTCTTCCCCTATCGAAATTCGTGGCGGGCGCAGCTCTTGTGTGCGCGATTTTGCCGCAGACTGCCACTGGTCAAACATGCCCACCGACTGCGACTGGACTTTGTGTTGTGGCACATCCCACGCCGGGTTGCGCCGACCCAGTCTGTTGCAGCACCGTGTGTCTGATCGATCCTTACTGCTGCATGGCAGCGTGGGATGGTCAGTGCGCATTCATTGCGCAACTCAACTGCCAGACTGCTCCGCCACTTCCGTGCGGATCGGCGGCTGCGGGTCTTTGCAATGTCGTTCACTCAACACCATCATGCTCTGACGCATCATGCTGTGAAGCCGTCTGTTCGGTCTATGCATTCTGTTGCTCCGTCGCCTGGGATCAGACATGCGTTGCCGCAGCAAACGCAACGTGCGCATCACTCTGCACACCAGCATGTCCGCCGCAGTCGATGGCTGAGAACGAGCCGTGCAACACGGTTGGCTTGGGAAATTCTCCTTGCATCAATGGCGTTGGAAACACGACGCTCTTGACGATTGAAAATACCAAGACGGTCTGTGGAAATTTCCGATTCGTTTCAGACGGATCCACGGGCATACCAGATTTGGATGCCTACAAACTCGTGCTGACAGATCCCAACGGCGATGGCATGGCTCGACTGAACATTCAGATTGAAGCTGAATATGGAACTCAAGAAAGTGGAACGATTCCGACGTTCGTTGCCCTGTTATCGCAGCCATGTCTCCCACTTTCTTCGGCAACCATTTCAGTTCAGACGACTGGATGCGCAGTGCAGCAGGTCACCCAATGCGTGCCAAGTGGAACGTGGTATGTCGTCGTCGCACGAGGAACTTTTCCGGCAGCGCAACCGTTCATTTACGCTTGCGATGCGGTCCAGAATTACAACCTCAAAGTCACGTGGGATGATCAATGCTCGAGTCCGTGTGGTTCAACGGGCGATTGCTTCGCCAAACACGGCACAGCTGGGTGTCAAGTAGCGACTTGCTGCAATACGGTCTGTGCAATCGATCCAGTTTGCTGCCAAAAATCATGGGATCAAGCGTGCGTTGATATCGCAGTGTCCCACTGTAATCCCCCAACGCCAGCAAACGATCTATGCGCCCAAGCCACGCCGATTTCGCTTGGAGAAGTCCCCTTCACCCTTGTCGCCGCAACTGCAGGAAGCAACTCGATTCCAGCAGGATGCATCACCGCTCCAAATGTTGTCGGTGCCGATGTTTGGTATCGCCTGCAACATGTTCGAGGATCTGTGACGGTGCGGACGTGTGGTACTGGAAATCTCAACACCGCACTCATGGTTTATCCATATCCGTGTAGCGCGACAGCGACTGCGATCGCATGCAATGACGATAACGATTTGTGCCCGACCAACCCACTCAGCGCGCTTGTGAATTTCTCGGCACAGTGCGGTTCGGAATATCTCGTTCGCATTACGAGTGTCAACGGATCAATCGGCGCTGGCACTTTGACCGTGACGTCATCGTTGACAGCGTGTGAGCTCTGTGCGGGTGATTACAACAGCGATGGTCAGCGCAACGGCTCTGATTTGGCCACTCTGCTTTCTGCATGGAACTCTCCCGGTGGCGATGTGACTGGAGATGGTCAGACCGACGGAGCAGACCTCACCTTATTGCTCAGTGGTTGGGGCGCTTGTCCCTGAGTTTGCTCTCTATGGAATATTTGGAAGGAATATTTGGAAGAGTTACGAGGTTTTTAACGCCCTGCGAATGATCTTGCCCGTTGGATTGCGCGGGAGTGGATCAAGATGGCGAATTTCCCGAGGCACTTTGAATTGGGCGAGGTGTTCGCGGCACCACGAACGAAGTGTGACCTCGTCAAATACCTGCCCTTCTTTCAATTCGACGAAGGCGATTGGTATTTCGCCTCGCGATTCGTCTGATACTCCGATGACCGCGCTCGCCTTGACCGACGGATGATGGTCGAGAACCTCTTCGATCTCGCGTGGGAATACATTTTCTCCAGCGATGATCATCATCTCTTTAATCCGACCAGTGATGAAGAGATGTCCATCTTCGTCAATGCGCCCCATGTCGCCAGTTCGGAAGAATCCCCGATCATCGAAAGCGGCAGCACTCTCATTGGGCAGATTCCAATAGCCCGCCATCACATTCGGTCCATGGATTCGAATTTCACCTTCGCCCCCTGCTGGGACGTCTCGGTCATCTCCATCAACGATGCGCTGGGTAATGTGCTTGAGTGGTCGTCCAACACTCCGCCACTTCCATTCGGATGGAAGGCACCAATTGGTAACTGGTGCGGTCTCGGTCAAACCATAACCCTCGCTAATGCGAATGCCGAATCGCTCAAAGAAGCTGTCAGAAACGGATCTGGAGAGTGGTTCTCCACCGCTGACGACATATCGAAGGCTGCTCAGATCCTCCTTCGTGGCATCTTTGACAAGGCGCAGCGCTGCGAACATCGAAGGAATAGCCACGAGTACTGTCGGTCGGTGCATCCGTGACAAGGCGACGAGCTTGCGGGGAATGAACCGTGCCGTATAGATCGCACGGCAACCAATCGCCAGTGGCAACAGCGTCAGCACCGTCAGGCCAAAGGTATGGAATTGCGGCAATACCCCCAGCATTGTGTCGTGGCGGCCAAACTCAGCGCGATCCACAATTTGATCGATGTTTGCCTCCAAGTTTCCAGCTGTCAGCATCACGCCCTTGGGACGCCCGCTCGTTCCAGATGTGTAGAGAATGATAGCGAGATCGTCCGATTTCATGCGCTGAGCAAGGCGAATCGGTGGGAATCCCCCAAATTTCATTGCGTCCATACGGATGGCGGTGACGCCCGCTGGGAGACCGCCAATGAGGTCAATCATCGGCCCGACCGTAATGCATGCGTCAATTCCTGCATCCGCACAGACATACTCCAAATCACCCTTGGAAAGCAGGTAGTTCAACGGGACGATCGTTCGTCCAAGCATCCAACTAGCCATGACCGCTGGCGGAAAGAGTCCAGAGGTTGGGAGCATGATCCCGATTCGAGGTCGATCTGAGACGGACTTGATTTTTTTCGCCAGGTGCCATGCGACGCACTGCAGTTCAAATGCTCGCCATGATCGCTGGTCATCAACGACCGCGATACGCATCGGTCGCAGAAATATGTTGCGTTGAATGTCGCGGAGGAGTTTCATTGACTTGCGCCACTAGGCGACTTCGAAGTACGATACCCCACGTGCAAGGATGCAACCAGCGCGAGTATCGCGCAAACAATTTATTCATTTGGACCGCAATGTTTTTTGTCAGCGTGTCCTGTGAGAGCCAACAAAAAACGGGCAGTTTTTCCTCTGCAGTCTCACGATATGAAGAGGGACGATACGCAGCTGCTTTGTCGGAGAGCGAGCCTCTCATGCGTAGCGATGATGGTGCGACAGCTGCTCAGGGCGCATTGATTGGGGCAATGAGTTCTTACAAACTTGGAAACATCGATCAAGCGCAGCGACTTGCAACGAAAGCGAGTTCATCTCAGGATCGAACGGTGTCTGGTTCCGCTTTGGTTTTGTTGGGCGATGTGAGATTGTTGCAGCACCGTCCGCAGGAGGCAGGTCAATATTATTCTCAGGCGGCTGCGAAACTTTCTGGAGCTGATGCAATTCATGCACGCGATTGCGCTCAGCGCGCGCAGGCCATGGCGGCAACTCCGCCCGCACCCACGGCGGTCGTGATCGTCAAGGAGCGCGACAAGTCCGATGATGCGGAAGTAGCTCCCGCCCCTGCATGGACGCTTTCGCAGAATTTTCAACCTGCTTCAAAGAAGGGTGCTTCGTCTCCCATTGCGCCGAAGGTCGTTGCGCCCGAAGCTGTGGCTATTTCGGAAAGAGTCGCGCTGGCGTCACAAGTATCAAAGCATTCTGTTGGAGATCGCTCGTTCACAATTCGCGCGGGAAGTTACAGCTCGCAAAGCGCAGCAGAAAAGCGTGCGAAGGAATTGACGAAGGACTTGCAGCGAACGAAGGCTCCGATGGCTCGAGTCGATACGGTTCATACGGTCAAGGGAGAAGATCTCTTTGCTGTGCGTATTGGAACATGGCCGACGAGAGCAGAAGCAGAAAAGGTCCTCAACTCAATCGCTCGACACGATCTCATGGTCGGTGCGATCGATCCCGACTGACCTCTAGATGTGTTTCATTTCAGTTCCGGGATGTAAGTCTCAAGTCACTCGTCGCGGTTCATCAAGAATGTCGCTGTATTTGCAAAGTAGCGGGTCATCACCGATCGATCAGGCTCTGGTATTTGTGCGTCTTCGAGGGCGTTGTTCATTGCCTCGACCCAGGCATTGCGTTCGGCGACGCCGATCGAAAATGGATGATGCCGCATGCGTAGGCGTGGATGACCTTTGCGAATGCTGTATGTCTCTGGTCCGCCGAAATACTGAATGAGAAATTCAGCCTGATTGCGAATAGGTTCTTCAAGGTCAACTGGAAACATTGGGCGTAGAAATTGATCGCGATCGATCCGCGCATAGAAAGCGCGCGCAATACGCCAGAACGATTCTTCGCCGAGCCTTGCAAAGAGTTCTCGAGGATCGGGATCTTTCGCTTGGGGAGAGTTCTGTGGATTGTTCGTCATCAGTGCTATCCTATGAAGCATGCGAATCGCCATCACTCTCGCATGTTTCTTGACTGCGTCTTTGAGCGCGGTGCCCCCCGTCCAATCGATTCCGCCATCGTTATTGAGACCGATCCCTTCGAGTGGGCCTATTCCCCCAGCGGTTGATCCTGCGATCTTAAAGTCAGCAAGCCCCCCCGGCAGTTCGGCTCAGTCCTATGAACGCAGCGCAAAGGACTTTGTCCACTCCAAGTTCGCGTCCCGTCGCGGAACGACCCGAGTGCAGAATTTGGAGCAGTTGAGTCAGTGGAAAGATCCCGCATCATGGCAGGCGCTCTGGGATGCAATGAAAAATGAGAAGGACGATGTGCGATTGGCATTCATGGATCATTTGGCAAGTCAGGGCGGCATGGGGCAAGGCATGCTTGCGAAGATCGCAATTCGTAGTGAAGAGTCGCCGATGCGTCACGAAGCGTCGAGGCGAATCGAACGCCCAGCGTGTGACGAAGTTGTGGCGATGATCGAACTGGGACTGCGTGATGATCGACATCTTGTTGTCAATCAAGCTGGGCTACTTGCAGGCAAAGTTGATGCATTCGCGGTTATTCCCTCGTTGATCTTTGCGCAAGTCACCGCCGATGAAAAGAAGACCGCGGGCGATTTGGCATGGATTGCAATTGGAACGAACACGCACTACATCGCAAATGTGACTGCAGTTGTTGGAGATAATGCGGGTGCGTTTCAGCCCGTCATCGGCACGATTCAGACTGGTGTGCT
Source organism: uncultured bacterium (assembly GCA_903919715.1). Lineage (GTDB taxonomy): Bacteria > Planctomycetota > Phycisphaerae > Phycisphaerales > SM1A02 > F1-60-MAGs104. Next base: position 34,635 of record CAIXJC010000010.1, on the reverse strand, counting down.
CATGCGAGTTCAAGACGCAATGGTTTACAACTATCGAACCGATGCGCATCAGTCATTGATCGCTCTGACTTCAAGAGACTTTGGACAGTCCACCGCTGACTACGGTTGGGACATGAAGCGTTGGTGGAGTTGGTTTAACACGGAATATGTTCCATTCAAGCAGGCGCAAGCGGCGGCGAATGCAAAACCAGCACTCCCGCCCGAGATGCCAATTGTTCCTCCAACTGAACCAACTGCCCCACGAACAGTTCCGCCTGCCGAGAAGACTCAAACTCCGCCAGCGACCATTTCGGCAGAGACTGCAGACGACAGCGCTAGATAATCTTCGACTCGGTTGTGTGCATGAGCTGAAACTCTGGCGTACCACGATCCTCCCCAGTCGATAATTGGGACTTCGATTCGATGTTTGTCATACAGCGCAGCTTGAAAAAGTGTGGCGCATGCGAAGCGCATTGAGATTTCAGGCGGAAGCGGAATCGTCGCCATCGAGCCAATGTCCGATCCGTCTGAATGGGAAATCGGGCGAGTGCCGAAGTCATTGCAAAGTCGATGTTGTGCCCAGACGGCAAGTTGATGATTGTGTTGTTGTATTCCCCCAGGAAAGCCGCTGCGTACAAAGTCGATTGCAGTTGGAATCGCAAGCCAATTTGCGAAGTCGCGTGTTCCTTGCCAATCAAATTCCGCAGCGAATCCGCGACCATGGCAGTGGCTTCTGGTTTCTGGATGAGTCCACGGTGCGACCTCGGCGGACGCAACGAGAAATGCAGATCCCTTGGGAGCGCAGACCCATTTATGAAGATTCCCCGTGTACCAATCTGCGCCGATTTCATCGATTCGCAAATCAACCATTCCTGGCGCATGCGCTCCATCGATCAAACATCGGACGCCAAGTCGTCGACATGCCTGAGCAATTTCGGCAACGGGCAAGACGACTGCTGTCGGGCTTGTAATGTGGTCGACGATGACTAAACGCGTTCGACGATCGATCGCATTCATGAAGCGCGCACAAATTTCTTTCGGGCGATCAAGTGGAAGTGGCAGATCGACGATGACCGTTTCGCATCCGTATCGCTCACAGCAATAGTGCACTGCTTGCCGCACGGCGTTGTATCCCTGATTCGTGAGAACGATTCGGTCGCCCTTGTTCCAGGGGATACTTCCCAGCACCGAACCAACACCAGTTGTCGCATTCGTCACGAGTCCAATTCGTGAGGGATCCGCTCCGACGTACTCGCCGACTGCGGATCTGACCGTATCGAGCAGGTCCGTCATACGGCGTCCGATCATTTCGATCGGCCTCGCTTCGATTTTCGCGCGCCATGACTCTGCGGCGGCTCGGACCGGTTCTGGAACGGCACCGAACGAGCCATGATTGAGGAATACGATGCCTTTCTCAAGCCTGAAAGCTCCCCAGACGTCTTCCGTGCATCGCGGAGGGGGCTGAATTCCTTGGTCCTTTGGGGTCGGGGGCATGGAAACAGTAATCCTATTTGAAACGCAAGAAAAAGGGGCGGTAACCCGACCATACGTCAGGCTAACATATACCGTACAAATGTAGAGAACAAGAACTCCCCCGTCCGATGAAAGAGAAATCATGAACGCAATCCCAAATGCCAACCTCGCGCTTCACGCACTCAGCGAACCCCTCGTATGTTTCGGGCCTGGGGGCGATTTCGTAACTCAAATTGTCGCTGATGAATGCGGGGAAATGATTTCAGTCTCGCAACGTTCGAGTGATGTCACAGCGCAAGCAGTGCGCTTCGTCGAAGAGCCGATCGATTGGTTGGAAAGGCTTCTTGGAATTGGCGCACGCCTCGTTGGTCATTCTGCTCAAGAATCGCCGAAGCCCCCCACCGCCAATGGTCTGAAAAATCCCAATTCGACGACCGCAGGCCGAGCGCTTTCGATGATTCGAAATGAAGGCGCACGTGGAGCGCCACCACCAACCGTGTATGTCTATCGACGAGTCGCTATGACTCTTTCAAATGAACTCAATAAATCAAATGAATCAGCTGAATCGCATGAACAAGAAAGGATGACTCAAACAAATGAATCTCACCCCCAAACAAATGCGGATTTTCAACTTTGTTCGCCAGTTCAGACTGGTGAACGGATACTCCCCGACTCTGCAAGAAATCGCGGACGAACTCGCCGTGAGCAAGGTCACCGTGTTCGAACATGTGGAGGCGCTCGTGGAGAAAGGTGCGCTGAAACGCAATCCGAACAAGGCTCGCTCTTTATCTGAGGTCGAGGATGCGGTTCGACCAGACGAAGGATCTGGACTTTCGTTCCCGCTTCTTGGGCGCATTGCCGCTGGTATGCCTATTGAGCGCTGCGCACAAGATGAGAAACTTCAGCTCGAGGAGATCTTCGGCCGAACAACGGCAAGACGAGGCGAGATGTTTGCTCTTCAAGTTGAAGGGGAATCGATGCGCGACGAGGGAATTCTCGACGGTGACTATGTGATCGTGGAACGAAGGTCGACAGCGCGAAACGGTGAGCGAGTCGTGGCTTTGCTAGCAGACGGCGAGACCACGCTGAAGTCCTATTTCAAAGAGCGAGATGGTTCGATTCGACTTCAGCCTTCGAATCCTGCGTTCGAACCGATCATCGTTCGTGAGTGCACGATCCAAGGTGTCGTGATTGGCGTGATGCGTCGGTATTGAGCCGGTTCAAACCAGGCGGCAATCAGCAAATGCCAATCAGTAAATGCCAATCAGTAAATGCCAATCAGTAAATGCCAATCAGTAAATGCTAGTCGGGAAGTAGTAGCTCTTTGCGTTTGCGGGCAAGATGAGGTCGACATCGATCATCAAGTGCCGAGGGATGTACTGCAACTTCGCCGCACGTTGACCACCAACGAGAACCGTTGTTGCTAATTCCATTCCTGTCGCAATCATCGATGGCGGATAGGTGATGTCGGCTGGAAACATGGGATCCTTGTCGATCACCCGCTTCACAATGTCTTTCATGCCTGCACCCCCAAGAATCCACACTCCAGAGATCCCCTTTTCTGTGAGCGCTTGCTCTGCGCCGAGTGCCATATCGTCGTCGGAAGCCCAGATCGCATTGACCTTGGGTGACTTGGTCAACAAAGTCTCAGTTACTTCGAGCGCTTTTTGACGATTCCAATTTGCCGCTTGCTGTCCAACAATCTTGATGCCAGGTTCGTTCTTAAAAACGGCCAAGGCTGCTGATACGCGTGCCGTATTGACGGTGCAAGGTATGCCTTCAAGGATGATGATCTCTCCCTTTGCCTTGCCTTTTCCGCCGAGTTTTTCAACAATAAACTCTGCGCTCTTTCGTCCAAATGCCGTGTTGTCGCCTTCGATGAATATGTCAGCGGCTGGTGTAAGAAAACCTCGGTCAACATTGACGATCAGAATTCCACGACTGTGCGCTTCCTCCGCTACTGGAGTGATCGGAGCCGATTCGGTGGCAAGGATCACAAGCCCATCTACCTTTTTCGCCATGAACGCTTCGATATCGGAGATCTGTTTTTCAGGAGTTTCGGCGGTTGCGATTGTCCATTCGATTTCAGGGTGAAGCTTTGCGCACTCCTTCGCCCACCACACAACGCCAGCAGTCCAGCCATGGTCCGCAGCTGGAATTGAAACGCCGATCTTGATCTTTGCTCGCTGAGCAACCGCCGGCGTTGCAGCAACTTGACCCGCAGAAGGATCTGCTGCAGAAAACCCCAAAAAGGTTGCCGCAACAAGAATGGATGAAAGAACGAGAGTGTGAGATGGGCGCATGTTTGGGAAGGTATACGTTCCTTTCCCGTCCTGCTCACAGCGGATTCAATTGCGAACGAATCAAATCACTCCCGAGAACTTCGCTGGACAAGTACCGCAAGCACAATGACCGCCCCTTTGACGGCGCCTTGCCAGTATGGGCTGACGCCAGAAATCGTAAGAATGTTGGTGATCATTCCCAATATGAGTACCCCCACAACAGTTCCCCAGACGCGCCCAAATCCACCTCGTAGGCTCGTTCCACCGATGACGACTGCGGCGATCGCATCGAGTTCACTGCCGAGTCCAAGTTGAGCCGTCGATACAGAATTCATACGTGAACTCTGCGCGAGTGCGGCGATCCCTGCGAGAAGTCCCATGACCGTATAGACGCGGAGCCTCACCCACGAAACTGAAATGCCAGCGTAACGCGCCGCCATTTCATTCGCGCCGACTGCAACGAGTTGTCGGCCGAATCGAGAGCGCGAGAGAAACCACTGTGCAATGGCAGCGACTACGAAGAAGATCACCGTGCTGATCGAAAGCGTGAGCGGCTTGCCAGCAGAGTTTTCCAACCCAGGAAGTGGGATTCCCCCGCGTCCGAGCGCACTGAACATTGTCGCACTTTGTGAACGGATTTCTCCAGCATCCGCGATGGCCAGTGACATCGACCTGAATGCGGCGAGTCCACCGAGTGTTGCAATAAAGGGGGCGATGCGACCGAAGACAATCAGGACGCCGTTGAATGCTCCTGCAGCAGTTCCAGCAAGAATTGTGATCGCTCCTCCAAGTAGGACAGCATTCAATTCCGAAGTGCCGTGTTCGATCAGCGCATTCATCGCGGTCATGCCGATCGCTGCCGCAAGGACCACCATACTGCCGACCGAAAGATCGATGCCAGCTGAGATAATGACAAGTGTCATGCCGACTGCGAGAATTCCAACCGGTGCATTGGAGTTGAGCAGCGAGCGGAAATTTTCAGGATTGAAGAAATCGAATCCTTGTTTCGCTGTGCTGACGACAAAGAGAATGATGAACGCAACGAGAACCCCCCACCGCTCGAGTGTGCGTTGCGTCTCACGAACGGCATGGGAAATGCGTGGGTTCACTGGCGGTGCTCGTTTTCTTCTGGGAGTCCAGATGCGATTCGGACGATGCGCTCTTGACAGTCTGCAAGTGCCAGCCGATCACGCGGAACTTCCCCTGCAATTGTTCCCAAGCGCATGACGACCACGCGGTGCGCAATGCCGATCAACTCTGGAAGTTCTGAACTGATGACGATGCATGCGAGTCCATCTGATGCGAGTTTGGCAATGATGCGATAGATCTCTCCACGCGCCCCCACATCGACGCCGCGCGTTGGTTCATCAATGATCAACACCTTTGGTTTGGTCTCAAGCCAACGTGCGAGTGCGAATTTCTGTTGATTGCCTCCCGAGAGGGAGGAAATGGGCTGCATCGGTCGTGCGCATCTAATTTGAAAAGCGTTGATCCAGTGCTGCGAGATTTTCCGCTCGGATTTGGAATCAATCAGGAGTCCGCCAAGTTTCGTGCATGCGTCAAGCGAGGGCAGCGTCATGTTGCAGAGAGACGACAGTGTGGTGTGCAGACCGCGCCCCTTTCGGTCCTCGCTGACATATGCGACGCCCGCTTGCTTGGCAGCACGAACAGTTGCGAACTGAACCTCGCACCCATCGATGCGCACAACGCCGTCGCGTTGGCGAAGGCCAACGATTGCTTCAGCTGTTTCAGTTCGTCCGCTTCCGACAAGGCCAGCGATACCAAGGATCTCTCCTGGAGCGACTGACAATGAGATTCCATGGGATTTTCGTCGCGCTCCAAAGTCGACGAGTTCAATCGCCGCTCGCGCACCGCTTGCGCTGCCCTTTGCGGGATAGATTGATTCGAGTTCGCGGCCGACCATCGCATGGGCAAGAGTGCCTTCATCAGCAGCGATCCCATCCTTCCCTCTGATGACGCCATCAGCCTCGCGTTGGAAGGATTGGACAAGTCGCCCATCGCGCAACACGCTGATTCGATCGGCAACAGCAATCACCTCGTCGAGATGATGCGATATAAAAACGATGCATCGCCCTTCGTCGCGGAGTCGTCTCATGACGGTGAAGAGGCGATCTGAATCGCATTCTCCCAAGACAGCCGTCGGTTCGTCGAAGATGAGAACCTGCGCATCGCTGGCGAGACACTTTGCGATTTCGACAAATTGCGCTTGCGCAATTGATAGCTCTGATGCAGTTGTCGAAAGATTCAGGTCGGAACCAAGCATGCGCAGGAGTTGTCCTGCTCGGGTTCGTTGACTTGCTCGATCGACCGCGAATCCAAAGAAACGAGTTGGTTCGCGACCGAGCATCACATTTTCCGCAACATTGAGTGTCTCGATGAGGTGCAATTCTTGATGCACCATTGCGATGCCAGCGCGAATCGCATCTGATGGCCGTGTGAACTCGGTCGGGATCCCTTTCATGGTGAGTCTCCCCAACGTCGGGCGCACAACACCAGAGAGCACGTTCATCATCGTGCTCTTTCCCGCCCCATTCTCGCCCACAACGGCATGGATTTCGCCGCCGCGAAAGGTGATCGAGACGGCATCGAGCGCTCGAACTCCTGGGTAATCGACGGTGACAGCGTGCGCCTCGAGAAGCGCCTCTGCCGAATCAGCCTTCGCCGAATCAGGCTCAATCGAAGGGCGCTGGGAAGATTCGTCGAAATGTGGCAGCGCAACCATTGCTGGCGAAGGCTACTGAAATTTGTTGAGGGTCAATCGGTCTTCAGGAATGTTTTCGATGAATTGAATGACCTGGGCTGCGGCTGCTGCCTTCGTGACTTCATTGTTGGGTTCGCCCCGAGATTGATCCTGTCTTGCCCACTCGTCATGGAGTTCTCGAAGTTGAGGAAGAATGACAACCCTTCATGAATGTGATTTCCCGCCATGTACCGAAGCGCATAGTCGCGCACGACTTTGAAATATGGTTGGCCCAACGAATTTCTCTGCAGCGAATGTTCGTGAATTCCAACGAGAAAAGTTGAGCGCCGAGATTTCAGGTTGTTGGAGCGCCCGTCCGAAGGCCAGTCGCAAGCCGACGAGTGAATTCGGCGGCAGCGTTGACGGGATCGCTCTCGCCCATGCGCCGTACCAGTGCGCTGCCGACAATTGCTGCATCGGCATACTTCGTAACGGCGGCAACATGCTCTGGGGTCGAGATGCCAAATCCAGCGGCGATTGGAAGTTTGCTGAATGCCCGAATGGATTTCACCGATCCAGAAATTTCTGGGCTTGAATCACGCTCGCCGGTCACTCCTGCTCGAGCGAGTAGATAGATAAAACCTCGGCATGCATCAGTGATCTGCGCCATTCGGTCAACCGAAGTCGTCGGAGCGACGAGGAGTGCTAACGCCATACTGCGTCGTTCGCAGAGAAGAGAAAGTTCACGCGCACGCGCAAGATCAAGATCTGGAACGATGAGGCCATCGAACCCTGCATCGGCAGCTTGCGAAACAAACAATTCTTCGCCGATTCTTGTGACAATGGAAACGCTGACCATCGCAATCAATCCGACAGATGTTTTTGCACGTGCAGCGCGCACAGCACGGAAAACACTATGAGGATCTGCGCCACTCTGCAGCGCATCGTGCATGCTGGCGGCAATAATCGGACCGTCTGCGATTGGATCGCTGAATGGAATACCAACTTCAATGATCGCAGCACCCGCGTTCGCAATCGCTTCGATTGCCGCAGTTGTCACATCCAATGACGGATAACCACCCGTCACAAATGGCATCAATCCAGTTCGTTGCTCAGTCCGTAGCGAATCGAAGATGCGAGTTATATGCGTCGACACGAAGCGAAGGTTAGCGCCGGGGGCGCAAACGAAATGGGGCGGCTGGGATTCGAACCCAGGTCTCACCGATTATGAGTCAGGGGCTCTGGACCGCTGAGCTACCACCCCAAGTGAAAAAGAATACATGCATAACTTGCCGAGACTCCGAATTGGTGCCACAATAGCACGAACCGTGATTCCGCTTCTGCAACCAACTCTGTTCACCCTCATGCTGACGATTGCGGCATTGGGTGTCCCATTGGTTTGCAATGGAAGTTCAATGGTGTTTGCTGGCTCAATTGTGGTTGCGGTTGATTCGCCGTCGATGGCAGGTCGTATCTCTGTCGCAGCGAGGAATGACGGTCACCAAGCATCCGGCAGTTGCGTTTCTGGGAACTCTCACAGCATCAGCATCGCAGCGTCTTCGACTCAGTGGCATCGGACATCGATTGCCGCCTGCCTAGGCGCAGCGCCCCCTCCGCACGATCAGATTTGACGAGATCTCGCCCTCGGCGAGTTCTTGGATTCTCCGACACTTGTTGCAAGTGTCTCTGCGTGCATCTTGAACGATTCAAATTCCTCTGCGGAATCCTCCGCATTTTTTCGAAAGTTTTCTCCAATGCCAATTCCAGTTGTCGACTTCTTCATCCGCAAGACCTTTGGGACTCAAAATCAACGCATGGTGCGTCGCTACCTGCGCATCGTCGATAAGGTAAGTGATCTCGAATCGAAGTTCGCAGTGATGAGCGACGCCGAACTTCGCGGGATGATCCTGATTTTCCGCGAGCGTGTTCGCAAGGGCGAACGGCCGTATGACATGATCCCTGAGATCTTTGCGTGCGCTCGCGAAGCGATGGATCGATCGGTTGGAATTCGCAATATCTTCAACCCTGCGCTTGGATTTGATCCGCAGCGTCTCTCGCAGTCTGCCCGAACCGCATTTCTTGAGACGCAGGCAATCATGGCTGCTACGGCGCCCCGCGAACCATCGGGCGACCTTCGAGGTTGCCATGCGGATATTGCTGGATGGCAATTGGTCGACATCCCAGTCGCTGTGTATCAAGCTGCTCGCGAGGTCTTCCCCGAGAGTCGTCCCCCCTTTCGAGCGCGGCCGTTTGACGTTCAAATTATCGGTGGAATCGTGCTCAGCGAGGGCCGAATTGCCGAAATGAAGACAGGAGAAGGCAAGACAATTGTTGGACCATTGGCGTGCTATTTGGCCGCATGCGAAGAGAAACAAGTCCACGTTGTCACCGTCAACGACTATCTCGTGCAGCGAGATCGTGATTGGACCTTCCCATTCTTCTATGCGGTCGGATTGACCGTGGGTGCGATTCATCCGATGCATATGCAGCGGCCGAGCGACAAAATCACCGCATATTCATGCGACGTGGTGTACGGAACGACCAGCGAATTCGGCTTCGATTATCTGCGTGACAACATGAAGGTGCGTGCAATCGATCAAGTGCAAAGATCACGTCACTTTGCAATCGTGGACGAAGTGGATTCGACGCTGATCGATGAGGCGCGTACCCCTTTGATCATTTCTGGACCTGCATACAACCAACAACCGCGCTATGAATTGTCGAATCGGCTCGCGATTCATCTCGTCGGTCGCCAAAAAGAGTGGCAAACTGCTGAAGATAAGTTGCAGCATTGTCGCGCAGCGATGGCAGGAGCTGAAGGCGATATCCGCAATGCACGAGACAAGGCGGCAGTTCCAGCGATTAAAAAGCGGCTTGATGATGCTCGGAAACAGTTCCCAGTGCTCGAACGTGAGCGCGATCGATTCATTCAGTACTACGAACTTGAGATGGATAAGAAGCGTGCGACGTTGACACACGAAGGTGTGGAAGAGGCTCAGAAAGAGGCGAAGATCGGATCGTTTTACGTCGGCGAAAATATGGATATGCCCCATCTTCTCGAGCAATCGGTGCGCGCTCACACCGTGTACCAACTTGACCGTGACTATGTTGTTGCGCCAGATGAAGATGGCCAGATGGGCGTTGTGATCGTTGATCAGAACACCGGCCGAAAAATGGTTGGTCGTCAGTGGTCAGACGGGCTCCACCAGGCCGTTGAATCGAAGGAAGGCGTGCGCATCAAAGAAGAGACCCAGACGATGGCGACGATCACCATCCAGAATTATTTCAAACTCTATCAACGACTCTCGGGCATGACCGGAACCGCCGACACAGAAGCGACGGAATTTCACGAGATTTATGGTCTCTCCGTCGTTTCGATCCCAACGAATGTTTCGATCGTTCGCATCGATCGCCAAGATCTCGTCTTTCTTTCACAGAAGGACAAATGGGAACGAATCGTGGATGAAGTCAAGCGTATTCACGATACGGGCGCCCCTGTTCTTGTCGGAACGACGAGTGTTGAAAAGAGTGAGATGCTCAGTCGCATGCTGACAGAAAAGCATGGGATTCGGCACGAAGTTCTCAATGCCAAGCAACATGAACGCGAGGCGGAGATCATTATCGGTGCGGGACAACTCGGCGCAGTCATGATCGCGACCAACATGGCCGGTCGTGGAACAGATATCAAACTGACTCCACTTGAGCCAGCGGCATTGATCGAACATTGGAAGCGGCGTGATCTGGCACCTCGCGAAGCGGATCCATCCCTTGGCGAAAAAGCATGCATTGCGCTCATCCACCGTCACCTTGCAGGACGTGTGCTTGGAACGCAACCGAAGGAATTGGATGCGATGCAGGCTGATGACATTCGACGAAAGTTGCTGCAGCACTGGGTGGCCGAAGCGCGCGACATTGCACCGAAGAAGATCGAATCAATGTCGAATGAGGCGCTGGAATCCGAGCTTGATCAAGCTGGGTGGAGCGTTCACCGTCTGAAATTTTATTCATCCGTAAATGAGCTCGGTGGTTTGCATATCGTCGGAACAGAACGTCATGAGAGTCGCCGTATCGATAACCAATTGCGAGGTCGATCGGGTCGCCAAGGTGATCAGGGACAAACGCGGTTTTACCTCGCCCTCGATGACGATTTAATGAAGATGTTTGCAGGCCGAACGACCCTGAATGTGTTGAGCCGAATGGGAATGAAGGAAGGCGATGCAATCGAGGCGCCAATGCTTTCGCGTGCTGTTGAAAAAGCCCAGCGCAAAGTTGAAGAACGCAACTTCCAAATGCGTAAGCAGATTTTGGATTACGACGAACCAATGGAGGTTCAACGTCGAAATTTCTATGGTCGTCGTCAGCCGATTCTCGAGGGTCGTGGGATCAAAGAAGTCGTCTTCAAGTTTCTCGACGAAGCCGTCGCAGATGCTGCGGCGACATATCTCTCTCCCATGCATGTTCCTGGTGCGATTTCGCAGTGGGTATGGGAAGCGTTTGGAGTCATGATTGAGGCCGAACGTTTCAAGGGGAAAGACCGCGATCATGTAGTCAAGACGATTGCCACCGATGCGCCCGAAGAGGCGTCATCGCAGATCAATGTCACAATTGGTGAGTACATCCCAGAGGATTCCGATCCATCAGAATGGGATCGTGCAGGAGTTATCGAATGGGCGATGAAAGCCTACGGTGCTGTGATCACTGATGAAATCATCGACGACGAGGGTCGCTTGGGAGTGATCCAACGCATTGAATCCTCAGCATTGGAGCGATTTTCAAAGATCGACCTGAGTCCAATCGAGCCATTCCTACAACCTGGGTATGGCGCAAAGGATCTCATGCATTGGGCGAGTCGGATGCTCGGATTCCCACTCGATGTGGATCTTCTGCAGGGCATTCGCGAACCAGCCGAAGCGACGCGCCGATTGCAAGAGGCGGTACGGAGTGCGTATCGACGACGCGAGTTGGAATATCCCATCGACTTCGCAATCGAATTTGTGAACGTCAATATTCAGGCATTCCCCGAAGCGTCGATCTCGCAGTTTTGCGGGTGGGCGCGCGGTCGGTATGAATTGAACTGGACGCCACAGACTCTTCCATCTGCCGATCCTGCTGATCTTCGGAAATTGCTGCTCGCAGAGGCAGAGCAATGGGATGCGAAACGCGTGAGTGAACGGGTTGCACGGATTCTTGCCTCGCTTGGAACGGCAGACGGAACAACTGCGTCAAGTTCGGATGACGACGCTGAACAACGGACCAATGCGGTCGACCAGTGGTTTGTGCAGAATGTGTTTGTGCGTTTGACTGATGTTGAACGAGCGGAAGTCAAGAAGGATCCGACAACTTTCCTGACTCAGCGCATCACCCGGCTCTTGCGAGAAGAGCTCGAGCAATTCGAGCGCTTCGTCCTACTCCAGATTCTCGATCAGGCATGGAAGGATCATTTGCACAGTATGGATCAGATGCGGGATTCGATCTCCTTCCGTTCGTTCAGTCAGAAAGATCCTCGAATTGAATTTAAGAAAGAATCATCACGTCTCTTCGGTGAAATGCTTTCGAATGTTCGTGAAAGAGTCACCGACTTGGTGTTCAAGGGCAAACTGTCGCCTCAAGCGATGCGTCCGCCAACGCCACAAGCGGTGCCAGCTGGAACTCCCACGGATGAAGCGGCACTACCGCCTTCTACATCCACTCCAGACGCCCCCATCGCTGCGGTGGTGCCGACTCAGGCACAGGAGCGCGACATTGCGATCGCCGAACAAGCGGGTGCGCCAACTGGGCGTACTGCTGCAGCCGTTGCAGCCTCGGGAACATCCATGGCTCGTCCTTCCAGAGCCGTCGTGGCAACGGATGGTCCGATGGCTGTGGGTCGAAACGAGCCATGTCCATGTGGCTCGGGTAAGAAGTTCAAACAGTGCTGCGCCAAGAAATGACCACAGAATCTCAAGACCGCTATACTTCCTGCCCGCATCGCGCCTCCTTAGCTCAGTTGGTAGAGCAGCTGACTCTTAATCAGCGGGTCGAAGGTTCGAATCCTTCAGGGGGCATTTCTTTTTTCCGGGGCGCGGTGCGACTGTGACGATTTGGCCACGAAAATTTGGCGCTCCTGCGCTGATCGGCGCAATAGCTTTTTTGCTACTTGTTGCTGTTGCCGTCGCACTGTTTCAACAGGGGCAATCAACACTCAGTCTCTTGGTGCTCGCAGCGGTCGTGGTGCTCTGCGCCGCAGTGCTTGGTGTGGCGCATGTCGTTCGGGAAATTGTGCGGTTGCCAGTGACGCTTTTTCAGGCTGGTAGTGGCGCAGTTCGTGGCGTGTTCGATTGGCTTGGTGGAATTCTCAAACCGAAGATCGAAATTCGCACAGCGATCTTGGCTGGTATTCGTCGCTTCGACGACCATGGGAAACTCGTTGTTGGATCGCTACGAGTGGATGTGATGGCGCAGATTGTCGAGACATCTGCGATTGGCACGGTGCTGGGACAAGCATCTGCGCGCGAAGTTGGGGTGCAATATTTTATTGCACTCGACGGACTGAGTACGGAAAATTTTCGTTGGAGTTTCACAGTCGATCAAGCAACAGGTGAGCGAGGAATCGCCGTGTATTGCCAACTGCCTGCACCGCAGGTCGACGATGAGTTCATCGCAATCGACGAAGCTGCAATTGAAACGCTTTCCCTTGGAAGTGGAATTCAAACAATCAATCCATGGTCTGGAAAGAACGCACTGACCGTACGGGCGAAGGCAGAGTTGAAACCTCGGGCACTCGAGATTGCGCGACGGCCAGAGTGTCTCTTCGCAGCAGAGCGCATGGCGCGCCTCCATGTCGAAGGTCTGGTTCATTCCATCGCACTCAGCCTCGTTCAGCTCTCCGCAGGAAAACAACCCCCTGTCGCAGTGCTTGTTCACTTCGCGCCAGTTCTTACGGCGCCAGTTTTGAGCGAAGCAGCAGTGCGAGTAGACCGCTCAAAGTAACGATCAACACGATCGTCAGCAGAATAAAAACTGCACGCCATGTTTTCCGCTTCGAAGATGGTTGTGCGCTGGGACTCTCCCAGAGAAACGCATGGCATTTGGGGCAGATATCCGCGCCCTCAAATACTTCATGCCCACAGTCTTGGCAGCGCCCAGTTCGAGGCGCGGAAAACCGCTCGACATCCTCGTCGCTGGGATCTTCATCCCGTTCATCGTCATCTGGTCTCTTGGGAGTCATGGATTACTATGTCATCATCGTCATTCTTCCGCATCGACGCCAGTCGAAATAACTCTGGAGATCTCATCCATGGCTCTGACCCCGTCCACAATGATTCCGCTAGGAACTTCCTGCCCCACTTTCGCATTGACCGACACGATGTCAGGAAAGATGTATCGCGACACCGATTTCAAGGGCAAGCCGCTGTTGGTTATGTTTCTCTGTAACCACTGCCCGTTCGTCGTTCATGTTCAGAGCGAGTTAGCTCATCTGGGGCAGGAATATGCTGCTCGCGGAATTGCGGTGGTTGGCATCTGCTCAAACGATGTGGAGTCCCACCCAAGCGATTCGCCAACGCACATGGTTGAGATGGCGAAGAAAAACACTTGGACTTTTCCATACTTGCATGATGCCACACAGGAAGTTGCGCGAGCTTTTCATGCTGCATGCACGCCAGACTTTTTTCTCTTCGATGCAGGACATCAATTGGTGTATCGCGGTCAACTCGATGACAGTCGACCCAAGAGCGCAACGCTCGTGACTGGGAGCGATTTGCGTGCGGCACTCGATGCAATATTGAATGGTCGTGCACCCGCGGCTGATCAACGGCCGTCGATGGGTTGCAACATCAAGTGGAAGGCGCACAGTTCGGCGACTACTTGATGCAATAAAAAACCTCCGCATGCTGATGCATGAACGGAGGTGTGAAACGAGGCGGACGGGAATCGAACCCGCAACCACCGGCGTGACAAGCCGGTACTCTAACCAATTGAGCTACCGCCCCAAACGTAACTCCGAAACCGCTGAACGATTCCGAACGATGGATGTTATCGCAGCGCTCATGTTCGTCAACCTGATGGACATCGGCGGGCAAACTTTGGGGGGAACAACGATCTCTCTGGCGAAGTTTTCGCTCAACTTGCGTCAAACCAATTGACGCCGTGAGCCGATTCGACGCGCAGCGGAACGCGCAGTTTCACTGCGGATTCCATGCGCTGCACGATCCACGGCTGGACGGTGCTCAGGTCGATGGCAGGAACCTCGAACAGCAATTCGTCATGAATTTGCAGCAACATTCGCACGTTTGGGAATGCCGTAGGCAGTTCTCGATGGATGTTGATCATGGCGATCTTGATCAGATCAGCCGCTGTCCCTTGGACGACTGTGTTGATCGCCATGCGTTCGCCAAGCGATCGCTCGCCCGCATTTGGGGAGAGAACCTGTGGAACTGCTCGGCGCCTACCAAAGAGCGTTGTGACGAACCCACGGCTCTTGGCCTCCTCCACGCACTTGATTAGAAACGCATCGATACCAGAGAAACGTTGTCGGTATCCATCGATGATCTCCCGAGCGCGTGAAGGAGTCGTCCCACCGCCAAGGCGGCGCGCTAAACCCCATGGAGTGATTCCGTAGATGATCCCAAAGTTGACCATCTTGGCGCCACTGCGCTGTTCATCGGTCACCTGCGCTGGATCGATGCCATTCACTTCAGCCGCAACAGCCGTGTGAATATCGATGCCTGCTTGGAATGCGGCGATCATTGCTTCGTCGTTTGCCAAGTGGGCAAGGACTCGGAGTTCGATCTGTGAATAATCGCACGCAAGCAGTTCGTGACGGGGTGGTGCGATAAAAGCCCGCCGAATATCCCGTCCAACCGCCGTGCGAATTGGGATGTTCTGCATGTTGGGATCGCTTGAAGACAAGCGTCCAGTTGCTGTTCCGGTCTGATGGAAGGAAGCATGTATGCGACTGGTCGATGGTTCGATGGCGTGTCGCAGCGCTTCGAGATATGTTCCAACTAATTTCTTCAGCCGTCGATATTCAATCATCTGCGTTGGCAATTCACTTTCGACGCTTGGATCTGAAGACAACCTTTCGAGTACTTCAATTCCTGTACTCGGTCCCCCCTGCACTTTTTTCGATGCCTTCAGCCCTAATCCTGGCGGCTGATCTGTCGGCGCATTGAACAACACCGCAGAGAGTTGCTTGGGGCTATCTGGATTGAATGAGTGAGGTGCGAGCGCAATAATCGAATTTCGAAATTCTTCTGTTATCGCAGAGAGGCGCAGGCATTGTCGTTGCAGTTCGTCCGCATCAACAAGGATGCCGTTGAATTCCAGTTCTGCGAGCACCGAGATCAGTGGCACTTCAATATCTCGGTACAAGCTTCCAAGTCCATCCGCATCCACCCGAGCGGTCAAGAGACGATCAAGTCGGAGCGCGATATCCGCATCTTCTGCGGCATATGGCGCGGCAAGTGCGAGCGACACGTGATCAAATGTTCGTTGAAAATCCCCACTGCCAATCAAGTCTTTGATCGGGACGCAGGTGTATCCCAACTGCGATTGTGCGAGCGAGTCCAAAGAATGGCTCATTCGGGTTGCGTCCACGACATAAGAAGCGACCATCGAATCACCGACGAGTCCACCAACGCGGACTCCGTGGCGGCGAAGGATGTGCAAATCAAATTTGGCGTTGTGTGCCACTTTGCCGATCGTTGCATCTTCGAAGAATGGACGAAGAAGTTCCAGCGCCGTCTCCGTGGAGCAATGTGACGCAGGATCTGGTGATCGGGTCGGGATGTAGACCCCCTGTCCCTCGCGCCAAGAAAGGCTCACGCCGCAGAGTCTTGCGACGACGGTGTTGAGAGAATCTGTTTCCGTGTCGAATGCGATCCGCGCACCCTGTGCAGAAGCGGCGCGCGCGGCAGCGATGACCGCTTGGATTTCTTCCACAGTTCGTGCCGTGGAATACTCCGCGGTATGGACTGGATGCGAGTGAGGAATTGCGTCACCCGAGGATGACTGCGGGTGATCACCTTGCGCAGTACTCATGATGAACGACGCGAACAGCGGCGCATCGTTCGCATCGTCTGCAGATGTTCGACGAGAAGTTTTTGGCGCAGACGCAGGCGTTTGTGGCGCAGGTTTGGATTGGACTTGTGCATCCGTGGATGCAAGCGATGTCGTGCCCGTCAGCAGCGATTCGACTTCGCCTCGCAGTCGTCCAAATCCAAGCGATCCAAGAAGCGACAGGATGGCAGGAACATTTGCGCGCTTGAGATCCAGCCGAGCAGCGTCGTACGAGAAGTCGATTTCACAATCATCCTTCAGCGCAACCAATTGTCGTGCAAGTGAGAGTGTGCTCTGCGAAGCCACGATCGAATCGCGCCGCTTTGGAGTGAGTGCGTCAAGGTTCGCCAAAAGTCCATCGAGCGATCCATATGTCGTGATCAATTGCGCCGCGGTCTTTGGACCAATGCCAGCGACTCCTGGAATGTTGTCCGACGAATCGCCCATCAGTGCAAGCATGTCCGCAACCTGATCGGCACGTACTCCCTTGGTTTCAAAGAGTTGTTCTGGACCGAGGTCGATTCCTGTCTGAGGGTCGAAGAGCGTTGTTTGTGCATCAACCAACTGTGAAAGATCTTTATCGCGCGAAACAATGCGCATCCGCATCGTTGTCATTTCTCGCTGCACCCGCCGAGCAATCGTGGCGATCACGTCATCTGCCTCAACTTGCTCTATTGCAAAGACTGGTATCCCAAGAAGCTTGGTGAATTCAAGGCATCGTTCAACTTGACCATGAAAATCGAGTGGTGGCGGTGAACGATTCGCCTTGTACTGCGGATAAATTTGCGAACGAAAAGTCCGCTGATCTCCTGCCGCATCGATCACCAGAGCAAGCGATGTCGGGCGCTGTTCGCGCAGTAACCGCATCATCATCCCGACGTACCCGTACACCATGTGGGTCGGTTCGTTCGTTGTCGGGCTCGTCATCCCTCCACGTATTGCGTAGTAGGCACGAAAAAACTGCGCGTGCCCATCAATAACATAGAAAATGTCATCGTTGACGGACACGCGCAGAACTTTTCAAGATGAATGATTTGAAAACGAGAATCAGCCCTTGGTTCCAAGCGCCTTGAGAATTTCAGCCTTGAGATCGCCAGTTAAGTCGCTCTTTGGGTCGAAACCTTGATGAACGGTCACAACTTTGCCATCCGTACCGATGATGACCGTTGCGGGAATGCCGTCGAAGCCGTATTTCTTCACAACGTTTCCTTCGTGATCAAGCAGAGTTGGAAAGACGAACCCTTGCTTGGTCCAGAATTCCTTCGACTTCTCGACTGTGTTTTCGCCACGCTCCCAGACGTTGACTCCCAGCACAACGACGGGCTGCTTTGTTTCTTCCACCCACTTCGCCAGAGCGTTGATCGCAGGCAGTCCCTTGCGGCATGGGCCACACCATGTTGCCCAGAAATCAACGACGACGACTTTGCCACGCAGATCAGCGAGGGTCACCGTCTTGCCGCTGAGGTCTTGCAGAGTGAAGCCTGGGGCTTCTGCGCCGACTGCGATTGCTTCTGGTCGCGTTGGAGCCATCTCTTCTTGGGATGCCACAGCCTTGCGTCCAGCTGGATCAAACACAATCGGCGTCGCGAGCGTGTCGAGCGTCTTGGGGTCCATTGTGAAATTGACCGTGAAACGAATTCCTGCTGGTGCTCCAGGAGGGCTCATGACGAGCGACATCGCTGTGACGAGTTTCGTCTGTGGATTGACAGTCAGCATCAAGTCGCTGTCTCCGCCAGCGATCAAGACCTGAGCGGAGCCATCTTTCTCTTGATAGCCAGCGACTTTATCGAACGAGCCTCCGCCGAAATTGAACGCTTCAAGTGCCTTGTCTGGGGCACCCGCGCGAAGGGCTAAGTGCGGGCAAGGAAAATCGAGCCCAGGGAACTTCGTATCGAGCGTGTTGAGAAGTGTTCCATCAAGTGGCACTTCAATAAACTTGTCAGTCACTCCATCGTCAGCGTAATAGACCTTGCCGTTCACGCAGGTCAATTGGCTGCTGCCAGCTTTGATTTGCATGTCTTGTCCCTTTCCCATCGTGACAGCGATGGAATCCTTCTGCTCGGATCCTGGAACCTTGACGCTCCAAGAGACCGTGTCGGTCAGCGTTGGAGCAGCTCGATATGCAGCAGCAATTTGATTGATCAGGGCAGTTCCCTTGGCGATTGCCTCTGGTGATGTCGCAGCCGCATCGAACGACTCTGCGTTCATCGGCGACTTTGGAAACATCGCAGCCATTTGAGCTTCGTCCATTGGCGCATTTTCAGGATCGACTGGCACTGGAGTACCAGCAGCAGTCTGGTCGCCAGCAGGCGGTGCGACATTGTTTGGTGCGGGTGAATGAGCAGTCTGCATCGCAAAGGCGGATGATCCGATCAAGAGTGTCGAGGCCGCAACAAGTCGTTGAAATGTATTCATGTCTTTTCCAATAGTTCTATGCAACGGTGGGATTTGTACGGGTGCGCCACATGACAACACCATCGTTTCCTCGTTCTGCAGAGTGGAACGATACTAGCAGGTCGCCCGTGCCAGGATGCCGCAGTGTTGCGTCAATTTCAAGCAGCGGTATGAGTACAAATGGCCGAATTCCAAGCCGTGGATGTGGTATTTCCAGTTCTGGCTCGTCCGTGATTCGATCGCCATAGAGCAGTAAATCTAAGTCGATTGTGCGTGAGGCATTCCGTTCTTGCGGAGATCGAATGCGTCCCAGCGACCGTTCGATATCGAGGAGCGCCTGCAGCAGATCGCGAGGCGAGAGTTCCGTCGATAGCTCTGCGGCCGCATTGAGAAATTTGGGTTGTGGCGGACCGACTGGTTCCGTTTCCCAGAGCGAACTGCACTCAACAACGCTGCACTTTGGAGAGCGCGCGAGCGAATCAAGCGCACGATCAATCGTCGCGGCTCGATCACCAATATTCGAACCAAGTCCAATAAAGACACGCTCATTCACCGTATGTTCCTGGAACTTTCTGCGCTCATTGGTACTTCCCAGAGTACTGGCACATCTGACTCTCCGATGGCAGCGAGTCGAACGAGCTGTGCGGCGACTCGCACAGTTCGCTCTCGTACCGTCGCACGATCCCCTGGAAACACGAAGCGCCTTGCACGAGTGATATTCGATGGATTCGTTTCACGACGATCGGCAACTGCGAGCCAAACCGTTCCAACAGGCTTGCTCTCTGTTCCACCTTCAGGACCAGCGATGCCAGTCGCACTGACTGCGAATCGAACATTGGCGCGAATTGCGGCACCCAGCGCCATTGCACACGCAACCGATTGGCTGACGGCTCCGTCCGCTTCAATCAATTCAGGTGCAACGCCGAGCATTCGAACCTTCATCTCGTTTGAATACGTGATCCATCCACCGCTGAACCACTCACTGGAGCCTGCGGCGCTTGTAAAAAATGCACCGATCCCCCCGCCAGTGCAACTTTCAGCAACTACAACTTTATCTTTCGTTCGCATCAAGACTTCTCCCACTGCATGCGCAAGTGTTGTCTCATCGCGTCCAAATACATAGGGAGCCCAAGCGCGTTCGATTTCCTGCACGGCGCGCTCGATCGAACCATCATGCGCAGCGGAACCAGTCGCACGAATTCTCGCGGTCACAATCGCACCACTGGCGGTTGTGCCTGCGAGCGGATTCGCGCTGCGATCCATCATTGGGCGAATGCGCTCAGCAGCGACACTCTCAGGTAGTCCACAACTGTGAATTGCACAGACACTTGATTGAACTCCCCCCGCAGCTCCAACCAACGAATCAATGATCGGCAGAACATCGCTGCGAATCATCGGCTGCATTTCATTGGGTGGACCCGGCAGACAGAAAACAAGCGATTGTCCGACACGGGCGCTCAAGCCTGGTGCGGTTCCATTTGGATTCGCGATGCAACGCGCTCCCACTGGGCAGAGTGCCTGCTTCGCATTCATCGCAGGCATCGGTCGGCCGCGCTCCTCGAAACGTTGTCGAAGCGCCGCTCGTGAGTGAGCATCTTCGACCAAATCGACGCCACCGAGGGCATCCGCCAATGCTTCACGGGTTAAGTCATCATCCGTCGGTCCTAATCCTCCGGTGACCACAATAATCTCGGACTCGCCAGCGAGTTGCAAGAGTGCGGATGCAATCGATTCGCGGTCATCGCGGACCGTTCGGTGCTCGAAGACCAAAACACCATGGCGCAGGAATTCCTGAGCGATCCACCCAGCATTTCGCTCGGCAATCTGACCGAGCGTAAGTTCATCACCTATGGAAAGGACAGCGGCGCGCAGTGACATCGCATGAGCGTAGCGTCGAAGCGTTACTATCTCTTGCGTGATGACCCCAACACCACATCCCGCCGACCACCTCCTCGAAGCGATCGATGCCATTGGTTCGCCAGTCTGCGTCGGCCTCGATCCTGTCTTTGAAAAACTGCCATTGGCACTTCAATCGCTTTCGAAGGTTTCGGCTTTGGGTTCATTCAGTGTCGGAATCGTTCGAGCTCTCAAAGGAATCGTTCCATGTGTAAAGATTCAGTCTGCGTGCTATGAACGATTCGGTCCAGACGGAATGCGCGTGCTTGCGGAAACGATGGAAGCAGCTCGCGAGGTCGGTCTCGTGACAATCTTGGACGCAAAGCGTGGGGACATCGGCATTTCGGCGGAACATTATTCTTCGGCGATGTACGAGCAGTACAACGCACAGTGGTCGACTGTGAGCGCATATTTGGGGATGGATGGAATCACGCCATTTTTATCGCGTGGCGGCGCATTCGCACTCGTTCGAACCTCAAACCCTGGATCGGATGCATTGCAATCTATTCAGACAATTCACGGACTGACCATCGCAGAGACCGTTGCAAGTCTGGTGGCTGAAACGGGACGGAGTATGGTTGGCCGTCGCGGTTTCAGTGCGCTTGGCGCAGTTGTTGGTGCGACGAAGCCTCGCGAAGCCGCAGCGCTTCGAGAGCTCATGCCTCAACAGATTTTTCTTGTTCCTGGATTTGGTGCGCAAGGTGGGACGGTGGAAGATGTACGCCCATGCTTCCATCAAGACGGTCGAGGCGCGATCGTGACTGCAAGCAGAAGCGTCATTTTCCCCTCTGGCGCAAATGGTTCCGACTGGATTTCACCCATCCAGCGTGCGGCGGAATCATTCGCCGATGAAATTCAGCGTGGAATTCCAATCGCCGCTCCGACGACAACAGATCTGCGATGAGTCGTATTCAACTTTCTTTCGCCCTCGCAGCGGTCGCTGTACTCACAGTGACGCCCGTGTTGCTCTACAAGGGTTCGCCAAGGCAATCGACGAAGCGAACTCTGATTATCGTGACTCCGCACAACGAGCAGATTCGCCGCGAATTTGCTGATGGATTCGTGCGCTGGAATGAAAAGCAATACGGTGAGCGTGTGAGTGTTGCATGGAATACGCCTGGCGGAACGTCAGAGATTCGGCGAATGTTGGTGGCTCAGTACGAATCCGCATTGCGTGCAGATCTCCCTGTTGGGGGCGATGCCGACATCGTGTTCGGCGGTGGTTCGTACGAATACGAAGCAATGGGGCGATCGATCTCCGTTGGTTCTGGATCGACGCAACGCAAGACGACAATTCTTCAGCCGTGCGATTGGATGAGTCCGGAGAAACTCCAAGAGATTTATGGTCCAAATGAGATTGAGGGACACCCTCTCTATGACAAAGAACTCCATTGGTTCGGCGCTGCACTGAGCACTTTTGGAATCGTCTCGAACACTGAAAAATTCAAGGCGCACGGCATCGATCTTCCTGACACATGGGAAGATCTAGCAGACCCGCGACTGTTCGAATCAGTCGCATTGGTCAATCCCGCCCAGAGCGGATCGGTCGCGACAGCATTCGAAACGATTCTGCAACGAATGGGATGGAGACGTGGTTGGCAAATCATGCGGCGTGCATCTGCCAATTCGAATCAGATCCTCGCATCAAGTTCGGTGATTCCGACAACAGTTGGAAATGGCGAATCCTGGACTGGAATCGCAATTGATTTTTATGGCAGGTACCAAGTTCAGGCAATGGCCGACGAGGCGCTTCGTACGAATATCCCATCGATCAACCGACTCGATTTCCGAACGCCCAAGGGACAAAGTGTTGTCGACGCAGACCCGGTTGCGATTCTTCGGGGGGCGCCGAATCAAGATCTTGCTGAGCACTTTGTTCTCTATTGCCTTTCAATGGATGGGCAATTGCTCTGGCAACTTCCACACGGAACAGGAGAATTGTGCGGATCTCCACAGCCTCAAAGTTATTCCCTTCGCCGCATGCCAGTGCGCCGCGCGGCATATGAATGCTGCGAAAAATGTTTCGTGGATCAGTTCAATCCATTCGACGACCAATCCGCATTCGTCAGCGATCCGAATTTTCGCGACTTCGTTTCCCCAATTTTCGTTCCGATGTCGATCACGAATACAGATCTGCTTCGACGCGCCTGGCATGCGATCATCTCCCATCCGGCATATCCAGCGGGAAATGGAATCGTCAGCGCGGAAGATGTGTCCGATCCAACCTTGAAAAAATGGATCGAAGCATTCGACGCACTGCCAACGATTGCGGCACCAGGTGGAACGATGCTCGACCTCAACGATCCGACGGCACTTGCTGCAGCACGAAAAGGTTGGATCAAAGGCGGATTTGATCGAAGCGGTCTTTGGGATGAACGCGATCAACCTCGCACGATTATGCGGCGGCAGTTCAACCAATTTTTCGAGAATCAGTACCGAATGATCGTTGAATCGGCAGCGACGCTCACTCCTTGACCCACGTTGTAACGCGAGCGCTTCCGAGGCTCTACACTCGACGAGTGGAAACTGACGACGCACCAGAACATTTGGAATTGCGACGGCGAGATGGACTTGAAGTTCGTTGGCGTGGAGGAGAAATTTCGTTTTTCCCCATCGCATTTCTGCGCAGAATGTCTCCATCAGCTGATGCGCGTGCAATACGCGAGTCATTGGCAAGCAATCCGCTCACTGTGCTCACGAGTTCTCCAAGCAACCTGCCGCTTGAAGCTTTGACGGCGGATCTTGTCGGCAATTATGCGGTGCGAATTTGTTTCAATGACGGCCATGACACGGGGTTGTTTTCATGGAGATATTTGCGCGAGATCGATCCCACGCCTCGATGATCGCAGCCAATGCCTTGCGAGGCGGCTCAAAAAACTTCCGCTTCCTACAACGCAACTTCGGTTACTGCAGTGACTTGCGATTCAAGGTCGCCATTCATCCAAATCTCATCTCTGGCGCAGCGAGTGCATTGAAACTTGAGAGGCGATTTCGGCGCGTATTGGGAATAAGAAACTTATTAATTTGTGGCGACAAATCCATTGATTGTCCGAAAAACATCTCGTCCCGCTGGCGCACGAGTCACCGGGAAGTACGGACATCTTTCTCCCCTCCGCCCCGCCGACCTAGTTTCATATGTCGGCGGGGTTTTGTTTCTATTTCGCACATCGCTGTCTTGACTTCGATCGAGTGCTCCCCTAAATTTCCATCATGAAGACAATTACATCCATTCTCGTTTGTTCAGCTGCCGCTTTCCTCGTCGGCTGTGGCGGAGACACCGCATCAACGAACGATCCACAAGCAAACCAGAGCAAGCCAGTGCTCAAGGCGCCAATTGCCGACAGCGCACCAAGCAAGATTGGTCTTTCATCGACGACCGAAGCCCCAACTGGCGTTACAAAAGGCAAGAAGAAGTAAAAGGGGCAAGAAGAAGTAAAGACCGGATTCGCTGGTTTCCTTCCAGCTTTTCCTTCCAGCTTTTCCTTCTGGCCTTTTCCAACCGGGTGATTCCGGGTGATTCCGGGTGATTCCGGGTGATTTCAGTATCTCAACTCATCATTCGCCGAATGACGCTCAGTCCTTCGGCGAGTTTTTGTTCAGGCGCTGCGAAGCTGATTCGTATGTGTGTATCTCGAGAGCTGAATACTCCGCCAGGTACAACGATGAGTTTTTCTGCGACGGCGTTTTCAGCGAACTGAGCTCCCGTCATCCCAAGCCGCTTCGGGATTTCAATAAAGGCATAAAACGCGCCTTGTGAAGCCGTGACATTGGTTACATCTGAGAGTGCTCGCACCACCATATCGCGGCGCGCGACATAGCGCTCGATGATTGGCGAGAGGTCGACGTGAAAGCATTCAGCCGCCGCAGCCTGAAATGGCGTCGGTGCGCAAACGAAAAGATACTGCTGCAATTTCGCCATCTGCTGGATGAGTGGCTTCGGACCAGCGGCGTATCCAAGTCGCCATCCCGTGCAGCCATAACTTTTTCCAAATCCGCGTACAAGAAGCATCGATGAAGTGAATCGCGCTGGACTTGGGCAGCGACCATCATCGAGTGCCTCTGGAAATGTGAATGCGTCATAGATTTCGTCGGAGACCAGCAAGACCCCTCGGTCGCGACAGAGTTCGACGATTTCTAAGAGTTCTGCCGAGGTTAGGACGACGCCGCACGGGTTGCTTGGGCTATCGATGATGACCATCTTTGTTCGTGGAGTGATCAACGGAGCAATTCGCTTCGCTGTCATTCGAAAATCAGGATAGGTATCGCAAAAGACCGGGGTTCCACCGGCCATTTTCGCAAATTGCGGATATGCAACGAAGTACGGGTCCGGCATGATGACCTCGTCGCCTGCTTCAATCAATGCCATCACTGCCAAGACTAATGCGCCAGTCGTTCCGACCGTCACCATCAGGTCAGTCTCGTCGCTTGGTTTCCAACCGATGTCTTTTTCAAGATGCGACCAAATAGCTGATCGCAATTCCGGAAGTCCTTGCGTCAGCGAGTACCCGTTGCGATTCTCTTCGATCGCACGAATTGCGGCTCGCTTGATTCGTTCGTCGACTGGGAAATCTGGCTGACCAATCGAAAGATTGATCGGATCCTTGATCGAGGCACCCAAGTCGAAAGCACGGCGAATACCAGACGCATCGATCGACCGCACTCGGTGGGAGAACAGTCTTTCGATATCGATATCCCCCGCATTCTGGGAGGATGTCATATCACTTTTTCTTGGCTGCTGCTGCTGCTGGCTTCGCACCGGCGGCTGGCTTCGCGCCTGCTGCCTTTGCGCCCGCTGCAGGCTTTCCACCGGCTGCGCCTTCAATCGCAACTCCTGCAGCATCCTTCTTTGGCTTCTTGGCAACAGCTGCCTTGATTGAGCGAACCTTCGGCAACGAGAGTGCCGTGTTCTTGGATGGGCTGAATAGATCGAGCTCGGTCAACTTCGCGATGCGCTCAGCGCGTGACAAGACATTACGGTGTTGATTGAGGGCGCCGGACTTTTGTTTCAGACTTGGATGAATGCTCATGACGAACCTTTGAAGAGTTTGGGATAAAAATCGCGGAAGTCACCATTGCCACGACCAAGCGCCTTCCACTTTGCGCCGACCGCTCGAATATTTGCTTCCAGTGCCTTCACTGGCGCCCCAGCTCGATCATCCCACCCGAACCCGGGAAGGACAATGACTTGAGACCGAGCATTATGACTTGGAATCGCCACGGCATCAAGCCCTAAGCCTCTACAAAATGAAACCATTTCTGCAGTTCGGTCGCTGGACATCCCGTCTGCGATGATGAAATAATTGAGGCCAGACTGCCTTGGATCACCTGCTGGAGGCGCTCCCAGTGGCGATTCAAGTGGTGATTCGCCCTTGGATTGGCCTGCATCAACACCTTTGGGCTGATTGGCTCGAGGTCGTTGAGGATCAGTGGATCGCTCTGCGCCAGCATTCGCTTGAGGAAGCAAGAGTGGATCCCTCGTCTGCGCAAGCCCTTGTCGAGCGTCGACTCCTTCATTTTCCCCTGCTGCCCGTCCTGCGCGGTACCCAAGAAAATAAATTCCAACAGCAATTGCAATGATGATCGCGAGGACTACAACGGCAAAGCCAATTGGAACCCGCAGCGCTCGCGGCGCAGATGCGATCGGCGAATCTGCGACACCGTCTTTTGCTCGACGAGCCTCATAGAGAGTTCTTGCGCCCTTAGTCATTGATGTGCAAGAGTATCACCCCGTTGGAGCCGCTGAAGTACCGATGACGCTCGCAATGGCAAACCCGCCGGAGTGGGAGAGCGAAATGAGCCAGTTGGAGATTCCTCGATCTGCCGCAATGTTCGCCACAACACCGCTTGTTGCGACAATTGGCTGACCCGAAGGCAGAACGCTAACTTCGATATCGGTCCATTTCATTCCTGATCGCAGGCCGGTCCCGATCGCTTTCAACACCGCCTCCTTTGCTGCGAAGCGCACGGCCAATCTCTCTGCGCATCGAACTCCACCAGACCTCGCATACTCCTGTTCCGAAAGGGTAAAAACTCGAGTAAGAAATTGTTCGCCATGTTCGGTCAGCAATCGCTGAATCCGCTCGATATCAACCAAGTCAATTCCGTGAGCGACGATTGCATGCGCAGGAGAATTCACTTGATGACATCTCCAGTCCATCTCTCGAGCGTTGCACGAAGTCCAGCCCGCGGGTCTGTCCATTGGCGCGCATCAGCGACGGGAGATGTTCGCAGCGGAAGACTTGCGAGCGCTGCGGCATATGCACCGAAATCAAGTCGCGAGTTATTCGGTTCATTCGGCGGACCTCGCATGCCTGACCGTAAGAGATCGACGATGCGTGCGATGACGATCGATCCACCCAATCGAGTAACGGCTGCGGGAACATCGTGCCCTGCTGCCATCAACGCAGGAGGATCTATTGCGACTCCAAGAAAACTTGAGGATTCACACCGCCATTTTCCCGTCACCGCATCAAGTCCGTGATCTGCGAGCCAGATTCCTTCATGCTCCGCAGATGCTTGAAGAGCCTGACGAACATCACGGAGTTGATTCGCATTCTGATCGGATTGTTCAGGGAGGGCGATGCTGACCGAGCAACGACCAAGTGCCGCAGCGAGTGAGACTGACTGTTCAACGGCGTGAATTGCGCGATCAATAAATGCGGGATCGGCAAAGTGTGATGACGGAATCCACAGGTCAAGCCCGGCGCATATCAATCCCAGTTTGCGCATTTGGACCATGAGATCCTTTCGGCCGCTCACATCGAGATCGCGCGGACGAGTCCCAACCTGAGTTGCCGACAATTGAACTGCTCGGTATCCCATTTGCGAGAGTGCACGAAGCGATTCGATCACTTCGCCTGACAGCGGCGCAATCGTGCCTGCGAGTGGAGGCAATTGGGATGCGATTTGATTGAGCACGACTTGAGGTTATCGTTTTGTCGTTGAAACCTCCCACCACTTCCACGTCTCAAACTCTCAAGCGAAAATCCCAAAGTCAGCTCGATCGAGCGGCCCGTTTATGGGCAGCGCTTGTTCAGCGCTATCCCGATGCTCACTGCGCGCTCACCTGGTCACAGCCGCATGAGTTGCTCATCGCAACAATTCTGTCGGCGCAGTCGACGGATGTCGGCGTCAACAAGGCGACTCCCGCACTCTTCAAAGCATTCCCGTCTCCCGCGGCATTCGCTAAGAGCACGCCGAGTGATATCGAACCATTCGTCCAGACGCTCAACTTTTGGCGCAATAAGGCCAAGGCCGTCGTTGAAGCGATGAAGAAAGTTCAAGAGAGTCATGGCGGAAAAGTGCCTTCGACGATGGATGAGTTGCTCCAACTTCGCGGCGTCGCACGCAAGACTGCAAACGTTGTTCTTGGCAACGCATTCGGCATCAATGAAGGCGTTGTTGTTGATACTCATGTCGCGCGCTTGTCGCAGCGATTTGGTCTGACGCGTGAAACAGATCCAGTCAAGATCGAACAAGATTTGATGGCGCTCTTTCCTCGCAAGGATTGGTGTCAACTATCGCATCTCCTCATATCCCATGGCAGAGTTGTTTGTAAGGCGCGAGGGAATACTTGCACCAATGATGCGATTTGCAAAGAGTTTTGTGTTGAAGCGAAGTCCAAGCCTGCGGCAAAGTCCAAGCCTTCAGTTCGATGACGCTGTTGCTGCTGGCGGGGTCGATGCGGTAGCTGAATCTTCAATTGGGCGCCACATCGCCACTCCCATACCACCATAGAGACTGACCCAACTTGCTCCATCATTCGTTCGACGGGGATAAATATTTGTCACGGGTCCTTGCAAGCGCAATCGGCCTACGCGCACCATTTTTCCGTTCGTTAATCGCCACACATCGATTCCGTCATCGTGCCCAATCCATAAATCGCTTCCGATGGTCGCAATCGTTCTCGCATAGGAACCTTGGGGCATTTGAATGATCTGCCGTGTGCCTTTTTCTTCGACGACAACACGCGGAGCGCTCTCGACGGTGTAGACACTGCTGTCAGCTCCCTCGATCGTCGCCTTGCCAAACTCCCCCATCGCAACGGAACTTGGCGGATTGACGGTTTGAATTGGATTGGAACTCGGCTCGCACGTTCCGCCACCCACATAGAGCCAGTTTCCCTCTTCACTCCCAGCAACAATGCGCCGTCCGTCAGAAAGAACGCGCTCCAATCGCCCAGCTTCGCGGGTTGTTGCAAAGAATTCGTCTGCGGCTCCCTGATCGTCAGCCTCGAGTCGATACAGCGCCCTGCCAAATGTTCCTGCAACCGCATAGGTATTGCTGTCCAACATATCGATGTCGAGTGCGCCGCGAACGCGAATTTTTCGTTCGTCGCTCATGGTTGCGCCGCTGACTTTCCATGTTGTTATTCCACTCGGCGTAATGGCCCACAATCGTCCATCAATTTCACGCAAGCGACTGACCTCTCCAACAACGTCAACTGACGCGACCTCTTTCAAGTTTGGATCTAAGATTCCCACATGCGCCGAATCTTTTTCTTGGTCGACGAATGCGATCAAACTGGTGGATCCACCGCCTGCGTTAAGCATTTGAAGATCAGTCGCACGCCCGCGAACACTGCCATCGGAGAGGCGGACAATTTCCCCGCCTCGAGTCGCCACTCGACCAATCGAAGTGCCCACAACACGGCCGCACACATCGCTTCCCGCTAGGAACCGCTCGCCAGTATCAAGACGGACCACACCGCCGAGTCCACTGGCATACAACTCTCCATCGACCACAGAGATGCTTTCTGGGCGAATTCCCATCGCCTTTTCAGTGATGCTCTCAACCACCATCAACGCAGTTGGATTTGTTCGGTCGATCCGAATGACTGCTGTGCGATCAAGGACTGCGATGAGGTCGCCCTGATATTTCACAAGATCGACAAGTGCGCCAGATTTTCCGACTGGAAAACAAACAAGTTTGTCGAGGGTCGCACCGTTCTTCGTGCTGAGAACAAGGAGCGTCGAACCAAATCCCTGAAACCATGTCCCGTTGTCAACCAATGTTCGCCAGTGCGTTCCGCCGACAGCGTGGCTGATGTAGATCTCTTTCGGGCGATCATCAGCTTGAGCGGTCGGCGTATAGGTCGTGAGGCATCCGCCCAAACAGAGCAGGACACTTGCGCAGATCAGAAAAATTCTTTTTGTCGAAAGCACAACCATGCTCAAAAGTTTAGCGCAGAGTGGTATTCTGCAACGCATGAGCCAAGGACGGATCGAACTCCTGCAAAAAATGCTTGAACAGGATCCCAAGGATGCCTTCTGTCGTTACGGAATGGCGCAGGAGTACTTGAAGGCGGGCGACTACGCCACCGCTGTTCTCTGGTTCGATAAGACGATCGAGTCAGATGTGGATTACTGCTATGCGTATTACCACAAGGCACGTGCGCTCGAGCAAGCGGGTCAAATCGACGATGCGACTGCGACGCTGCGGGCTGGTCTCGAACGTGCAAGAGCGTCGGGTGATGCGCACGCAATTTCTGAAATTCAATCTCTCCTCGATCAACTGACATGAGCAGGCCGAGCGCAACGACTTCACGTAAAGCGTCGGCTCGCAAGGTCGAACGCATCGACAGTGATTCCAAGGATCCTCGTTGGGCAAAGATTTTTCTCAAGGGAGTCACCCGCGCAGTCGCACGATTGCCGCGTGAGTCACTGACGGAACTTCGCATTCGAGATGGAATGAGTTGGACGTCGGCCGTCGCAAAGCGCGTGGCGCAGTTCACGACTCGGCGAGAAGCGCGCGAATATTCGATGGGTTTGTTGGCGAGAAGTACCCAAAATGGAACGACGATCGCACGGCGCCTCGAACGGCGTGGCTTTGATTCGGCAGTTGTCGATGAAACCATCGCACAGTTGACGGCGGATGGATGGCTGAATGATGACACACATGCGGCGGTTCGCGCAGACAGCGTCAGTCGTTCTCGCCCAGGGGCAAGTGAGGATTTTCTTTCACAGTCACTCGAGTGGGAAGGTGTTGATTCTGCGCGTGCACAGCGAGAAGCGCGCCGTGTCGCCAGCAATCCTGATTCTCGCAAGAAGGCTCTCGCGATTGCACGTAAGGCGATTTGCGAGCGAGGGCGTCGGAGTGCGCTTGCGGTCGCGGCGACATTGCTTCGCAAAGGAATCGAGAGCGCTATCATAGAGGACGCGCTTCGCAAAGAAGGAATTGATTTCGATGAATAACATTTTCTACACCATCTGTCTTGGTTCAGTTGCGCTCTTTACAGGATGCACTGGCGGTCTGAATCAGGTGAACGGGGTGATGGGAACTTCGCCTGATGCTCTGCCAGCGCTTGTTGCCGAGAGTCCATCAAGCATCAGTCAATCCGAAGGGCCTTCATTGCAAGGTTTGGATCGTCGCAACTGGGATGTTGTCACTGTTTCTGTTCCCCGAGGTCAAGTGGAAGTTCAGCCCACGTACTCCGAAAATCTCGAACTTGCCACGGGCACTGCACGGGATGCAGGAACGTATCCAACGATCACTACTTCGCTTCAGGGCAAGTCAACCACGAGTTCTGTCGTGTTTGAAGGACTCATTGAGCCTCTCTGGCCGACGGTTCTTTTTATCGCTGCTCCGGTGAAAATGGTTGGCGGCGAATGGCCGATGCAAACGAAACGAGATCCGACTGGCAAATTTCAACTGGTTCCTGCGAAAGAATTGCCTTCTCATGGTGTGAATTGGGAATGGGTCGAAGCACCAAATACAAAGTGAAATGTTTTAAATGTCTACTTTGTTCTCGCCTATTTTAATCGGCGCAATTCAAGCATCCAATCGAATCATGATGGCTCCACTGACGCGCTGTCGTGCGATCGGTCACACTCCGACTGAGCTCATGGCAACGTATTACGCGCAGCGCGCAAGCGCTGGAATGATTATTGCAGAGGCGACGATGGTCATCGAAGGGAACGCTGCGTTTACCAATGAGCCTGGGATTTATTCCCCCGCTCAAGTTGAAGGTTGGCGAAAAGTGACGAGTGCAGTCCATGCCAATGGCGGACGAATCGTTCTCCAGTTGTGGCATGGTGGGCGCGCGTGCCACCCGCTCATCAACGGCGGACAGCAACCCATTGCGCCGAGTGCGATTGCGATTTTAGATTCCAACTTCACAACTCCCAATGGCGCAGTCCCCCACGCAATGCCCCGTGCACTCGAAGATGCCGAGATTCCAGGTGTCGTGGAAGGTTTCCGGCTTGCCGCGGTCAATGCAAAAAACGCTGGCTTTGACGGCGTTGAAGTGCACGGTGCGAATGGCTATTTAGTCGATCAGTTTCTGAGGGACGGCAGTAATAAACGAACAGGCCCCTATGGTGGATCTGTACAAAATCGAGCGCGATTTCTGATGGAGATTCTCCAAGCTATCTGCGGTTCTTGGGATGCTGGGCGAGTCGGCCTGCGTATTTCGCCGCTCAATAGTTTTAATGATGTCATCGACAGTGATCCTGTTGGCACCTACACGTCACTTGCCGAAAATCTCAATGCATTAAACCTCGCATTTTTGCACGTCATGCGAGCAGACTTTGCAGGTCGGCAATCGGGCGACGTGCTGACACCGCTCCGCAAAGCCTTCAAGGGATCGATTATCGCCAACATGGGGTACACGATTCAAGAGGCCGATGATGCAATTAAGAATGGTTTGGTAGATGCCGTTGCATTTGGAAAGTATTTCATCGCGAATCCAGACTTGCCTGCGCGCATCAAAGCTGGATCAGCATTCAACGAATTGAAGCCAGCGAATTTCTATTCGCAAGGTCCTGCGGGATACACCGACTATCCAGCCCTCGATGCTCAAGTGAGAAGTACACTTCACGCGTGATTGCTTTGAAACTCGCATTTGTTCTGCTGCTTGCGACTGTGATTGCATGGCAGTCAGATCGACCAATTGATTCTGCACCGAAGGACTTTGCTGGTCTTTGCAATGTTGTCGCATTTCATGATGGCTTCTATTCCGGGAGTGCACCTGCTGGCGATGCGGGATTTGACAGTCTTTCCTCGCTTGGGATCAAGACGATTCTTTCGGTCGACGGTGCAATCCCAGAAATTGAACTGGCCGCGAAACACGGCATGCGGTATGTCCATCTCCCAATCGGATACGACGGATTTGACGATGCACGCAAAGCGCAGTTGGTGCGAGCAGTGCGCGATCTTCCAAAGCCAATTTATTTGCACTGTCATCATGGAAAGCATCGAAGTGCAGCAGCTGCTGGGACGATTGCAGTTTCGCTCGGGTGGTTGACGAATGATGAAGCAGCGACGCGGATGAAAGTTTGCGGAACTGCAGCGGGATACAAAGGACTCTGGGCGTGTACCGCTGCTGCTGCGCCGATGACTGCAATTGCCATCGATGCTGCGACCAGCGATTTCCCCAAGATCACTAAGCCAGATTCATTCGTCGCATCCATGGTGGAGATCGACGAAACACTTGATCGCTTGAAACTTGCCGAGAAAAATGGATGGCTCGCGCCGAAAGATCATCCAGATCTTGCGCCCATCAGCGATGCAGGGAAACTCGCGGATCTTTTTCGACTGATCGGCGAACCTCCCGCAAAGCCAAATCAAAATCCGCAAGAACAAGCAGAAAGACTTGCTCAAATTCATCTATGGCTCAAGGCTGAGGGAATGAAAGCAAACGAACTGGAGTGCATGCTGGAGAATCCAAGAGCAAAGACTGCGGAGATGTCACAAACTTTGGCTGCGATTGGCGCAAGTTGCAAAGAGTGTCATGTGAAGTATCGAGATTGATCTGCGACAGAGTTTGCTCGCTAGAATCTTGGCTGCAATGACACACCTGCCGAATGATCCAAGCAAAGACGGCCTTCCCCGCGGCTATCCATTCAACTCCGAATGGGAAATCACGCCTCGAGAACTGCACCGTCGACGCAGTGCTGGCGAAGTGATTGTCCTGATCGATTGTCGAACAAACTCAGAGCGAGATCTCGCACAAATCACAGGTTCGATTCATGTCCCGATGCAGTCGCTTTCTCAACATATCGATTCGCTTCGGGAACATGAAACGTCTGCCATCGTCGTTCACTGTCATCAGGGAATGCGAAGTTTGAAAGTCACCGAAGTTCTGCGTCAAGCAGGATTCGACGATGTCAGAAGCCTCGCAGGTGGAATTCACCTGTGGTCGATCGATATCGATCCGACGGTGCCGATGTATTGACGCCTGTTGAATTGCCAGATTTTTTGCACTATGAACGACCACCCTCACGATCCGCTTCACGGCATGACGCTTGAGGCGATCTTGACGCTGTTGGTCGAGCGGCATGGATGGGAAACCTTGGCGCAGCGCATCAACGTTCGCTGCTTCACAAACGATCCGAGCATCAAGTCCAGCCTGACATTTCTACGCAAGACACCGTGGGCGCGACAGAAGGTCGAGGCGTGGTATCTCTACGACTTGCGGCGCGGGATTGGATGAAATCATTGCTTCACCGTGTTTATCAATTGCACAAACAAACGTAGCCGAGTCCACGAATGCATTGCTTTATTCTTGCGGTACCACTCGTCATTGCAGGTTTCATTGGTGTCATAATGCTCGCGAAAAAGATGAACAAAGAAGATTGAATTGGCGCAAGCGAACCGTGGTGGATCATCTCGTCCTTGTCGATCGCCTAACGCTCGC
Source organism: uncultured bacterium (assembly GCA_903919715.1). Lineage (GTDB taxonomy): Bacteria > Planctomycetota > Phycisphaerae > Phycisphaerales > SM1A02 > F1-60-MAGs104. The sequence continues at coordinate 236 of CAIXJC010000010.1, read as the reverse complement.
GGGCCCACACTCGCGAATCAAACATCATCACCCTGCCTTGCACTTTTGATTTTGTTTTTCAGAACGACAGCCACCAAACCATGGCGGACGCCGCACCATCCGCAGCGAAGGCTGCGAACTCGTCCTACGGAGTCCTGACGACGCGGAAGCCGAAGTTGTCGAAGGCGCTGCTCGGGGGAAAGTTGAAGCGCTGCGAGCCACGGCAATGGTTGGAGTTGCCGTACCAACAGCCGCCG
>CAIXJC010000009.1 GCA_903919715.1 uncultured bacterium | reverse complement strand
GATCTCTCCGTGCGCCTTGGCGCTCTCTTTCTCAAGCCGCGCGATTTCATTGAAGGCTTCTTCGCTTTCGGTACGTGCCATTTCGCATTGGTGTGCACTTCGCTCAGTCTCTACATGTGCCTTCGCGGTCTCTTTCTCAAGTCGCGCCATCTCCGCGAGGACTCGATCGTTCTCTCCACGCGCCTGCACTTTTTCGGCGGCAATTCGCTCAATCTCACCCTGCGCCTTTGCGGTCTCTTTCCCAAGTCGTGCGATCTCAGCAAGAGCTCGTTCGTTCTCGCCGCGCGCTATTTCGCGTTCTCGTGCAAATCGCTCAATCTCTCCGTGTGCCTTTGCACTTTGAGCCACAAGTCGCTGATTCTCTTTGCGATCCTTCTCGTGTTCGTCACGCGCAACTTGCCGTTCTCGTGCAAGCCGCTCGATCTCTCCGTGCGCCTTCGCGCTCTCAGCCACGATCCGTTCAATCTCTGCGCGCAGTAAATCGCCTTGGTTGAGAAGTTGATCCCGTTGCTCTAACAATTGATCGCATGTCGACTGCAACTGTTCGGCACGATGATTCGCTTGAGCGATTCGCGGATCAGGAAGCACTTCTGCCGCTTGCTTGGTTGGCGCAACAGGCGCTGCCACTTCGATCTTCACAACTGTTTCAACAACGGCGACTCTCTCGATCATCTCAATCACTTTCGGCGCAGCAACCTCGGGTCGCGTTCGAACAGTGAGTCCAGAAAGTGATGCGGCGGATCTCCATCGATCCTCGCCAGAGCGACAAACCATGTCGTCGGTATAGAGGTCATTCGCCTGCGCCATCTCGCGAATCTTTGTTGGCGCGAGTCCATACAGAATCGAACCATCTGCGCGGCGTAGGTCGTACGTGGTGGATTGAACTTGAGCAGGTTTTGCGATCATCGGGGCACCCTTCCTTGGGAGGCGCGCTCAGCATTTTCTCCATCAAACCGCGAGTTCAGGAAATCCGTTTCAAGCCACTCGCACCAAGTCGCGCCGACACCAATTTATGACTGCGTCCATTACACCCGATCGCCAAGAAATAACAAGAGCAAAACGCCTAAAAGCGTTCACTACTTGCCGATGCGCGTGTTGCGCGTGCTACGCCTGATGCGCGTGTTACGCACGTGCACCTTTGGCTGGGTCACTCGTCCGAGACGGGCTCTACTGTCAGTTCGTCAGACTCTTGACCGCCTGCTTCCATTGCTTTCATGCGCGCCCAGTCGTCGCCAGTGATCAGCACTTCGCGTGCGACTGATCCTTTGTGGTCGGAGAGAATTCCGGCCATCGACATTTGGTCGACCAATCGCGACGCCCGTCCATATCCGATGGCCAGTCGTCGCTGCAACAGGCTGACCGATCCGCGGCCAGTTTCGATGAGGATGTCGACCGCTCGGTCAAACATTGGGTCGCGTTCATTTGGGTCAACTTCCGCCCCTTCTCCAGGGTTTCCATGGCTGGAACCTTGACCAGAATTATGAGCGGAACTCTTTACTGCAAGCAGACTTCGCTCGAAACTAGGAGCCGCAACATCCTTCAAGAAAGAGACGACCTTGCGGGTCTCGTTGTCGGTGACAAGCGTGCCTTGGCATCGTCGAAGTTCGCCGCTGCCAGATGGCGTCACGACCATCATGTCGCCTTGACCGAGGAGCAATTCCGCACCCTTTTGGTCGAGCACAATTCTGCTGTCCATACCGCTGGCGACTTTGAATCCGATTCGGCATGGCATGTTCGCCTTGATCAGACCTGTCACAACATTGGCCTGCGGTCGCTGGGTGGCAAGGACCAAGTGGATACCGACCGCGCGCGCCTTCTGAGCGATGCGGACGATGTGGGTTTCGACTTCCTTGTTGGTCAACATGAGATCGGCCAACTCGTCGATCACAAAGACCATATATGGCAATTTCTTGGGGATTCGTGCCTTTGCAGCGTCGTCAACGGGGTTCAACTTGGCGAAAATTGCCTCTTCTCCAAGCTCGTTGTAACCCAAAATGTCGCGAACTCCGGTCGATCTGAAGAGTTCGTATCGCTCTTCCATCTTGCCGACGGTCCATTCCAAAATTCCCGCTGCGTGATTCATGTCCGTCACGACGGGAGCCATCAAGTGGGGGATGTCCGCAAACTGACTCATCTCGACCATCTTCGGATCGACCAAGACCAACTTCAATTCATCTGGTCGCTTGGTATAGATCCAACTCATGATGATGCTGTTCATGCAGACGGACTTTCCAGATCCAGTTGTTCCCGCGATCAACACGTGAGGCATGCGGGTCAAGTCCAGAACGAGAGGCTCGCCGGCGCTGTCCTTGCCCAAGAACATTGGCAGTCGCATTCCTTCGGCGTGTCCGCTGGACATCAATTCTCGCAGGCGAACTTTTTCCTTCTGACGATTTGGCACTTCGATTCCAACGGCGGTCTTACCGGTCATATTTGGAATGATGCGAATGTTTGGAGCGCTTAGGGCGCGCGCGATGTCCTTAGCAATCGTTTCCAAACGAGCGACGCGAGTTCCCGGCGCGAGCTCTACAGAATAGAGCGTGACGACTGGACCACTTTCAATTCCAATAACTTCACCATCGAGTTGATATGTCCGCAGAGTTTCTGTCAGCACTCCAGCTTGCTCGCGCACGAAATCTTCCATACGTGCAGAGAAATTTTCCTCGGGCTCTTCCAGAAGGTCAAGCGTTGGAAACTTGTATCCGGTGTAATCCACTTCGCGCGGAATGTCTTCGTCGCGTGCAAGCACTTTGGTTATGCCCGCCATTCGCACAGGCATGCGTGCGATTCGTTCGCGCAGTTCCTGAGCACTCAGCGCAGGTCGGGCGGCTTCTGCTGCTTCTTCATCTATGATTTCCGCTGTAACTACAGGGGAAACTGGCGCTTTTTCTTCCTTCGTTTTCGCGGCAGGCGAATAGGCTTCGCCCACTTCTTCGTCTTCTTCTGCCTCGATGACAACTCCACGGCTGGCCGCCGCCGCCGCCTGGCGCGATTCTCGCACCAGACGACGACGACGATCCAACGCACTCTCCACAATTTCCTTTTCCGCAACGTCCGCCCCATCATTCAACTCGTCACCACCAACACCAACAACCGCTGGTTGGAGTCGAGTTCCCTTTCGGCCGGCAAATACACGGCCAAGCATTCCCTTGTAATCAATATTCCAAACTGGATCGAGTGCCTGCACTGCTTTCACAAGCGCACCCGGGAGAGCCATCACAATCTCATCAACCGCTACGACAAATCCTATTAAGCATCCTGACAGAACGATGATGTTCGATCCGATGGGACCAAAGCGCCCCCAAATCTGATTCGCCATCCATCCTGGAACTAAACCCGCTTCCGCTCCAGCCAACGATCCGACATGCGGAAACCATAAAGCATGCAGAGCCGAGACTGAAAGCATTGCAATAAATGCACCGACGGACCGAACAATCGGATGTGGTATCGCCCGTCCAGATGCGATCACGCCAAGTGCGTATCCACCGCAGAGCAGCGGCACCCATATTCCAAATCCAAGTCCTTCATAGAGGCCATATGCCAACACTGCGCCAACGCGTCCGCCCCAATTGTTCGGGGGATACTGTTGCACAGCGACCGTGTGGCTCGGCCAGTCGAAGCTGGAAAAACTCAGGAGGCACGCCGTGGCATAAAGCCAGAGTGCGGCAGCTGCAAGCCAGAGGATTTTTCTGGTCATTGATGCGGGAGGGAGAACGCCCGAACCGTTGCTCGGGCGTGCGATAGCCATGGGCGACTTTTTTGCCATCCTCGATTATCGGCAGGACAGACCGCCCTGAATCAATTACCCTTGGGATTCATGCACTTTCGTCTTGTCGACCAGATTCTTGAATGCGGCCCAGATCGAGCCGTCACAGTGAAAAATGTGACTTTGGCCGAGGAGTACCTGCAGGATCACTTTCCAGGGTTCCATGTCCTGCCCGGAGTCTTTATGTTGGAGGCTCTCGTCCAATCTGCCCGGCTGGTGTTGGAAGCGCGCGATCGCGCAAAGGGCGGGATTCCTCGGCGAATGGTGCTCGGTGGCGTTCGCGCCCTTCGATATGGCAACTTCGTGCGCCCCGGGGAGGGATTGCGCAGTGAAGTGGTGGTGGACAAGGAAACGGACGATGGAAGCGTTGTCTTCCGCGGCAGTGCTACGGTCCTGCGACACTCTTTTTCGGTTTCCGCATCTGCAACATCGCCATCGCTCGATACGGCGGTCAGCGGACGCTTTACAATGCGCCTAGTACGGACGCTTCAACTCTGACAGGAGGTTCAATTTGTCGATGAGTCATGATGAGATTTTCAACAAAGTTCGGGGAGTATTGGTCGATGCGCTTGGTGTAGATGACGAGGAAGTCACTCCCACAGCACGCTTGACGACCGACTTGCACGCCGAGTCGATCGACTTTCTCGATATCGTTTTTCGCATCGAGAAGGCGTTCGGTTTCAAGATTGGTCAGGGAGAACTTTTCCCAGACAACATCAATGATCCGAAATATGTCAGCGATGGCGTTGTGAATAGTGCTGGCCTTGCGCTCTTGAAGGATCGCATGCCGCATGTTGATTTCACCGCATTTTCTGCTGATCCGAAGTTGGAAAAGGTCTCCGAGGTGTTCACGGTCGACAGCCTCGTCAAGTTTGTTGCCAACAAGTTGAAAGCAGGAGCGCCCGCCTGACGCGCGGCGTAACGCATGCGCTGGCTTTGGATTGATGCCATTTTATTGCACGAGCCCAATGTGAGGCTTGTGGCGATCAAGAATGTTTCACTTGCGGAAGATCACCTGCATCAGCACTTTGCGCCGGGTGATGATGGTCCAGCGCAACCGATGATGCCCGCAAGCTT
>CAIXJC010000008.1 GCA_903919715.1 uncultured bacterium | reverse complement strand
GGGGCGAGTCAACGGCTTCTCTGGAGTCAATCGCTTCGGCGGTTCTGTTGAATCTGCCGAAGCAGGCGAACTTCACTTCGGCCAAATGATGAGCACCAAGATGGCTGGACCGCCGGAGCAGATGACTCTCGAAAGTTCGTTCCTCGGCGCTCTTGCTCGTGTTGATCGATATGTGGTGACAGATGCGAAACTCATTTTTTCTGCAGGGGAAAAGATGATTGTTCAGTTCAAAAGTGAGCCGCTTGCGACCGGATCGAAGTAATCGTCCGCTCTGGCGAGGGCGGACGATGTTGCAAAGCCTCAGGCGACGCGCACAAAGGAAATTAATTTTTCGAAGGAACGGAATTGCTCCACATCGGATTTCTCCCGCATTGGCAGAGATGTTCAATGTTCGATGGAAGCCCGCTTACCAAGTTTCACGTCTACCTTTTTGCAGTTCGGCAAATCCTTCAGTGCAATCGAGAACCAGAATGGGATCGATATTCTGGCGGAGAAGACGACATCGCGGGCTGTTGTTCCAAGCAGATATGGGCAAATCAGGCATCCATCACCACAATTGCTTTGGCCTTCCAATCCTCCACCACGAAAGCCCGTAGGCCCTCTATTTTTTCCCCCGAGGGATCTAGGTAACGTCAAAAGAAAAACAGGTTTGGCTTCCCAACATGAGGAATTTGGCCCAGCCAACATCGCTGTGGCCTGCGATTTCCCTTGAACAAACGGAACAGGATCCATCTTTGGATGGATGGCAGACCCAAACGATTTTCCCTCGGCATCAACTAATCCAACAGATATCTGGGGCGCAGAACCAATTTCCGCAATTGTTTCTACAAATTCACGTGGAATATCGAAGGCTACAGTCTGCCCGCTGGCAGATGACAAGAGACACACACAGAAAAATCCCAAGTTGTTTTTCGCAAGGGGCGCGCGTAGCGAATCATCGCCTTTGGTCGCTTTACCGCTTGTATCAGAACTCGCCTTCGCGACAAGTTGCTTGGTCAACAGAACGACACTGCCGACGCTTGTTTGTTTCGCCTGTTCCCCATAACCCTGCAGAATGAGATGCTCCGCCTTAGCCGACTTTTCCGTCATAAAACCCTTAAACGCTTGGAGAAAGTCATCTCCCAAATACCCGCTTTGCATTGACCCTCCACTACTTGTTGCGATCTTCTTTGCCCCTCCCTGGCTCGGATTCCAGCGAACGGTCATACGTTCCGTCGCGATTGTTGAAAATGCTTCTTTCGCTCCTTTGCACCAAGCTGAGTATTTCTCCTTGTCGATTTCGATATCAACTTTGACCAAGACGATCGCTTCACCCTCAGCGGTAGCTGCAGCAGCGTCCGACAACGTCACTTGGGTAGGTCCTTCAGCAATTTCGTATTTTAACACATTCGTTGGGAAGCCTTCAAACACCGTTTGGAATATCTCTATTGCGCTTGCTCTTGCCTTTTGCATGGTCTTGATTCGCGCATACAAACTTTGGCCATCGACCACCACAATGTCTCCGATCGCCAAACCGGCTGGATTGCTCGGCGCTGGATCGGCGCCAGCACCACTCGGCGGTTCCTTGCTCACAGTTCCGCCACTCGTTGCGTCTCCAGAATCTGGCGGCGTCTTTGGTGCTCCACTACCCGAGACCTTCGGTGCGTCATCAACGACTGACTTGAACTTCGCTCGGGCGAATTTCTTCATCTCATACTTTCCCCCAACTTTGCAGTTCATGGTCACTTCAGTCGGAGTGTCGGTGATGATGTCGGCTTTCATGACAGTGCCGTCGATCAACGTCAAACTGTCCGCAACAGACATGGAATGAAATCCCATGACGGTCGCAGCGATAAGCAGAAAGTGGATGAGTGCCGCCCGTGAATGTCTCATCTTTAAAATACTACCGCTTTCTGATGTTTCAATCGCAGCGATCATCAACCTACACTTCAACAATGCGTCCCTTGCTCATCCTGTCTCTGTTGACCACAGTGTTTATGGGAGCGGCAAATGACGACGACGCCGTAAAGCCTCAGGCGACGCGCATAAAGAAAATTGACTTTGCGAAGGAACGGAAATGGTGGTCTTATGCGCTGATTTCTGACCAACTGCCTCCCCAAGTAAATGATCAAGCATGGTGCAAAAATGACATCGATCGATTCATTCTTGCAAAGCTTGAGACGATCGAGCTCTCACCAGCACCGCAAGCGAATCGCGTTGCACTGATACGTCGCGCCTTTTATGACCTCACTGGACTTCCGCCATCCCCAGAAGAAGTCGATGCGTTTGTAAGTGATACTCGTCCACAGGCGTGGAGTGAATTGATCGATCGATTGCTCGCAAGCCCGCACTATGGCGAACGATGGGGACGACACTGGTTGGATCTTGTTCGATACGCCGACACAAACGGATTTGAGCGCGACGGCGATAAGCCAGCCTCATGGAGATATCGCGACTGGGTCATCGCTGCATTCAATAGCGATAAACCATACGACCGATTCTTGACCGAACAACTTGCTGGCGATGAATTGCCCGACCGATCATTCGACACGATGGTTGCGACTGGTTATTACCGACTTGGAATGTGGGACGATGAGGTACCCGATCTTGATCAAGCACTCGCGGACGATCTCGACGGGATTGTCGATACGACTGCTCGCACGATGCTCGGTATGGGACTGGGATGCGCGCGCTGTCACGACCACAAAGGTGATCCAATTCGCCAGCGGGACTATTACTCTTTCGCCGCAAATTTCGCTGGATTGAAGCCGTATAAGTCATTTGCGGGCAATGGCCTCGAGGCTGCGAATGTCATGCGATCGATCTCAACCGACTTTGGAATGGCCGACTATCCAGCAGCTCGTGCGAAGTGGCACGAAAATCGAAACACGATCATCAACGAACTTCTTGCGATGGAATCGTCCAAGCTAGATATTGACCGTGCGCCGATCAATGGATTGACCGCGCATTATGCATTCGAGACGAAGGGAGATGCACCAGAAGCAGACCGTGCAATCTTGAAAAGTTCTGTCGGTGATGCGACTGGAAAAGTCATCGACCTTGGGTGGGGAAAGCCGGGACGCTTCGGCCTCGCAGGATCGTTCGATGGCGGCGACGATCGAGTTTCAATTCCATCAACCACTGGCGACGACTTCACGATTTCGTTTTGGTTCAACACCGACCGAATCGCAAGGGGCACGGAGTCCGATCCTCGTTGGTTCACAGGGAGTGGACTCGTGGATGGTGAGATCCCTGGAATTGTCGATGACTTTGGTGTATCGATCATCGCAGGTGGAGTCATCGCCGCTGGAGTTGGGAATCCTGAGACCTTTGTCCACTCTGTTCCAGGGTTCAACGACGGGCAGTGGCATCACGTGGCATTTACGCGATCAAAGTCGAGCGGCGAAATCATCTTGTCTATAGACGCGCTCGAAGCAATGCGCGCCGTCGGCGGCAAACAAACCCTCAAATCAGCAAGGAATTTGGTCATTGGGGCAATGCATCCAGGCGGCGGTGCATTCACTGGAATGATTGACGAAGTTCGACTCTATAACCGCGTGCTCGATCGAACCGAGATCATAAGTATCGCGACAGGCGTCGGCGAACCGACAACAACTCTCGCATCCATCGAAAGCAATCAAGATAAAGATCACGCAGCAAAATGGCGCACCTCATATGAGACGCTGAACAAACTCGAACCCCCTGCTTGGCACGGAACCGTCATTCTCTGCGCAGCTGAACGTGACGAGCCGGCGACCACACATGTTCTTACACGCGGAAGTCCCCACGCACCTGCTGAAGAAGTTCAGCCGGCGGTACCAGAAATCACACAGAGTCCTTCCCTCGCAATGGCTCAGGCATCCGAGGTCTATGACAGCGAATCAAGCGGACGCCGTTTGGCTTTAGCGAAATGGATCACGGATCCGCAGAATCAATTCACGTCACGCGTCATGATGAATCGGATCTGGCAACACCACTTCGGACGTGCTATTTGTCCCACACCGAACGACTTCGGCCATTTCGGCGAAGCTCCAACACATCCAGAACTGCTTGACTGGCTTGCGAAGCAATTCATCGCAAGCGGCTGGAGTATCAAGTCGATGCACCGACTGATCATGTTGAGCGATGCGTATCAAATGTCGAGCACTGCGACTCTCGACGCGCTCGAGAAAGATCCTGCCGACGAAAAACTCTCGCGATTTCGCATAAGAAGGCTTGAATCCGAGGAGATTCGTGACAGCCTTTTCGCTGTGAATGGGTCGCTCAATTCCAAGATGGGCGGCCCAGGGGTTCGTCCGCCAATGCCTGAAGAAGTCTTGGCCACAAGCAGCAAACCTGAAGAAGTCTGGCCTTTGTCAGAGCCTGCATCATGGCCTCGTCGTAGTGTTTACATCCATGCGAAACGCTCGCTACAAGATCCATTACTTTCAGTCTTCGATCAAGCGGATATTGATAATGCCTGCCCCGTGCGATTTTCAACCATTCAACCAACACAAGCACTCACGATGCTCAACAGCAAATTGACCAACGGCCAAGCGATCGTCTTCGCCGACAGACTTCGCCGCGAGTTTCCAAATGATCTCCGTGCTCAAATCGAACGTGCTTTGCGCTTGGCGTATGGGCGCACGGTTGAATCCCAAGAGATCGATGAAGGCATTGCATTCATCTCCGGTTTGCAATCAAGCGAATCCATGTCAGAATCTGATGCGATGAATATTCTCACGCTGGCTCTCTATAACAGCAACGAGTTCATGTATGTCGACTGATCAACCACAACCGACGAATAGTTTCTGCGGAAACACGCGCCGCGAATTTCTCTGGCAAGCGGGCGGAGCATTTACCAGTGTGGCACTTGCGGGAATGTTGGCGAAAGATGGTTTCCTTCAGAAGCAAGCTCTTGCGTTTGATGGAACCACCCCACTGCCTGCGGTTAATCCGCTTGCTGCAAAATTGCCTCATTTTCCAGGTAAAGCAAAGTCTGTGATCTTCCTCTTTATGTATGGAGGTCCGAGTCACGTCGACACATTTGATTACAAGCCAGACCTGTTCAAGTACGACGGTCAGACAATTCAAGTGAAAACCAAAGGTCGCGGTGGCGACAAGAGCGAAGGTCGCATTGTCGGACCGAAATGGAATTTCAAGAAGCATGGACAATCTGGTGCGTGGGTCAGCGATCTCTTTCCGCATCTGGCGACTTGTGTGGACGACATGGCATTCGTCAAAAGCATGTACGCCGAGAGTCCCATTCACGGCAGCGCGATGTTGATGATGAACACGGGCAAACTTCTCGGTGGCGCGCCATCGATGGGTTCGTGGGTCAATTATGGGCTTGGATCTGTGAACCAAAATTTGCCAGGCTTTGTGGTCATGCTCGATGCAACAGGCGGACCGATCAGCGGCGCGAAGAATTGGACAAGCGGATATATGCCAGCGCTCTATCAAGGATGCGTGCTGCGCGGCAAGGGCGATCCGATTCTTGATCTTGCGACTCCCGGCTCTCGATCGGAAACTGCGCAG
>CAIXJC010000007.1 GCA_903919715.1 uncultured bacterium | reverse complement strand
CGTCGCCAACTCAATGGGGTGATCGCTTTCCAACTGGCGAGTACTGGGTGGAGTGGATAGCCGCCACTTCCGAATAATCCCATCTTGGGGTTATAGGGAGAGGGATTCGACGCATCCCATGATCCCATTACCGCGATGAGCATCGTCGCTGTCGCCCCTGAGGCGAGGACGAGCGCGGCGAGTTTGAGACCAGGAAATCTTCGCATGAATGAACCTAGACTTCCCCACTCTCAGTGGACACACAATCATACTAACCAACTCTCCTGCCGCCTCGAACTGTTCGGGGCTGAGAGAACCAATGAGAAAGCCTGAGACAGCCAGCGAGCTGTACGACCTTTCGCGCTGATACCAAACTTCAATCCATTCAAAGATCGAATTGCGTACTTGCTGACATGTGCGACAGGCGCAATCGCGTGAGTGCTTTGTGTCGTTTGCGGATGCCACTTTTTGACAGTTTTTACGCGGATGTTCGCATCATTCATGATGTCCGCAACCGTCTTCATATTGACATGGATCTGTCGATTGCAAAGTTGAGCATGAATACGCGGATATCCACACACGCCGCGACTTCGCTCGTGCTCACCACAAGCACGCGACAACAATAGCGCACCTGCTTCATCCAGATATTCAAAAAATACGACTGATTTTGATAATTTGATTCTCGGCATTTCATGTTGGGCTTCAAGTTCGCGAAGTCGTACGGTTGGCTCGCTCGCTGTTGCGTAGTCAGACCACCGGTTCCGCGACGAGCACTTGCAACACAACTGTGAGTGGTGTGAGTTGACGCACAGTGACCAAGAATAATTCCCAGCGACACGCTCCTTGATGCGAGATCAAACTCGCCAATTCTTAGTGTCCACCAAATCTGGGGAGGTCCAGTGTCCACGAAATCGAGGCAAGGTCACCACACTTGCCCGCGACACTAGAAAAGCAAATTCCTATCAAATGTTTCAGCAAGCGGAATCATTTCCCTGTTCGGCCTATTAATTAGTGCATGCGTATCTGCGTGAAGGGAAAACCATCACACTCGATCCTCCTTCGTGGGTTGCGCAACCGAAGTGTTCAACAGTTGCAGCCACCGGCAAACGCACCCACGATTATGCAATTCAGTGCTGCATGGGGTCTGCCATTTCGATCGGTGGTCCATCACGCAACGTTTCGATGGCTCTACGAGTTCACATTGCCAGAGCAACATTTCATGGAGCGCTACCCAGACGCATAGGAACTTCTTGAGTATGACGGAATCCCACGCGGTGATCAACGATTGTTGTTCAACGCAGGTGTTGGGTGGAGACCAATCTGGAGTGGCGGTCTTCTCAATGCGATCGTCTAAGGCGGCGCCTTGTTCTTGATGTGGAAAGTATTTGAGATGGCTCTAATACCGAATCCCGCGAAGCGTTAAGCCGCACCACCTTGGCTCGAAGACCGTTCCAAACCCGACTTCAATCCAGTGATCGTCGAGGGTGGCGGCAGTACTCCAGTTGAATATCGACTCCGTTTGCACTCTGGAAAGGAGTATTACGGCGAAGACTATTTGGATCACGTGAAACTGAAGTTTGGTGCATGTCAATGGGAACTTTACCGCATGAAGTGAGGGATTATCCCTTGGCCCGCAGACTCCTCGCACCGTTGCCTCTGGACGACGCCAGCCGCCTTCGAGAAATTTTTGGATTGCGGTTGATTCAGATGCGACTCGTGCGTCCATCGTTTGTGGCGTCTGCCAGTTTCGTCCATCACCCCCTTAAGGAGATTTCACCATGTTTCGCTCTGAAGGCTCTCGAACGTGGATCACATCAATCATCGCAAATTGCCTGCTGGCAACCCAGCTGACCGTGGCGTCACCCCCTGGAGAGTGGGGCACCGCGACCGTTGGGGCCGACTCGAATCGACCAGTGCTAACGGTCGATCCAGAGACATCCATCGGACCCACCGATGTGCTTCTGAAGTCATCGACACCACTAGTCTCGATCGCCGGGGAGAGCGTTGTCCTCTGGAACAATGAAATTACAGGACATTGGGGACTTGAAGCGGCAACGACAACCGTGAGCGAAAGCGATGG
>CAIXJC010000006.1 GCA_903919715.1 uncultured bacterium | reverse complement strand
CGTATCAATAAACTTTCGATTTCACCGCGGACTGCTCAAGCAGCTCTGCCGCATCGCGCATCAGTGCGTGAGTGACTTTTTGCGTGATGCGTTCGGCGATGCAGGCGGCGTTGGCAACGCGGCGCACGATGGCGTTCCAGCCATCGTCATGGCGATCCACACTTTCGGCGAATATCTCGACTTTCATCCGCACTTGCACGCGTTGGTAGCCGACGGTCTGTTTGACCGCGAGGGCCGGTTTCATGTGATGCGCGCTGGCGAACTCGCTGGCGAACTCGCTCAAGAAAAGCGCGGCACGACAGACGCGCATCTCGCCGGCAATCACGCGGCAGCTCGCGGTATAGTCAACCTGTCCACGAAATGCGGGCAAGCCCACCTTACGGGCAGAACGACGTGCTGCAGCCTTACGATTTGCCCGTAACAGTGGGGTGCGCAAACTGAACTTCCCCAAATTTGGCGTACACAATTGACCGGCGAGTTGGTTCGTATGATTTGATGTCCACTGCAAGTGGGGAAGTCCATGGAGCGCATTCGAGACATCCGCTCCAGCGAGCGCCGGATGTAAATGACTTTGCGTGTGACGCGCTCGACTTTGATCCGTCAAGGCGTCGCGTCCACGCTTGTCATAGCGCGCAAGCCACTTGTGAGCTGTCTTGCGCGAGATGCCGAGCGATCGGGCCGCTTGCGAAATTGCGATCCCGTTGTGAACGACTAAATCAACCAAATGATGTCCCTCTGACACGGCGTGGGTTTCTTTCCAGGGCATTTGGGAAATGCTCCCAAATGCCACGACCTGTCACCCATGTGCCCGAACACTTGTGTCACCTATGTGACCGGTATGTACCGATCTGCGCTTTGCGCGAGTTCACGGGCTTGCTCCGATCACACCGCCACTCTGCGGCGGGTTCTGATCCAACGGCGTCGGCGCTGGCGCCATCAGTGTTGCGGCGGGACAGTAGATGCCTCCTTTGGGGAGGGAGGCCATTTCACTCTCCCCGATTTTCTTCAGCAATCCGTCTGCGTCAAATGCAATCGTGAGTTCACCCGATGGCAGTTCATACGATGGGACACTTACTTGAATAGTTGCAGTGAAACGGTCAGGTCCGAGTTTGGTGACCTCGTGTTCTCTCAAATACCGATACTGGATAGAAATCATGTCGGGAAGTTCTGGCGCACCACCGAGCCAGAGATCTCGCCCATTCGAGCGAGTGATCCACACATACCGCGCAGGGAGGCGATACAATCTGGAAAACAGACAATCCCCGAGCGTCGCCACGATTTGTGATTTCGTCGCCGTAATCTCGATCGTCATCGTCAAGTTCCAACGGCCCCAATGCCCCATGGGTGAAACATGATCGACTGAGAGCACTGTGATCGTCGCGCGATCTTGATGCGCAGCGTCGGAGTCAGTCAGAGGAAGCGGAGGTCGAACAATTCGCGGACCGCAGCCGAGTATGCAGAGTGTAAGACACGCCGCAAGGCAACTGCGAATAGTCCAACCCAGAGCCGCCGATGAATCATCAGTATCCATGGGATTCTCCATCTGGGCAGGGACCATCAACATCCTGGACACAGTTCGGACGCAAGGTGCCTTCGTGGCAGCAGGGGCTGTGACGAAGATGCTCGCAACATCTCTTACAAGCATCGATGCTTCTTTGCCAGAACAGTTCTGCGCTGGCACAGGCACGCGCGCAACAATCTAGTAGTGGTGTTGCGGGATCGTCGTCACATTGACCCGCAGTTCGATACGCCTCCAGTTCTCTGCAAATCGCCGCACGCCGATCCCGCCAACGGATATGGAAGACCTCGCATGGACCCGTGAAGAGACCAAGTTGGCAGGCTTGAGAGACATGCACGAGTTCATGAGAAAGCGTTTCGCAATCATCTGACGAAGTATCGCAAATCGTGATGTTGACAGATGGCGTGACGAACCAACCGCAGTGCGGCTGGGCGAATCCTTCCAGCACCGTGTTGGGTTGCCGGCTTTGCGGGCACGGCGCACAATAAATCCGCCCGATGATCCCAGTGGGACCTCCGCCCGACGCAGGCCAACATCGCGCGCCCGCGAGTTGCGCGGCCGCGATCACGCGAGGGTCAGTCAGACACGCGCGAATCCTCTCACCGCATTCGTTGGGCTCGGGATGGATGATGTCTGCGGGATCGACGGGGTTGCCGATGCCTTCCACCAACACCGCAGCAAGGACAGTCGTGTTCTCAGCGTGCACGCAAACAGTCTCGCCGATGGCCTGAATGGAGACGCTTGCTTGCGGACACTGCGCTTCTGTGGCAATGACATCGCCGTACAACTCGTTACCGAGGCTCGATCCGACGAGGCCGACATCGGCGCCATCGACCTCTCCGTCTCCTGTGACATCGCCGTTTGTTGCACCATCCACTTCCGTTGATCCAAGATTCTCGAACACAGTTGCGAGATCTGTGACAGTCACCTTCGCATCGCGGTCTGTGTCTGCGACTGCACGTTCGATCGTTGGACGAGAGATACTCCGAGTGCACGTGCCAATCAACCCACCAGTCACACCGTTGAAGATAAATGTCAGCGTTGCAGTTGACCCATCAGCCATGAGGGCATGCGCTGCAACACGTAAATCAGGACTCGAATCACCATCAAAGTCGTAACTTCCCGCGACATCGAAGCCGAAATCGGTGGTTGCGCCATCTGGTGATGCGAGTTCGTGATTGAGACGTGCAGCAGATACTGCGGGATCGCTGACATCTGCGAACGGACCCACCGCCAAGAATGCACGCTGCGATCCCGGAGCACCCATGAGCAACTCGGGAAGTCCATCCGAGTTGAGATCGCCCGTAAATGCGAGTGATGCGCCGAATCCGTCGCCTGGAGTGAGCCCAGTGAACTGGACGATCAATGCGCCAGTTGCGCCGTCCCACACATCGACGATTTCGGCGCTGTTTGCGATCCACGGAGTTGCAATCACAGAGTCAGCGATGCCGTCGCCAGACAAATCACGATTGTTCAGAACGACTTTTGTTGCCCCAGACTGCGCCGCCAAGCAGTCGGCGTGCGCGGCGAGTGTCGCAGCGCAGATCAAGATCAACAGCGAAGAGTTGACGGCGACGGCTACTGCCGATCGACACCGAGAGCGATTCAACGGATTGACGGAACGAAGTGTCTTCATGATGTTCCCCTTTGAAATGTGGCCCCAACCAGAAACCCCGATGCGGTTGTCAAGGTACTTCGTGGGGGGGGGGGGCGATGTCAAGTTGTACATCCACCCACATAGGTAACACTTCATACCGGGCACATGGGTGACAGATGTGCCCGTGACGAAGTTCGCAGTATACGCCCTGCGACGGCACGATCATTCACTCGTCACATTCGGGAATCTCCTCGTCGGGCGATTCAGCAATAATTGTCGGCGTATCAAGCCGTGTGTTCACGAAGCAGAGCGCGCTGTTGCGATAGCACACTCTCCAAATCCCTTCGTCGATCTCAGCCAGACCGACTGCTTCGCCCGCGAGTGCTGTCGATAAAAATAAACTGGCGCCCTGAAATTTCATCTCGCCACATTGACGGATTCGACGCACTTCCCAGTGGCCAGGATATTCAACTGCATCAGGTCGATGGCGCCATTCTCGTGCAGACGGAGTATATATTTCGCAAGGCGCACGCATGCCGATGCCTTCGTGTCCTCGCTCTTCGTTCATCCAGCGAACAAACTTTGAAAAGCGACGCTGCTGCGCAAGCGCCGTCGCGCCAGGAGGCCGCGCAGTTTGCGCTTTGAGTGTTCGATGCATCCGCTCATGTCGTGGATTATCTTGCGGATGCCCGACACGAGATCGACACACTTCGATCCCTTGACGCATCCATTGCACGCTCACGCGCGAGAGCCTTCCTATTCCACTGGACGCGAACGGAGAACCGTTGTCACTGTGAATTCGCTCGGGAAGTCCGCGTTCTTGGAAGATCTTTTGAAAGCTTGTCATGACTCCGCTGGTTCCAGTCGAGCCGTAACCATCCACGCAAAGCACAAAGCGAGTTGCATCGTCTTGAATAGTCAACGGGTAACACAACGAACGATCACCAAGTCGAAATTGTCCCTTGAAATCAACGGTCCACTGCTCGGTGGGTCGCGTGCCTGCTCGATACGAACCGTCCGGACCACGAAGATCTGGATCACGACGCTTGCGCGACTTCGACTCGATGAGTCCCGCCTTCATCAGTATTGACGAGACGGTGCTCACCGCTGGAAGTTGAGCCAGTGGCATCAACCGATGAACTTTCCAAAGCAATTGACGCGGCCCGACGCCAGTCTTCTTACGAAGCTCGACAAGCAAGTTGCGAATCTCTATCGGCGTTGAATGACTTTGCGTGTGACGCGCTCGACTTTGATCCGTCAAGGCGTCGCGACCACGCTTGTCATAGCGCGCAAGCCACTTGTGAGCTGTCTTGCGTGAGATGCCAAGCGATCGAGCCGCCTGCGAAATTGCGATCCCGTTGTGAACGACCAAATCAACCAAATGATGTCTCTCTGACACGGCGTGGGTTTCTTTCAAGGGCATTTGGGAAATGTTCCCAAATGCCACAACCTGTCACCCATGTGCCCGAACACTTGTGTCACCTATGTGACCGGTATGTACCAAAGACAGTGCAGGCTCCAATGTTTGCAAAGTAGAATTCAAATGGTATATTGCAAGCATGATCAAGCGCCTCGCCTTGCCGCTGCTCCGAACCTCGCTCGCCCACTGGCCTGCGGCGGTCATCGTGGGTCCGCGCCAGTGCGGCAAGACAACACTGGCGAAGTCGATCGGCGGGGAGTACTACGACCTCGAACAGGACCGTGACCGCCTCCGTCTCGACATGGCTTGGGATCAACTCTGTGAAGGCCGATCGTTGGTCATTCTCGATGAAGCGCAGTCGTGGCCAGCGATTTTTCCGCGCCTTCGCGGGGCGATTGACGCGAAGCGGCGGCGCAATGGTCGATTTCTTTTACTCGGTTCGATTGCCCCTGCACTCATGACTTCGGTGAGTGAGTCGCTGGCGGGACGAATGGCCGTGCTCGAACTGACTCCCTTGCTCATGAGTGAACTTTCAGCGCAACCGATGCGAGATCGCAATTGGCTGTGTGGTGGATTTCCCGATGGCGGCATTCAACGACTGCGTGCATTTCCGGAGTGGGGATCGAACTATGTCCGTTTGCTTGCAGAGCGCGATCTCCCAAATCTTGGGTTGTCATGCACGCCGCAGACGACCATGCGACTCATCCGAATGCTCGCGCTCACGAACGGACAGCAGTGGAATGCATCAGAAATCGGGCGGAGCATGGGGCTTTCCTATCAGACGATCAACAGTTACACGGACTACCTCGAAGGGATTTTTCTGTTGCGGCGCCTGCCAGTGTTTCATGGCAACATGCGCAAGCGTCTCGTGAAGGCACCGAAATTGTTGTGGAGGGACAGCGGGATTTTGCACAGTCTGCTGGGCATCGAGAATGTTGACTCGTTACTCACGCATCCGGCGATCGGTGCGAGTTGGGAGGCGTTCGTTATCGAACAGGCGCTGGGAGTGCTGAACGCCCTCGGTGTTCGCCATGGCGCGTCGCATCTGCGCACGAGCGATGGCTACGAAGCGGATCTTATTCTGGACTGCGCAGGTGAGCGATGGGTGATTGAGATCAAGTTGACTTCTAATCCTGGAGCACGTGCGTTCGATCGGCTCGACGTCTGCGGCAAATTGGCGAAGGCCACACGCCAGGTGTTGGTATCGCGAGTACCGACGGACTTCGCGAGCACAACGCGGCTTTCGTGTGGACTCGACCGATTCCTCCGCGAGATCAAGGCGTTGGCAAAACGGGCGAATGGTTGACCGTCCACCTCCATTTGACGGGCAAAATCCACCAATTTCCGGTCGAGTCTTCCAGTAACGGGCGCGCGCAACCAGCCGTGGAAAGTTCTCTCGGTGCTCAGACAGTCCTCGGCGGGTTCGCGGACGCTCGTCGCTTGCGAAACTCGCATGAGAGAACTTTTCGCGGCTGACATGATTTCGGTGATGCGTGTCGGACAAAGCATCTTCGGCAGGCCAAATGCCCACGCCGTTCCTTCGCGCCCGACCCCAGTTCGACCATTTTCGTGACGTCACGAAAATGCTCTTCAACGCTGTGCCCGCTGTGTTTGCGCGCAGTCGCCAGACTTTCCCATGCCAGCGCTCGCGGTATACATAGTCAACCCGCGGAGAGTGTTATGCTGACGGGAAACTCGGACGCCGCATCGTGTGCGGATCGTGGTCTTGACCCCAAATCAGGTCCATTTTCAGGTGGAGAAATTTTGGTTCACGGGAACCTCGTTCCTCTGACTTGATGCAGCGAATTTCGAATGTGTTTTCAGGCTGTCATGCCACGCGTTTTGTTCGTCGACGAGCGCTGAAAGCGATCGTCATGCCACATCGACCAAACAGTTCTATGAGTGAATCCACGCTGAATCGATCAATCTTTCCGCACATGAGGTCGCTGACACGCGGCTGTGTCACCGCGAGCACCTTTGCAGCCTGTGTTTGGGTCCATCCCTGTCGACGGATAATGGACACCAACTGAATCATCATCAGAGATCTCGCACGAAGATTCTCTGCTTCAGCGTCAGACGCACCGAGGTCTCGGAAGACATTTCCACTCGACCGTCGAATCTTGTCACTCATCGTTTCTCCTTGCGGCTGCGGTGCCGCGCAATGACCAATTGGTATCTCGTTCGACCAAGTTCGAGTTCGGACTTTGGGGTCTTCTGCGATTTCTTCTCAAAAGCACTCAGCACATAGACCGCATCGTCGAATCGAACCACATAAAAAACTCGGTGCTCGCGATTCGTGTGAATCCGCAACTCGCGAACACCACTTCCGATTGCGTTCATCGGTTTCCAATCGGATGGCTCCTTTGCGCACTGGACACGGTGCAATTGATGCCCCGCTTCATTGCGGGCTTCCTGTGGGAATTCGCGCAAATCATCGAGAGCCGAACCAACCCATTCCAAGCGTTTCATTGGAGCAGCCGACACACAATAAGTATATACTAAAATGTATATTTGTCAAACGATAAACCCGAGATGTGCTTGTGATCACGCGCATCAACTTTTGCCCGCGTTTCTTGGACAGGTTGACTGTGCCACGATCTGGAGGGTCAGTCTGGCAATGCACACAAGCACAGCGGCAATCTCGGCGAGTTGCGGAACGTGTCAATACCTTTGAAACATTTTTTTCCACGAAACACTTCTTGCGAGCATTCTCGCTCATGTAGGTGTCCACGAAATTGAGGCAAGGTCAGAGGGCTGATGCCCTCGGATTTCGCTCAAGAACTCGGGCGTTCCAATAAACCTCAGAAATTTTTCGAAGTGTCTGTCACAAAACTCCGTCTGCTCCGACTAAAGTAGGGCCGAAACACGTGTTTGCGCCTCCGGATACTGAAGCGAACCTCGCAACTCACCAAGGAGACTTTCATGAACCAACATAATGTGTGTCTTCGAAATGCGGGCAAGTCCATGCTCATGTTCCTGTTCCTCGCCTCAATGGTCGGGTTCACAGCGCCAGAACCAAATTCACTCAGAGCGGTTCTCGCAGTCGAGACACTCTCGGCGAGTGTTCTGACATCAGAAGCAATGACGCTCCAGTTTCGCGCAAAGTCCGGATTGACCTACGAACTTGCTCTGGTACGGAATGCCACCAGTGGCTTCTGGGCGATTTCAGGAACGGCGCTTGACGGCATGCCGGGGGTGATATTTGGAAACACGCGCTTGCGCTTTGCCACAAGCGCTGCGCTGACTTCGATGGGTGTCGCGCCCACTGAGGCAATTCGAGAAGCGAGTCCTGCAATCGTCGGTCAGATTTACGATGATGTCAGCATTATCCGAACAGTGAGCGGGGACTGCGGTATCTGCCTTTGGAGCAAGGGACTGATCACGCGTGTCTGGTTCACAGGGGGATTTATAGCGAAGATGCTCGCAATCATGCCCGATCACGCCGACATGTGTGCGGCAGGCTTGGTTTTATGCTGTGCCCAAGAGACAATTGGCGCTTCTGGATTTGAACGTGTTGTGCCCGCCCCACACAACGCTGCCTGCGACGCCACGGCGGCCAATTGCCCAATGGCGCGCGACGCGGCATGTCTCTGCCTCAACGCGGCGTGCATGGCGTGTCGCGGTCCGGAACCGCCCTGCGGTGAACCGCGGCAGGAGGTGAGCAACAATGCCTGCATCATTGGGATCACGAAGTGCGGCCCAGAAGTTTCACCAATCCAGCCACCCAGACCAGATTGGGAAGAGCCAGTACTTCAATTGCTTCGCGCGATTCTCGAACTGCTGCAGCGCATTCGTGACACGATGCCGAACCCAAACTAGCAGGCTGCTGCAAACCCCAGAAGTGCCTGTGTAGGTGAAAAACCTTCCCGTTTTTGGCGGTTTTTTCACCTCGTCGATGGTTTCGGGGCAGACTCAGCGCCCGCTAGATTCACCGTGCGTCGATACGTCGCATGGAGTGCTTCGACGGCGGGCCACTGATCCTGTGGAACATCGAGGCAGGCGTCGCTCCACGCGATGACCTCGGCCAGAGTGATTGCGTCCATGGATCCGCCCCGATCCCACTCGAACCACTCACGCAACGATCGCGATGGGATGCGCCGCGGCTTCGACTCAGCATGGAGTTGCAATTGGGGCGGTGCCTTTTTCGGCGAAAGCATGTTCAGTCGACCTCTGGAAGGAGGACGCGATGCAAGCAAGGTTTGCTTGGTATCGCTGGTCAATGGACTACGTGGGGTCGATTTTTGCCCGCAAGTTGGGGTATCACGAAATTCGTAAGTTTTCTTGACTCGATGTAACTTATAGGTTACAATCGAACGGATGATTGAAGTGCGTCACTACGCCACCGAATCAGGCCGAGATGTCGTCAGCGAATGGCTCGTCGATCTGGGAGATATCCGGGCGCGGGCGAAAGTATCCGTCCGGATTGCGCGACTTGAGGCTGGCAACTTCGGTGATTGCAAACCGATCTGCGAAGGAGTGTGGGAACTGCGGATTGATTGGGGACCGGGATATCGGGTTTATTACTCGGTGATTGGAAAAACAGTTGTGCTGCTGCTGTGCGGCGGAGACAAGCGAACGCAATCGACTGACACGAAACGAGCAATTGAGTATTTAAAGGATTACAAAAAAAGGACAACGAAATCATGAAACATAAAGCAAGTATTTCGCATGAAGCAGCGATGATAAAGGCACTGCGAGACGATCCCAAGTTCGCGGCTGAATTTCTTAAGGCGGCAATGGAGGACTCCGACGAACCAAAAGTGTTGCTTATCGCTCTTCGTCAAATCGCCAAAGCTCGCGGCATTGCGAAAGTGGCTAAGAGCGCTCGCATCGAACGGGAAAGCCTCTATCGAGCCTTGTCCCCGCGAGGCAATCCGCGCCTTTCCACGCTTGTCGCAGTGACGAAGGCGCTGGGGCTTATGCTCACCGTCGCGCCAGCCCACGCGTGATATCCGCTGCACGAGACTTCAAGCACTCTGGACTTCCCCACATTCAGTGGACATCAAATCTACGAACCAACTCGCCCGTTCTTAGCGTCCACCAAATCTGGGGAGGTCCATAGAAAATCTCAGTGTCATTGCGCACCGTATCTGTTGAACGAAGCAGGAACTCCCCGCCAGATTGGAAATGTGCTCAAAATGGGCACAATTTCAATCTAGCGACGATATACCCAAATCTCCTCCGTTTCTCTATTGGAGGCTTTCTATGCACACAACCATTCAAACAATTCTCTCGCTCGCACTCGCTCTTGCTCTTGGACTTTCATCCCAGCGATCCCTTGCCCAAGAACCTGCGCCGCCAAACGTACCTGCGCCGCCAAACTATCCACTCACCTCCAAGCTCGAGACCAAGACAATTCAGTTGAATGAGGAAGCGGAGTCAATCGGCGCTGCATTGTTACAAGCTGCGAGTCGCGTTGGCGTAACAATGTCGGAGACTGGACCTCCCCAGATTTGGTGGACACTAAAAATCGGCGAGTTTGATCTCGCATGAAGGAGCGTGACGCTGGGAATTATTCTTAGTCACTCTGCGTCAATACACACCGGAGTTTCGTCAGTCTGCCGTCAATCTTATTCTTCTTGAAGGCTTGTCTGCGCGCAAGGCGGCGGAAAATCTTGGCATTCCCATTCACACCATTCACAGTTGGGTTGCAAGTGCTCGTGGCGGAACCGGCGGTCTGACTTTGCTAACAACGAGCGATCCAACCGCATGACTTCGCGAACTTGAAGCCCAACATCAAACTCCAAGAATCGAATGCTCAAAATCAAGCGTACTTTTTGAATGACTGGCTGAAGCACTTACACAATTTTTATCGCGTGCTTGTGGTGAGTACGAGCGAAGCCGCTGCGTGCCATACGCGTGTCGCGCTGGCGGTTTTATGACAACGCAATGATGGAAATTCTTTGGGCAACGCTGAAGAAAGAACTTGTTCAACACGCGAAGTTCAAGACCCGTGCCCAAGCGCGAAGTTCGATCTTTGAATGGATTGAAGTTTGGTATCAGCGCGAAAGGTCGCACAGTTCGCTTGCGGTCTCATGCTGTCTCATTGGTTCTCTCGGCCCCGAACAGTTCGAGGCGGCCAGGAGAGTTGGTTCGTATGATTGTGTGTCCACTGAATGCGGGCAAGTCCATGGAGGACCTCCCCAGATTTGGTGGACACTAAGAATCGGCGAGTTTGATCTCGCATGAAGGAGTGTGGCGCTGGGAATTATTCTTGGTCACTCTGCGTCAATACACACCGGAGTTTCGTCAGTCCGCCAGGGCCGCAGTAACCCTGAGATGGGCGCCTCGTGTTGTTTTTCGACACTGGTTGCCCATTTCAAGCAGGCGAGCGCGGGTTTCATTTGATGCGCGCTGGCGAACTCGCTCAAGAACAGCGCGGCACAACCACCGCGCATCTTGCCGCGATGTGCGCTATTCGTGATGAGCTTCGCTTGTTGCCGGCGCCGGTGTGACTTGCACAGGAGCGACTTGCGCAGGCGCAGCCTTCTTTGTCACAACATCATCAACTTTTCCACTTGCAAGAAACGTCGCGATCGCTTGATCGAGATCAGCGGGGCGATCGTCCATTATAAAGTGACGCGAGTCCTCGAATGTCACAAGCTTCACACTTGGCGATGCTCCCTTGAACTCATCGCGCACCACCGCTCGAATATTTGCGGCCATCTCTGGCCCCCCATCATTTGACACAGCGCTGATGGTCAGCAGTGGAATCTGAATCTTTCCCATCTGTGGGCGCAGATCTGAACCGATCATCTCCAACATGTATTCCACTGTGTTTGCTTTCGGCACTTCGGCGCAGATTTCTCCCAATGCTTTCGCGCGCGCCGGGTCTGTCACCAGCATCGCCACCGATCTCTTTTGCCCGTCTGCCCAGGATTCCACGGGCATCGAGTTCATCATGATTCCAAACTGTTTCACCATTGCGGCACGCGCCTCTGCCGTATCGGGTTGTCCCGGTGGTGGTGGAGGAAAGAGCGGCAGCCCATCGATCGAGATTGCACTCTTGATGTGCTCTCCATGCCCTGCTGCAAGTTGAATCGCCAAGTGCCCGCCAAGCGAATGTCCCACAATCACGGGCTTGTCTAGTTTGCGTTCCTGAATCAATTTCAGAATCGCAGCCTGCGCGTTGAGCAACCACTTCCCGTCCATCGGCGACGCGTCGGCCGCGATTGGTGGAGCAGTGCTTCCGCCAAATCCCGGAAGAGTCACCGCCAGCATGCGGTACTTCGAAGCGTTGCGAGTCATGAATGCGTCGTAGATGCGCCAGTCGCATGAAAGTCCCGGAATCAGAATCATCGTGATCGGTCCGGTGCCACGCTCCTCCACATGAGCGAGCGGAGTCACCGTCGTGGGTGCAGGCGGTGGTGCAGCGCACGCACGGCTTGAGTTCAATGCAAGCACTCCCGCGCCAATCGCACAAGTTACAAAACGCATTCGAGAATTCATTTTGGTCAAAGCACTTTTCCTTTCAGATGAATTTTCGGATCCCGAGATTGCTTTATGTGTTCTGGTACATGGGTGACAGATCGTGGCATTTGGGAGCATTTCCGAAATGCCTTGGAAAGAAACCCTCGCCTCCACTTGCGAGATCCGGGTCGCGAGATTTTACCGAGTAAGAATTTTCACCATCACTTCGCGAAGTTCCCCCTCGTCTGGGGTGTCCACTGAAAGTGGGGAGGTCCAAACACTGGCCAATTCGGCTTCTACGCAATGCCGACCGTAGAGCTCTCCTGGGCACTCGTCCGATACCCAATGTCACCACTCCAGCCGGCTCAGCACCGCGAACCGTTACACTCGACCCACTGGAAACGCCGTTTCACGGTGGACTTGTCAGGCACTCGCTTTTGACGCTGGGAAAGCGAATTCCTATCAATCTCCAAAAAAGGATCCCCAAATTGGACAACAGCAACAAGAATCGGTGGATGTCAGTGGTGGTGGCCTTGGCCGTGATCGGATGCCTTGCATTCCCAGTTTCGGGTCAGTCTCGCACCGAGACCCGAATCACACACGGAGAGTGGATGGTGACCCCGGTGGCCGACGCTTCCGACATGCTTGGGATGTTTTTCTCGCGCCCGGTCAACGCGTCCAACGGTTTGTATTCTGCGTTCTATATAGTTCGGATCGGCTCACATTGGAAGACGTACAGATACTCCGGCGCAAGCATCGGTGCCGCAGCACTTCGGGCGGAAGCACAGTTCAACCTCGGCGGCAAGCTTCAAGAAAACAATTACTTGGCCAAGGAAATCGCGGCAAGCGGCTACACGTCCACTTCGCTCCCGTCAACGCAATACTCGATCTTGACGAACGACTTTGTAACTGCAATGCACTTTGCGGGTGTCTTCAAGGATGCGGCAAGTTTTCCTGCGCGGTTCGTCGGCACTGACGGCTCAGCATCGTTGGGGTTGTTCGCGAAAGCCAGTATTAGGTCGAACTGTCAGGAGATCGACACGCCGACCATCACCCCGACGATTGATGTCATCGCCGTTTTCATGAATGAGTTGGTTGCGGACTACCGGTCGGAGAAGATCTACGAAACGCGAGACGGGCGCTATGTGGCGACCAATGGTCCGATGGTGGCGATGCTGGGAGGCATAATCAGTGACTGTTTTTGGTCCGCCACGAACTGTGGCCTGTGGGGCGCTTGGGTTGTGCCCGCTTGGGCCAGCAACTCCTGCACTCCGCTGTCCATGGGACAAGGCGCTAACTGCTATTACCAGCGAATTTGCTCGCGAACGCGGACCTGTATGACTACCTCCGCGTTCTGCTGCATAATCTGGACCAGCACCTTCACTGAGACTCAGATACGCACGGACTTGGACTACTGCACCATCGGGCAGGGGTGTTTAAGCTGCCCCCCAATCCCCCCGTGCCCGCTGTGAAATGAATCATTTCACCCCGAATAAGACTGTGCAGGCGGCCGCGATCGTCGCGGTCGCCTGTCTAATCTCATCATTGCTAAACCACAGCGCGGCTCCGTTGGCCGCGTTCGTGACCGCCCGCTGGCCTGGACTCAGCGCTGTCGTACCGCGGGGCGATTCCTATGTGCAGCTGAGCTACCGGACTTATCATCCTGCATCCCCGCCCTCTGGTGTGACTGATGCCGGAGTATCGGCGATCCGCCTGTCTCTCTGCGTGTTCGCACTGCACATGATTGCCTTGGTGGGGGCCGTACTTACCGTGTCGCGGCTCGGCTGGCCTGCCTACTGGGGCGATGTGGCGCGTTCCCGTCTACGCGAACTGGTGATTCGAGTCTGGTTGCGGTCATCGTGGCTGCTCTTAATCCTCATCCCATTGTCCGGATTCGTATGGGCTTGTTTCTATGAGTGGTGGCGCGTCATATCGTTTGACTCGATCGTTGGTCTTGACCTTGGAGCGGGTGCCCTCGCTCTGAACTGGCTGTTCGTGCCGGTGGCCGACTGCCTGTTCACGATTTATCTTATGAGCCGTGCGGTAGAGGCTTCTGTTTCGATCGAACAGAGAAGGTGTTTGAGTTGTGGATACCACTTGACTTCAACGTCGCGCACCAAATGCCCAGAGTGTGGTCGTGAGGAACATTGGCCGTTTGAGAGTAGGTTCGCAGTATTGCGCGTCGCGGGCGCGTACAGGAAGGCAGTGTTGGCGGTCGCGGTACTGGTTCCGGCTGCGATTTTGTTTGCTCCTGTGCTCCTGCCTCAATTGCGGATTGCATGGCGCGCACTCTCGATGTAGGGCGCTCGACTGCGACACTGAAAAAGTGAAGTCCCATCAATAGCTGTTTCACGAATCCCCACCGCGAGCGCAAATCCGCGAGATCTGCCCCGCAAGCGAGCGCGGAGGGAGATTTGTTCAGATGTGGTGTCCACTGAACCTGGGGAAGTCCAGTTCCTTTCGGATGAATTTTCGGATCCCGAGATTGCTTTATGTGTTCTTGTACATGGGTGACAGATTTTAGGTATCTCGCGCAAGATCATGCAACGCCCCTGCAAATTTACACCGAACTGATTGTGCTTCGCGGTGAGCATGTTGAAACCAAAAAATAAATGACCTCAAGCCGCGCGGCCGCTCTTAGGTCGCCACTTCAAAGAAAGTGAACGCCCGCTCGAAGCGCAATCCCGCAAATAGAGATTGATCAGGCTCTGGTACGGCATGTCCAGCTCTTTCCCCAATTTCTTGAAATACCGTACGGTGGATTCGTCAAGTCGAATGGTCACGGGCTTTTTCAATTTACGCGCGTACGGATTTGGTTTGGATTTCGAAAAGTTGTATTCGCTTTTCATATTGATCCTTTCTTAGGCCTTCTTGGAATATTGAGACTGTTCATGGCGAGTGGCCTTTCTCGCCGAGATGATTCAGATCTTCAGATGCAATTCTCGAAAACAGTGCACCACAACTAAGACGCGGGGCAAGCGACTCATTCCAAGCAGAAAGAATCGATCTTCGGACTTCGAATGCTCAGGATCGTCAATCACCTGAGCTCGCTCATCTTCAAAGGCGGTCGCCGCCTCTTCAAAGGAAACTTTATGCTTGGTTCGATTGGAAGCAGCTTTGCGCGGTTCCCATTCGAATCTTGGCACCACTCCAAGGCATTGCTGAGCACGGTCCATACCGGGCACAGAGGTGAAACAAGTGTTCTGGTACATGGGTGAGAGGTCGTGGCATCGCGTGAAAGTCGCTTTTTCCCAATAGTTTTGTGCATGTCTCATGTCGACCGCACGCAGGCATCATTTGGATTTCAGCACCGCGGTGATACATTCAACACACTGAACCGCCGCTTTGCAGTGGATTTGTCGGGCGCCCGCCTGCGACACTGGAAAAGCGAAGTCCTTTCAATAGGTTCTCGAGTCTCACTATGCATAGTTCGACGACGAAGTTTTTTCGTGGCGCGATTGCGTCTTCTCTGCCCATCGCGTTTTGTGCGGCGATGTCGTCGCTTGTCGTGACTCCGCTGCACGCCGATGCGCCTCGATCAAAGTCTGCGATAGGAACTCCGCCGAACATTCTTGTTGTCGTACTTGACGACATTGGCATGGATCAAATGGCTTTTCCGCCGTTTGGTTGGAACGCGATGCCTGAAGCGCCATCGATGCCTGTGCTTGCAGAGATCGCAACAAAGAGCGTGAGCTTTCGTAATTTCTGGGCGACACCAGAGTGTTCGCCTTCGCGCGCGGCGATGCTTACGGGCCGCCAAAGTTTCCGCACAGGCGTCGTCACTGCCATCGTTGATCCGATGTTGCCGATCTCGCAACTGCATCCGAGTGAAGTCACCGTTGCGAAACTGCTGCGCGAGGCTGGCTACATTTCGGGCATGCTCGGGAAGTATCACATGGGTGGCGGCGCAGAGAACACGCCGCCTGGCTACGGATTCGAAGCGCCGTTTACTACGCTCGGTGTTGATTTCTACGATGGATATTGGGATCTACCGCCGTCGATTGATTCGACAATTGGTGGACAAGCCGCCACTGGAACCTACGACTGCGGGGGCATCGGCGGCTTCACTGTGCGTGGCGCTGCGTGCTTTCCTGATGGTCGATGTATTGAGAATGTAAATCCATTTGAGGCGATGGCGATGGGTGCGACGCCGCTGTTGAAGCGCGATGGCACGCTTGCAGCAACATGCGCGGAAGGCGTGTGTGGCGATATCAATTTCGAGGAGCTCAACGCGTATTACGTGTGGCAGCGCACGCTCTGCGCGCTTGGCGCAGTGACGCGACCAGAGTTGCCGCAGCGCGAATATCTCACGAGCTTTATTAGTCGCCGCACTGTCGAGTGGATCGACAACGCGCGCGCGACGGGCAAGCCTTGGATCGCGTTCTCCACGCATTCATCGGCGCACACTCCGATTCAAACGCCGCCGCCAAGACTGACAGGTCCTGCGGTGACCGATGTGCCGTGCACGCTTGCGACTGCTGGATCCCGTCAGCAATTCAAACTTATGGTTGAGTCGCTTGACAGATCGATCGGTGAAATGCTGATCGGACTCAACCTTGGAAGCCGCGTAAATGGTGTGTTTAAGTTGGGCGACCTCGCTGCCGCCAACACTATGCTGGTCGTCGTCAATGACAACGGGACCTACGGATTTGATGTCTTGCTTCCCTTTGATTCAAAACGCGCGAAACAAACGGTCTATGAAACGGGTGTGCGAAGCGCGTGCATGATTGCGGGTGCGCAAGTTGTTGATCCAGGTCGCACTGTCGATGAGATCGTGTCGATCACAGATCTCTTCGGTCTGTTCTGCGAAACCGCGGGCGTCGATTGGA
Source organism: uncultured bacterium (assembly GCA_903919715.1). GTDB lineage: Bacteria > Planctomycetota > Phycisphaerae > Phycisphaerales > SM1A02 > F1-60-MAGs104. The sequence goes on along the minus strand of CAIXJC010000006.1, from coordinate 3,155 downwards.
CCGCAGTGGAAACGCCAACGCGGCGCCTCGACTGTAAACCGATGATGCCGTATCTCACGAACGCGAAGCAAGGCCCGATTCGCCAGTTCGACTTTGCCATGTACAAGCAAGGATCATTCGTCGTCGGCAGTGTCGGTCCTTGCATTCTCGGCACGACGATGATTGATGGACTCATCACGAGCCGTTCGCTTTGTGAAGCGAACGGTGGTTGTTGGGCAGGTGGATCGGATCGCACGCCGTATTCGAACACGAATTACTGCGACATCGCCACCACCGATCCAAGCAACGCAATCTATCCCTGCGGTGGAACAAACTACTGCATGCTTCCGCCAGACATGCAAGACCAATGCCCTGAAGGCAGCACTTGGGTTTCGCCGCCATCACTCGTGTCTTACGCCGTGCGTCACGGTCTGTGGAAACTCGTCGTGCAGCAATATCCCAAATGCTTGGAGCCCAACGATTGCAATCTGCGCTTGTATCAACTCAAGCCGCAAGTCTCGCCGTATCAGCCTGGCATTGAAGGTGCTGATGGCACAGAGGGCGTGTGGGATCCACTCGCCGATGCGATGCCGACTGAAGCACAAGCTGAGTATGACTTGCTGAAACTCGAACTCGTCAACAAGATTCTTTCGCAACCGAATTCGCTGTCGGATGGAAATCTTGATGGCGTAGTTGATGGCGCGGATCTTGCGGGTCTGTTCAGTGAGTGGGGCTCGATGGGCTTCTGGGATGCCACGCAAGATGGCATCGTTGATGGCAGTGATCTCGCATGCGTGCTCAAGGCGTGGGGCGAAGATCCGGTTCCCGTTGCTGATGTACCAGCATGTTTGCTCGTGAACGAACCACTGCTCGTGCACGAGTACACCTTCGAGAAGAAATAAAACGACAGCGTGAGTACGGATGTGGTCGGGGAGCAGGATCGCGGTGTGACATGAAATGCACGGAATCGACGCTTGTTATAGCGCGCATGCCACTTGTAGTTGTCTTGCGCGAGATACCGAGTGATCGGGCCGCATGCGAAATTGCGATCCCGTTGTGAACAACGCAATCAAACAAATGATGTCTCTCTGACACGGCGTGGTTGGGTGATACGATTGTTGTGAATGCGTGAAAACATATTCAAACTTCCGCAGGGTGTGCAAGACGCTCTTGCCGCGCTTGCTATAAAGTGGAAGCAGCGAGGGATTGTGGTTTCTTTGTTTGGCAGTTTCGCGCGTGAAACTGCTCGCATTGATTCAGATTTAGATATTGCCATTGAATGGACTGGCGCACGCAGCGAACATGCGTGGCAAGAGTTTCTGGCGGACATTGACGCGCTGCCAACCGTTCGACCAATCGATGTCGTTGATTTAGACACCGCCGACGCGCAATTTGCTTCAGCTATTAGACCTTTGTTGCGGCGGGTAGCCTGAGCAAATCATGCCTATGGATCGACTGCGATTATTGTTGGATGATTTTAGCCGCATGTTGGAACGCTTTGAGGAAGCGTTATTGGCGGGTTCTGCGCCATTTGCGCGCGACTCGGCAATTCTTCATTTTGAATTGTGCTATGAAGTTGCGTGGAAGTCTTCGCGGCCTTACGCCGTGACGCAGGGATTGCAACCCGCAGGTCCGTGCGAGTCATTTGCCGCATTGGTTACGCTTGGTTTGGCGCATGACGAGCAAGTGCTTACGCAGATATTGCGGGGGCGCAATGACGCCGTGCATATCTACACGTTGCCTCTGGCGGATGCACTGCGGGTAACGCTTCCTGCTTTTTCAGTGGAGTTTCGCAAGCTGCATGACGGCATTCGTAGCCGCAGTGGCTTGATGCGCTAAAGTGCGTGTCGCTTTAAACGTTTGTCGTGGAACCCGTAAATCCATAAGGCTTATCACTCGATGAATATGAGTAGTGACAATTTGCGCATTCCCATCGCCTCGGCATCAACAAGAGCAACAACCCAATGGGAAAAAGCAAAACAATGAAAAGTGTTGGCAGACAACCCAAATGACATTTCCATGTCGATCGCCCGCACTTAGGGCAACAGCCCGTTATGGATGGATTTCCTACGATCGCTGGCGCCTGATGTAAATCCGAAGTTGCGGGTGGTGAAAATTTTGGTGGCAAACTGCTATCAAACGACACGTTTTCAGGACTCGCGACCTTGGGAGGAAACTTTAGGGGATCATTGGGAAACAATCCGCTGACTTTTCGAGCCTCTGCCCACTCTGCCAGACCTTCTTTCCACACCAAGTCATTTGGCCGAAGGCTGCCGCTTCCAGCGAGACTTCGCAATTCACCCGACCCCACCGGTCCAAACTGCTTCCCATCCCTAGCCCAGTACCATTTGGTCGCCATACATGCACAATCTACCAGTCTTCAAAGCCGTTGATCATGACTGAAGTGCCATTGAGCCTCGCGATCGGTGGAAAGTTGACCGAGGCATTTCGCATTCAGACCTGCCATACAAAGTGGATATTGTCGATTGGGCGCAGACCAGCGAAGAATTCAGGAAGATCATTGCGCAAGCCAAAGTCGCGCTGCGCCCGCAATTGGTGAGTCTGCACACGCGTTGTGTTGTGAAGCGTTCACCCATCTCGACCAAAGATCTGACGCATCAGAAACGGCATGACATCGCACGCGCGGACTTCTAGATCATCATTGTCGCCATCATCGATCATCAACAGCGGTCTGCGCGCATGAGCCATTTCGACTCGACCGTGCGATCCACGAACGAGTGATGCGTCGAGTGGAATGACATCAAGCAGCGCGCGCATACCAAGCTTGCGCTGAAAAAGTCGCCATGCAATACGACGTTTGGCAAATCGAATTTTCGGATCAAGAAATAGTTCGCATGGGTCGTATCCAGGCTTGCGGTGAATGTCGACGGTGCGCGCGAAGTCTGGCGCGCGCGCATCATCATGCCACCATGGATATGCGAACCAGCGATCCGCTGTGCTGATTGCAACAAGATCACCAGCGCGTGGATGATCAAGACCCGCAGCGTGTTTGCCTTGCGCGTCGAGAACCATTTCGACTCCAGCAGTCGCTTGAAGAATGCGTTGAACCTCGCTGCGGTCGCGTTCGTGTGCAACATAGATGTGCGCAACTTGATGATCGCACACAGCAAATGCGCGCGACGCACCAGCATCGAGCATCTCGCGGCCGAGTTCAT
>CAIXJC010000005.1 GCA_903919715.1 uncultured bacterium | reverse complement strand
TGACCTAGCAACGTGAGTTCCATTGCAGTATGAACCTTGCAACCGAAATCGACCAAGGCTACCCTCACCATCACGGGTTTTAAATTGTACATCAAAATTCAAGGGGCTCACAAATTGGAATCGATTTCCGCCGGTGTTAAACTTGCATTGTTCGTTGGCAGCATTACTCTGCATCCCGTTCTTTCCAAGGCAATCTTGCGACCCAATATCGCCGCCTCGCATGCACAATCGGAGACTCAGGAGGATGGCTCAACATGTACCTATAATCAAGTCGAGTGCATCGCGGGTTATTGCGTCATTCTGCCTGACACAATCACTTGGCGCTGCCACGAGGTCATGCTTTCAGGAAGTTGTCAGTGATTGACGCCCGCCCTGCGCACTTAGGCCCAAGCGTGAGGCACCGCTTGCAGTTCGTCACAACATTCTGCCTTGTGACAGTTTTTGCACTTTCATCCATCAGCTTGGCATCGGATCAGAAAGCAAAAACTCAGACGCAATCTGCCACGACAACTCCGACAATTCCAGCGACTCCAACCCAGAGCATTCAAAAGACCTTCCCGGAAAGTGCGCGAGTAGAGATCTATATTCCCACTCCGCTGGCATCTAGCGATGCCGACTTCTTGACCTGGATTAGCGGCGCCACGGGACCGGAAGCAGGAATTGTGAATTTGTGGGTCGTAAACATGGGAGCTGCTGACGCCACGTGGGGCGCCGAACTTTTTGAACCACTCCAGAAGCCGGCGTCTGACTTTGTAGAGCGGTTCGCCAACTCGCAGGATTATGATGAAAAAGCCAAATTCCTCAAGGCGCTGATGAAGCTTCGGGATCAAAAGGTGGAAGATCTCTTTGGCAGGGAGCGGGAGCTTCTCAAAACCATGATCGCGGGTTCTGGAATTGATGAGCCCTCCCAAGAAGCAATGATCGAAAACATCATGCTTGTTCGGCGTGCTGAAGCCTTCGATACTGACCGTCTGACTGCTCCGCACTTGACTCCAAACATCCTGCGACTTCTGCATGCCGCCGCGAGCGACCGCAGAACGGGACCTGAGGCGAGCGCAGCAGTGAGGCGGATCGCCTTGGATCAGGTACCTAGAGTCTGCGAGCAGCGCCGCATTGTGTTGGACGCGATCGCAAAGTCGGGCTATCGAGGCCGTGAAGCATTAGCCCGTGCAGTCGCGACACAGGCCCAAGTTGCTGGATCAATGGCGAGCGTATTTCGTCCGATCGCTCTCGGTGCAACTCGGACCGCGGAAATCAATCGTGAAGTTACTGTGCTCGCGCGGGCTGAGCTTCCGGCGGAGGTCGGCGACGAGTTGGAACGTGCGCTCCAGCATCTCACGTATGGCCCGCTGGCCGATGACATCTTTGCGTTCGATCGAATCGAGTCCTTGGCACTCCCACTGATTCCTGAAGCGGACCGCGAGAACGCAGTGATGCTTGTTCGAGAGGGGACGCGTCAGCGCCTTGAGGCGCGCGACCGAATATTGAGAAGCTGGGACAAAGAACAGAGAAAGTTTGTCGAACGCGGATTGGTTCGCGACTCAGAAGCGGGCACCCGCTTTGGAAAGGAGTTGTTCGCGTATTTCCAGTCCTCCTACAGGGGCGCGGCGCAAACCATAACGATGCTCGGGGAAATGGCGCAGGCGAATCCGGCATGGAAACAGGATGCATTTGTTGAAGCGGAAAAGGAGTGGAAGTCAGCAATCCATGAGCAGCTCCAGGATGTGAGCACTTCGGGAATGACCTCGTCAATCGTGCCTTATACACAAATGGAAGCCTTGGTCCGCGCCGCAATACCGAACCCGTGAACCAAGACGCTCTGCGTTGAATATTCGACTACCCCACCTTCAGTGGACACGCATTCATACGAACCAACTCTCTTGGCCGCCTCGAACTGTTCGGGGCAAGAATATTCGCAGAACCAACATCAG
>CAIXJC010000004.1 GCA_903919715.1 uncultured bacterium | reverse complement strand
CACATCATTGCGAGGGACGAAAGACGGGTGATTGGTTTCATAGGAAGGCTCCTCAAATTGAATTCGACCCCAATACAGACGGATGTTTGAAAACGACTCGACTCATTTGAAGATACCCGCAGACCCTCGACGGCACTCAAGCGTTCGGCGAATCCAAGTTCTTCACCCAAATGCAGAACTGGACGTCACGGTGATGGCGGCGGTGCGACCGAACCGTGCTGTTCCAGACGGATTGTCGCCAGAATATCCGCGAGAATGCGAGGATCTTTGTTTGCTCCAATATGCGCAAACTCCAACGCCGGCGTATCGACCCAGCGCAGTTCAAATCCCACTGGGGCACTGCGGTCCATCCCGACGATCGAATCGCCAGTCCGTCCGTAACAAATCAGTTCGTACTTCGCTCCTTCGAGTGCGTGATCAAGACAAGCGATGAATTTCGATTTTTGCCGCATATCCATCGTCAATTCGCTCGATGGTCCACTCTCCGCCATCAATGCACCTTGATGCGGCGAACAAATCGTGAAGAGCGTGTGAATGCGAATGGCAGGATCACTCGAATTTGAGTGCATGCCGCAAGACTCCAGCTGCGCCGCATCCATCGCAGAAAAGCGCGCAACGAGTCCGCCCATCGAATTCGCAATCACGTCGATCTCGCGATCCTTCCACTGCGCCACCGCATGCAGCGTTCGCTGCCTGCACTGTGCAAAGGAAATGCAATCACCAAACGAGACTGCGATGATTTCGGTCTCGGGCGATGTTCCCGCACGGATCGCCTTCTCAATCGCCGTTGCCGCGAAACCTGGATCCATATAACCCCCAAGAATCAAGATCGGCCGAGTCGGGGTGATCGGCACATCGGACATCGACTTCAGTGCCATCGCAGCCTGATCGTGGGTCAATTGCTTGGGATTCGTGGGACCGCTCGCACAGCCCGCTGCAAGGATGATCACCGAACACACGATGCTGCGGACAACTGCGGTTTCTGCTCGCCACCTCACATTCGCAGTCTATCCTTCTCCTTGTGCTGGAAGAAAAACAACAGACTCGAATTACTGAACCGCCCGAACAACTGATGCTCGTTGGTGCTCGACCGCGGTTCGAAGAACTTGTCCGAGTCTTTCGCATCGCGTCTGAGTTTTTGCGCGGCTTTCGAAAACTGCACTTTGCTGGCCCCTGCGTGACAGTCTTCGGCAGCGCACGATTTGGCGAAGAGAACAAGTGGTATCACCTCGCACGCGCGGTGGGCGCTGAACTTGGTCGACGAGGTTTTACCGTGATGACTGGCGGCGGGCCGGGGATTATGGAAGCGGCCAATCGCGGAGCACGCGACGTCAATGCGCCATCGATCGGGTGCAACATCATTCTTCCACACGAGCAAGTCGAGAATCCATACTGCGACCGACAAATCAAATTTCGGTATTTTTTCATTCGCAAAGTGATGCTTGTCAAGTACTCCTACGGTTTCGTCGTTATGCCTGGCGGATTTGGAACGCTTGACGAACTCTTTGAAGCGCTGACGCTCGTACAAACAGAGACGATCGCTCATTTCCCAGTTGTCTTGATGGGACGCGCCTACTGGGATGAACTCTTCGACTTCATCGACCGCCGACTCGTCAGCGAAGGAACGATTTCATCAAAGGACCGATCGCTGTATCGGATTACGGACGATCCAATCGAAGCGGCGAACTACATCGACGAAACTGCACGTCGAAGATTCAGCTTGAAATATGGCGAGAAAGTTCGCCGTCGTTGGTGGCTGTTCGAATAACGGCGCACTTTTTCGAAGGAGGGGGTCTTGCGGGCAAAAATCGACCTCAAGGGGGCGATTTTTGCCCGCAACCGAGGGGGAGATGCACTTTATTGCGGCGAGGATTACGCCGAGGGCGTTCTACGAGTCGAGCGTCGCATCATGATCACACCCGCGATACATGTCACAGCGCAAATACATAAGTACACCACCATCCCTGGAGCCCCACCCCAGTTCGCAGTCGACGGCGCATAGCTGGCAATATTGACTCTGATACCGAAATACCCGATGAGATAGACAAGAGGGATGAAGCCCAGCATGGCGAGAGCGACTGGGCGCGCATACAAACCAATCAAGATGAGCACGACGCCTGTTTCGAAGTTCGAGATGCCAAAGGCACCAAGCAAACGAAGTTGATCGCTTGCCGTGCTCGTCGAGAGATCGAGGCCCGCAATGTTCGTTGCGGAATAATTCAACACAATTGTGTGCATGAATCCACGCAGCAAGTCATAACAACCCAAAATGATTGTGACGACTGACACAAATACTGGGATTGACTTGGCTTCTCGCATCGTCCAATATTGTTGCCAAAGAAACGCGAAGGCGCAAGGAGCGATCAATCCGTAAACTTCCTTTATGAATTTACTTGTACTCGGCGGCACATCTTTCCTCGGCCCAGCCATCGTCGAAAGCGCACGAGCAAAGGGCTGGACCGTCACTCTGTTCAATCGCGGCAAGACCAATCCGAGACGCTTTACTGACATCGAACAGATTCACGGCGACAGAGATCCGAAAGTTGCGCCAGGACTGGAGCCTCTCTCTGCTGCGATTCGAGCTGGCCGAACTTGGGATGCGATCATTGACACCAGTGCGTTCGTGCCGCGCATCACTCAAGCGAGCGCAGAACTTCTCAAGCCAGCTGTCCGGCAATACATCTTGATCACAACCCTCAATGTCTATGCGGATCCACTGCCCGCCAATGCGGACGAAACTGCGCCGCTTGCGAAAGATCTGCCGGAGGTCCAAGAAAAAGTAACAAACGAAACATATGGACCGAACAAAGCAGCGTGCGAGCGTGCGCTTGCCGCGATTTATGGCGATCGCGCGACGATGCTTCGCCCCACTCTCATCGTTGGTCCTGGCGATCCGACCGATCGATTCACATATTGGCCCGTGCGAATGCAGCGCGGAGGTGAAGTGCTCGTCGCAAGTTCGCCGAAGCCGTGGGATGTCGAAGTCTCAATCATCGACGTTCGCGACCTCGCCGACTTCGCGTGCACTTGCGCAGAGAAAGGGCACGGCGGTGCGTTCAATTGCGCTGGACCAAATGGCCCACTGACATTTGACGGACTTGTGCAAGGGTGCCGCGCGGCATTTGGGAATGAAATTATCCTGATTCCAGCGAGTGAAGAGTGGCTCCTCGAACAGAAAGTGCAACCATGGATGGGACTGCCGATGTGGATCCCTTCTTCGATGGCTGCAGAAGCGACGATGGGATCTATCAACAGAAAAAAATCCATTGAGAATGGAATGCGATTTCGCCCACTCGCACAAACCGCACGAGATACTGCGCAGTGGATGGAACAGAATCGCCCCGACTTTGATTTCGGCGCGAAGGCTGGGGCGCCTGGGATCAGTCGCGCACGCGAAGCGGAGTTGATTGCGGCATGGAAAGCACACACAAAGGGATGAACAGCACGCTGACATTTCGCAGTGCAACAATTGCCGATGTCGAGGCAGTCGTCGTTTTGATTGAAAGCGCATACCGCGGCGAAGGAAGTCGTGCGGGATGGACAACGGAAGCAGACTTACTCGATGGCCAACGAACCAACATCGACGAGGTATCGACCATCATCAGCGGATCTCACTCCCGCATTCGCCTCGCGCTGCGCAGTGGCGAGCTGGTCGGTTGCGTGCGCGTCGACGATGCCAGAGATGCGGGATACATCGGAATGGTTACTGTCAGTCCAACGCTTCAAAGCGCCGGCATTGGTCGGCAGTTACTCATAGAAGCGGAACGTGTGGTTCGTGACGAACTGCAACTTACATCTGCACGAATGACAGTGATCGGCCAACGCGACACGCTCATTGCGTGGTACGAACGGCAAGGGTATTGCTGTTCGGGAAAGCGCTTGCCATTCCCATATGACAACCCGCGCGCTGGAATTCCGCGAAGAACCGACTTGTATTTCGAAGTGCTCGTAAAGAAGTTAGTTCGTTTGGATTGATCTCTGTTGCCGGCTTCAGTTGCTCGGGGCGTCATCGTCCCCGTCATCCGAAGCATCCGTGTTCTCCGGCTTTACCACCACCACGATTGCGTTCGATGGGGCGTAATACTTTGCGAACACATCCTTCACCTGCTTTGAGGTCATTGATTGATATGCCGCGGGCTCTTTGACCACATCATCAAGATTCGTTCCTTGATATGTCATGAGATCGATTCGGCCAGACCAATAGGCTGGTTCTTTCAACTGCTCATCGAATGTATTTGCCATCTGCTTCTTGGCGATATCCATCTCCTCGTCAGTCGGACCGTTCTTTGCGAACTCTGCGTACATAGATGCGAGCTTGTCGACGAGTGGTTGCGTCTTCGAAGGCTGCGTTGGCGCACTCGCGGAGAAAACTCCAAAGCCAGGGAATGTGGTAGCGGCACGCGAACCTGCTGAGATGCTATAAACCAATTGCTCCTTCTCACGCACTTCGGTGACCATACGCGTGGAGAGAATTCGCGACGCCATACTGAGTGCGCGAACATCATCGCGATTTGCCTGATCGGCTCCATAAAAGCCAGAGAGCACAAACGCTTGCTTCGTCGGTGTATCAAGCGTTTTCTCAAAGACTCGTGGTCCCGCAGGCCGTTTGAGCGTGCGCAAAGCCGAATACGTTTCTGGGCTGACACGCGGACGCGAAGCCAACGCGCCGAGATAGTGCGTTGCGAGTTCGATCGCACGTTCTTTCGAAATGTCGCCAACAATTGCAATCTCGATTGGTGACTCCGCAATGAGCTTCTCAAGCCATGCCTGCGAAGCGGCCAACGTCAAGTTTGCGATCTGTTCAGGAGTGACCGGCTTCGTCCGAACATCATCATCAGGATATGGAAGCGATGACGCCATGCGTCCGCCCAATCCACTGGGGGTCTTCATCGACTCAGCAATGAACTCTTTCGCCATTGTCTGATACTGCGTAAATGCGACTTGTTCAATCTTGGGTTGCGTGAGCAAGAGATACGCGAGTTGAAATCCAGTTTCGAGTTCCGCTGGGCTTCCAGAAATACTCAGGGTGATCGCTCCTGCGCCGCCACCGCCGCCGCCTCGACCGCCTCGCCCGCCTCGACCGCCACCGCCACCTCCGCCACCGCGCACATTCACCTTCTTGCCATTCATCAATTCGCGAATATCTGTGGAGGACAACGACTTGGTTGAAGGACGACCCCACGCGAGTTGCGCAGCCTGCGTAATACCCCGATTCTCCGCAGTTTCAAGCAGATCACCACCAACAAGAGTGATGCTTACGGTTGCTTCGTTCTTCCTGTAATCCATAAAACGGTAATGCATTCGCGCGTTATTGCTGAGCCAACCAGACCAGACTTGTGTTGCCGCATTTTCACTTTGTTCAGTGACAGTTCCAGCTTTGGGAAGCTCCGAGATCAACTGAGTTGCATGCGCGACTTCAACATCTTTCGCTGGCGTGACCGCCAATGCAGCGGTTCCAATTTCAAGAAGCTCACTTTCGCTCGGAACGTTTGAACGTGCCGGGAGGACCGCAACAAACGCAACCGCCTTTGGATCAAACTCCTTCGCAAAGCTCTTTGCGACCTCTTCAACGGTGATGCCAGGCAACAACTGCTTCAACAGATCAAGTTGCTGTTGTGGCGACATCATTGGCTCGCCTGACGTAATAGATCCGTTCATACGAGTGATGAACGAACTCGCCGCGGCGGTCGATTCGGTTTCCACGGCTCGCTCAGCGCCAGAGATCGCTTGCTTCTTCACCGCATCAAGTTCGTGAGAAGTAAAACCAAATGCGCGTGCGCGTTGGAGCTCCACTGCAAGTTCTTGCAGCGCTGGCTTCCATTTCCCATCCGCCGCACGAGCTGAAACATCAACGCTATACATCATGTTTGTTTCATTGCCAGAAGAAACTCTTCCACTGAGATAGCTCGTCCCTCCTGCTGCAACTTTCGCTTCCAACCGGCGATTCATCGCACTTTGACCAAGCCCGAGCACGAGTTCGTCGCGATACATCTTGACGGTCGTCGTTGGCGGATGAGCAGGTTCAAGGCGCGAAATTCGAATGTCTTCCGAGGTCAGCTCCGCATCGCTGGTCACAATTGCGAAGCTCTTGTCGTATGCCTTTACTCCTGACAGCTGGCCAATTGCCTTTTCTGTTTTCGGCGCGGAACCAAACTTATCTTTGATGACCTTGATGACTTCGTTGGGATCTGCATCAGCGACAACAAGCAACGTTGCATTGCCGGCGCCGTACCACTTGCCGTAATAGTCTTTGAAATCCTGCTGCATCACTCCGTTGATGCTCGCTTCAGTCCCGATCGTGTCTCGCTTGCTATAGAGCGAACCCGGCGCGATGCGCTCGGTGATGTAATCGCTCGTACGTTGCCGCGCCGAAAGTCCGCGACGACGCTCTTCTTGAATAATCTGGCGCTCCGCCTCGATTTCTTCTGGGGTCAAGAGCAGTTGAAACATCACATCTGAAAAGAACATCATCCCCTTGCCAAGCGTTTCTGGCTTCGCGTCTGGAAGCGACAGCTGAAATGTTGTCTGCTCCATATTCGTAAACGCATTTTGGTCACGACCAAATTGCATGCCAAGTGATTGGAAGAACGGCACGACCGCACCAGGCTTGAAATTCTCTGACCCATTAAACGCCATGTGTTCGAGATAATGCGCGATTCCGCGTTGATGATCGGTTTCATTGAGCGATCCCGTCCCCATATGAATCCAGATGACGGCGCGACCTGGTGGAACAGAGTGCCTAAGAACGATGTACTTCATTCCATTGTCAAGTTTTCCAAAGACGAGCGAAGGGTCTGTTGGCAGCGGCGCGTCTGCGACAGGCACAACTTGCGCTGTGGACACACTTGTCATCACGGCGAGTGCGGCAACAAATGTGAAGGCGAATTTGAAATGAGATTTCATGGGGGTTCTCCTAGCGACTCTTCGAGTGCGGTTTGCGGGACTGAGACGTTGCATAAGAATACCAACGCCGTCAATAGATCACGGAACTCGAGCACTTCACGCTCATTTCAAATCATCGGCAGAAATTCGATTCGCAACAACACGTCACTTCGCAATATCGATTGTTGTGCGAGACAGACTCACCGATACTGCCCCGCCACCAACGCGCACGCATCATCATCGAATCGATCGTCACGCCGCATCTGACTGAAGAGCGCGAGTAATTCAGATTCAGTGAGATGCTGCTTCTGAACACCCGACACATCCAAATAGACCTGGCCACGATGCATCGCGATCAACCGATCTCCCAGCGTCGCTGCTTGTTGCATGGAATGCGTGACCATCACAGTCGTTGCGCTTGAGTGCGCCACAAGCCGCGTCGTCAATGAGATCACCAACTCCGCACTTCTGGGATCAAGCGCGGCGGTGTGTTCATCGAGAAGCAACACCTTTGGACTCGTCAGCGTCGCCATCAAAAGTGTTATTGATTGTCGCTGACCTCCAGAAAGCAGCCCGATCGGATCGTCGAGTCGATTTTCCAACCCAAGACCAATCTGCGCCAAGAGATCCTTCCATTCACCACGACGCGCCCCGCGCAACAATGGTGCGAGCGTCCGCCACTTCCCGCGCTTCGATGCGAGCGCCAAGTTTTCCGCAACCGTCAATCCAGGTGCGGTCCCTGCAAAGGGATCCTGAAAGACGCGGCCAATGAGATGCGCTCGTCGATGCTCTGGCCAACGCGTGATATTGGTGTCATCAACCGTGATCGATCCACGGTCAAGATCGAATGCTCCTGATATTGCCCCCTGCAGCGTGCTCTTGCCAGAGCCGTTCGTTCCGATCACCACGGTGAATGATCCAGGCGCAAGTTCGATGGTGACATTGACAAGCGCACGAACTTCGTTTGCCGTTCCTGGATTAAATGTTTTGCAGACGGAATCAAGCCGGAGCATGCGTGCCTCGCTTCCTTGCAATGCTCTTCAGCCAAGTTGGTCCGACGATTGCTGCGAGTACGACGACTGCCGTGACTAACTTCAAATCATTTGCATCGAGCCCCATGCGAATAGCGATTGCCACCAAGAGACGGAAGAGCACCGCGCCCATCACTGCGCCGATGATTGCCAATGCGATCGAGCGAACGGGACCTATCAAACTCTGCCCCAAGATCACGCTCGCTAATCCCAGAACGATTACGCCAATCCCCATCTGCGCATCTGCGAAAGATTGCATCTGCGCAAAGAGCGAACCAGAGAGTGCAACCAATGCATTTGAGAGCGCCAAGCCAAGAATCGTCATGCGATCCGTACTGGTCCCCAGCGCTCGAAGCATGCGGGCGTTATCGCCAGTCGCTCGCATCGCAGCGCCAAGTTCAGTTTTCAGAAAGAGCACTAAAAGTATTCCAGCCACGCCCACAACAATTGTCGTTGCGAGCAGAAGACCGAGATCGCTCGATGGAACACTTCGCCCCAGAATCGATGTCTCTTGGCCGAACCATGCGATAGCGCCCTGCTCAAATGGCGTAAAAATCGTGTTCGCTTTAATCGGCACATTGCTTGCACCCATAATGCGCAAGTTCACTGAATAGAGCGCTGTCATCACCAAAATTCCAGAGAGCAGAGCATTCACCTTGAAGTGCACATGAATGGCGCCAGTGATTGCACCCGCAAGTGCACCGCCCGCCATGCCAGCAATTGTTGCCGTCACTGGATCGACACCATCACGCAAGAGACGTGCGGTGATCGCGGCGCCAAGTGGAAACGAACCATCCGCTGTGATGTCTGGCAATTGATAGACGCGGAACGATAAATAGATCCCAAGCGCAAGGACGCCGAAAACCAAACCGATCGCAAGCGTCGCAATAAGCAGACTCATGCCGAGCCTCCCAGAGCAATCGCCCAGATCGACCCGCGCAGAAATGCGGTCTCAGTGCCTTCGGCGTTGCGCAATGCGTGCATCACTGCGCGGAGTGGTTGTTCAGCGAGCAACTGTCCTGCGGCTGATGGATCCTGCGTCGAACGTGGGACGGGTCGGTACGAAGCGACCGCGACATGCGCATGAAGAAAAAGATCATCTGATGGAGCGCCTTCATCGCGCATCAAAACCAATTCAGTCGAGACCTCAGTAGGAAGTATTGCACGCGACGCTGCATCGGCAGCGAACACGACTGCAACCATCGAATCACTGCGGTGCATTGGGTCGCCTGCGAATCGCAGCGATGCGCGAAGCTCGTTTGGCGACATACCTGAAGGTTGCGTGCTCCAATCGTCCGGCGAAGTTCGCGCCCAAGCACCGAACGCTCCAGCGCATTCGCCGACTGCTAAAAATGCCACTGCGCCGCCAGATACTTTTACTAACTGCCTCGCGAGCGCCGAAAGTGTGACGGACTCGCTTCCGTTCCACTCGAAATATCCGCGCATCGAAAATGGCGCGTCGACCACAAGCGTGTTGCGCACGATGCACGACACGGCTCCCGCATCGCTTGATGCAAGACAGTCTGGTCGTGGCGCACCCGCTGGAGCGACCGCAACGGTTCCCCCAGCAACAAGACCCTCGCCGAAGAGCCCGAGCGCAGAAGCTTCGTCGGCCGCAAGAGCCATGTGACCAATCGCCAACGTCGACGGAGTCGCACGCACAGTTCCAGCGCGAACAAATGCTGGACGCGCAACTCCTCGGACTGGCTCTTGTGTCAACGATCCCGTCCATGTGCAATTTGTACTGAAGTCGACCGCACTTGCGACGACTGGAGTTGAGTTGGTCGCTGATGTCACTCCAAGCAGAACATCGAGTCTCGAAATCCGCAGCATTTCACGCACCGGAGCGCTTGCCGCCGTCACGATCATCGTGCCCTTCACCGCACGCATTCGCCCGAGTGCCTTCAGAAGCACACCGATTCCCACCGACGAAATGAAGTTTACGTTTGCAAGATCAAGTTCAATTCTCGAACGACCAGAACGGATCGCTTCCTCGAGCGCCGTCGCAACCATTGGAGACCATGAAGCATCCAACCGACCATCCATCACAATGAGCGCTGCATCAGTCGTCACACTCGAAGTGATCTTCATTTCACACTCCCCGTCGATTCGGTGACGACTCGCGCGCCATCCATCATCGGCTTGGGAAGCGTAATGCCGTACCGAGCCATACGAATTGGATTGATGAGAAGCATTGTCTCCTTTGGATCGGTAAATGGGATAGTCGCTGGCGACTGACCATGAAGCACTTTGTCAACGAGTCGCGCGCATTCACGACCGACGTCTTCAAAGTCGCGCGAAACAGAAATCGTCGCGCCAGCTCTCATCGCTCCTGGCGAAAACGCGAAGACTGGAATGTTCGCACGATCGGCACTCTTGACAATCGCGGCGAAACCTGTGCTCGATGAATTATCTGAGATCTGCAAGATTGCCTGAATTCCCTGCGTTGCGAGTCCTTCTGCCGCTTCGGGAAGTTCCGTTGGTCGATCAGCGGCGACAGATATCAACTCGATTCCTGCAGCGTTGAGTACGTGCTGCCATTCATTGCGGTGATAGACGCTATTCACTTCACTTGGAGCGAAGACCGTTCCCACTCTTTTCAGATTCGGTATCGCCGCCGTCGCTACTTCGAGCATGCGTGCCCAATCGCAAGTGATCTGCGCACCAGTGACATTTGGCAGGTGATCATCATTCGACTTTCCCGCTCCAGCTGCGACGCCGGATGCAATCAAAGAAAAAACAATGGGGACGTTCTTGATGCGTCGCAACGTTGCTTGCAATGCGGGGGTCGTGAACGGCACAACAACATCGGGCTTCTCCTCGGCAATCGCAGCGACAATCGTCCCAAGCGCGCCGATATCAAGCTGCGCATCTCGGAGTTGAAGAGTGCAATTCACTCCGTTCTTGTAACCCAGCACTCCCATTTCTTGCATGAATCCTCGGTGGCAATCTTCGAAATTTGGAGTGCGGTTGTACGTGAGAACTGCGATCGTTGGCATTGCGAGTGGCGCCGCATTCACCGCGGCTCCAGCTGCAGGCAGTGCAGCGAGCATCGCCCCGATCGATGGCGGCACGAGTTCTCGTTCAACTTTTCGCACGATCGGTGGTGCTGGCGGGTCGTAGATGGTCTCGGCGAGCGCCGCGAGTTCTGGAACACGAATCCAGTTTTCGCCGAAGCCTGAATAATTCAACTGCAATGCGATGGGCAGAAAGTTTTCGCATGGAATATCTCGTGGCGCAACGCCTTTCAAAACCAACTCTGCGATCGCGCCCGTCGAAACACCCATCGCGTGATAATCCGCGCCATAGTTGATCGCAGCGCCCAACTTCGACAAGTCAGGGAAATTCGTAATCACGGGCACGTGTGCTTTGCGACATCGATCCGTCACCGTTGGTGCGGCGGCAATGACATTTGTATCCGCAAGAATCCAGAAGCAATCGATCCCACGCGAAATCAATACGTCGGTGGCTGTCGCAACCTCGGAGACATTGGTGCCGTTGGCTTCGAGAAGCTCGATGCCAAGTTCTGCGCATGCAGCTCTTCCAAGTTTGACGGAAGCTTCCGCATTCGCCTCTGCAGGATTCCAAACGCAACCCAATCGCTTCACGTTCGGCGCCGAGGTATGCATCGCCATGAGTAGCAACTTTGCTGGCTGCAACGTTCCAAAGCCAGCGACATTGGCCGGTCGTGTCGAACCTTCGGTCCATGGACCAAGCGGAACTCCAAACCCAGGCGGCGAGACAACTAATCCGAACACGTGTGGCAAGCCTCGCTTATTTGCACGCAACACGGTCTGCGCTGCGACCGTCGAGAGCGATACAACCAAGTCATAGGGCGGCGATGCACTGCACACTGCAGCCGCCATCTGCCCGAGTGTCCCAACATCTCCCTCGGCATTAAAAACGTCAAAGGTCGTTCCAGTTGACTCGCTAAATCCAGCCTCTTTCAATCGTTCAATCACGCCAAGCCGCCCGACGTTCATCGCATCGATCGAAGAGATCTGAATCACTGCGATTCGCCGCGGTCGCGCCGCGTGTGCTGCAGCATCGAGCGCGCCTCCCGTCGGGCGCTGGACGGATCGATCGCTGAGCACGAGCACTGCGGATGCCGCGGCAATCAGGAGGATTCCAAGAATGAGACGACGTGCGGAGTAGAACACTTTGACACGGTACATCCGAGCGAAAAAATTTGCCTCCATTTATCTCGGCGCGGGCAGATCGAATTTGGACTCGTGATCAAAGCAACACAGCGACTATCAATAAATCGAACAGGCTTTCTCCAGAATCTCCTGCATCATCACTTGCAACTTCCCGACGGCGGCGTTCCCTTTCACCCCGTAACTCTCCGCCAGCTTTCCCATCTGCGGGAAAGCCACCCAAACACTTCCCTTTGCGTCCTCCCAGACGGAAATCCGCAGCGGAAGATCCACCGCCATACTTTGTTCCGTCACCATCAATTCTGTACCAACCACTGGCGAGCCAAAGACGATGACTTGGGTCGGCCGAAGGTCCAACTGAACATCCTTCGCGTTCTGCCCATGATCAAACTTGGCAAAGACCGGAATGCTTCTCTTTTTCAATTCCGATTCGATTCGCGTCATCGTTTCGGCAGCGCCAAAGACGCTTTCACGCAAATAGAGTTTTCCCTCATCGCCGCCAGACTGAAGAACACTGGCGAAGGCTGCTGCGATTTTGCGACTGAGATTGGAAAAATCAATGCCCTCTTTGTTTGCAAGAAGCGTCACGCAGATAAGTTCAGAAGGATTCGTGAATCGCGTCAGTGAAGCTGAAAAGCCACGAGAAGCGCCCTTGATTTCCATCATTCCTTTGTGATTATAAAACTGCCATCCAGCCATACCTGGAACAATCTTCCCGTTGTCAAGTTTGGTCGGCTTGTAGATCATCGCACGATTTTCAGGCTTCGTGATCAGCAGCGATCCCGCGAGACCAATATCCCAGAGACTCACGTCGGGTGCTGAGGCCCAGATGTCGGAAAAGCCTTTGCAGTCGAAACGTGCGGTGGGAACAGGAACGAGTCCCGATGTATAGCCAGTTGCGTGTTCCGCTGGATCAATCAGTGCGACCACCTTGAGAAAATCTTTGTGCTTGTTTTTATTTGCCGACACATCTTCTTCTTGGATCCGCGAAAGATCCGCAGAAAAAAACGTGTGTTTCAGTCCAAGTGCATCAATCTGATTCTTTGTCACGAAGTCTCGGTACGAACTACCTGATGCTTTCTCTACCGCCATTGCGAGCAGCAGAAAGTTCGTAGCGCTTTGAGCGACATCCGTTCCAGGCGTGAATGCGAGGGGAATCTTCGACGCCAGAGCGATGAGCTCGTCAGGCGACTGATTTTTCGATGGGTCATAGCCACTCTGCGCGCGGTAATCTGCGATACCAGTCGCGTGCTGAACAAGTTGAAGAACCGTGATCCCCGCCCATGATGCTGGGAGACTTGGAACATATTTTGAAATCCCATCCTTCAAGTCGAGCTTGTTTGACTCAAAGAGCTGCATGACAGCGACTGCCGTATATGCCTGAGAAATCGGACCAATAGCCCAAACCGTGTTTTGGGATGCGAGGCGTTCTTGAGCGATATCCGAAAGTCCATAGCCAACGACTCGCGTTATGTATGGAGCCTGCACAATTGCAAGAGTGAGACCAGGGATCTGCTGGTCCGCCATAAAGTCATAAATCATCTGGTCAACCGATTCGCCACCATGCGCAACTTTCGAATTGCCCCGCCCATCTGTCGGAAGGATTGTGGGTTTGGGTGCGACTGCTGCGTCTTGCGACCACGCAGAGCCGCCAAGAACAAGCACCGTGAAGGACAGGGCGATCGTTGTTTTCATTACGAAATTCCTTTTGGGTTCGCCGGCGAAAATTGCTGCGCCAATTTCAAGGATCAATTGATTGGTGATGCGCTTGATTGCCAGCCAGAACAGGTGCATCGGAGACACGATTGGACATATGGAAACATTCGCGCAAGAAAGTCTCGAGTCGCGCAAATGCCCGCTGGGACATCGTTGCGCAGAACGCCATACCGTTGGCTTTATCTTGGGCGCGCGGATTCGTAAAAGCGTGGCCGGTATTTCCAAACAAGACGATTTCCCAATTCGCTCGAGCAGAGGTGAGTTCTTTCGTCAGTGCGAGCATCGAATCTTGTGGGGCGAGTGGATCGTCGAACCCATGCATAACAAGCACTTTCGCGGTGATGTTTGATTGTGGTCCCACGCCTGGTGGCGTGAAGAGCCCGTGAAATGATGCAACACCAACAACCCCAGGGATTCCCGCACGTGCGACATCGAGTGCGCACAATCCTCCAAAGCAGAATCCCATCACAACAATACGCTTGCCGTCTGCACCTGGAATGCGCTTCGCTGCAGCAATCGTCGCCTGAAGTCGCTCGCGAAGCATCGCACGGTCAGCCATCATTGGGTTCATAAATGACGCACATGTATCGGGCTCCGTTGCGGTCGCATGGTTTCCGTACAGATCGACAGCGAAAGCGATATAGCCCATCGCTGCTATTTCTTTCGCACGCTGATCCATGAGTTCGTCACGACCATTCCAGTGGTGACAGATCACAACGACGGGCGCAGGAAGATCCAAATCCGCTTTACGCACGACGAATCCTTCGCAAGGAAGATCCCCAGTGGAATACTTATAAATTTCATGTTGCATGGGGGAGTGTTGTACCGCAAGGGAGAAAAACGAGATGCAATCTGCTGTATGCGAACACGTTGGCAAGCGATTTAAACTGGAGGCTGCCGATGGGCAGGAGTGAGCGTCCAATTCGCTGCGCCAATCTGACCGGCAAGTCGATCGAGCGCCGCCGCCAGCTTGCGCGTGCGCTCCTGATTTGCCTTGACTCCTGGCGACCACCACGGACCACGCACGATCAGCATGCCTTCGGCGCGGTCAAACTTGGGATCGACTCGGCCAATGAGTGCGTCGCCTTCCAGCATCGGCAAAACGTAATAGCCATAGACACGCTTCGCCGCAGGAGTGAATGCTTCGAATCGGTATTCAAATCCGAAGAGCCGTTCGACGCGCGTGCGCTCTCGAATGACTGGATCAAATGGAGACAAGAGCGCAATGCTCTGGGATGACGGCTCGCCGCGCAGCGCCTTCCAATTCTTCAGCGCCACGCACTTCGTTGGCTTTGTTCCGCTTTGTTCGCTTGAAACCAACACCTCGATGAGTTCTCCAGAATTCACTGCATTTTCACACCACGCACGCGCTTGCACGAGCGTGACCGCAGCGAAGAAGCGTGCTATCTCTGTGGGTGTTGCAATTCCAATTCGCGTGATTGCCTCTCGACACGCCCAGTCAATGTGATCCCGAACTGAACTTCGCGAAAGTCCATGAGCATCTGGAAACACACGCTCGGCAAGGTCGTACACCTTTTCAAAGCGCTCGCGGCGCGCGATTCCTAATCGTCCAGAACGCCAGAGATGTTCGAGCGCTGCTTTTTCTGGATGCCACTCCCACCATCCTGCACTGCGATGGTTTGCGGGCGGCTCGAAATCGCGGGCTTTCAGTGGCCCCTCGCGTTTCACCCGTGCAAGCGTTCGCCGAATTGTTTTCGCAGGATCGTCGTCAAAGTGAGAACGCCACCAACTGCTTCGCTTGACGCGCTCGCTATAACCATCGAATCGATGTTTCCAGTGGGGATACCACTTTGTCGGAATCACGCACGCATCGTGCGTCCAATGCTCCCAGAGAGTCCGCGTCTCTTCGAGCGAATGAGCGAGATGTGCAGGGCGGTAACCGTCGAGCCTCGCGCCGAGGATCATGTGATGCGCTCGCTCGAGCACATTGATCGAATCCACTTGCACATATCCAAGGCGCTCGACGATTGCGTAGACCGCTTTCGCGCTCGATCGAACTGATGGCGATGCGAGCCCCTGCAGATGCAGCAAGACTCGTCGTGCATCCACGGCGGAAATATTGATTGGAGATGCGGCGGAGGGCGGCATTGGTTACATCATCGCATACATTGACAAGCATGATCGAAACACTCCAATCCATCGATCCCGCTCGCGGGGATGTTGTCGGCGAAATTGCTATCACCCCCGTCGAGTCAATCCCGCAGGTCGTTGCGCGTGCGCGCGCCGCGCAAACTGGGTGGGCTGCAATGGGACTGCACGCACGTGTGGCGGCGATCAAGTCCGCACTCCCCGAAATAGTTGCTCGCACCGAAGAAATCGGAGCGCTCATCAGCCGCGAAATGGGAAAGCCTTTGCGCGAAGCGATTGGCGAAGCGAATGGTTGCGCAGCATCGCTGGGCGAACATGTTGAAGACATTGCGAAGGCGCTCGAACAAGAAACGCTTGATGATGGAAAAGTGCAATCACAATTGCGCTTCGATCCACTCGGCGTTTCTGTCTGCATCACGCCCTGGAATTTTCCAATTTGGATGGCGCAAGATGTAGTCATTCCAAGCCTCATCGCTGGCAATTCTGTCATTTTCAAACCAAGCGAAAAAACGCCGCTCTGCGCAGATCTCTGGGCGAAGTGTCTTATCGCAGCGCTGCCGCGTGATGTCTTGCAAGTGGTACATGGCGATGAGCAACAAGGAAAAGCGCTCGTGGCGGCAGATGTCAACCTGATTGCATTCGTTGGAAGTCGCGCGGCGGGAAAACACATCATGCGCGAAGCTGCAGGAGGACTGAAGCGACTCGTCCTCGAACTCGGCGGGAAAGATGCGCTCATTATTCTTGAAGATGCGAATCTTGACGCTGCGGTCACCTTCGCTGCGAGCAATTGCTTTCGCAATGCGGGCCAAGTCTGCGTAAGTACGGAACGAATCTTTGTCCATGAACGACTTGCGGATGCGTTCGAAACTCAACTCGCGATACGCGCAACCGCATTGGTGCAGGGCGATCCTGCGGATGAAGCAACTCAGATCGGTCCGATGGTTGACGCCGCCCAAAAGGCGCATGTCGTCAGTCTGGTGAATGATGCCATCAAAGACGGGGCGCGCATGCTTGCTGGAGCAGATGCGAAAGGCAACTTTGTTCGACCCACAGTGCTCGCTGGCATTCGTGCGCCGATGCGCATCATGCAGGAAGAAACATTTGGGCCAGTTGCGTGCGTGACACGAATCTCAAGCGACGAGCAAGCGATCCTCTTGGCCAACTCCACTCCATTTGGACTCGGCGGTGCCGTCTTCGGTGAAACTGCGCATGCTCAGCGCGTCGCAAGTTTGCTCGACACTGGAATGGTCGGCATCAACAAAGGCTGTGGCGGAGCAGCGGGCTCTCCATGGGTCGGGGCCAAAGAGTCTGGCTTCGGATTCCTCCGCGGAAAAACTGGTCACCGACAATTCACTCAGCCTCGCGTCATCAGTCATGCGAAATAGTCACACGTGACCGCTTCGCCATCATCGTTTTACGTTGCTTTGTGAAGTGCCACCATGGGCAGGGCGATTCGCCGCACGCCTGGGAGATTGCCGACATAAAGACATCGATACAGCATGGATCGTGACGTTGACCAGTCCGCTTGCAAAGGTCTTCCCACAATTCAAATGCTTCACGTTTGGCCAACTGCTTGGGCTCTTGAATGCCCAGCACTTTGAAATCCCCGAGCGTTGCAGGGCCCACATTCATCATCTCTGAGAGCTTCTTTGGCGGCATGCGAATCTTGGATAAATCGACTGTGCGTCCGCGAGACATGGCACAAAGTATAGAAAAAGGAAGAATCGTCGCTCAATTCCAAGAGAGATCATTTGCCAACAACAACCCGTGGAGTAAGGTGTCAAAGTGATGTTGCCCACGAGCACCACTTTCGCAGCGATACTTTTGACTGCCCAACCTTCGGCTACTCCGCCGATGGTTGTCCATGCGCCAGAAAAAACACGAGCCATGTGGATCGAACTCACTCCAAAAGAACTTCCCAATCATCCACTCGGCGCTTCCGACACCGTATTAACAGAGCGCGCCATCGCACGACGAACAGCGCACCGAACAATGCCTGGCCTCGTCGACGAACGAGACCTTCCCATTGATCCCGCAAGGATCGAATCAGTCTGTGCGACTGGCGCGGACCTTCGCGTGCAGAGCCGTTGGCTGAATGCGATTTCCGTGAACGCAACCGACGACGCAATACATGCGATCTCGCGACTGCCGTTCGTCGTTTCGGTTTCGCCACTTCACCGCTCGCACCCAACCACCACCGAACGTGAACAACCCATCGAATCGGACGGTGGAGTCGCCTCGCTTGATTATGGATCGATGGCGAACCAACTTTTGCAGATCGATGTCCCCTCGATGCACATGCGCGGTCTGCACGGCGAGGGAATAATCATTGGCATTCTTGACACAGGATTCAACCGCATTCACGAGGCGTTTCATTCCACCGAACATCCTCTTGATGTCATTGCCGAGTGGGATTTCGTTTCGAGCGACGGCAATACTGGTATCGAAACTGGCGATGACCCCAATCAACATAAGCACGGGACTTGGATTCTTGGCACGCTCGCTGCGTATCTACCTGGAAGTGCAATCGGCTCTGCGTTCGGCGCAAAGTTCATTCTTGCCAAGACCGAGGTCTATGCCACTGAGACAGTCATAGAAGAAGATTATTACGTTGCCGGACTCGAGTTCATCGAGGCTCATGGCGGCGATGTTGCAACGAGTTCACTCGGATACATCGATTGGTACACGCCAGAAATGCTCGACGGGCTGACCGCAATCACGACCCGCGCAGTCAATATCGCGACAGGCAATGGACTGGTCTGCTTGACCGCCGCTGGAAATTCTGGACACGATGCAGATCCGTTGACGCACACGATCATCGCACCCGCCGACGCATTCAATGTGATCACGTGTGGCGCCGCAAACATTGACGACTCGATTGCAGGTTTTTCTTCGGATGGTCCAACTGCTGATGGACGGCTCAAGCCCGAAGTGCTCGCGTGCGGCGTTGCGGTCGTGAGCGTTCACTCGACCAATCCGACCGGTCTCAGCGCTGTCAGCGGAACAAGTCTTTCGACACCGCTCATCGCTGGCGCAACGGCTCTCTTGATGCAAGCTCGCAGCGATCTTGGTGTCGCTGGCATTCGCAATGCCCTCTTCACGACCGCATCGGACTTCGTTGCAACTGGATCGACTGATCCACTTTTCGTTCGCGGCTATGGCGTTATCTCGGCAATCGCTGCAGCAAAGAAGAATCGCCTAGCAGCCGACTTGAATTTGGATGGCTCGGTCAACGCTCTCGACCTCACCACGTTATTTTCTGCCTGGGGAGCATGCAGCGATCCAGACCCCGCAACGGGTCGATGTATTGCGGATATCGATATGGATGGCACGATTGGAGGAACTGACCTCCTCTTCATCTTGGGTTCTTGGGGACAGTAACCCCCCACCCTTCGATTCTCGCTCACATCTGAATATCATCCGCATATGTCCAATCTTGATCATCTGCTTGCCAACAACCGTGCTTGGGCTGGTCGCATGGAGCGTGAGCATCCTGGATTTTTTCAGACACTCGCCCTCCAACAGAAGCCTCGGTATCTCTGGATCGGATGCGCCGACAGTCGCGTCCCTGCAAATGAAATCATCGGACTTCCACCGGGCGAAGTTTTCGTTCACCGCAATGTTGCGAATCTTGTTGTTCATAGCGATCTGAATTGTCTTGCAGTGATCGACTTCGCGGTGAATGTGCTGGGAATCGAGGAGATTATTGTGTGTGGCCATTACGGATGCGGCGGCATTTCTGCTGCGCTGGCCCCCAATGAAGGGCGCATGGTCGATCACTGGATTCGTCACGTGCGTGACATCGCTAAGTTTTACAAAGATGAAATTGAACGCGAAACGAACTCGACGAGTCGAGCGCGCCGTTTGTGTGAGCTGAATGTTGCCGTGCAAGTCGTTCACGTGCGCGAATCCCCTGTGCTCTTGGCGAGCGAAAATCGCAACGTGCGCGTGCATGGTTGGATCTATGACTTGGCCGATGGCTTGATCCGCGACCTCACGAAGTCAGTTGATGAAGTTCGCGCGCTCGAGCCATCTTGTCGACTGCCGTCGTAAGGCATTTACGACGGCGTACGCAAACGCACTCGAATTGCGATTTGGTATTTTCGACATATGCCACACTCCACGACTCCGCCGCTCTGGCGAACCACTGCGATCTCCGCACTCGGTGGCATTTTTGAGTTTTATGACTTTGTCATATTCGCTATCTTTGCGCCGCAAATCGGAGCTGCATTTTTCCCTGCTGATACCGGAACGCCGACCGCAACTCTCAAAGCATTTGCAATTTTCGCTGTCGGATATTTCGCGCGTCCCTTTGGCGGCATTCTCTGGGCGCATGTCGCTGATCGACGAGGTCGTGCGTATGTTTTCTCTCACACAGTTCTCGGCATGGCGGCCACCACACTGCTCATCGGATTGTTGCCTGGATACGCCACACTTGGAATCGCAGCGCCGATACTCCTTGTTGTATTGCGACTTCTGCAAGGCATGGCGCTCGGCGGCGAAATCCCAGCTTCCCTCTGCTGGCTCAGCGAACATGCAGGGCCGCGACGCGCCGGCATAGCAACCGCTGTCTTGCTCGCTGGCGTCAATTCTGGACTTTTACTAGGCCAAAGTGTGGCGCTCATGATCGAAACAATTTTTGGTCACGGCCATGCATACGCATGGGCTTGGCGGCTCGCATTTGTATTTGGAAGCTGCATCGGCGTCTTCGCATACTTCATGCGCCGCCATGTGCGCGAAACTGAAGCATTCAGCGTGCTGTGTACGAGTGGCAAGATTGACAAATTGCCGCTGCGAACACTGCTTCAAAAGTCCCCGCGGTCGATCATCGCTGGTTTTTTGATGTGCTCGGTTCACGCATGGGTTGTTGCAGCTCTCTACCTTGCGCTCCCATCATTTCTCGTGCACAACTGTGGCATTGCGCAGTCGACTGCCGATGCGACGGCGCTTGTTTCTTCTGGGATTGCGTCGGTGATTTACGTCATCAGCGGATGGCTCGCTGACCGAATTGGCGCGAAAAAAGTCTGCGTGTGCGCACTGGTTGCGATGGTCGCTGCCGCGCTTCCTGCATATAGCGCAGTCGTCAACGTCGGCGTCGCTCCGCTTGTGATGCTCGGAGCGGTCTGCGCAGTTTTCATCGGCGCCTATCTGGGATTACTGCCACGACTTTTCCCCCCTTCGGTTCGCGTCTCTGGAATCGCGATCTCGTATGACGGCGCATCAGCGATCGTTGGCGGCACAGGTCCGTTCTTGATGTTGCTCGCTGCAGACCACTGGGGACCCCAAGGCGTAGCAGGTCTACTGATATTTATAGCGATCTGCGGAATCGCAGGCGTACTGATCTCCCCGAACCAAGAGTTGAGTTAGAGCCGAGGAAATGCGTTACTTCGCGCTTGCTGGAACCGCTGGCTTTGCTGCAGGTTTTTCATCTTCCTCTGCCTTGAAGCTCTCGTGTCCTTCGTCTTCTTGATGATCAAGCTTTGCGAAGGCACTCTTGGCAGCTGCAGCATCTCCTGCAAGGACTGCACTTTCAAGCGCGATAGCTGTTGTCAATGATGCGATCAACTGCGTACGCATATCAAGTTGATACTTCGTGTTGTCGTCGCCGTACTTGGCTTTGGCCTGCGGTGCCATGCGAACGGTTGAACACATACCTTTCGCCGCAACGAGACCTGCCTGAATATTCTGAACTTGCTCCAAGTCCTTTGCTTTGGTCGTGGCATCGAATGCTGAACCCTTGAGTCCCTTGAAGCCGCGATTGACTTGCTTCATCGCTCCCTCAAAGTTCTGCGGAGCTCCACCTGCTCCACCGCGAGCACCACGAGCGCCACCACGACCTTCGCCCTGTGATTTGGCAAGAAGCAAAATTTCGTTCTGATCAAGGAACCCATCTTTGTTCGTGTCAATCGCTGGGAAGATTTCCGCGAACTGCGGAGGCAGTTCTTCAGCACTCAACTTCCCATCTCCATCTTTATCGCTCTGCATCAGTCGCTGCACCAACTGCGCTGCACCTTGACCGCCGCCTGGGCCACCTAGGCCACCTGGGCCACCTGGGCCATCGGGACCGCCCGGTCCACCTGGGCCTCCACCTGTCGGACGACCCTGAGGTTGTTCAGCTGGAGGCGTCGAAGCCTGCGACAAAGCGAGGGATGAAACGAAAAGGCTGGCGCAGATAGCAAGTGTGGTTGTCTTCATAGTGGAAGGATACTAACTATAAAAAAGGCTATATAAAAGAAAGCCCCCGACGTTTTGCGTCGAGGGCTTTTGAAGTTCCAGTAAATCGAGTCCTCTTGCAAGAGCGACTCGGTTATTGATGAATCAGTTACGTCGACGTCGACCAACAAGTCCAGCGAGTCCCAGAAGCGCAATGGCTCCTGGAGCAGGAACATTGGCGAAGTACATGGTGTCAACTGTTGGATAAACAGCTGTTGGTCCACCAGGAACCGCAGTTGCGGTAATCGTCAAACTAGTAATCGCTGCGCCGTTAGAGTAAAAACCAACGAAGTCGTTGATACTGGTCGAATATCCGATATATGTCGAGCCATCCGACAAGGTGACTTCCATCACGCTTGGAGCACTGTTCAGGCTTGTGTCAGTTGCGAACATGTAAGCAGAAACTCCCTGAACTCCGCCAGCGAAGGAGAAGGACATGGTTTCTGGATCATTGGTTTGCAAGAGTCCTGCTGCTGCAAAGAGACCGTTTTCAGCCGACGCTGTCCAAACTGACGAGTCTGCGGTTCCAGAGACTGGACCAGCGTAGTAACCGCTCAATGAATTGAAAGTTTCCGTTGACACAGAAGTTCCGTGGTTTGCGGAATACGCATTCCACAGTGTTTTGTTTGTGAAAGTCACGACCGATGCCGATGCCAGTTGGACGAAGGACGCACACACAACTGTTGCGATTACGGTCGAAGCGATTTTGTTATTTTTCATTGGGAACCTGGATGGAAAAAAGACAACCGAACTGTCCCTTTTCATAAAAGCACTTTCCGAAGTGCTTTCCTCTCTCCAAGTACCTACAGACGCGAATCAATGAGAACATGCCCCCACTGGAAGCAATTGCAAATTATAGAGACGAGAATACGAATATATTTTTTGCATCGCCGTTTTTAGGCTAAAAATGCACTGTCTAACACTAAACATGGCGGCCTTTTCTGAATTGGGCCCGCCAAGAGTCGCCGGCACCTGTTATGCGAACGCATAATTCTTGATCTGGCTGGTGCGCATTGCCCTAGCGCAGCGACATCCTATGATCGCCGACCCGCCGCATCGCACGACGGAGTGACGCATGCTGCTTGTAGCCAACAACCTCTCGAAGTCGCACGGAATGCGCGAACTCTTTCACGGAGTAGCAATCAGCGTTGCTGACGGCGACCGCGTTGGATTCATCGGTCCAAATGGTGCGGGCAAGAGCACGTTGCTTCGCATGCTCGCAGGAGCAGAAGAACCTGATGAGGGAATGGTTCGAACGCAGCGCGGTGCAGTCATCGTCTATGTGCCACAGCGAGATGAGTTTGATGCACAAGCGACACCGCGTTCGGCTGCAACCGCTGCAGCGATGCGCGCAGCAAGCGTGCATGGAGATCAGCACGAGGCGGAAGTTCTTGGATGCGTGATCTTGGGAAAGCTGGGATTTCCAGATGCTCGCATGGATGAGCCCGCAGAACGATTATCTGGCGGTTGGAAAAAACGACTGTCAATTGCATGCGGATTGTGCGAAGCAGGTGGCGCGCCTGATCTGCTGTTGCTCGATGAACCCACGAATCATCTTGATGTCGAAGGCATTCGTTGGCTCGAACAATTTCTCGTGCGTGGATTCAATGACATCCGCGCTGGAGCATCTGTTTTTATTACGCACGATCGAACGTTCTTGGAACGCGTCGCGACGCGGGTGGTTGAACTCAGTCGCGCATATCCGCAAGGGACAATCGCAGCAGAAGGAAATTACACAGAGTTTTTACGAAGACGCGGTGAATTTCTGGAGGCGCAAGCGAAAGCCGAAGCCTCTCTTGCCAATGAAGTTCGTGTCGACAATGTGTGGCTCTCGCGTGGCGCACAAGCGCGGCGCACGAAGGCGAAAGGGCGCATCGAAGACAGCGCCGATCGGCGCGGAGAGCTCGATGCGATTTCTGCGCGCAATACTGCAGCGAATGCAGGAGGAGCGCGTGTGGACTTCTCGGCGAGTGGACGCCGCACTCGGAAATTGGTTACAGCTGAAGGAATCTCGAAGGGGTTTGAGGGACGCACACTCTTTCGAGATCTCGATCTCGAACTTGCACCAGGCGATCGCGTCGGACTGATGGGGCCGAACGGCAGCGGTAAAACAACGCTTCTACGAATTCTCTGCGGCGACCTAACGCCAGACACCGGAACGATCCGCTTCGCTGATCCAAAACCTAGAATCGTCGTGCTGCGACAAGAGCGCGCAGACATTCCGACTCAGATGCTGCTGCGAGATGCAATTTGTCCTCTGGGGGACTTTGTCGACTTCCAAGGTCAGCCGATGCACATCACTGCGTGGGCGAGAAGATTTCTGTTTCAAGATGCGCAGTTGTTGCAAACAGTCGGGAATCTTTCTGGAGGCGAGCGTGCGCGCGCACACTTAGCGCGAATGATGCTGGAACCTGCAGACATCTTGGTCTTGGACGAACCGACGAACGATCTGGACATTTCGACTCTTGAAGTACTCGAGGAATCAGTCGAGTCATTCCCAGGCGCCGTCTTACTCGTCACACATGATCGCACGATGCTGAAGCGACTCGCGCGAACGATCACTGTGATTGGCGCACCGGATGCGTCCGTATCGGTCGTGGCGAGTTTGGATCAAGCACTCGCCGCACTTGAGCGCGCAGAACGTGCTGCTCAAGATCGCAGCCGCGCCGTGCGTGCTGATGCGAATCGTGCGGCGAATGCAGAGAGGGCGGTGACTGCGGCAGGAGTCGCACATGCGGCGAATGCGAGCGCGAACACAAGCGAGAAAGTGGCTCCAACTTCGGAGGCTGCAGTCAAACCAATACGGCGCAAGTTGAACTTCAAAGACCAGCGCGAATTGAACTTGATGGAAGCGGCAGTCGCGATTGCCGAACGCACGCACACTGCCGCGGAAGCGTGTGTGAATGATCCTTCAGTCGCTGCTGATCATGTCAAAATGGCCGCCGCATGCAAGGCGCTTGAAACTGCTCAAGGCGTGGTTGCAACGCTCTATGCACGCTGGCAAGAACTCGAATTGAAACGCGGCGGATGATTCGTGCGATTCTTGCGCTTCTTCTTTTATCCCCGACTGCGCAGAAACTTGACGTGATCTGGAGTGAGATCGGACACTGTTCGTGCGCCGAGTAGTTTCATCGTGCGAATCATTTGGCCGTGCAAGATTTCGATTGATCGATCGACACCTTCACGCCCGCCAGCCATCAAGCCATACAAATAAGCGCGACCGATCCATGTGAAGTTCGCTCCGCATGCAATCGAAGCGATCACATCAGATCCGTGCATGATTCCCGTATCCAAATGGATCTCAGCCTTGCCGCCAATTCGCGCGACGACTTCGGGAAGTAAATAAAACGGAACTGGAGCGCGGTCAAGCTGTCGCCCACCGTGGCTTGAAAGAATGACACCGTCCGCACCGGCGGCAACTGCAAGTTCTGCATCATCGGCATTCTGAATCCCCTTCACCAAGAGACTGCCCTTCCACTGAGTCCGGATCCACTTGAGGTCATCGAACCCAACAGTTGGATCGAACATGTGATCGAGCAACTCAGCAACAGTCCCCTTCCACTCTGCGAGTGATGCGAATTTCAGTGGCTCGGTCGTCAACAAGTTGAACCACCAACCTGGTCGCGGGATCGCGTTGAGAATCGTGCTCGCCGACAACGACGGCGGAATTGTCATTCCATTGCGAACATCGCGAAGGCGTGCACCCGCCACGGGAACGTCAACGGTCAAGACAAGTGTGTCAACGCCTGCTTCTTGGGCTCGGCGGACTAATTCCATACTGCGCTGACGATCTTTCCACATATAGAGCTGAAAGAAATTTCGCCCGTTCGGCGCCGCAGCCACGACATCTTCGATCGAGCGTGTACCCATTGTTGAAAGGCAAAACGGAATTCCTGCGGCAGCTGCAGCCGTGCAGCCTGCGATCTCTCCCTCCGTCTGCATCATGCGTGCGAAGCCAGTCGGTGCGATACCCATCGGCATCGACACACGCTTGCCAAACATCTCGACGGAAAGATCGACTTGCGAGACGTTGCGAAGGACGCGTGGCTGAAACTCGATTTGTTCGAATGCAATGCGCGCACGCGTCAGACTTGATTCCGAATCCGCCGCGCCATCGGTGTAATCGAATGGCCCTTGGGGCGTGAGACGTCGTGCGATCTTGCGGAGATCTTGAATTGTCAGCGCACGCGATAAACGCCTGCGCTTTGGGCTCAAGACGAGCTTGCGAAAACGAATCAAAGCTGCCAATTCACGAAAACCAGGGAACACGCGTTTGATTTGAACTTTCTTTCGCTCCATAGTTCTGGGCTCCATACTTGATCCTTTCGCAGTCAATAGGGATCCGAGATTACTCGCAGAATATCTGTGGCGATTTTCGATTACGCGTCCCTGATTTGCGTGTGGGGTACAACAATCGACATGACGACAAGAATCACTCCATTGTTTCGCCTCGCGCTGCTCGTGACCGTGACGGTTCTGACTTTCACGTCACATGCGAGCACGGACAGCACGCCTCCAACACCTGTGGATGCCCCACCCAACTTTGTTTTTATTCTCGCTGATGACCAAGCGTGGAATGGGCTTTCTGTTGCGATGGGAAAGGGAGATGATTCCAGCAAGAGCAAAGCGTTTCATACGCCAAACATCGAAGCACTCGCGGCGAGTGGCATGATTTTTTCTTGGGCGTATACAGCGCACCCAAAGTGCGAATGTTCACGCGCATCGATTCTGATGGGACGAACAACAACATCGCTCAATGCGCCAACGAAGGCATCAACGAATTGGTCCGCTCCTGCGACTGAATCACTTGCGAATTCACTGAAGCGGTGCAATCCCGCCTATCGCGTCGCACACTTCGGAAAATGGCAATGGCCTCAAACTCCCGCATCGATGGGATATGACATAAGTGACGGCATCACGCAGAATGAAACCGGAGATTCGAGCGATGCAAGCGACCCGAAACTTCTCTTCAGCATGACCAAGCGTGCATGCGAATTTGTTTCGCAGGCGGCGAAGGAGTCACATCCCTTCTATCTCCAGCTTTCTTATTACGCAGTCCATCCAAAGGCGCAAGCGCTTGCAGAGACGCTCAAGAAATATGAAGTCATGCCTGCTAGCGGTCGCGGTCCGACTGGAGATCGCGCCGTCATGGCCGCGATGACTGAGGATCTGGACACCTGTGTTGGAACTCTCGTAAAGCAGCTCCAAACTCTTGGCATCGCAAACAACACATACATCATCTATATGTCGGACAACGGTGGTCGAACTGGCGTCCTGAGTGGAGGCAAGGGAAACCTTGGCGAAGGCGGACTGCGTGTACCGCTGATCGTTGCGGGCCCTGGCGTTCGTGCAGACACATATTGCAAAGTGCCGGTGATCAGCTATGACATTCTTGCGACCGTGCTCGATCTTGCTGCGCCGAAATGTGCGCCCGCCAAAGGGATCGAGGGGGGCAGTTGGCGGGGATTGCTGAAGGACGGCGATCAGGGAACGATCACGCGTTCAATCGACCGCTTCGTTTGGCATCAACCCGTGGAACTTGATCATCCGCAGTCAGCGATTCGTAAAGGCGACTATAAACTTTTGTATGAGTGGGACACGCACAACGTTCAACTCTTCAATCTTGCTTTGGACCGTGGCGAAAAGCACGATGTGTCGAAGGAGAATCCCGAACTCACCGCAAAGCTGCAAAGTGAACTGATTGCGCATGTCCGTGCTGGTCTCGGCGACAAAGCAATTGCCGAACTCGAAAGCGGAGTGAAGAAAGAGAACCGAAAAGGCCGACCACCTAGGCCTCGCAACTCATAACAGGCGCAAGATAAAACTGGGAAAAATGCAGATTCTTTCCTCCCCAATCGGATTCCTGTGGCAATCTGTACAAGCATGCCTTTCCA
Source organism: uncultured bacterium (assembly GCA_903919715.1). Taxonomy (GTDB): domain Bacteria; phylum Planctomycetota; class Phycisphaerae; order Phycisphaerales; family SM1A02; genus F1-60-MAGs104. Next base: position 6,927 of record CAIXJC010000004.1, on the reverse strand, counting down.
CCCCACGCTGCTGAGCACTGCGGCTCTGCTATTCCTCGCTACCGCTCCGGCCGCGCATGCTCACGATGGGCAGGAAGGTCACGATGGTCATTCGCACATTCATTCCAACAGCGTTCGCATCTGGACTGATACGAAATCGCAAACAACATTTCGCGGATCTTTCCTTGCATCTGCCGGCGACAGAGTGACGATCGAAAACGAGAATGGCGAATTCATACACGTTGCGCTCGCTGATCTGAATGCTTCCGACCGTGCATTCGCGCAGCAAGAAATTGCAGAGGTTGATGCGCTCAATGCGAAACCCCTGCTGATGTCGATGGTTTCGTGTGAGCCCCCACCTGGTAGTGGCGCAGTGATGGTGCAGTCATTTACCCCGTTCAAACCAGACGTTCGTTTTTACTGGGACGCGACGAAGTTTTATGTTGAATCCGATTCGATGCCCAACCCAACGCAGATGCCAAACATCATGACGGGCATCACTTCATGGCAACAACAGATACCGATTCCAACTGCATACTTCGCTGCGATCACAAATCCAGAGCCAAGCACGGCGTCGCTTGGATATGGCAAACCAAACGTCTGGACTTTGCCGCTCTTTCCTGTCCCTGCCGCCGCGCCCATTTCTCTTTCGGGCGGCAACTTTCAGCGCGGCGCGGTCGCACTCGCCGCAAACGGAATTCCGATTTTCAATCCGCGCAATAACACTGGGCAATTTTCATATTCCATCGGCGAACTCGACATCTATGGCGGTCACTGCGGCCGTGCGGATGATTATCACTATCACATCGCTCCTGTTCATCTGCAAGGAATTCTCGGTGTAAGCAAACCCATCGCATGGGCGCTCGATGGATATCCAATTTATGGATACACGGAGCCAGACGGCACAGTGCGATTGCCGCTTGATGTGGATGGCGGCCATTCACATGGGACATGGGGATATCACTATCACGCGGTTGGAAGCGCCTCGACGGGTCCGCAAAATCCGTTCATGATGAATGCGTTTCACGGCACCGTCGTCAACTTTGGAGGACAGGTCGATCCGCAACCATCGGCGCTCAGTTTTGCGCCGGCAGGAAGTCCTCTTGCGGGCGCGAGCATTGTGGCAAGCAGTCGCCCAACTCGAGACTCGTACTCGATGACATTCACGCTCGGTGGTGCTTCGTATGTCGTCAGTTACCAGATCAATCGAACGACGCGAACGATTGCGCAGCACTGGGAAGGCCCGAGCGGCACAACGAATCCAAGTTATGCCAACAATTCACGCTTCTATCCTTATCAACTCGCCGCGAAGAGCATGAACAAAGTGCCCGACACTGGTCAGACGATCAGTGCAACCACGACATTCGGCGAAGATTCGGATTACACAATCAATGCGCCATCGTTCACCGACAACGGCAATGGAACCATTACCGACAATATCACGGGTCTCATGTGGCAGAAGACTGACAGCGGCGAGATGACTTGGGACAACGCAGTGGCGACTGCGTTGACGCTGAATCTTGGCGGGAGCGTGGATTGGCGCTTGCCGACTCCGATGGAAGCATTCAGCATCTTGAATCACGACCGAAATCCCGCTCTGGATCCAGCCTATTTCGCGAACAATCCATCTGGAACGCCACAATATTTTTGGACCAACGATTTCTATGCAAACGACACTACACGCGTCTGGGCGACGAATTCTGGTGGTGGAATTGGACCGCACTCCAAGACGCAGACAATCAGCGCGGGCGGAACCAGTCGCTTTCATGCGCGGTTTGTGAGAGGCGCAAAGGCAACGCTTAGCCATAACTATTACAACAATCTTGACGGAACGATTTCGGACATCGACGTCGGCTTGATGTGGACGCAAGCTCCTTCATCAAGCATGAATTGGAATGCTGCTTTGAATTATGCAGAAGGATTGACGACTGCGGGATATACCGACTGGCGCCTTCCAACGGTAAAAGAATTGCAATCGCTCGTTGATGTTTCGCTTGCGAATGCAACGACAACGGCGACCGCGAAGGCTGCGCTCAACCGAACGCTTTTTCCCACTGCAACGGCAACTGCGTATTGGTCATCGACTGTGCTTCGCAGCGGAACGTTGACATCGGCTTGGCTTGTGGAGTTTGGAGTGAACGCAACAGTTCCAGCAGCGAATGGACCGACTCGCAATTTCCAAGGCCTCGTCAGTTATGAATTACAGACTTCGCTCTATCCAGTGCTTGGGGTCCGTTCGACTACTGGCGGTCTGTGCGAGTGCATCGCGGACCTCAACTCAGATGGTGTTGTGGATGGCAACGATCTTGCAACGCTCTTGGGAAGCTGGGGACCAACCACCATCGGAACTGCGGCTGACTTCGACGGCAATCGCCTTGTCGACGGAACAGACCTTGCCTTGATCTTGAGTGGCTGGGGTTTGTGTCACTGATCGTCGATCCAGAATTTGAATTGCCTGTGGGGTGGGCCGAGGTTTAGTAGACTTCCGTCGCGTTTGGTTGTGAGCGAAACATCCCACCGGAGTGACCTATGTACGGAATGGTGAATAAGTCTGTCGAAGATCTCATCACCACCCAATTTGGCGCGGACAAGTGGGAGCTCGTCAAGGCCAAGGCCGGCGTCACCGTCGAGTCATTCATCAGTAATGAAAGTTATCCCGATGCGATGACCTACGGACTGATCGGAGCAGCAACGGAAGTGCTCGGCCTTTCAGTCGACGAGATCCTTTTCACTTTCGGCGAGTTCTGGGTGCTTCATACCGCACGGCTTGGATACGGCGAGCTCTTGAGTTCTGCCGGACGTAATTTGGGCGAGTTCCTCGATTACCTCCCCTCATTTCACACGCGAGTTGCGCTGATCTTTCCACATTTGAAACCACCAAGCTTCGAATGCAGTGACCGTCAGCCAGATCGAGTCACGATGCACTATTTCAGCCATCGACCTGGCCTTTCCGTCTTCGTCAGAGGCCTCTTAAGTGGAGTTGCCAAGATGTACAACACCCCGGCTGAGATCACGCAAACCCAATTCAAAGACAAGGGTGCGGATCACGATGAATTTTTGGTGCGCTGGGAATTGTGATTCTCGCGAGGCCATTGGGCTACACTGCCTCGCTAGAAACTTCTCCGAAACCAAAAACCCCTTGGAATTAAAACATGCACGGAATGATCAACAAGTCGATCGAAGATCTCGTCACAATCAACTTTGGCGCTGATAAATGGGAAGCCATTAAGGCGAAGGCTGGTATCAAGGTCGAGGCCTTCGTCAGCAATGAAAGCTACCCAGATGAAATGACTTATGGATTGGTTGGAGCAGCAACTGAAGTCTTGGGACTTTCGGTCAGCCAAGTGCTCTTTGCCTTCGGCGAATTCTGGGTGCTTCACACGGCGAACAAGGGGTACGGCGACTTGCTGAAATCTGCGGGCCGAACAATGCCAGAGTTCTTGGACTATCTGCCACTGTTCCACACCCGTGTCGCATTGATTTTTCCAAATCTAAAACCACCGCGATTTGAATGCTCTGATCGTCACCCCGACCGAATCACGATGCACTACTTCAGCCCTCGGCCTGGACTTTCGGCTGTCGTCAGCGGAATGCTCAGCGGAGTTGCCAAACTCTATGAAACTCCAGCTGAAATCACTCAGACCCAATTCAAAGACAAGGGTGCGGACCACGACGAGTTTCTAGTGTGCTGGGGTGATTCGATCAAAAAATGACGGGCCCGCAAACTAAACTTGATCGAGAACAGTTTGCAGAACTGTTTCCATTCCATTTTGTCGTTGACAGAGAAATGCGCATCATTGATGCCGGCGATGTTCTATTACGTATTTGCCCAGGGATCACTATTGGGAGTCCACTCGCCAACGCTTTCTCACTCTTCCTTCTCGCATCACCAACGCTACATATTGACCGTGAATATCTCATCAAGCACAAGTCGACGCTTTTTGTCTTCAAGTCATCCTCCTCCGATTTAATGTTGCGACTTCAGCTGGTGATCTTGGGGGATCCAGAGAGATACATCTTTCTCGGATCGCCATGGGTGCGAAATCCAACGGAATTGAAAGCCTTGCACTTGGTCCTGAAGGACTTCGCACTGCACGATTCGACCGTTGATCTTCTCCAACTGGTTCAGACCACGAGCACCTCACTTCACGATGCCAAGCAACTTGCTCTGCGATTGGAATTGAATCGCAATGAGCTGAAGGAGCTCGTCGATACAGCCAACGCTCCAATCCTTACGATCGACCTCTTGGGCAAAGTGAGGGATTGGAACCAGACGACCGAACGACTGACTGGGTTCTCAAAGGCAGACGCCGTGGGAAAGCAATTCGTCGAAGACTTTGTGAACGAGGAATCGCAGCAAGGCGTGCGCAAACTGCTTGATGGCTCGCTCGAAGGCGTCAAGAATGCGCGATTGGAGGTCATGCTCAATACACGTGACGATCGCAAGCTGCTCGTCATCTTCAGCGCATCGCCGCGTCACGATGCCTTGGGAAAAGTCACCGCTGCGATTCTGGTTGGCCATGACATCACCGAACTCGATGAATATCGAACAACCCTTGAAAATCGCGTCGCCGATCGGACTTCTGAACTGTCGCTTGCGAATGCGGAGCTCTCGAGAGTCATGCGATCGAAGGACGACTTTCTTTCGGCGATGAGCCATGAATTACGCACGCCACTCAACGCAATTCTTGGACTTTCTGAATCGCTCTGCGAAGGCGTGTACGGGGGCCTGACAGACCGGCAGTCGAAGTCGATTAATACCATCGCCGAAAGCGGACATCATCTATTGTCCTTGATCAACGACCTGCTCGACATCGCAAAGATCGGTGCTGGGAAAATGGAGCTGGAACAGTCGACAGACAGTGTTGAAGACGTGTGCCAGTCGAGCATGCGATTTGTAGCAGAGCTTGCAAGCAAGAAAAAGCTGCGTATGTCACTGGTCATCGATCCAAATGGGCCGGTCGTGCACGCCGACCAACGACGGCTGAAACAAATTCTGGTCAATCTGCTCTCGAACGCAGTCAAATTCACGTTCGAAGGCGGCAGCGTGACGCTTGAAACCAAATGTCATCTAGAACGAAACGTAATGGAATTCTCCGTTGTGGATTCGGGAATCGGAATTGCACCCCAAGATCTCGAACGCCTCTTCAGTCCATTCACCCAGTTGGATTCGAAACTTTCTCGCCAGTATGCAGGAACGGGCTTAGGCCTCTCTCTTGTACTCAGGCTTGCAGAACTGCAAGGCGGAACTGTTTCGGTCAAGAGTGAGGTTGGTGTAGGAAGTCGTTTCACCGTTGCGTTGCCATGGAAAAGTTCGACATCGGACATCGCAACGAATGATCACGCTCAAGACCAGCATGCGACTGAATTCTCCGCGCATGAAAGCGGACCACTCATCCTCATTGCTGACGACAACGAGAGCAATCTGTTGACCGTCGGGGACTATCTTCGCGCCCATGATTTTCGGGTGATTGAAGCGCGCAACGGATTAGAGGCGGTCAAGACAGTGCGCACAAGAAAGCCATCACTTGTACTGATGGATGTTCAGATGCCGATCATGGACGGTATCGATGCGATTGAGAATCTTCGTGGCGATATGTCGCTCGCTGCGATGCCAATTCTTGCGTTAACTTCTCGTGCGATGGTCGGCGACGGAGAACGTTGCATCCAGGCTGGCGCAAACGACTATCTCAGCAAGCCAGTCAATCTGAAGCAACTTGTGCAGACCATTCGCAATCACTTGAACGTAGGCCCACCAAAATGAATCGACGTGAATTGTGACGGACCGAGCAACGATTCTGATCGTCGATGACGATGCCCGAGGACGCGACACGCTTGAAGCGATCCTGACTGGCCTCGGCCATGAACTTCGCTTCGCTCAGAATGGGCAAGATGCGCTCACCCAAGCTCGCGAGAACCCGCCTGACCTCATCTTGCTTGACATCATGATGCCTGGGATCGACGGCTTCGAAGTCTGCAGAAGACTACGAACAGATTCAGTACTCGCGGCTGTGCCAGTCATTATGACTACTGCACTCGACGACAAAGCGTCGAGAATCGCCGGCATCGATGCTGGCGCTGATGATTTTATTTCCAAACCGATGGACCGACTCGAAATTCGCGCACGAGTCAACACGATCATTCGCCTGAATCGATATCGCAAACTGATTCGCCAACAGGCCCAACTGTCACAAGCGCACGAAGAATTGCAGGACGCGTACGAATCGACCCTAAAAGGTTGGGTTCGTGCGCTTGACTTGCGAGACAATGAGACCGAGCACCACTCACGTCGGGTCACGCTGATGACCGTAGCGCTCGCGCGGCGAATTGGAATGTCTGAGAATGAAATAAACCACATCCGCCGCAGCGCGCTCTTGCACGACATCGGAAAAATCGGCGTGTCGGACCAAATTCTTCGCAAGCCAGGGCCACTCACCGAAGATGAATGGATCATCATGCGAACGCATCCGCAGTTGGCATATGACATGCTTGCACCCATCGCATATCTGCAACCTGCGCTTGATATTCCATACTGTCACCATGAAAGATGGGATGGAACGGGATATCCACGCGGGCTGAAGGGTGATGCGATTCCACTCGCTGCGCGAATCTTTGCGGTGGTTGATGTCTGGGATGCACTTTCCTCAGATCGACCTTATCGCAAAGCGTGGCCAACAGAGCAGATCATCGAACACATCCGTGCGAATTCTGGCTCGCACTTCGACCCAGAAGTGGTCTCGCTTTTTCTTCAAATGATGTCCAGCCCTGAGTGATCAAGGCTGAACCGTTTTGCGTGGACTAATTACTTGGACTAATTACTTGGGCTTATTCGTGTTTGCGATTGCAATCACTTTTGCCGAGTCGCCCGACCCTTGAAAAACAGCGAGAAACGGTGCGGGATCCGCAGGAAGCGTGTTGAATGCGATGCTTTGTCCCATCGTCAAATTG
>CAIXJC010000003.1 GCA_903919715.1 uncultured bacterium | reverse complement strand
GTCTGGGGACTTCCCATGTGAAAAGGCTTGCCCGAAGACACGGGTGATTCGATTGCCTCGTTCGAATAAGTCAGCGCCTGGATTGGCATTGAAGAAATCCGCACGCGCCGTTGCAACATCGATAACTTGCGTTGGCAGTTTCGCAGTACCCGACCCTTGCACAGGTCCTTGCGCTTGTACTGCGGCGCCGTTCACTACAGTGAAAACCAAGGTTGTCGCTGCGAAAAGAATGCCAACATAAGCGCGGGTTATCATTTTTTATTGACCTTCAAATTAGCGTGGGGGATTCTGAAAATGTTTCTGGCACGTTCAAAGAGGCATTCGACGAAACAACTTTCCTGACTCGAGAGAGTCGGGAAAGTTGTTTCGAAAATCCTCACGTACAATCTGTAAAGGAGTTCTCGTCAACTATGTCACAAGTCGTGATACTTGCAAACAAGACGGCTGAATTTGTCGAATTTTCGCATTGGCACCTATAGGGTTGGCGGCAAGAAAACTGCAATGATGGCAAAAAAGACCGAGAAATCTTCCGCAGACAGCCCGACGATTGAAAATCGCAAGGCATTCCACGACTTTGCCATTGGCGAGACGGTCGAGTGTGGCATGGAATTGGTTGGCACAGAAGTGAAGTCCGTTCGTGGGTCGCAGGTCAGTTTGGCCGAGGGTTGGGTCATGGCAGAATTTTCGCCGCTCCGTCTCAATTTGCACGGAGTTCATATTGCCGAATATCCGCCCGCCGGGCCCGATCGACAACATGTGCCGCTGCGTGTTCGCAGATTGCTAGCAAAGCGAAGAGAAATCGAAAAATTAGCTGGATTGATGCAGGCCAAGGGCGTGTCAATCGTCCCGCTCAAGATTTACTTCAAGAACGGATTCGCGAAATTGCTTGTCGGTGTTGGAACTGGAAAGACAAAATCAGACAAGCGACAGGCAATTTCCAAGCGCGAGAGTCAGCGCGAGATCGACCGTGCGCAGCATCGTCGACGCTAGGGACTCGGGAGCGCAATACATCGGCCGTTATCGGCGTCGCGCGTTCCGTTGAGACATTCAAAGATTGCATTGGCAACAAACTCGGGCGAAAGTGTTCGATCGTGCGGTAGGACCTTTTCACTGAAGTTTGACCGAAGCATCGGGGTTTCGACTGCGCCCAAATTGACGCCGAACACTTTGATCCCAAATCGCAGTCCTTCCTTTGCCGCGCTGCGCGTCATCGAATCAAGCGCACTCTTCGATGCGGCGTAGGCAAAGAATCCAGCGAATGGATCAGTCGTCCCCATGGTCGATACATTCACAATACGTCCAAACTTTTGCGACTTGAAGTGGGGCCAGCATTGGATCATGAGATGTGCGGGCCCGATCGCATTGACTGCAAAGGTGTCGTGCAGAAGTTGGTCTGTCGTTCGATCGATGGGTGCTAAGGGGGCAACTCCGGCGCAGTTCACGAGATTGTCGACACGTCCCCAGCGAGCGACGACGTCACTGACGAGAGTCGTCGCAGATCGTTCGTCGCGTAAGTCAGTCGGATGAATGAGTAGACCACGTGATTCGGCGCATAGGCGTCCCGTCTCTTCAAGCTTTGATTGCGTACGACCCGCAAGGGCAACTTGATGTCCCTTTGCCGCAAGCAAGATCGCAAGAGACCGGCCGATTCCGCTCCCAGCGCCTGTGATGATCGTGACGGGGTCGCTCGCAGACATTTCAGTTGACGAGCCTCATGACATCGTTATAAAACGTGACCGCGAAGAGGACTCCAACAAGAATCAATCCGGCCAACATCGCACCGCTCTGAAAACTCGGACTCGGCGGCTTTCCTCGCAGTTTTTCATAAATCAGGAAGACCATCAGTCCACCATCGGCGATTGGTATCGGTAGAAAATTGATGACGGCCAAGTTGACGCTGATCATTGCGAGAAAGAAAACGAGATAGGTCATGCCACGATCTGCGATGCGCGTTCCGATGTGCACGATGCCCACTGGTCCACGAAGTTGCGAGACAGCAACGGTGCCACGGAAGAGACGGTCAAGCGTCAGATAGGTCGTGAGAACCATCTTTCGTGTCTCTGTAAAACCCATCCCAACAGCTCGCAGCGGATCCCCGCCCGCAGTCAGCACGACTTCGGCTGGCATGAACCATTCGGGCCCAATCGCAGGACGCCAACGCATTTTCGCAAGTGAATCACGAGCACTTGAATCAAGATGGATCATCCGTTCTTCGGGGATGGCACTAGGAGTTGGCGGTGTCGTCTTGATAGAGAGTTGATCGATATTCGGTTGCTTCGTAAGTGCGCCACGCACCACTCGAAAGAGATCGTTCCAATTACCAATCGACTGCCCGTTCACTGCATCGATACGAGTGAGCGGCATCAGGTTGAGTTCAGCAACAGCAGTTGGAATTCCAGGAGGCGGTCCGACGACTGAAAAGGGGCGGGCGATGAGTGGAATTTCCCATGCGCTCCCGATTTCAACGCCAAGCTTTCCATCGCGCCCAACGATTGGCGCACAATCAATTTCTTTGCCATCTCTCAAGATTCGCAAATTGATGGTTTTTCCAGCGTGTTCTTGCACCGCGAGGCGAAATTCCATTTGCCTTGGACCTGCGATGTCGCCCGCACGAAGAACAACATCGTCATCCATGAGAACTCCGTTTGCGGCAGATGTTTCTGGGACGTGTCCGATCCGCACGAGGGGAGCCATACCGAGGAAGCCTTGCTCGAAATCAATCAATGCCTTCGGAGGCTTGTTGGTGTATTCCAGGATTTGCCAAACGGGGACACAATTGACTCCGATGTCGCTCTCACTTCCATCGCCAAATGTCCAACGTGTCTCGATGGGTTGACCGAGCGACTTGAGTGATGCGTCATCGAGTGCTGTGTAGGTCGTCGCCTGATTTCCATTCACGGTTAACAGCGTGGCTCCGCGGAAACTCTTGTTGAAAGTCGCTCGGTCTGGAGTCGTTAGGTTGGGGCCACTGAGACTCGGCTGATTGATTCCCCACAGATGATTCGCAGTCATCCCATCAGGAGCGTGATTCCAAAAACCCGCACGTCGAAGCACGTTATATAGAAAAGGAACTGCTTCCGAATCAGTCGTGAGTCGTGTGCTCGCAGCGGGAGCGATACCGATTGACATCATTCCAGCGACCTCGCTGTGCTGCGGAGTCACATCGAAATGAATCGTCTTCGTATCGCGACCAGAAGGTCTCTCGATCGTCATGTGGAGCGCTTCGTTCGACTTTCCCATCGCCGCGGCGATCTGCAAATCCGCAAATGTCGAGACTGGAGCGCCATCGATAGCGATGACTCGATCACCCGCCTGAATCCCAGCCTTTGCTGCCGGATCTGCTGGAAGAACGGCTCCGACGATCGGAGCCTCGAATCGAACACCAATCATGAAAGCCACGACAAACATTGCGATAGCCAAGACGATGTTGCATGTCACTCCAGCCGAAACGATGATCATTCGTTTCCAGACGGCGATGCGCGTATACGACCGAGGGTCGCTGCTCGTTGCCGCAGGATCTAGGTCGTCTTGCCCAAGCATTCGCACAAAGCCGCCAAGCGGTAGGGCTCGAAGTGAATACTCAGTTTCGCCGATATTGAATTGTTTCAGTTCGCTCTCAGAGAGTTGAATCGTTCGTTTGCCAGATCGTTCGTGAACGATTGATTCGGTCGAGCCGAAGCGAATGCCGACCCCTTTACGAAACGCAAGAATGACAGGTCCCATGCCGATTGCGAAGCCGTCAACGCGCACGCCTGCCCACTTCGCCGCAGCGAAATGTCCAAATTCATGGATGGCAATGAGAAGCCCAAACCCAATCAGAACCAACAGAATGTTTGCACCAGTTCCGAGAATTTCCATTGATGGAAGGGTAGACGAGAGATCTCGATCACGGAGTCAATTCATGCGCATCGTGTGGGATGATCGCCGACTATCGCACATAGGCAGCGGAAGTCAGCCTCTTGGCGATCCATTCCCGTGCATGCGCGTCCGCTTGAAAGACTGCTGCGAGATCAGGGACCGGGGTCGGAGCGATCGCATCAAGGGCACCAGCCACAAGTGTTGAAATTTCGCCGAATCGAATTCGCCCAGCGACGAATGCCTCAACAGCTGCTTCGTTGGCTCCATTGAGGATCGCACCCGCCGAACCGCCAGCTCGAATTGCGCGCCATGCCAATTGAACCGCTGGAAAACGCTCGTGATCGACCGGCTCGAATTCCAGACCACGCATATTTTTCCAATCGAGCGGTGTCGCAGATCGGGGAGCCCGTGCGGGATACGTCATTGCGAATTGAATTGGAAGTTTCATGTCGGGCGGTGAGAGTTGTGCAATCACGCTGCCGTCAACGAATTCGACGAATGAATGCACAATCGACTGCGGATGAATGATGACGTCAATGCGCTCTGCGGAGAGATCAAAGAGCCAATGCGCTTCGATCATCTCGAGCGCTTTATTCATCATTGATGCACTATCGATCGTCACCTTCTGGCCCATCGACCATGTCGGATGTTTTAAGGCGTCAGCGAGCGTTGCACATTCCATCGTTTCTCGCGTCGCACGGCGAAATGGTCCGCCACTCGCCGTCAAGACGATGCGTTCAACCTCTGTATTTCTCTCGCCGGATCGAAGGCATTGCAAGATGGCACTGTGCTCGCTGTCAACGGGGAGGATCGTTACTCCCGCGCGCCGAGCGGCATCGGTCACGATCGCTCCAGCGGCGACTAATGTTTCTTTGTTCGCTAAAGCAATGTCGCATCCCGCTTCGATGGCTGCGAGTATCGGTGCGATCCCCGCAGCTCCGACCATCGCTCCCATCACTAAATCGCCGTGGCGCGCATGTGTTTTTATCAATTCAAGCGCGGCGTTTCTGCCGCGAAAAATCTGCGGGAGTGGTTTGGAGTCCGACGGAAGCGAACAGGTCTCGTCGGCCAATGCGATCGCAGTCGCATTTGTTTCCCGAGCCTGTTGGACAAGCCGAGTGGCATTCGTTCCAGCAGCGAGTCCGACGATGTCGAACTCGACCTCGGCATGCGTTGCAAGATGATTCGCAACGATGATGGTGTTTTCACCGATCGAGCCAGTGGAACCGAGAATGAAGAGGCGTCTGCGAATAGACATGTTCGATCACTTTCGTTTCGAATGGATGCTTACTCTGGCCGACCCTTTGCCTTGGATCGCTCGAATGATGAGATCAAACGCACTGCCGCACCATAGAGTGATCGACGCTTCGGCTTTGCCGGAGCGTCGGCAGCTGGCGCGCTTCCACTGGAATCTGGGGTTGTTGGTTTCGGTGCTTCCGCACGTGGCGCGCTTTTAGCCGGCGGAGTCTCACGCTGGGGCGACGAAGTATTCGGCATGCTGTCACCGTGTGCACCACCTCGTCCACCACTTTCTTGTGAACGCGAATTCCCGCGGTTGTCGTTTCGGCCACCTCGGTTGTTTCCACCGCCGCCACCGCCGCCACCGCCGCCACCGCCGCCACCGCCGCCACCGCCGCCACCGCGTCGACCGCCGCGACGTCCACGTCCGGAGCGTCCACCGCCGTCGTTTCGATTCAGTCCTCGGTCATCGCGACCGCCTGATGTAGATGAATCTTGCGTGGAATCTGAGCGCTGCGTTTCATGTTGCGAATCCGCTCTGGCTGGTCCATCGGCATCCGAAGTCTCGTCGCCTGAATCAACATCAGTTTCAGCATCGCGCATCGATTCTGGGTACAGCTTCTGAGCGCGTGAAATGAGCTCTGGGGGCAGCATGAATGTCGAAGCCGTGAGAAGGGCTGCCGTCTCTACATCACAATCCGCACGAAGCCGAGTGAGAAGTTCTTCAACGGTCGTATCGAGAACTCCAGCGACGCGATTCGTCTCGAACGCAGATTTTTCTTCGATCATGTCTGCGATCGATCCAACGGATCTTCGTCCACGTCCACGTCGTCGTCGGTTGGATCGTTGTCCCCGTCCTGCGCCACTTTCGCTACGACTTGATTCTGGTCCTGCGTTCGCATCAGATCTTGTGCCATCGGCCGGCATTCGGTCGCCAGAAGTTGCAGACTTCTGTTCATCCGACCGACCACCGCGACCTCCACGTCCTCCACGGCGCCGGCTGTCACCCGACGAGCGTCCAGATCTATTTGGAGTCGATTGATCGCCACGGTCAATACGTTCAGCGATCGAATCTCGAACAGAAACTTCGTCATCAAGCACTTCTGGAAGATCTTCAAAACCACCAGCAAGCGCGATGGCGGTGGCATCTGCTGGTGCAGGGCGTCGCTTGCGTCGTCTTCGACGGGCGAGCGCCTCGCTTGGAGTGAGTTCCACCTCTTCAGCATCTGGCAGCTCTTCGTGCAATGAACCAGCGAGTGGCCCAGCAAGTGCGGGCAATCGGTCGAGTTCAATGTCCGAATTGTGCTCGTCGTAGGCATACATCTCAACTCGATCCGCTGCGAATGCTTCGCTGATGCGTACGTCGATTCGTTTCGATGTGCGGTCTTCTAAATCATGCATCGCACGGCGACGGTTCGAGATGAACTCGGCCGCGACTCGCACTGAACAGACGATTTCAACGCGTTGAATCTTTGCATGGCTGAAGAGCAGTGCCACTCGGCGCATTGCGTCTGCCGCAACGGCACCTGGCACGCGAATTTCCCCGCTTCCGCCGCAATGTGTGCAGTCTGCGTAGTGCATCTTGCGCAAACTTGGGCGCATGCGTTGGCGCGTCATTTCGATGATTCCGAATTCGCTGATTGGCGCGAAAGAGCTTTTCGCTCGGTCGATCTTCAACAGGGTCGTCAGTCGTTCTTCAATATCGCGGCGATGCTTGATCAGTCGCATATCGATGCAGTCGACGACAATGAGTCCGCCGAGATCGCGTAGGCGCAATTGTCGACACACCTCTTCCACCGCCTCAGAATTGGTTTGATACGCATTCGTCTCAGAATCGCGCGCGCTTCGACTGCGACCGCTGTTGACGTCAATCGCAACGAGCGCTTCGGTTTGGTCGAATACAAGTGCGCCGCCCGATGGAAGTGGAACCGTCCGAGAGTGGATCTCGTCGATTTGTCGCTCGATCCCGTACGCCTCAAAAATTGGCGCATTTCCGTTGTAATACATTACTTTTCCTGATGTCTTCGGTGCGATGACGTCGAGGAACATTTTGGCTCGCTCAAATGCGCCAGGGCTATCAACGATAATGGATTCAACGGTCGAATCGGTGTGGTCACGCAGTGTTCGGACGAGTACATCGCTTTCGGTGTACAGCTCACATGGAGCGCCAGTCTTCGAGCTCCGTTTTTCCATCGCGTCCCAGAGGCGTTGGAGATAGGCAGCATCGCGCTGCAACTCTGTCTTCGTGCTGTCGAAGCCCGCGGTGCGCAGGATGAATCCGAATCCTTCAGGAAGTTCCAGCGAATCGAGAATCTTGCGCATCTCGCGTCGTTGATCTTCGTCCTCGACGCGGCGAGAGACACCGACTCTGTCCATGTCTGGCATCATCACTAACAAGCGACCAGGCAGACTGAGATAGCTCGTGAGGGTTGGGCCCTTTGATCCGAGTCCTTCTTTGATTACTTGGACCAAAATTTCCTGTCCCTTGCGAAGTGCTTGCTGAATCAATGGGCGTTCGCTTCGGCCGATTTTCTTTCCCACTTGCTCGATTCGTTCTTCGCCAGGGAAATATTTTGGATGGAGATCGCTGATGTGCAGAAATCCATTTTGTCCTGATCCGAAGTCGATGAAGGCAGCCTGAATCGCTCCTTCGACATTCATCACTCTGCCTTTGTAGATACTGCCGACATTCGTCGCAGTCGCTTCGCGCTCCGAAAAATACGAGTCAAGCCGCTGATTCGCCAAGATTGCGATTCGGCATTCATCACCAGGCTCATCATTGACAACGAGCGTCACGGTCCGAGTTGGTAGCGATTTCGATGCACGGCTGCGCGGTTTGGCTCGTGCGCGGATTGGCGCCGCAGTTTCGGGTTGATCGGCGGAGATTGGCGCGTCTGGATCGGATTCGCCGTCCGCACCCGGAATATCCTCGTCAGTGGATATATCGGAGTCTGCATCGCCAGCATCGGCACTTAAATCGGTTGCCAGTTCTTCTTCAGCAGAATCGTCTTCTGAGAGATTCGACGCACGCACTTCCACATCGGCATCCGCATCATCTTCATCTTCGATCGCATCATCGACTGTCAGGTCGCGGTTTGCTTCCCGCTCGTTCGCCTCGTCGGCATAATCCTCGGGATTGACTGGGGGAGTTTCGGCTGAATCCATTGGTTGGCGCACGTCCAACTCTGCGCCGTTGTCGGCACTGACTTCGCCGTGGTTGGAGATTTCAGTCGGGTCGTTCTCTGGGGTACTGTCTTCTAGTTTTTCTTTGTTCTTTGGCACGTTGTCATTCTGCCGCATACTTGCGGCGATATATGACGGAACGCATGGCGATGAGCTTCCACCAAATTGAATATCAAGTGACATTCATTGGTGCGTTGATCGACCCACAAGGTCGAGTGAAGCCAAAGTTGTTCAAACAGCATCGCGAGTGTTCCGTCTACATGCTTGACTGGGGTCCTCGGTTCCGAAGTGGGGCGTCGCTTTTTATGGACGCTGATCCGCTTCGCGGGTCCTGCCTTCTGGGTCGCCTTCTGGGCTAACCTTCTGGCCAATCTTGATTGAAGCATGTGTCTGTTCAGTGGTTCGTTGTGACTGGCACTAGCTGCCTTCTGAGCCTGCAAGTGCCTCCGGGTCGATTCGTCTCAATTCGTCGCGCAGGCACGCAAGCACCTGCCGATCTGAGTCGAACGAGCCAACCCGCCTCGCGAGTGACTCACAGTGTTCGATCTCAAGTCCCCGGACCACCCGCTTCACTGCGGGGATCTGTCCAGGCGACATCGAGAGTGTACGCACTCCCATGCCAAGGAGCAACGGGATGAACAGAGGTTGGCCGGCGATCTCGCCGCAGACGCTGACGTCGATTCCGACGTGGCGGGCGGTACGGACGATGCTCTTGATGAGCATCAGAACAGCAGGATTTGCTGCGTTATACAGCCCTGCGACTCGTTCGTTGCCGCGGTCGACGGCAAGCGTGTATTGGACAAGATCGTTCGTCCCGATCGAAAGGAATCGTGCTTCGTTGGCGAAGACGCGTGCCATGAGGGCCGCCGCGGGAGTCTCAACCATGATGCCGATGGGAATATTACGATCGAACGGAATATTCGCCTCGTCGAGTTCTTCTCCAAGGTCATTGAGAATCAACTTTGTCTGTCGCAGTTCCATGACATGCGTCACGAGTGGCAACATGATCTTGATCGGACCATGGGCGCTCGCCCGCAATAATGCGCGAAGTTGTGTCTTAAACATCTCGGGATTCGCTAAACAAAATCGAATACTCCTTAAGCCAAGGAATGGATTGCGCTCAGCTTCTTCGAGGTGACCTTGGGTGTATTTGTCTGCGCCAAGATCGAGAGTACGAATCGTCAGTGGTCGTCCATGCGAGAGTTCGATTGCACGGCGGTAACTTTCAAATTGATCTTCTTCCGTTGGCGCTTCGTCGCGAGCGAGGTAGAGAAATTCCGTTCGGTAGAGTCCAACTCCCGAACCTCCGCTTTCCATAATTGAATCGATTTCTTCAGGAAATTCGATATTTCCAAGCAGGGTGATCGGCATTCCATCACGGGTAACCGATGGTTGTCCCGCATCAATACGGAGCGCACTTTGACGTTGGTGTCCTTCGCGCGCAAGCAACTGATACCGAGCGAGAAGCACGTCGTCTGGTCGCACGATGACGACTCCGCCGTCTCCATCGACGATGACCATGTCGCCATCTTCGACATCGATTGTCACCTTGGTGCAACCAACCACTGCCGGCAATCCAAGCGCCCTCGCAAGGATCGAAGTGTGTCCAGTCAGTCCACCGCCGTCCGTTGCGAATGCGACGATGTGGGCGCGGTGCAATTCAACAGTTTGGCTGGGCGTGAGTTCATGTGCGATGACGATGACTGGACCCTTGACCCCACTCAATCGATCGGTCGTTCGCCCACTCAAATGTGAGAGCACCCGGCGTTCAAGGTCGATGACATCCGCCGCCTTCTGCACGAACATCTCGTTCCCCATCGCTCGAAGCCGATCGGCGAGTTTTTTGAAGTTTTCAGCAACGGCATACTCCGCGATCACAGACTCGCGCTGGATATCGTCCCGAATGGGTTGGATGAGGGTCGGGTCCGACAGAAGTTCGAGGTGAAAATCAAAGATCCGTGCGGCATCGTCATCACCCCGCAGAGTGATTTTGTTCCGCATTCGCACAATTTGTTGCTTCGCTTCCTCTATGCAGCGGTCCACCCGAGCGATCTCCCTCGGTACTTCCTCGGGCTCAACGGTGCGAAATGACACTCTTCGATCGACTTCAGAGAGCTTTAAAGCCCTTCCAATGGCGATTCCGGAGCTAACACCAATACCTTTGATCGCTTCCAATTGGTATCCCTGTCAGAGTCAGTCACTGCGATCCCAGACCATCTGGAATCCGGAGTGTCGGTCGATTCGGGTGACGCCAAGCGGGGGCATCATACTGACCGGCTCCGATGGTGCTTGCTTGCGAAATATTAAATTGCAAAAAACAGCCCATTGGATTTGCATCGCCCCACACGTGGGTTATTGTGCTTGCACAGGCGGCGAGGCAAGAGGGCGGTCAGTAGAACTGGCTGAAGACTTGTGATTCTCTTCAACTCAGGGAGCCTCCCGTGCAAATCAAATCAATTTCACTCGTTGCTGTTGGTGTCACAACCTTCATTTCAATGGCGGCATCGGCAAACATTATTGCTGGTTGGTCGATCGCTACTGCAATTCCCGCCGCTACGACGGGAACGAGTTACAACTATGGTGTTGCCGACAGCGGTGATGTCGCAACCGGAACGATGCTTTCAAGTGCGCATGCATTGGCTGCGACGACCTATTCAAGCCCAGCAGGAAATGGCTCTACCTACTCCTTCAGTGCGAATAACTGGACGGCTGGCGATTATGTCCAAGTTTCCGTTGCAACAACTGGCTACTCAGATGTTTCGATCTCGTGGGATCAAACCCGAAGCGGAACAGGCCCAGCGTCATTTGAACTGGTGATGAGTACAGACGGCGGAACGAACTGGTCAACTTTGATCGCCAGTTACGCAGTCGTTCAGGCTGGTCTCGCAGGAAGTGGAACCACAACGTGGAACACGGTGACAAATCAGGCAGGATTCACAATCACGTCTATCGCAACCGATGCTGCGAACCAAGGAAATGTTCTTTTCCGCATGAGAACGCTTGTGACGACCGCTGCAGCTGGAACAAACCGAGTGGACAATATTGTTGTCTCTGGAAATGTCGCTCCAGCTCCTGGTGCGATTGCGCTTCTTGGACTTGCGGGTTTGATCGGTCGTCGTCGCCGCTGAACGCTGCGACCGTCATTTCCCCAGCCGTGGAATAAGAATCCATGGAATCTAAAGAACCCTGGCATTTGTCGGGGTTTTTTCTTTCACTTGCGGGCGATCCCGCTGCGAGCGATTCGCAGTTATCCCAATATCGATCGACGACGATTGACGTAATCCCACACCACAAATCGGTCGAGTTCTTTCCCTGCGACGAAGAAGACACGTCCGCCAGTCAATTCTGCCATTCGGTGCGCAAACTGAACATCGTCTTCGGTCTGGCTCCAACTTGGAAGGAGGAAAATGTTGATCGTTATTCCAGCGTCTTTGCAGCGCATTGCTTCGCGGATCGTCTCACGTTCGGTGCGAGGATCTGGCGGATACATCATGTAGAGATCGCTGCCTTCAAAGTGAGCTGTCGGCAATCCGTCTGTGATCAGCATCACTTGACGGTTTGGCGTCGGTCGCCCACCGAGCCACTGTCGAGCCAACTGGAGCGCGCGTTGAATGTTTGTGAAATGGAGGGGGAGGTCCATTTCGGTGATCTGTGGATCGGACATGTCGGCACGCAAGCGAACGACGGGCTCGTTGATCGTCACGGGCTTGGGCATGATGTTTGGGATTTCGCCTGGTGCGCACAATTTTGCGACCGTGTACATCTCGATGAACTGCAGGAAATCTCCAGGGTAATCGCTGCGAATAAGTCCGTCGAGCGCGAGCGCCATACGCTTTGCTTGAACGTATTGCCCGCCATAACGCATCGAGCCTGACATATCCATAATGACCGCAGTTGCACACTTCGGCTGTTGGCGTGTCTTGTGCACGACGATGTCGTCGTTGCGCATGCGAACAGGGGCGCCAGGAATGCGTGGGACATCGGCTGATTCGCGAAGGAGTGCGTTGACCATACTTTGAGGAATATCCATCGCCGCAGGACTGTCGCCGAATTCATACGCGCGTGTTGTAGGAAGTTCAACCGCACCATCGGGGCTCGCAACGCCATCGTGTCGACCGCTGCGAGAGGCTTGCAAACTTCCAAAAATCGTCGAAAGAAGCGTGCGTTGATAGAGGCGCATTGCCTTTGGAGTGACTTGCCATCCTCCTTCGGGAGTTGCGGCAAGTCCAGCGTCTTCGGCAAGTCTCTTGAGAAGTTCGTTCACGCGTCGTTGCGCATCGCGCAACGAGTCGATCTGATCTTGTGGCGCAAATTGTTGCAGCGCATCCATATCGATGATTGCGGGCTTGGCATTCTTGAGCGCTTCCCGAAGTTGTCCGAGGAGTCGTTCAATTTCCTCCAGTTCGCCCTTGATCTCCATCGCACGAGGAACATCAAGCGCCTCGCGTCCAGTGAACGACCAACGTGATCCGAGTTGGTCAATCTCGTATTTTTCACCAAGTCGCTCGAGTGCATGGGTGAGTGCGCGCTGCGATTTTGATCCCTCTGGAAGGCGATACCAGAGTCGTTCCAAGTCGCGCAGTTGTTCTCCAGCGATGGCGCGAGCGATTCGCTTCGCAAGTTCTGAGTGTTCCCCGCGTGGCACTGCATCTGCTGCTGCATCGATGAACGCACGAGCGGCAGCTTTCACAGCAGGCGCAGGGTTGAATGTTTCGAGAATGCGCGCCTTGCGCTGTTCGAGCAATTCGATGAGGGCATCAATGCTGGGACCGAGTCCTTGAATCTGCGACGGATCGATGTGTATCGCATCGGCAAGTTCTTCGTCTGTGAAGTGGCGCATCGATCCATGACCGAGCAAGTGTTCGAAGGCACTGCGCGCAGCTCCGCTTGCGTCAGCAGGCTGCGAAGTGCCGAACTTCACTGCGTCATAGCCGAGATAGGTGTGCAAGACACCACCGAGCGGCTGCGGTGCGAGAGGTGATGGAATGTCCTCGTGATCTTCCACGTCGATTACTTCACTTCGTATGCGGTCCGTCCGTGTTTCGTTGTGCGGCTAACTCGATCAGTTGCCCACAAACCGGCCAGGACGAATTCAGCGCACGAAGCGCGCACGCCAGCATCGCCTCCGGCGTTTACTTCGAACGCTTTGTCCCACGCCTCTGGGACACTCTTCAAACGCTGCACATAATGTTCACTGGGAACGAGTTCGCCGACTTCAATGCGTACTCCCTTTGCAAAGGCATCGGCAATCGCAGGCAGGCCGTGTTCTTCGACGTATTCCTTGAATACGACACCGACCGCTTCGGCGACGATGGCGTCAATCACTTGTCGTTCGTTCATCTGATGGCTTCCCATGAGATCGAGTTCGAGTTTTCCAAGCGCTGACGAATGCAAGTGTCCGAGATCGCTGATGCGCGGGACGGCTGGCCGTTCGCCGAGTTGGATCGCACGCCGTCGTGCGCTCGCGACCATTGTGCGCCAATTCGCAGCACTGAAGCGTGCGCTCACTCCCGAGGCTTGATCAACGAACTTGCTGTGTCGAGCGGCGATTGAAATCTCCTCGATCACGCGGTCCATGAAAGGTGGAACAATGACAGGGAACTCTCCTCCGAGATCCATGCCCGCCTCTTGTCGCGTAATCGCAATGCCTGCGTCTCGCTCGCGTGGGTAGTGGGTGACGACTGTGCTTCCGATGCGATCCTTTAACTGAGGTATGACCTTTCCAGAACGGTTGTATGTCGTCGGGTTGGCACTGAAGACCAACAGCACATCGAGATCAAAACTGACTGGATACCCCCGGATTTGCACGTCGCGTTCTTCGAGGACATTAAAGAGTCCAACCTGAACAAGTTCGTCGAGATCCGGCAGTTCATTCATCGCGAATATTCCGCGGTGCATACGTGGAACCAATCCAAAGTGAAGTGCTTCCTCGGCACCCATGCTTGTTCCCGCTGCGAGTTTCGATGGATCGATCTCGCCAATGAGATCCGCGAACTTCGTCCCAGGCGCAAGGCGTTCTGCGTAACGCTCGTCGCGATGCCACCATGCGATTGGAGTTTTTTCTGGCGCGGTATTGGCAATCATCTCGCGCCCTGCACGCGTAATCGGTTGCTGTGGATCCTCGTGCACTGGGCATCCAGGGATGTCGAGGTATGGCAACCATTCATCAAGAAAATTTGGAAGCATGCGCATGAGACGGCTCTTGCCTTGTCCCTTTTCGCCTAAGAACAAAATGTCATGGCCTGCAATAATTGCAGTGGCGAGTTCTGGAAGCACTGTGTCGTCGTAGCCCAAAATTCCAGGGAACAAACTGGATGCGCCACGTTCGCCCGCGGCGGATGCTGCCGCAAGCGCACGCTCGAAGTTCGAACGAAGTTCAGTTTTAACGCAACGGCTCGTCCAGCCAGTTGCACGGAGTTGTGCGAGAGTCTTTGGTGTTGGTGGTGTATGCATGGATGCGGGTTTCTTTGGCGGTGTCTTGCTCAATCAGTGGATTCAGAAAGGAGTCGGTAGGCGATGGTAGGACGATCCATGTGGTGTCGGCTGAGGGAATAAAAAACGACCCCAGCGCAGGCCGGGGTCGTTTTGCTTACACAATAGATTTGAAGGAGGTTTCGAGAACGACCTTCACAATCCGATCTTAGTTTCCGTCCTTGACTTCATACTCAGCATCGATCACGTCGTCCTTGCTTTTCGCTGCGCCTGCTCCATCTCCGGCGGTCGCACCCTCAGCCTTCGCGCCCTTGTTCGCTTCGTATGCGACCTTGCCAAGTTCCATCGAAGCATCATTCAGTCCCTTGACTGCTGCTTCGATTGCAGCGCGATCGTCTTCCTTGATCTTCGACTCGAGATTCGAGATCGCACTTTCAACTGTGCCACGGCCTTCTGGAGAAATCTTGGCACCGTGTTCTTCGAGAGCCTTCTTGGTCGCATAGATCGCCTGTTCCGCTTGATTGCGGATATCGACGAGTTCTCGGCGCTTCTTGTCAGCTCCAGCGTTCTCTTCTGCTTCGCGGCGCATGCGATCGACTTCGTCCTTGCTCAATCCGCTCGAGCCGGTAATCCGAATTTCCTGCTTCTTGCCACTGGACTTGTCAGTCGCAGTGACATTCATGATGCCGTTGACATCGATGGAGAATTCGACTTCGACTTGCGGAATTCCACGCGGCGCAGACGGAATCCCCGTCAGATCGAATCGTCCCAAACTTCGATTGTCAACCGCAAATTCGCGATCTCCTTGGAGAACGTGAATCGTCACCGATGACTGATTGTCGGCCGCGGTCGAGAAGACTTCCTTCTTGCTGGTCGGAATCGTTGTGTTGCGTTCGATGAGTCGCGTCATTACGCCGCCGAGTGTTTCCACGCCGAGCGACAGAGGAGTGACATCGAGCAGAAGAACATCTTTGACTTCGCCTTGAAGGACGCCGCCTTGGATTGCTGCGCCTACTGCGACAACTTCGTCTGGGTTGATGCTTCGGTCGAGTTCGGTCGTCTGGAAAATCTCCTTGGCGATTTCCTGCACCTTGGGGATGCGGATCGATCCACCGACCATGACGACATCCTGAACATCCTTCGGATTCAATTTCGAATCCTTCAGACATGTTTGGCAAGGACCACGCAGACGATCGAACAAATCAGCGCAAAGCTCTTCGAACTTCGCACGAGTGACCGTGACCTGCAAGTGCTTGGGACCGTTTTGGTCGGCGGTGATAAACGGGAGATTGACCGCTGTTTCCATTTGAGTCGATAGCTCAATCTTGGCTTTTTCTGCGGCTTCTTTGAGGCGCTGAAGAGCCATTGGATCCTTGCGTACGTCGATTCCCTCTTTCTTGCGGAACTCTTCGCCGACAAAGTCAATGAGCCTTTGATCGAAGTCATCTCCACCGAGATGCCCGTCGCCGTTTGAAGCCAAGACTTCGAAGACGCCATCGCCGACATCCAGAATGGAGATGTCGAACGTTCCACCACCCAAGTCGAAGACAGCGATACGCGAATTCTTGCGCTTTTCTAGGCCGTATGCGAGCGCCGCCGCAGTTGGTTCATTGATGATTCGCTCGACTTTGAGTCCAGCAATTTCGCCAGCATCCTTTGTCGCTTGACGCTGTGCGTCATTGAAATACGCGGGCACGGTGATGACCGCACGATCGACTTTTTCTCCAAGATATTCCTCTGCGACCTTCTTGAGGTCACGCAGGATCATGGCTGAAATTTCTGGTGGCGTAAAAACCTTGCCGCGAATGTCAACCTTGACGAGTTCGTCAGGGCCGCCCATGACGGTGTATGGCACTCTCGTTTGCTCTTCCTTCACTTCCGAGCCACGACGACCCATGAAGCGCTTGATCGAGAAGACCGTGTTCTTGGGGTTCGTGATCTGCTGATGTCGCGCTGGCTGACCGACGAGTTGCTCGCCCTTCTCGGTGAAACCGATGACTGATGGAGTCGTGCGATTTCCTTGCGAGTTGATGAGAACCTTTGGCTGGCCGCCCTCCATAATTGAGACGACGGAGTTGGTTGTTCCGAGATCGATTCCGATGATTTTTGACATAGTGTTTGTTCCTTTCATTTCTGCCCGTGATAGGGCGCGAACACTAGAGCAAGAAGTATGCCAACTCGCCCGCCTCGATTTCTTGCCAGAGAAATCGCTATTCTCGAAGGATGAATCCAACGCCACCCAAGGACAATCGCCTCGAGGTCGCCGTCGAGGCAATTCTGGCAGGTTTGGGCGCACTTCGAGTCATTTTGCGCGATCCTCGTGCCCGCGAACCAGTTATCAAGCCCGACGGGTCTCCGGTAACGGCTGGCGATCTCGCCGTCCAAATGGCAGTCTGCTCTGTACTTGCGGAAAAGACACCTCGGTGGATGGTCGTTGGGGAGGAGGGAGAATCGAGCGTCTTGGGGGATGCGGGCGCGGAGATTCTCGCCCGTGCGGTCGCCGCCGTTGGGGAGTCGATGGGGTCTCGTGCGCCAAAGGATCCAAGCGTATTTCTTGCGAATAATCCCAAGCCTGCTGGGTCGACATGGTGGACAGTCGATCCGATCGATGGAACGAAAGGATTTCGTAGCGCACGGCACTATGCGTTGTGCTTGGCGCTGATTGAAAATGAACGAGCGACTGTCGGCGTGTTGAGTTGCCCAACGCTCGTTCTTGGAAAAAACTTATTGGATGTCGGTTGCGATGAACAATTTGGAACGGTCTATGCCGCACTTCAAGGCGAGGGGGCATGGAAATTTCAGCCTTCTCAAGGACAGCGGCATCTTCCAGAAACTGCAGTTCGGCTTCATCGACCGAAGCACGCTGCGTCAACATGGCGGGTGTGCGATTCGATTGAAGGGGGATCGCGCGCTGAGCGAATGCGAGGCATCATGTCTGGAACGGGATTGACATGGAATTCGGTCTCGCTAGACAGTCAGTGCAAATATGCGCTCGTTGCCGAAGGCGTTGCCGACTGCTTTATGCGCGTGCCAGCTTCGTATGGTTCTGAAAAGGTCTGGGATCACGCCCCTGGCGCTGTGGTTGCCGAAGAAGCGGGCGCAAAAGTCAGCGATCTCGCTGGGAAACCATTGATTTTTGCCAGTGATTCGCTGGACCAGAATGTTGGAACCTTGGCATGCGATGCGGAAATCGTGTCGGTAGTTTGCGATACGGCTGAACTTCATCTTCGGCGATCCGCAAAGCCAACGGGACCGAGCACAACGGAGTTTCCACGTTGATGACTTTGGGGTCGGTCGGCAGGTTGTTCCTAATTGTTGCTGTATTCACCTTGTCGTTGGCGTGGGGAATCGGAAGGGCGATGACCGATCGCATCTCTTCGATTCAATTTCTCCACTGGATTCCAACCATCGTCGTGCTTGTGATCACTGTCCTTGGCGCCTCGGCGCTCAGCTGTTCGAAGTGGCGTCGTTGTCGCCGACTTCTGTGGATGATCGCATGCGTTCAAGCGGTTGTATTTATTGCGCAGGATTACGGTATTGCGCGCGCTCGTTCGATCATTGCGGATGACGAGCGATCGTTGATTCGAATAGCGCACATCAATGTCAATTGGCCAGGAGAAAATGCGCAGGAGATTGCTCGGGGACTCTCGAATTCCTTTGGCGATATGTATGGAGAGCAGGGACCCGATGTCTTATTCATCTCTGAATATGGAGGAGTGCTCGCGGCATCAATCGCCCCGATGTATTGCGCGCCCGACACGACAGCGGTTTCAATTGGTCGCTTTGCCGTTGTGGGCCGAGTTCCAATCGTCGAAGTTTTTCCGTTATGCGACGATCGAAAATCGACCGCCGTCTTCGTGCGATTCGCCCCATGGAACGGCAACCCATCGTGGGCAGCCATTCTCGTCGACGTTCCATCTGACCCAGCCATTTCTCGGGTCAAGGTTTTGGGCGAATTGCGAGCACACTTGGATGCGCTCTCCGCTCCCTCGCCTGATTTGATCGTTGGCGATTTCAATACCGCTCGAGGCGGCGAATCCATTCGAGCGTTTGCGCCGAAAATGCATGATGCGTTTTCTCAAGCAGGAGTCGGGTTTGGCGCAACATTCCCCAGAGCATTTCCACTCTGGCATATCGATCAAATGTTGTTGGCAACTCGCGTGACGGTATTGAGATACGAAATCGTCGATACCGGCATTGGCAAACATCGCATGCAGACAGCGGTTATTCGCATTGCGAGTGAGTGATGTAGCCGCGAATTTTAGTGCTGCCCAGATACGTTCTAGTTGGACTTGCCGAAGAGAACCCAAAGATCTTTGTACACATCTTCAGGCGGTGGGGCATCGGCGGTGGAGACCGTCAGGGCGTTGCGCAGAGTCATCGAACGGTCGTACCAGAATCGAACAGATGCGTCTCCGCGCAGGGTGTTCGTTCCGTTGACATGGTTGACATCTGTTGCTTCTCGCATTCCGTCTACCACGATTGCATCTTCTGATGATTGTTCAAAGAGCAACCGTTGGTGATGGTCTGCTCTGTTGGTATCTCCGACGAAGTGATAATTTCCGTAGGTTCGTTGCGGCAATAACTTCTTTGCCAATTCTCCTTCACTTGCTTGATGCGCTCCATGATGGCACGGGCAATACAGAGCATGAGTGCTGTCTAGAAACATATTTGCATCGCCGATCAGCAAGCCGAGACCATCCCATTGGCAACTCTGATTTGACATGGTCATCGAACCAGTTGTGAGCGCCATCATTTCTGCTGGAAGCGCAGAGCCGTCGTCATCAAAAATCGTTGCTGGTAAGTGCTCGCCATTCTGGCAAGCGTAGGAATACATCGCAAGCCCAATCTGCCGAAGATTTGAACTGCACTGAACTCGGTTTGCACTTTCTCGAGCAGCGCGGAATCCTGGCATCATGATGCTCGTCAGTATCACGACGATAGAAATCGTGACGAGAAGTTCGATGATCGTAAAACCATTCGCTCGAAAACCACGCACCCTGAATTCATGGGGCGAATGCAGAAGCTGGATCTTGGGGAGATCCAACCTTTTTTCTCGTCTCCGAAATTTTCCGGATAGCGTCGAGATCATGGCAAAGTCCAACCGCAACGAGCGGACCTTTCCCCAGCTCCATAGATATTGTGCCACAAGAATTCGCAAATGAAAGGTGAATAATCGATTTTTCTTCAATGAATTCAAATTGGTTCGCCCCCAAATAGTTTAAAAAAACTGAAAGAAAGTTTGCTTTTGGTTGGATCGGCGACATTCTCCCAAGTGAGAGGAGAAGATGGATCTCTTCTACTGCCGTTTTTGACCGTAAGAACGCTGGAAGGAACTCGGATCTCAGTTTTTTAGCCTGGCTTGACCTTTACGCTTTTTAGGTTTTCTAGTCGGTATTTCTAGGTAATTGTTGAGCAGGAGGAGATGGACTTGGAAAACGAAGATTGGATATTGATGCAGCACGTCGCGCAAGGCAAAGAGGTTGCCTTACGGACCCTTTATGACCGTTTTGGAAGCCTTGTCTTTCGAAATGCGTGTCAGGTTCTCGGTTCCGTCTCGGAAGCCGAAGATGCCACCCAAGAAGTTTTTGTGCAAGTGTGGCGCACCGCTGATCGGTATGACCCGACTCGGGCCAAGCTCATCACATGGGTGATGCTCATTTCACGACGAATGTTCATCGATCGACTGCGACGCCGGATGGTGCGCCCCGTGTCGATATCACTCGACGAAGGGAAACATGATGTGGCTGCCAGCGCATCTCAGGACGACGAAATTAAGGAAGGCAGCGCAGTTGTTCGACGCCGTATGAATGAACTGCCAGAATTACAACGAGAAGTCATCGAGCGTGTGTATCTGCAAGGTTATTCGCTGCGGGAAGTAGCGGAGCAGCGAAACATGCCTGTTGGAACTATTAAGAGCGCGCTGAGCCGTGGACTAGGTCGGTTGCGTGAGAAGTTTGGAATGGAACAGACTGGCTGAGCGCTTTCGTTCGACCATTTGGTCGAATCTGTAACTGCTTTTGCCAGTGGTATTAAAGGTTGGAAATTTGAGGTTGAGGTTAAAGGGAATTGTGCGACAAATTGGAGTTGCACTGCGTATCGATTAACTAAGAGAGGGAACGACTGGCATGTTGTCAGTCTCCTCAGGAGGACTGCGGTGGCTTTCAAGCGCTGCGGTGGAAAAAGGGACACGGCGATCATTGCGCCTCTCCCAAGCTGAGGGTTCAGGGACCCTGAGTTGTTTTTGTCAGAGGTGTTTATGACAACTTATCCGACGAACCGTGACGAGATCGTAGAACTTGCTCAACTTGAGGTGCTCGGTGCACTCGAGAGCGCAGACTGCGCCAGGCTTGAGCGACTCTTTCGAGACGCTTCTACTCTCATTCAGCGTGAAGTCATGGACATACAAGCCGCACTGGCAAGCCAGTCAGCGCTCCTGCCAGTGATCGAGCCAGAGCGCTCGCTTCGGCTTCGAGTTATGGCATCCGTGGCGCAGGCGGTCGAAGAGAGCGACGCAGAACTTGCTCCGATTGCCTTGATAGGTCGATCGTCCCCAGTTGGTTCATCTAGCGGCACGGCGCAACCGAGAGAATCTGGCTTGTCCGATCGATCAAGTCCCAAGTCGGTTGCAGAGGATGGTCATTGGCGCCGTTCAACTTTGGTATGGCGTGCGGCTTGCATCGCGGTCATTGGCGGGCTCGTCGTTGCTTTGGCATTCGACGTTGCGACTGCACGCCAGGCTGCACGAATTAGTGAGCTCGCCCTGCAAAATGCGTCATCTGCAGAATTGACCGCTTTGATCGGAGCAGGCTTGCCAGAATTTCTCGACAAACGATGCGTGGTCAAAGGATTGGTTGGAGCGACAGTGCGTGATAATGGTTCCACGACTGTGATGTTGGCGCCAACCCTTGATTCTGCTTACATCGTCTGGTTCGATCTTTCGGTTGGACAGAAACTCATGCTTCAAGCTGTTGATCGTCAGTCAGGTGTTGTGAATGACGCAGGAGAGTTTTCTGTTGTGAACCCAGTTGGTGGTCGGCGCTTTGCGCTACAGACAGGTGTCGCAAATGCCAATTCCGATTGGCAAATTGTTGATGCTCGCGGCGCAGTCGTTTTTACGACGCACCCAGAGTGAATCAGTACCAGAATGGATCAAGAATAAAAAAGACGGAATTCGAAGCGATCGGTTGACCGTCGAGTCTGGGCCAGAACTCGACGAATACAATTTTGCCTCGTCGGTGCGATGTTCGCGAAGTGAACGTCAGCCAGTTGCGCGACGCAGCCACTCTTCTTCCAACTTGGACTTCTCCCGCTCGACAGCCGTTCGATCGTCCAGAAGTGTGTTTGTCTTTTTTCGGTCGGCGTAGATCTCTGGATCACCGAGTTTGTCGTCGATTGCGGCAAGACGGGTGTTGACCGACTGCAAGAGCAGTTCAAGTTCAGGTTGTGGAATATGCGACAGTGGATTTTTCGGGTCAGTATTTCTGTTGCCCTTCTCGTGCATTCCAGTCCGCGGCCGAGGGGCTTTCGCAATCGTTGTCGTCTTCGAACCAGAGTTTTTCTCTGAGGAGGAACGTTGCGCAGCATCCTTTGGTGGAGCCGCTTTGGTTGCAACTTTGGCTGGCGCTTGCGCTGAAGTTCCCGAAGATTTTGCGGTGGCGGACACAGTCGGGGAACTCACAGATTCGCCGCGGACTCGTTGGGCGTCAAACTCTGCGTACGTTCCTTGGAAGAGTCGCCACTTTCCATCTCCATCGATTGAGAGAATTTGATCACACGTCGCCGTAAGCAGCGCACGATCATGGCTGACCAAGATGAGTGTTCCGTCATATCCGCCTTCATCGGGCGGAAGCGATAGCGCTTGCTCAAGTCGTTCAGCGCTTGGAATGTCCAAATGGTTCGATGGTTCGTCCAAGATGAGCAGGTTGTGTGCACCAGCAACAAGTCCCGCTAATACGGCGCGCGCTCGTTCACCTCCTGAGAGTGAACCAAGAGTGGATTCCTGGGCGCGGCCAGTAAAGAGAAATGCACCTGCAAGGTCGCGCGCTTCTTGCTCAGAAAGGCGCACTCCGTTCGCTCGAGGCGGCACGGTCATTTGCAGGTACGTCCAGACCTCTTGCGTCTTGTCTAAATGATCGTGCGTCTGCCGAAACCATCCAACAGAAAGCCGTGGGCTTCGCTTCAGCAAGCCAGTGTCTGGAGTTTCGTCACCCATCAATATGCGCAGGAGGGTTGTCTTTCCTGTTCCATTTGCGCCGACCACTCCAAGTCGATCGCCGGGCTTGAGCGTGAGTTCGAAGTCGCATAAGAGAACCCGTTCGCCATACGCTTTCGAAACATCATGAGCTGAAACAACAATGTCGCCAACGCGTTCAGCACGGGGGAGTTCGAGTCGCATGACGTCGAAATCGACTGGGCGTTCGACCAAATTATCCCGCTGAAATCGCTCGAGGCGCGTGGCGCGTCCTTTCGCTTGGCGAGCTCGTTGGCCAGCTTTGTATCGAGCGATGTACGCCTCTTCGCGGCCGATTTTGTCTTGTTGCTTCTCGTGAATGCGCTGCTGCGTCAGTGCACGTTCACGGCGCAAGATGGTGAAGTCTGCGTAATTTCCAGGATATTCGCGGATGCTCGAATCATGAATTTCAACAATGCGCGATACGACGCGATCGAGCAACCAACGATCATGGCTGACCACCACGACGGAACCAGGGAATTCATCTGCAAGAAAATCTTCGAGCCAGCGACGACCTTCAATGTCCAAGTGATTCGTTGGTTCGTCGAGCAGGAGCAGGTCTGGTTCTTCGAGCAACAATCGCGCGAGTCCCGCTCGAGCCCGCTGACCTCCGGAAAGTTTGTTCACAAGTGTCGAGAATTGAGCGTCGACGAATCCGAGCCCGTGCAGCACCGCATCGATTTTGTGATCGACCGCATATCCACCGCCGCGTTCGAATTCCGCATCAAGCGCCGCTTGTTTGGTCAGGAGGCGATCAAGTTCCTCCGATGTCGCATGGGTCAACTGTTCGTAGACCTGTTCGAGTTCGTGCCGGATTTCGCTCAGTCGAGTGAATGCGCGCGCTGCTGCCTCTCGAAGCGTATCGGTTGGTTCAATGGTTGGATCTTGCGTGAGAAATCCCACGCGGCAACCCCGTTGGAGACCGACGGAACCAGCATCCGGTTTCGCTTGTCCTGCGAGTAATCGCATGAGTGTGCTTTTTCCACAGCCATTGCGCCCCACGAGGCCAATCTTTTCGCCTGGTTCAATTGAGAGCGTCGCTCCATCAAGGAGGAGGCGCGTCCCATGTCCAAAGCGGACATTCGTCAACGTTGCAATCGGCATTTTTCGATACTACATGGCTACGCTGTCCAGATGCGCCCGATGTTGAATCAATCTGTAAGTTGGATCTCGCGGTGGCGTGGTTCGCGATTATTCATTATGCCAGCGGTCATTCTCGGCGTCGGCTTCTGGATGTCCTCCGTGATGGAAAAATCCTCGACAGCGGAGTCAGAGCGTGTTCGATTGTTTCTGTTCCATGTATTGGAGGAAGCCGCCGTTGATCCTCAGTCGCCAATACATAGCCTTGATGCGAGTGATCCAATCGTCGCAGAGGAATTCCGCTCGCGAATGCGAAGTGCAGCCAGCCAGCTCAAGTCACCTGTTGCGCTGATTGAAGTGCGGGCCGGCGACTTCGGCATCGGCACAACGGGAAATGCAACGCATACCGCACTGGCGTGTTATCGAGGCGGCAGTGCAATCGCCGTCCGCGTGATCGCAGCGCCCGGAGAATCACAGGTCAAGATCGTTGGCGTTTTTACACCCGACATAGCGGAATTCGATTCACTTCGACTTTTACCGCAGACAAGGAATCCATGAAAGTATGGCTCAACGGAAAATTTGTTCCTGCGCAAGACGCAAAGGTTTCGCTCTTCGATTCTGGATTTCAGCATGGTGTCGGGGTCTTTACATCGATGTGCGCCAAGCATGGGCGCATCTTTCGTGTGATGTCGCATCTCGAGCGACTGAAGGCTTCGGCGATCGAACTGGGAGCCCTCGAGGTGCTGCGCATCGATCCGCTTGCGGATGCCGTTGAATTGACACTCGCCGAAAACGAGATGACGGAAGCGCGTGTGCGAATCACCGTGACAGCTGGCGATCTCAAGATGTTGAAATCGCCAGGCGTTGCCAGTGAGCCTGCGCGCAATGACCCAACAATCGCAATCGTTGTTCAACCGCCCACTCCGTATCCCGCCGAATTGTTCGACCGAGGAGTGCGAGTCCGAATCGCTGATGCACGAGTGAATCCACAAGATCCATTTGCGGGACATAAAACGCTCTGGTATTGGCCACGATTGGCGGAACTTCAATTGGCGGCGGCGGCGAGTTGTTCGGAAGCAATTTTTTTCACGACCAACAATCGTCTCGCATGCGGCGCAGTGAGCAACATTTTTGTCGTACGAGACGGTGTATTACGCACGCCATGGGCGCACGGCGAAAGCGAGTCATCGGCGCCAGTTCTTCCTGGTGTCACTCGGCGCGCAGTCATTGAATGCGCAGAGGAGCGTGGAATTGTTGTTGAAAAAGCGCATTTGACGATTGATGACGTTTTGGCGGCGGATGAAATATTCCTGACGAATTCCAGTTGGGGTGTTCTTCCTGTCGTTGGAGTCGAACAGAAAACAATCGCAGATGGAGTGCCAGGCGAATTGTCCCGTTTGCTCCGGAAGGATTATCTAGAACTGGTCGAATCAGAGACCGTGATCGACTTGGACTCGGGCTTTAATCCGGACGAATCACTCTGACATTTTCTCGTCCTTCATTGTCGCTCTGCGGAATCGAATTTGTGCGTGTCGTTCCAGAAAGTGCGCGGCGAATCATTCCCGCAGCCCAGAGCAGTAATGCGACGCCGATCACGATGATCATGATGAACAATCCCGCAGCCAAGAGAAGTGCGATAATCGGAAGTGCGAGAACGAGCAAGATGATTGCTTTTATGACCCAAGGGAGGGGCGACCCCGACGAAGTGGGATTGGTTGATGGAGGCAGGCGCACGGTTGTCATAAGGATAGGGGGTTGGCGAATGACAGGAGGAAAAGACCGCAAACTTGATGTGTTTTCCGGCGCTTGATTTCTCTGGTGAATCTCTACTATGGGAGTTATGGCGGGCGAGTTCGTTCATCTTCACCTGCACTCCGAGTATTCACTGCTCGACGGGGGGAATCGCATCGACGCATTGGTCAAGCGAGTGAAGCAACTTGGAATGTCCGCAGTTGCGGTGACTGATCACGGCAATTTGTATGGCGCGATGGAGTTTTATGAGATCGCAAAAAAGAATGGAATCAAACCGATCTTAGGGATTGAGGCGTATGTCGCTCGCGATCATGATGGACAAGAAGGCGATCGGCGTAGTCGGGTCGCGACGAAGATGCAAGATGGTGGCTTTCATCTTGTCTTACTTGCGCAAAATCTGACTGGATGGCGCAACCTGATGAAGCTGTCGAGCGATTCTTTCTTGAATGGTTTTTATCATCGTCCACGTATGGACAAGTCCACGTTGACGCAGTGGGGCAATGGATTGATTGCGATCAACGGCCACTTGGGATCGAGCATTGCATTTCATCTGACGAATTTTGTGCAAACAGGCCAGTCGAATCATTGGGCTCTTGCGCTCGATGAGGCGCGTTGGCATGCGCGCACCTTTGCCCCAGACGAGCACGGCGAACCGCGTTTCTATATCGAACTTCAGCGACACGTTCCAGAACAAGAACGCATTAATCCACTGCTCAAGAAACTCGCCGCCGAGTTGCATCTTCCACTTGTCATCGACAACGACGCACATTTTCTGCTCGAAAGCGACCACGATTTGCATGACACGCTGTGCTGCATTTCAATGGCCAAAAACAAGGACGATCCTGAGCGGATTCGATATCCCAAGCAGTTGTTTGTGAAGAGTCCCGCTGAAATGGCGGCGACTTTTACCGAACTAGATGAACAAGAAGCGCTGCTGAACACGGTGCGCATTGCGGCACGTTGCTCGGTCGAATTACCTCATGGCGAAAGTCACGCACCGGTTGTCCGTGTTCAGGTACCGAAGGATCCGCCGCAGTATGGCGGCGGTGATTTGACTGAGTGGTTCAAGGAATACTGCCGCTGCTTCGTGCTGAGTCCGTTTGACGGCCAAGATCATGCCTCGCAAGAAGAAACAAAGGCTGAGTGCGATCGTGCGCTCGCGATGCTCTGCGAGGCTGGACTCGTCTGGCGATACGGTCCGCATGGTGTGACCCCTGTCATTCGTTCTCGGCTTGAGCGAGAGCTGCAGATTCTCGCCAACAAGTCGATTAGCGCATACTTCCTGATCGTTTGGGACTTCGTCAGTTGGGCTGGACAGCGAGGCATTCCCGCGACGGCGCGTGGTTCGGGTGTCGGAACGATGGTTGGATATGTGCTGGGTTTGTCGAATGCCTGCCCTGAGAAATATGGATTGCTCTTTGAGCGATTCACCGATCCAGATCGAAGCGAATATCCCGATATCGACATCGATATTTGCCAAGATGGTCGTGCGGATGTGTTGGAATACGTTCGCAAGAAATACGGACATGTCGCACAGATCATCACATTCGGCCGATTGAAAGCGAAAGCTGCGATCAAAGATGTCGCACGAGCGATGGGTGTGTCAGTGTCTGAGGCTCAGCGATTGTCGGATCTGGTTCCTGGCGAACTGCATATCACCTTGCAGAAAGCACTCGAACGCGAGCCTGCACTTCGGGCGGCACGGGACGAGAACCCGCTCATTCGTAAGGTGCTCGAGCATGCGCAAGGACTCGAGGATCACGCACGCAATTCCAGCACGCATGCCGCCGGAGTTGTGATTTCAACTCAGCCACTCGAGAACATTGTGCCGCTGTGCAGGGCGAGTAGCGGGAGCGAAGAAGCGATCACGCAGTGGGACGGCCCGACGTGTGAGAAAATCGGATTGCTGAAGATGGATTTTTTAGGACTTCGAACACTCTCGACGATCGAGTGTGCGAAGAAGTTGATCCGTCAATCATTGACCCCAGCCGCTCAATGGGCAGCCGTCGGTCGATCAGCAGAATTCGCTGCAGAACCAGCGAAACGTGGCGCAGATCCGCTCGACCTTGATCGCATCGACTTCACCGATCAGCGGGTCTTTGCACTTTTTCGTCGCGCCGAGACCGGCGGTGTTTTTCAATTCGAATCTGGCGGGATGCGCAAGACGCTTGCAGATATGCAGCCCGATCGACTTGAAGACTTGATCGCGGCGAATGCGTTATTTCGACCAGGTCCGATGGAACTCATTTCGGATTACTGCAAACGAAAGGCGGGTCGTCAGGCTGTTCCGAGTGTCCACGAAGTTGTCGATCGACTGACTGCTGAAACATACGGAGTCATGGTCTATCAAGAGCAGATCATGCAAGTGTTGCATCAACTCGGCGACATTCCGCTTCGCGCCGCGTACACGATTATCAAAGCGATCTCGAAGAAGAAGCAGGATGTCATCAACGCAGCGCGTGCGGACTTTATTCGCGGTGCAGGTGCGCGCGGTCTCGCTGCGGGTCAGGCTGACACACTGTTCGATCTGATTCTGAAATTCGCTGGCTACGGCTTCAATAAGAGCCATTCAACTGGGTACGCCATCATTGCATTCCAGACGGCGTATCTCAAAACATTCTTCCCAGCGCATTACATGGCTGCGGTGTTGACTTTCGAAAGTCAGGCGCAGAAAGTGGAGGATTGGGCGGTGTATTTGGAGGAATGCAAGCGAATTCTTTGGGCTGATTCGACTCGTGAACGCCGACATGCGGGCGTTGAAGTGAAAGGGCCAGACATCAATCTTTCCACGACGGACTTCGCCGTTGTCTTCGCAGCCGATGAGCCACACGATCATCTTCA
The DNA here is from genome assembly GCA_903919715.1 of uncultured bacterium. Classification (GTDB taxonomy): domain Bacteria; phylum Planctomycetota; class Phycisphaerae; order Phycisphaerales; family SM1A02; genus F1-60-MAGs104. The sequence goes on along the minus strand of CAIXJC010000003.1, from coordinate 34,434 downwards.
TGGTCATGTTCGATTTGGACTGCGTGCGATGAAAGGGGTGAGCGATGGAGCGATCGCCGCCATCATCGAAGATCGCACCAAATCTGGGCCGTATCGGGATATCTTCGACTTGTGCTCTCGAGTGAATTTGCGAGCGGTGAATCGCTCGTCGCTTGAGACTTTGATCAAAGCTGGAGTGTTGGATTCTCTCCACGGAACAAATCAGCGTGCGGCGGTTCTCGCATCTCTCGAAGATGCGCTGCGTGCTGGTCAAAATATGGCGCGAGATCGCGCCGCTGGACAGATGTCGATGTTTGCAGTGGCAGAAGAACCTGCGGTGACTCCGCCCGCAGGCGAATCATCGCCGACTTCGACGCTTCCCCTTCGTCGTGCGGATCCGTGGGATCGAATGACGACGCTGAATTACGAGCGAGAGGCCCTTGGATTTCATGTTTCCGGCCATCCTCTTGACGACTGGCGGGGCGAAATTGGCTCGTTCTGCAATTGTGATAGTGGTCGACTTGCTGAAGGAGCTGGCGCTGGCGGCATCGTGATCGCAGGACTGATCACACGAATTCGGCAGATCATCACGCAGCGTGGCGCGAGTGCCAATCAACGGATGGCGATCGCAACGCTCGCCGATCGCACGGGAACATTCGACGCGGTTCTCTTCGCTGAAACATATGCGGCATTCGGCGAATTGATTCAGGATGGAAAAGTTGTTGTGTTGTCTGGATCAGTTGATGCTTCGCGCTCTGAACCCGGCGTGATTGTTGACCGAGTCTTTGCGATCGAAGAAGCTTCGGCGCATTTGGCAAGCCGCATCGAAATTCGTTTGACGGATCCTGCGCTTGTTGGACCGAGCGAAGAATCCTTGGTCCCGACGATGCGAATGTTGGCGGGCGCCCTTCGTCAAGCAGCAGGAAGTGTCCTGAGTCTGAAGGGTCGTCCTGTGGAAGTCGCGATTCTTTTGGAAGTTGACGGTGGAATTGCAACGCTTATTCCCCATGGACTACGAGTCGTCGCAGAAGCAGGGGTGCTGCGAAAACTCACCGAAATTGTCGGAGCAGGACGAGTGATTGTTCGGGGCGGTTGGATTCCCCCGAAGCGTGAGCGCGAAAACCGTTCGGGTTTCGGAGGCTCATGGAAAAAGTCGACCGACGTTCCAGCCGGCGCTTGATCTGCGATAAACAATTCTTTCATGAAGGCGATTGGCATCTCCTTGCCAAAACTCGATGGAGTCCAGGGCGATCCGATAGCCACCCCAGTGTGGCGGTCTGGGAACCTCTGTTCCCTCAAAGCGATTCGAAACTTCGCGAATACGTTCTTCGAATGCAGCGCGATTCGCGAGAGGTTTGCTTTGTTCGCTAGCCCAAGCACCAATTCGATTCATCCTTGGCCGACTGAAGAAATACGCATCACTCTGGGCATCGCTCGTCGCCGTGACCTTTCCTTCGATGCGAATTTGTCGGTCTAAATGATCCCAGTGAAACAGGAGAGCAGCTTGAGGACGATGGGCGAGTGCGAGTCCTTTGGAACTGAGTCGATTTGTAAAGAAAACCGCACCGTCCTCGTCGAATCCTCTCAAGAGAACGATTCGCAGCGAAGGGCTTCCATCTGCATTGACCGTTGCGATTGACATGGCATTTGGATTTGGAATCGGAAGTTGAAACGCTTCGTCGAGCCAACGCAGAGTTTCGGCAACAGGATCCGCCGGCGGCTGTTCAAAGTTCATTGCAACTGGCTGGAAATCCAATTTCGTTGCTGGGCGCGGTTCAAATCGAATGAATGGAAACTCGGTGGAGGAATCGTTCATACGTGCGCAGGGTAGACGAGTGGGATTGTTTCAGAGTTGCCGAGGCGTGCGTCGATCGTGCGGCTTGCGGTGTGCAGGACCTTCGCGTGCAGATTGTTTGAGCGCATCCAGTTTCTTTGGATCGTCGAGGCCGAAATAAACTTTCCATGCGTGAATTTGCTGTTGCGTCAACGGGTCGATCTGCGGTCGTGCGTTCGACCCTCGTGCTCGAGCTGCACCACGCGCCCCACGTCCAGCTGCGGCATGATCGCGTGCGAGAATCTCCAGAAACTCATTCGCTGATATTGTTGGACACCTTCGACGCTTTGCATGCTTCAGAATTGCCCGATCGCTCGAGACGACAGTCATTCGACGGGGGGCAGTGCACGCATCGACGATCTTGGCGATGACCGCATCCGCTGTGCTGCCACTTCCGGCATAATGAAAAACAACAGATCCAGCATCATCGGTTGGACGCCCCCGAGCGGGACCATCGCACACGAGACAGGTCGCTTCTCGCTGAAAACGACTTTGGCCAATCAGTTCAGCCAGTCCAGCCTCGTCCAACCCAGCAATTTCGGGCGGCAGGACGCCGGTGATATGCAGGAGATTGTTGACATCAATAATGAGGGGCATTGGAAGGGGGGATCCGTGGGTACTTTCCCATGATTGTGCGTGGCTTGCTTGGATTGGCAAAACATGCTCTAATTCGGGACTCACCCCATACAAGGATCCAAACGCAATGCCAATTCGAGTTAAGAGCAGAGGAAATGAAACCGCCGAACAGATGCTTCGCCGCTTTAAGAAGTTGTGCGAGCGTGAAGGAATCACCAAAGATCTCAAGCGTCGGCAGTATCACGAGAAGCCCTCTGAAATCAAGCGCCGCGAAGAAATTCGTGGGCCACAACGAACCTTCACTGTCCGAAGCGATTCAGGCAGCGGATTTGGTGGAAGCAGTGGCGGCGGGAGTGGTGGTTCTGGTGGTGGCGGTTCATCATCATCTTCATCAGGTCCGCGAGGTCGTTCTGCAGGTGGTCGTACTGGCGGTGGTCGCACTGGCGGGGGTCGTACTGGTGGCGGACGCACTGGTGGCGGACGTACTGGTGGCGGCGCTCGACCGAGTGGTGGTGCTGGTCGCTCTGGTGGCGGCCGTACCGGAAGTGGTCGCTGATTCGTCACGCTGAATTTGTTTCCGTGAGATGAGTAGATCAACCGTAAAGAGTGATGCTGCGCGCACAAAGTCGTTCGCGACAAATGCGGCAAAATTGATGTCTGAATTGAAATGTTCCGACATCGTTGTGCTCGATCTCGTCGGGAGGTCGCAGATTTGTGATTACATGTTGATTGCCTCGGGAACGAGTCAGCGTCAAATGAAATCCGTCGGCGAAGCAATTGATAAGTTGGGAAAGACGCAGGGTTCGCCCGCATGGCGAACGGATGCAGATACGGGGACGAGTTGGATTGTCGTTGACTTTGTCGACGTCGTCGTTCACCTTTTCGAACCAACCCAGCGGGCGTTTTACGATATCGAAGGACTATGGCCAGATGCGCCACGATTGACTTGGCGTCCGTCGGCGACAGCAACCCGCTGATACCCCTGATTCGGCATTGATTTCCCGCCGTAAACTGATCAAATGAATATTGTTCATTGTGCGTTCTGGGTGTCGATCGCACTTGGGAACTGCCCCGTCGAAAGTTTCGTGCAAAGCGCAGTTGCGCCACTCGACAAACCAGTCGCAGTCACTGAAGTGTCGAGCGAAGTCTCCATTGATGGACCCTCGGGCAACACTCTTGCCGGAACATTCCTTCTACCCATCGGGGCATCGCCGACCGACCGCATTCCAGCTGTTGTGTTTATCACCGGGAGCGGATTGCAGGATCGTGACGAAACGATTTTCGGCCATAAACCATTTCGCCTGATCGCAACTGAACTCGCGAAGGCGGGAGTCGCATCGATTCGCTGCGACGACCGAGGGTTTGGAAAATCCACCGGTGATCCAGCGGTGGCAACGACTTTTGACTTTGTTGATGATGCGAAGGCGCAGATTGCATGGCTGCGCACTCGACCTGAGATTGATCCAGCACGCATCGGCGTTGTCGGTCATAGTGAAGGCGCCTTGATTGGAGTATTGCTTTCTCAAGCTCCAAGTCCAGCGATGAACTTTGCCGTACTCCTTGCGCCCCCAGGAATTTCAGGAGCCGAAATTCTTGTTGGTCAATCCGCAGACATCTATGCGAAGATGAACGTCGAACCAGCGCTCATGGCATTTGCACTTGAGAAGCACCGCGAGCTGATGGACGCCGTTATTGCGAAGGCTGATGATGCGGCTCTTGCGGGAGCGATGCGTGCGCTTGTCGCTGCACAATTCGACTGCGTGATGAAAGTGAAGCCGTCGGATGCGACGGTTCAGATGGCGGTGAAGCAAGGTTTGGCACAGGTCAGCAGCCCGTGGATGCGAACATTCATTGCACTCGATCCCGCTCCTGCGATCCACCGTATCGATGTGCCGCTGTTGATTCTCTTTGGAGAGCGCGATGTGCAAGTTGCTCCGGCGCGGAATCTGCCGTCATTTCAAGCGGGGGCTTTGGAATGCCCCACCAAGCCGGAGATCGTGGTGATCCCGAAAGTGAATCATCTTTTTCAGCCTGCGATCACCGGAATGCCCGATGAATACGCCACGATTAAAGTGGAGATGGATCAGGAAGTCTTGAAAAAGATCGTGGATTGGGTGGTTGCGACGACGACCGCGCAGCAGAAATCGCAACGGACGGGGTCGGTCGTTTCACCAAAGTCATCGCCATAAACGGTCTGCCTTCTCGAGCAAACTTGCGTTCAAAATTCGTTCCAACCACTTCTCCAGCATTCGCTGATTCGGGAGTGGCGAACGGTTTGATTTCAAAGAGTTCTGCGTTTCGCGCGGCGTGTTCTTGATACCACTTCCAAAGTTCGACGTGGTCTGTGACGAGGCGGAGTTCGCCGCCAGGCTTGAGCACGCGATGAAAGTGTCGGAGTGTTTCGTCCTGAACAACTCGGCGCTTGTGATGTCGACTCTTCGGCCACGGATCGCTGAAGTACAAGTGAATGACGGCAGCGATCTCATCTGGCAACCAAAATCGACAGAGCTCAGTGGCATCGGTGTGCAGAACGCGAATGTTGGTGAGGTCCCGCCTGCGCACGCGATCTGCGGCATATCTCCAGAATTCCGCAGTCCACTCGATGCCGAGGAAATTCGTGTTGGGTTGTCGAACCGCTTGCTGAACCAAGAACGTGCCCTTTCCCGTGCCGATTTCGATCTCGAAAGAATGCGCTGGTGCCGCAAAGAGAAGTCGTGGATCGAATGGACCAGCATCGTGCGCAGGCAAGTGCGATTGATCGATGCCGAAATTGCCGACATCAAGAGTTTTTCCGCGAGCGGGGTCCATAATTAATTTCAGTGCAGTGGTGTGCTAGGCAGTCGTTGAGTCAGTCGGTGGCTTCCAATTGGAATCTGGATCACGGGTCAGAGCCTTCGCCGCCATCTTGATGCAGCGTAAGCAGATGATCGCATCCGGATAGGCCGGACTGTGGAAGCACGCATCGGGTCGCTCTTCAAGGCACATTGTGCATTTGGATGTTTGCCCATCGGTCGCATCGTTGCAACCCCCAAGATGTACTGCGGAATACGCGGTTCGAAGGCAGGTTCCGCAAATACACGAACCGTGGTGTCCTTCAATCATCGGGCGGTCCAACGTCCAAGACGAATGGCAATAGTCACACAGGACATCTTCCATTCGAACTTCTTCCAGATTCGTACCTTCGCGGCGCATGTGGGGAGGATAAACGCAGAATGCTCCCGATAGGCTGTACCAATGCCCCGCGGTCCGTCACTTGCCAACAAATGCCAAATCCTCTTCGGGGCAGCTGTCCTGCTGATTTTGGCTGGGGCACTCGTTGTTCCATGGATGCGATTGGAATGGGTCGTCGAGGAGAGCCAGCGCGAAACGTCTCGGCAATTGGCGCAAACATGGCTTCAAAATGGATTTGCCTTGAATCGGACGGAGGGGATTCCAATTCCAATTCGGGTTGTGCCAGTCGAACAAATCGAGGATGGCAGCGTTGCTGACATATTCGTTGATCAGGCGTATCGACAATTTCTCAGCGACCCCAGCAACGATGAGTACTTCACAACTCACCGAACGGAAGAGGGCATCATGTACAGATATGCGCGGCCTCTTCGTGAAGCGCAGTGGCGAGCAATTCAAGATCGACGTTTCGTCGATTTCTCGCCACGTTCCTCAGAGACCGCACTTGGGGATCCACTGCGCGCGGTGTTGGTCATCGAACGAACGAGTCCGTTCGCCGCTCGGCAGATTTTATCGAATCGCTGGTACATCATCGCAGGTGGTGTGGTCGCCGTCGGACTCGCTGTCGTCGTGTTTTCGTTGATCTTGACCAAACTGATTTTTTCGCCCGTGCGTCGACTTCGTGAGAGTGCAGAAAAGGTGCGCCGTGGCGATCTGACTGTGCGAAGTTCACTGAGAACGGGCGATGAATTGGAAGAACTTTCTCGCGCGTTTGATCAGATGCTCGACGAGGTCAACAAGGTTCAACAATCATTGCGTGCGATGAACGAGTCGCTCGATCTGAAGGTGGTCGAACTCTCCGAAGCGAACGTTGGACTGTTTGAGTCGAATCGACTGAAGAGCGAATTCTTGGCAAATGTTTCACACGAACTGCGTACGCCGCTGAATTCCATCATCGGATTTGCTGAATTGCTGGCAGAAATCGCGCGAATTGATCCCAACGCAGATCCGAAGCGGGTGCGCTACATCAGCAATATCCTGACGAGCGCTCGTATGTTGTTGGAGATGATCAATGAACTTCTTGATATGGCCAAGATCGAAGCGGGGCGGATGTCAGCCGCCGTCGTGCCATCAAGCATCGCTGACATTCTCGAAGGACTTCAAACGATCATGCGCCCTCAGGCGATGGCGAAGGGATTGTCGTTTAGCGCATCAGTCGCGGCGGACCTTCCGTCTGTGGAGACAGATCCTGGGAAGCTGCAGCAGATTTTGTACAACTTCCTTTCGAATGCGATCAAATTTTCGCCGAGCGGTGGCGTAATTCGAATTGTTGCCGAAGCAATCAGTATGGATTCGCGTGAAGCAGTTCGGATATCAGTCGTCGATCAGGGACCTGGCGTGCCATTTGATTTGCAGGACACGATCTTCGAAAAGTTTCGTCAAGTTGATGCGAGCCATACGAAGTCGCACGGCGGCACTGGACTTGGGTTGGCAATTTGTCGAGAGTTGGCGACGATTCTGGGATGCACTGTTGGCATCATTTCAGAACCTGATCGAGGATCCACATTCTTCGTTGAAGTTCCGCTGTACTTCCGAGTCCGCGAGCGAAAACCGCTGCTGCCGACGCAAGTGAAGCCGCAACTCGCTCCTCAAGTAGAGCGCTGAAGGCGTTCGACAATCAAGCGATCTGCACCAGCAATTCGCCTGCGGATTGTGCTGGCATCGAATCGCATCGGGTGGGAGGATTGATCGGCAACCTCCCAAGGCGTCTCGGTGAGAACCTTCATCACCGATAATGCGACCTGTGAAGGCGTGTGAGATCCAGTTGGAGACCACCAGTCATAATCGGCCCATGCAAGGGTCATTTCCCATGCGGGTTCGGCCTGTCCTTGTCGGCGAATTTGAAAAATCCAGCATGCTGAACCTTCCCGTTCGGTGGCGACTTCCAATTCAAGGTCCGATTGCATCTGCGACAGACTACAGCCTGTCAGCGAAGAATCTTCTACGCTTGGTGCAATGATCTTCCTCTTGGAAACGATGCGGTTGGGATTGGGCAACTTGCGACGGCATGCATTGCGATCGATACTGACTTGCCTCGGCGTCATCTTGGGTGTCGCCGCAGTGATCGTGGTTGTATCGATCGGAGAAGGCAACAAACAATCGGCGCTGAGAGATATTGCGGCGCTCGGCGCAACCAACATTATTGTGCGAAGTTCCAAGCCGCCTGATGCGGCGAGCACAACGCAGGCGCGCACGTTTCTTTCGCGTTACGGAATCACATACGAGGACGCTCGTCGCCTCAGTTCGGCCATGCCCGATGTCTTGTCAATCGTCCCGCTCAAGGCAGTTGGCAGCGAAATCAGTCGTGGACCATTTCGCACGAACTCCCAGTGCTTTGGGACCTTGCCGATGTTGGCCGAAGTGGCAAATCTCCGAGTCGCTGCAGGTGGCCGTTATTTGAGTGATCACGACGTTGAAACGCAGGCACCCGTTGCCGTGCTTGGCGCTGAAACCGCAAGGCAACTTTTTCCTGCGCGCGATGCCGTCGGGCAGGATTTTCGAGTCGACCAACAAGTGCTCAGAGTGGTGGGCGTTCTTCAGGAACAAGGATTGTCTGGCGGCGCAGGCGGCGCGCTCGTTGGGCGTGATCTGAATCGGGATATCCATCTGCCATTGACGACAGCTGAACGTCAATTTGGAGATGTGATTCAACGGCGCACATCGGGCTCTTTCACCACCGAGGAGATTCAATTGAGCGAGGTGTATATCACCGCGCCTTCGACGACTGCGGTCAATCAAATTTCACAGCGGGTGCAGCGGATTATGGCTGTCGGCCATCCTGGAATGACCGATGTGCAAATCGTGGTGCCATGGGAGTTACTCGAGAATGCTCGTCGAGCGATGCTTGTCTGGAATGTCATGCTGGTCGCGATTGCGGCGATCAGTCTGTTGGTCGGTGGAATCGGCATTATGAACATCATGCTTGCGAGTGTGACTGAACGGACTCGCGAGATCGGAATTCGACGTGCGCTTGGCGCAACACGTCGTCACATTATTCTCCAATTTCTCGTTGAAACTGGTTCGCTTTCAACAGTCGGAGGATTGCTTGGAATCGTCCTTGGAATATCCGCATCGATTGGTCTAGGCGAAATCGTTCCCATCATCCAGAAGTGGCAGATGTTCCGCGGTGTTTTCGGCGGTGGGTTTGCGCTTGAACCGATTGTGACGGCTTGGTCGATCATTGTTAGCTTTGGAGTGGCTGCTGCGGTTGGATTGGTGTTTGGTATGTATCCCGCAATCGTGGCAAGTCGCAAGGATCCAGTCGTTGCATTGCGCCACGACTAGTTGACCTTGGTTAGAGCCACTGTCCGCTGGCACGATTTGAGTATTGCGTGTGCGCCGTCGGGGCGAATTACTCTTTCGAATGATTCGCGGCAGTATTGCGGCGATACACCAAGACGTCGCCGTTGTTCCAGTCGACCCATCCTGGAAAGGTCTCAACAAGATGCCAGTGCTCAGTCAGGGCCCGCGCTCCGGCTGCGCAGAGTGACCGCGGGTATATGACAACCATCCATTCGACATCGGAGGGGATCTCGCCAATCGCAGATCCTCCAGCTCCAGCGCTTTCGATTTTCAATCCCGCAAGTATTCCGTAGTAGGCAACCACATTGTCTGCCAGTCCAGCGCTGGCAAATGTTGCGACGGTTGGATCTTGGCCTTGAATGAAGAAGACTGCGTCGCGAATCGGTTGTTTAGAAGGAAGTGATGCGAGTGATTCCGTCCAGAGCGCAGCGACGGCAAGAACTCCCAGAATCAATGTGGAATTCACACGCCCCATGTTTGAATCGTGGGCTCGCAGAAATCGAGCGACGTCGAATGCGCCAAGTGTCATTGCAAGAAAAATTCCAGGTAGAGCGAAGAGCGCGAAGCGGGCATACATCCAGCTTCCAGCGAATTCGGTTCCCAAGACAAGGATTGGAAGTCCCAGCAGTGTTGCTGCGAGCGGCATTCGACGAGTGAGATCGCGGCGTGCGGCAAGTACTCCGATGATGAGCAAACCAATTCCCGGCAGTGCGGCGAGTGCGGTCCATGCTCCGCCGAGTCCCAGGAGCACATGGATTCCCTCGGTCGAAAAGATTGATGGCTCGTTTCCATCGAGCGCTTGGAATTCTCGTCGGATGAGTAGAAGGTCGGGAAGCAGGGGAGCTAGGAGAGTGATTGACGTGATGGCGGCAAGTGCGAGCGCCAACAGCGCAGATTTCCCGTTTGCGCGATCATCGCTGCCTTGACGAGGGCGGATGGCGAGCCATGCGGCAATCAGCCCGTGACTGACGGGCAGCACAACGAAAACCAAGTGCGACCAGACGCCAAGCGCGCAGAGGATGGCGTACGCAATCCATCCAAGCAAGCGTCCCGTTCGCAGACTCCGAAGAAACTGCCACGACGCGAGGGCTGAGAAGAGGATCATCATCGAGTAGCCGCGGGCTTCGACAGATTCCAAAACCATGATTGGAGCGAGCGCTGCAATTCCACATGCGATGGACATTCGAGCTCGTGTCGGTACGCCTTGCCAAAGTGCAGATTCACGTGCGAGGGCAGTGATCGCACCAATTGATGCAATTCCAGCGATGAACGCCGGCATTCGTAGTACTGGCTCGCTTGCCCCGTTGGCCATTGATATGGCGCACCACGAAAGGAGGGTGTGCAAGACGTGATTCGACGGGACGAAATAACTTCCCAGAATTGGCCCAGGACCATACTGCGCATAATCGATCATGGCGGAAATTTCGTCGAACCACAAACTTTCTGAGATCCGCCAGATGCGCTCGATCAGTCCAACGCTGAGTGCGCAAAAGAGTGCGAATCGTAGTCGATTGGTCAGTGCAGAACGCTTCACGAAGTCCAACGCCGCATCCACATGTGATCGTGGATCGTGACCAGTCTTGGCTTCGATGCGCAGAAGCATCAATGGAATCGAGAGCCATGCGAACGCAGATAGGGCGCACATGATTCGAAACCATTCTGCACCCTGACGTGTCACTGGTCGAATGTCGACCCCAGCGTGATCGGCGAGGAATGAATGAGTGAAAAATTGAGCCAATATTTCGGTATTGATCATGGCGAGTGTCGCCAACGCAATTGAGAGCACCACTGCGAAAACGGCGGCGATGGTGGTCGTGGGCGAACGGTTCACAGGATGGATTCCGGCGGTCGATTGAATGAGCCGTCTTCTTCCAGACTGATTTCTCGAAAGTCGATCGCATCCACGCCGGCCTCGGCCTTGGGTCTGCGTGTGTCGCGGACCCACCGCAAGAGAACGAGTGCTGCAAGGCGGGCGCCTGCTGAAACGAGAAAGAGCAACGCATACGCCGTGCGGTCATCTCCAAGCGAATGAAGAATTGATCCGCCGATGAGTGATCCGATCACGAGCGCCCCAGCATTCAGCAGATTGAACGATGTCAGAATGCTCGTGCGTTCCTCTGGCTTTGCTAAATCAAGCAGGAGCAGAAAAGTCGCTAATTCATAGCCAGCCCAGCAGATTCCCGAGAGCGCCATCAAGATGAAAATTGTCGAGGTTTGTGGCGGAAGAGCGAACAGTGCAGCGTGAGCAGTGAGAAAGGCTGCGCTCACAATCAGCACGAAGCGTGGTCCTCTGCGTGATGCAATCGAGCCAAAGATGGAGACGGCAATGCTCTTGGTGGCAAAGAGCGTTGCAGCAGCTGCAAAGTATGTCGCATTGCTGAAGCCAATCTCGCCGATGAGATACGACGCGACGAATGGACTTGAGATTTGAAGCGCGAGTTGAAAGACAAGCATGAACAACAACAGAGGGCGTTCCTGTCCGATGAGCGGGCGGATCAACAGAATTTTCAGTGGAACAGGAGTGTGCTTCCATGCGCCAGGCGGTGGCTCGCTTTGACGAAGTAAGAAGGGGATGGACGATGCGCGACTCAATCCGGCGAGGACAAAGATTGTTGCGAATGCTGCAAGCTGCCAGGAAAGATCGCCGACCGCATCCTTCAGGTGATCGAGCCCTTCGCCGAAGAATAGAAAACCTCCACCGACCGCTAGCCCTCCGAGGGTCATCAACTGACAGATTCGACTTCGGCGACCAAAATACTTTGGGCGGATATGGGATGGAATGAGTGCGGCAACCCACGCTCCCCATGCTGGTCCAGCACCGATCGCAGCTCCCCAATAGAGTGCGAAAGATGCAAAAAAGACCCATGTTGGCAGCGTTCCGCGCAAGGCGCCATCGACGAGCGGAATAAAGCTGAGGCACTGCACCGTCGCACAGCAGATCACCCATTTGCGCGGGCTCCCCAACGCGGAGACTCCCCACGGAGCGAGTAGTTGAAGTATCGAACCAAAGAGATACGGGATCGTGAAGAAAAGTCCAGCGCTAACTTCACCAACTCCCAGTGCGAGAACGAACGGGATGAAGTACATCTCGCCGACGCCGACCATGAAGGAATAGGTCGCGCCGTCACCTGTCGATGCAGCAAGATCATGTCGCAATTTGCGCGATCGAGTGTTCACCGCCAATGTGTACCCGAAGTGCAGAAAATCTTGTGTACGGAATCAGTCACCGTGCGCGGTGACTGCACGTAAGAGACCATTCAATCAGGGGCGTGGTCCGCCACCACCGCCAGTGCCAAAGCTGTTGCCGCCAGCGGATCCACTGGTTGTAGCCGGAGAAAAACCCTGCAACTGAGAGAAACTCATTGGCACAGTCATGGAAACATAGCGTCCAGTTCCACGTTGTCGCTCAAGACGAGAGGGTGGAAGAAAGGAATATCCGCCGAGCGCTCGGTGGACATAATCCGGTGCACGTACGACGAGGCATTCGTGTGTGTAATCAATGAAGGCCCAGTCATTTTCCCATGCTTCGGGCTCGACAAGCGACTTGATGAGTTCGATTAGGCGCATCGCCTTTGCACTATCAGTTGCACGCGCAGGGCTTGGGCCGCCATTTCCAAAGAGGTTTCCACCGCCTCCGCCACTTCCACCTCCGCCACCGCCGCCGAATCCGCCGCCTCCACCCATATTGCCGCCGCCACTTCCACCGCCACCACCTCCAGAACCTCCGCCGCCCTGATTGAATGCGGCGTCGATATTGAAGTTCGGCGCATTGTCAAAGTATGGAACTTCGTAGAGCAAATCTTTGATTGGATAGAGCTTTGTTTTTCTCGTCCCGCGACGGGACAAATTGTCTTTCGTTCCGGCTTCAAGAAAACCACTTCGGAGTTGCCACGTGCAAGAATGTTCTGTCGAAAGTTCTCCAAGAACGGTTTCGAGCGCATCGAGAGCGCACACTTTCTGCAGTTTGACGGTGATCAATTCTTGTGGATCCATTCCAGAAGTATTTTTTTCTGTCAGCCACCGGGCCAACATTTGAACACCTGCGGCTTCTTGGATGAACTTGAGCGCATCCTTCGCAGGCGTCTCATCAAAGTCAATTGAGACTTCAGTGTGCATAAGCGCGAACAGGATGTCCTGTTCTGCAGTGAGCAGTTCAACTGGAGCTGCTGGAGCGGTTGGCGCAGATGCGGGGGAAGATGTTGGCGCAGCAGGAGTCGAAGGTTTCGCAGGGGGAGTTGCCGCATGAGGCAACTGTCCAAAGGCTGACGCATTGACCAAGGAGCAAGCGAGAATCACGAATGATTTCAATTGGTGTTTCATTTGCAACGCTCTCTTGTTTGGAACTCCGTAAAAACTACTTCGGTAATTCTAATACAGAATTCAGTGTTTTTATGGCAAATTCTGATTCTTCAAGGCATAAAAGTGCCATTGCATTCCCTGCAACCGCGACTCTGCTGTCCCATGGAGCGGTTCGGATCGCTCCGAGCGTTCGTTTGGGATCACGTGCTAGATACGAAGAGACTTCGTCGTAGACCAATTGACGAAGGAATCGAACGATGCCCAGCTGCATTGCACGCGCTCGAAATTGTTCGCCGACTGGCGTGAGCGTGGGATCAGTCATCATGAGCGCCAACGCATAACCAGGGCGAGCAGTCTGCGCCGTCGCACCTTTGCTGGCGATTCCAGAGAGCGCAAAGGCTCCAACAAGATCCGGTTCAACATGCGCAGCGGCTGGAGAATTCGCGCCGTCATCGACGCCGAGCTGCACTCGCGATAGTGCAGAACGCGCCGCCCGTGCGATCGCCGCGTGTGCCTCTGGCACTGATCCAAGTTTTAGATCGGCCAAGAGCAACCATCCAAGAATTCCGACGATCTGACTTTTGGAATTGCCCTGCCAGCATTGATCGATCGATTGAACGAGCGCGACATGGTCAACCAATGGATGACCTGCATGATCGAGCGATGCGAGAGCCGCCGCAGTGAGTGCTTGTTCAAGCGGATCGCCTCGCAGAATTCCCGCATGATCGAGTGGTGCAGTTGATGGCGATGCGCTCTTTGATCGCGGAAGCGGCAGAGCGTCCTTTGGTGTAGTCGCCGCCATTTTTGCGAGAAGTCCCTTCGCATTCGCACTCAACGTGACCGCCGCTGGTGACGCCTTTAGATGATCTCCCTGCATTTCCAATTCGACTGCAGTCATCACAATCCATGCGATCGCCTTTGGATCCGCCAGAGGATCCTTTTCGATTTCTGCAACATCTTGAAGCCCAGCGAGAATGTCGAGCGCAAGCGATCGCGCACGATGCGCCACGGATTCGTCTGAAGCATTGAGCGTTGCGCATCGAGCGAGCGCAAATGCGGCGAGTGCCTGTTCCGCTGGGGCCGCATTGATCGACTCGTCATTTCCATCTGCGGGGAGATAGTCGCCGCGCAGTCCAAGCGCTTGAAGCGCGCGGCGTTCGCCTTGCGGTTGCGCAGCATCAGTTTCATTTGGCCGAATCAGCGACCGCTCGAACCATTGAAGGATTCCGTTCACAGCAGTGTGCGCTCCTTGAACGGTGGCGGTTGGTCCCACGAGCGGTTCAATTCGAGATCCGCGATGAACGAAAGTGGGCAGCATCGTCAATGCGGGCTGAACAATTCGCGTTGTATCGAACTTGTAGAGCGCAACGCGTTCGGTCGCTGGTATTTCGTCAAAGTCTCGTGCGGGGAGCCCAAGTTGCATTACGAGCGACAAGAATGTCTGGTCTGGTGCGGCGGCTGCGTTGAGCGACTGCAAGACAGCTGGATGAGCGACCGCCCACACAGTCCCACGTCGAACGGCGATGCCATCAAGCGCGGGCTCAACTTCTTGCGCTGCTTGGAGATAGGTTGATCCAATGAGTGGCTCAGGTTTCGATCCCACCTCGAGTTCGAGCGTCATTTGACTCCACGGAACTGCTGCGGCATCGCCGCCGGCTTGGCCGATTCGCCGTTTGGCGTCCGCAATCGCCGTTCCAATAGCGCGCTGGATGGGATCTTTTTCATGAGAATCTCCAACCCCAATAACCCGTCCATCTTTGCGTAAAATGACGACGGCAGACCATGCTTTCGACGAGTCAAAATCGGCTAATTTTGGCTCGTTTTCGGCAGTATCCACCATTTTTCTGCAGGCAGTCCATGCTGAGAGAGTGGCGGTCGAATCGGGGGGTGTTGCCCCCCCAAGACCAACAAAAATGACAGAAAAACAGAGAATTGTTTTGGCAAGTTCCCAAATTCGGGTCATCTTCGAAGTGTACGGAACGGTCACGCGTGTGACCGAATTTGAAGACAAGAGAGTGTTGTGATGTTCATACACAGAATAATTCCATATGCGGTTACTCGACAGAGGCTTGCGCTGCTGACGATTTTGTCGTTCTTAGCGATCCTCTGAAACAAACGCCTTTTTCGGCACAGTCACCCCCCTTCGGGGGGCGGCGGGGCGGATGGGGAGACACGCCCGGGCACGCAAGTGCTGCGGGTGCCGGAAAGCGCGACGGCCTGCGAATTTTTTCGCAGGCCGTCGTTGCTTTTGTATTGCCTTTGGAACGATTCATTCCAAACGATTCATTTCAGGAACACTTCTCTTGAAGTTTCTTTACTCGAAAGAAACTTCAAGAGAAGTTGAATCGCACTCGATTAGTCGAGTTTGATCTTGTCAGTGCCGAGAGCACCGTGATCATCCATACCGCCCTTGGTTGGCTTGGTCTTCTTTGGAAGAATGAACGCATCGTCCTCGGTGGATGGCGTTTCATCACGACCTCCACCTGCACCGGCGGTCCATTGAGCTCGCTTGAGACTGAGTCCGATCTTGCGATCTTCGGTATCGACGCGAAGAATCTTCACGTCAACTTCTTGTCCAGCCTTCACGATATCCATTGGATTTTCGACCTTCTGGTCGCTCAATTCCGAGATGTGTAGGAGACCTTCGAGTCCATCTTCGAGTTCAACAAAGACTCCGAAGTTGGTGATCTTGGTGATGGTTCCCTTCACGATCATGCCAGGGCGATATGCGCTTGGAATGGCTTCAACCCATGGATCTTCGGTCAATTGCTTAACGCCGAGTCCAACGCGTTGCTTCTCCTGATCGACTTCGATGACCACGCACTTAATTTCGTCGCCCTTCTTGAAGGCTTCGTTTGGATGCGCGATCTTCTTGGTCCATGACATATCAGAGATATGAAGGAGTCCGTCGATACCAGCTTCGATCTCGATGAACGCTCCATAGTTGGCAAGATTTCGAACCTTGCCAGTGATGACGGTTCCCAGTGGGTAGTGCTCTGCAACAAGATCCCATGGATTGACTTCGCACTGCTTCATGCCGAGCGAAATTTCCAATTTGTCCTTGTTGAAGTCGAGAACAACAACGTCGATCTCTTGAGCAACTGAGACGATCTCACTTGGATGGTTGACGCGACGAGTCCACGACATTTCGCTGACGTGGACTAATCCTTCGATGCCGTCTTCGAGTCGCACGAATGCGCCATAGGACATCAAGCTGACAACGGCGCCGCGCACGCGCGCACCCACGGGATACTTCTTTTCGATTTCTTCCCACGGGCTTGGTTCGCGTTGCTTGAGACCCAAGGCGACCTTCTCGCGTTCACGATCGATGTTGAGAACTTTCACTTCGACCTCTTGGCCGATGCGAACGACTTCGGACGGATGATTCACCCGACCCCACGACATGTCAGTGATGTGCAGAAGTCCGTCAATACCGCCGAGATCAACGAATGCGCCGAATTCTGCGATGTTTGTGACGGTTCCCTTGACGATGTCGCCTTCCTTGACCTTGGTCAACAGGTTGCGGCGGGCATCTTCGCGTTCGACTTCGATCAGCTTGCGACGGCTGATGACGATGTTGCGTCGTTCGAGATCAATCTTCAGGACGGCAGCACGAATCGTGCGGCCAACGAAGTCGCCAACGTCGCCTGGACGGCGAACGTCGACTTGGGATGCTGGCAAGAAGACGGGAACGCCGATGTCGACGAGAAGTCCGCCCTTGATCTTGCGGAGAACTTTTCCTTCGACAACATCGCCTTCCTTCTTTGATTGCAGCAGCAGTTCCCAGCCGCGAATGCGGTCAGCCTTGCGCTTCGAGAGGACGATGTTTCCGTCTTCATCTTCGATTTCTTCCAAGAGAACATCGACGTCATCGCCAGGCGATACGCCGCCAGCGTCATCGAATTCTTCCTTGAGAATCTGTCCTTCGCTTTTCAGTCCGACATCGACGATGACATAGTCACCGCTGATGGACACGACGCGTCCTTTGATGACGCTGTTCGGTGAGCCGATCGAAGCGCCGGCTCTGGTCATGATGGCAGTCAAATCTTCGTCGATCGGCCTTTCACCAAATGCTTCACGGAGCATGTTGGCGGTGGCGTTCTGATCAAGTCCGATGTCTTCAATTAAGTTGTAATCAACCATGGTGGGGGGGTGCGTTCCAAAATGCGCGGATCGGGCACGCTGCTCGACCGCAAGGCGGGGTGCCTCCGAGACGTTCTCAGTGGCGGGTCGGTGAATATATCAGATTTCGTGCGGTTTTCGCACGGGTATGTCTCGTCGCATCGACATAAACCCAAGAAGTCCAGCCAAGTTGATTAGGAAGCAGATAAAAAAGAACCACGCTCCCCAGCCAGCGCGCGCCATCGGGAAGTACAGAGCGACGGCTAGAAACGGCGCAATCGCCCCCCGAATGCCATTGAGAGTGACATGAAGAGCCATGTATTCGCTATCTCGGTGCGCAGGGGCGAAGTCGTGATGTCCAAGATTCCATGCAAGCGAACCTCCCGCAAATCCAAATCCAAGCAGAACGCTTGAAAAATACATCAGCTCGAGGGAGTGGAAAAGCGTCGCTAACCACATCGCTGCGGCGGCAAGCACAAACGTCCATCCGTGGACTGACCGAAAGGCGACGACATGCGATCGTGAAAGAAAACGGGACCATGCAGGGATCGCGAGTGGCATGACTAATAATGGAATGACGGTGGTCGCAAGAATTCCCTGCAAGTAGGAAGTATGAAATTGATCGTTGAGAACGATGACTTGTGGAGGACCCATCATGAGATTGCCAAGTCCAAAGACGGACATCCACCACATGAAGCGCGCATAGAAGCGATCTTCTCGCAAGAGTGCGAAGAGCCGCCGTGGATCGAGATGCGCCTCGCCGCGTGCCCGTCCATCTTGCTCGGCGCGTTGTAGGCGGCGCTGGCCGCGCAGTCGTACCTTTCTATAGATCGCATTTCCTGCGAACCCCGCAAGGGCGAGCATTGGATAGAGATAGCGAAAACTTTCTGGCGCAATGTCCATCGCCTCGCCGATCACGAATCCCGCAAGTGCAAGAACAACGGCTTGAACCATGGCCATTTTTCCTGCAATGAGTGCCCGATTTGCTCGTGGGTAGTTGTTTCGCCAGACTGCGGTTCGAATCGTGATGACCCCAGTCCATGCAATGCGCGAAATCAAGATCAGCAAAGTAAGCGCTGCAAGCCCGATCAAGTTGAGTGGGATGAACGCAACGAGTGCGACACAACAACATGTCGCAAGTTGAAGGCGGCTGATGAATTGCACTTTTTGTCGCCCGTGCGCAAGTCCAGCCCAAATGAAACTTGTGAGGTTTGCGACATTGGGTGCTGCGCTGACCGCAGCGACAGCAAAGTCAAGTTCTGCTGGTCCGATTCCCGGTACGCCTGCAAACATTTTCTTAACGATGATTGCCATCGTTCCACCCTCGAGCGCGCCGAGCATGAGCGGCAGGAGGAACCAAGAGAAAAGTTCGCGTGCATAATTCGCGCGAAGCATTGGCGGCAAGGATCGGGGATGGAATCCCGCGACAAAGTCGTTTAGTTTTGCAAAGAAAAAACGGGTTCCAGGGATTTGCACGCGAAGTTCCAATTCAATATGAGCGAGGCAGAAACAACTTGCCCAAGGGTAGGAAGAAATTTTACGACGCGTGTTGGGGGCGATACAGTATTGCTGCGATGTCGGGTCCCGCCGGCGTTGATTGGCTCATAAGCGCTCGAACCTTGCACGAACCCACGGGATCGCTGCTCTGCGACGAAGATCAAGCCTCCAGCATTGCGCTGAGTGGAAGATCGGGATCGACGGACGTCGAACCCACCTGCGAGTTGGGTTCGAGCTCACCGGCCAATTTCGGTCGCCGATCTTCGGATCTTGACCGCGAGCGTGCTCGAATGACCGGCGGGATCCGTCATCGCCTTTTACCGTACGACGTCGCGAAGAATCCGCCAGCTTTGTTCCAAGGAATCTGGAACGACGCGCACTTCTCCAATGGTCGCCATGAAATTCGTGTCGCCGCCCCAGCGCGGAACGACATGCACATGCAGATGTTCTGGCAATCCAGCACCAGCTGCACGACCTTGGTTGAGTCCCACATTGACTCCTTGTGGATGGAGCCCGCGTTCGACAAGGTCGACGGCGATGTCGACGAGTTCCCACAGTTGCGCACGCTGAGAAGAAGAATAATCCATCAATGTCGGGCGAGGGTCAGCGAGCGCAATCAACACGTGCCCATTTGCATATGGATATCGATTGAGCATGATGAGCCCATTCGCATTTCGAAAGATGACATGATGTAGGTGATCGTTCTTCGCATCATCCCAAGCGGCTCGCAGAAAGTTTGTTGCGGGAGAGACGCCCGCGGTACGAATGTCAGTTTCGCGCGATTCGAGTTCGCGCAGATAGGTCATTCGCCACGGCGCCCACAAGTCTTTGTTCGTCATCGCAACACCATAGTAGAAGCAGGGGGTGGTCGTCGGTGGATTCGCATGCGATGCGTGTTAGCGAGTGCGTGCCCAGCGCAGCAATTCCATCGGCGTGGGTGGTTTTCCCTGCATAAGCACGCCGATTCGAAAGACTCGCGATGCAATCCAAACGAGCGCAACGGTCGAGACTCCGTTGACTGCGAGCGCGAGCCCGATTTGCCAAGGTGGAATCGGCTCCACAGCGCCAGTGGTGCGCAAAACCATGACGAATGGACCAATGGGTGGAACGAAACTCGTGATGGTCGCTAACCAACCAGTTGGATTTTCCGAGATGGGAAGCCAGAGCAGCAACGGAACCATCATGACAATCATGGCGGGTTGCACGAGCGATTGAGCCTCACGCAGATCGCTGACCGCACTTCCAACTGCCGCCATAATTGCGGCGACCATGAAATAAGCAAGTAAGAACCAGAAGAGGAAGAGGACCAAACTCATGAGTGGGACAATGTCGAGCATCGTCAGGAATGCAAGGCCAGCGATTCCCGCGGCTCCATAGGTCGAGAGCATCAGTAGGCTGACGAAACTTTGCCCGAGAATCTTGCCCGCAAGCAATTCCAGCGGACTTGTTGCGGAGAGCAGGACTTCGATCACCTTGCTTGATTTTTCTTCAATCGTTGTCGTCAGCAATTGATTGGCGCTCGTGAATGCGGCGATCCACATGAGCATCATGAATCCGCCGGGGATCATGAAGCGCAATTCGAGATTCTCTTTCGCGTGCTCGCCAGTGCTTGTCAGGCGTGCTGTTTCTGCACGAGGTTCGCGCACGAGAGAGAGTGCCTTGGCGAGATCGGTTCCCGTACGTTCGACGCGTGCGGCGACTGTTGCTTGGCGGGCGACCCGTGCGAAAAGTCCAGTGGTCTTGGCTGGAGAATTCGACGGAACGAGAAGTGAAATGTCGGCATCGGTGGGAGGATCTGCCGCAAGGAGGACTGCTGGAATCTCGACGAGCGCGAGCAGTTCGCCACTTTGAACTTGATCGCGTATCGCCGCGAGATCGTCATCGATTGACATACGCCGCACAGTGACTTCGACGGTTGTCGTTATGTCGGTGAGTGCGTCGAGTCCTTGAAGATCGCCCCGCTGTGACTTTGAAAGCACATCGCTGATCGCCGTAGCGGATGAGGGTTTCTCGGCGTCCTTTGGTTTCTTATAGCCAGCGAACGCAATCTCGATTGCACGTGCAACCGACCCATCCGAATCTGCCACCACGATCGTCCCACGAACGGGGACTTGATCGTTCGAGATCAGGAAAGGCATCACGCCGATGACGACAAACATCAACATCGGAAAGAGAATTGCTCCAAAGATGAAGCCTTTGGTGAGCACGGTGTGACGGAATTCTCGCGACGCAATCGTCATGATGCGTGAGAAGCGAAAGCCGCTTGACTTGTTTGTGGCGCTCACGCTGCACCTCGCGCTGGTTGTCGTGCGTGACCGCCGTGCTCTGTGACCAAACGGACAAAGACATCGTCGAGCGAAACACGCGCGATTTCGATTCGTCGACAGGGGACAGCGGCGAGAGCGACGCCCATGACGAAATGGGGATCCGTGTGTTCATCGACAATCATGACGGCCGTTCGGCCATCCTCGGCGGTGCGAACTGATTCGATCCCTCGGATTGATTCAAGTGCGATGCGAGCAGCCTCGACGCCAGCGAGGGGTTCGATCTCGACCGCACGCGGTGAGAATCGCTGCGTCACTTCCCGTGTCGATGCGTCGAGAATCTTTTCGCCGCGATTGATCAGCACGACTCGCTCGCACAACTGTTCGGCTTGCGCCATCTGATGTGTTGAGAGAAAGATGGTGCGACCTTGACGGTGTAGATCCTGTACGGTGGTTATAAGGATCCGCGCGTTCATGGGATCGAGTCCAGAGAATGGCTCATCAAGCACAATGAGATCTGGTTCATGCAGAACGGCGCCGATAAATTGCACTTTCTGCTGCATTCCCTTGCTGAGTTCTTGGCATCGTGATCGAAAGACTCCGGGCAATTCAATTCGCTCAAGCCAGCCTTCGACGCGAGCAGTGAGACCGTGTCGTGGCAGTCCTTTGAGCCGTCCGAGATAGATGAGGAATTCTCCAACGCGCATTCGTCGATAGAGCCCTCGCTCTTCGGGCAGATATCCGATGCGGTCCTTTGCGTCGAGGGCATCGCCGCCGAGCACGCGAAGTTCTCCGCGGTCGGGACGAATGAGAGACATGATCATTCGTATCGCCGTGCTTTTGCCAGCGCCATTGGGACCGAGCAATCCAACGAGTGCGCCTCGCTCTACTTCCAAGTCAAGTTCACGAACAGCTTCCACTGCTCCGAAGCGTTTCTTGACGCCTCGAAGAATGACTGCTGGTTCGCTCGCCGTATTCGTGACGATGTTGCTCACTTCTTTGCTGGTATCGTTGGTGCTACCGGCGCATGCGGCGGTGTTGTTGGCGCTGGTGAAGGATTCTTTGCGGCCTTCACGAGTGCTTGAATTTCAGGTGGGAGCGCAAATGCAGCAGGGTCAATGGGCCCGAAGTCGACCGCTGAGATCGTCAGGGTTTGCACTTGACCCATCATCGAATTGTCCTGGACTTTCGCGATCATTCGGCCAGAAAACGCCTCGAAATTCTTGTTGATTGTGGTCACTTCAAACTCGCCCATCGATGATTTTACTGACGCAACTGAGCCGATGAGGAGTCCAGAATTGACGCTGTAGAAGCGCGAAGAAACATCTTGGCCACACTTGAGCTTGACCTTGAAGCATGGCTCGCCTCCAAAGGAAGTCTGTTCTTCGACAACTGGCGCATCACACCCAACGGCAGGGTTCAGTTCGGCTGCGATACTGGACTCGCGCGTGATTCGTGCAACTTCGTCAGCCGTCATCAGGCTCGCACCACGCATCGGATCGATGGCCCAACCAACGGTTCCATTGACGCCTTGTCGAATCTTGCCGAAGCTGGGAATGTCAGTCTCGATGAGCAACATGTTTGGATCAACGGACTTCGTGACGATTGTTCCTTTGAGAGACTGCGCAGCCATTTCAATCGTCCCCGTTTGTGTTCGGGATGTCTGCATACGGATGAGGTCTGCGCCACCGCTGGCGGTGACAGCTCTTGCGAAGATCGCATCGGCCGTTGGTAATGGGGCAGCGGTTGCGGCTGGCGCTGGAGCAGGAGGCGGCGCTGGAGTTGGTGCTGCAGTTGGCGCGACCTTTTGTCCAAGCGCAATGGTTGGTGATGCGAGGAGAGTTGCAGTGGTTACAAAGAAGGTTGCGAGTTGGAGTGTTGTGGCTGAGTTCTTCATGGTGTTTTCGTGCTTTCCAGTGGTTTCTTCGATTCAGTCCTACCTTCAGATCTTTCTCGTGCGATCCAGTGGAGCGCATCTCGAAGTTCGCAATCGGGGGAGGAAGTGTAGTCGCCTCGAGTTGGAGGTGTGCCGATCTGCTGCTTCACCCCTTCGCCTTCAACCAGATTGCCCGATGGTGTTCGGAAGTCACCAATCGCGTGAAGCAGAACATCGCCATTCTTCAAATTGTGAGTCGTCGCGGGAAGCGCTGCGCCAGCGGTCGTCTGGCCGAATGGTTGAGCACGGTGGAGGTCCAGCAAGCCAGCCGCAAAAATCTCCGAGGTGCTTCCTGTATGTCCATCGACGAGGATCGCAACGGGACATGTACATATTCCGATCGAATTTCCCGCACGATCCACCGTCCGAGGATTGGTACGGAAGTCGATCTTCATGTCACGACCATGCATCGTTCCAAGCGAAGTCGGTTCTTGGAGAAAATGTCCGGCAACACCAGTCGCCATCAATCCAAGTCCACCGGGGTTGCTTCGAAGGTCGATGACAATTCCGTCCGCACTTCGAAAGGCTGTGAGTGCGTCATCGATCGCTGGCGAGAGCGCCGTCAGCCAAACGCTGAAGCGCAGATATCCAATGTGTCCGGTCTTCGACGGATCTCCTCCGACGCTTTTTATCTGCTCGTCTGTCAACCATGACCACTCCGATTCCGCAGCAAATGGCGGCAAATTTCCCATTGTCACTAATTGGCCAGGTGGGTCTTCGAATGTGATCACGATCTCGTGGCCTATTCCACTCGAGTCAGTAAAGAGATACTTGGGGCTCATTCCTGGACGGCCGCCGATGAATGCAGAGATCGCCTGATCGCGTGCGAGTCGCTCGAGCGAAGTTCGCGGCGCGCCAAATTCTCTGATGATGGGTTCGATCGGATCACCGTCAGATGAGATGAGCTTCCAGCCAGTCTTGATCCCTGCGATCGCTGCCGGACTGTTGGCGGCGACACGGGTGACGATTGCATCACCCTCGAGTACCTGCATGGTGATTCCTGACCAGCCGCCGCTCGCACCTGGGGAGCCAGAGACCGAATTGGGAATGATTGCAAAGTGACTTTCGCCAAGTGTCTGAAGCATGTCCCGCAAAACAGTTCGAAAGGTTTCTGCGTCCGTTGCGGCTACCGCTCGGTCACGATATTCCAGTCGCATATCGTTCCACTGTCCCTGATTGATGGAAGGATCTGGGTGAGTATCACGAATGATGACCCACACCTGATCAAAGACCATGCCGTTGAGCAATGCTTGCGAATCCTCTGTTGGCATCTTCGCTTGCGCAGGTGCTGGTGTTGATGCAGCCTTCGGCACATCGTGGCATCCATGAAGGGAACAAATCGCCGCCAAGGCGATGGTGCAAGAAATGAAGCTCAATCGCATAAGTAGCAGTATCGCATCTGGCAGAAAAAGCGGGCAAATGACAATCCATCCGTTTATCCGGATGAATGATGGCGCAGAGGGCAGATCGCCGATACTCTCTGCCCGTGCCCCAAACATTCCTTGGCCAACTCGATCTGCGGACCCTCGTCTTTGACGGTGCAATGGGAACGTCCATCCATGCGTGCGCCGACTGTAAGCCTTCTGATTATCTCGGTCGTGACAACTGTACGGACATTTTGGTGCGCTCCAGGCCCGACATGATTCAGCGCATCCACGAAAGTTTTTTGGCGGCAGGTGCCGACGTTGTCGAGACGGACACATTTGGAACGAACAAACTTGTCGCGGCGGACTTTGATGCCGAGATGGTTGGATGGGTCTATGACCTGAATGTTGAAGCTGCGCAGGTCGCGCGTGCCGCATGCGACAAATATTCCCAGCCGAGTCGGCCACGCTTTGTTGCTGGATCAATGGGGCCTGGAACCAAACTCATCACGCTTGGTCAAGCGTCGTGGTCGGTGATGATGGATTCATATCGAGAGCAGGCGCGCGGGCTGATCGATGGTGGCGCGGATTGTTTCATGATCGAGACCTGCCAGGATTTGCTCCAGATCAAATGCGCGGTGACCGCATGCTTGGAAGCCCTGGATGCGGCGCGACGAACTGTCCGTGATATGCCAATTCTTGTTTCGGTGACGATGGAGACCACGGGGACGATGTTGTTGGGATCCGACATTCACGCAGTTGTGAATGCCCTTCGGCCCTTTCCAATCGCATCGCTTGGTTTGAATTGTGCAACGGGACCGACTGAAATGACGCCGCATTTGGCATACATCGCCAAGCACTGGAATCGCCCATTTTCTGTTGTTCCCAATGCAGGGTTGCCGATCTTGGTGGAAGGTCGCACGGAATATCCATTACGTCCAGACGACTTTTCGATCGCCATGCGCCGATTTGTCGAGGAGTTCGGCGCGAATATTGTTGGCGGCTGCTGTGGGACGACGCCTGAACACATTGCCGCACTGCGAAAAGTAGTTCCGTGGTCTGCGGCGAAGCCCAACAGAGCGATTGATTTGCCAGTGCCTGCCTGTTCCAGCCTTTACACCGAAACAGAATTTCGGCAGGACAATTCATTTCTCATCGTTGCGGAACGAACGAATGCGAATGGGTCGAAGAAGTTCAAGACATTGCTTGATGCGGAAGATTGGGACGGGCTCGCGTCGATGGCAAAGGAAGAATTACGTGATGGATCGCATGTTCTGGATGTCTGTGTTGATTTCGTAGGTCGTGATGGCGTTCGCGATATGTCCGAAACAGTCGCGCGATTCGTGCGTCAAGTGAATGCACCATTGATGATCGATTCAACGCAGGCGGACGTGATTGAGGCGGGCTTGCAGCATGCGCCAGGGCGCTGCATCGTGAATTCGATCAATTTGGAAGATGGCGAAGAACGTATGAACCGCATCTGTCCGCTCTTGAAAAAGTATGGCGCTGCCTGCGTTGCACTGACCATCGATGAAGATCCGCAGGCGGGCATGGCGAAAACTGCCGCACGCAAATTGGAGATTGCCGAGCGCATTCATGATTTGTTCACGCGCAAGTGGGGACTGGATGAGTGCGATCTGTTCTGGGATCCATTGACCTTCACGATCGCCACGGGAAATGCCGATGATCGGCGGTTGGGACTTGAAACTCTCGAGGGAATTCGGCTGATTTCTCAGCGGTTTCCACGGTGTTCCATCATTCTTGGGCTCTCGAACATTTCATTCGGGCTCAAGCCAGCAGCGCGGGCGGTGCTCAACAGCGTCTTCTTGCATGAAGCGAGGGCGCGTGGATTGACCGCCGCCATCGTGCATGTCTCACGCATTCTGCCTGAGAGCAAAATTCCTGCGGAACACTGGCAGGCGGCGCAGTGGTTGGTATTCGATCGCCGTGGTGCAGATCGTCCAGAGGGGCAGCCGGAATCATTTGATCCGCTGTTGCATTTCATCTCGCTCTTCCCAGACGGTGCCTCTGCCGTACAGGCTGCGCCGATGGAGACGCTGACCATTGAAGATCGCCTTCAACGACATATCGTCGACGGAGAAGAAAAGTCGCTCGAAGCTTCGCTCGATGAAGCGCTGAAGGTTTATTCGCCGCTTGCGATCATCAACGATTATTTGTTGGCGGGAATGAAGACAGTTGGCGAATTGTTTGGCGCTGGTCGGATGCAATTGCCATTCGTTTTGCAGAGCGCGTCCGTGATGAAGAAAGCCGTTGCGTTCCTCCAGCCACATATGGAGCGCATTGGAATGGACGCTAAACCAAAAGCCACGATCGTTCTCGCAACCGTCGCGGGTGATGTGCACGACATCGGCAAGAATCTCGTCGACATTATTCTTTCAAATAATGGCTATAAAGTGCACAATATTGGCATCAAGCAGAGTCTTGCACAGATTCTCGATGCGTGGCGCAATACAGCCTCTGATGTGATTGGAATGAGCGGCTTGCTCGTCAAGAGCGTGACGGTGATGGAGGAAAATCTCCGCGAAATGAACCGCCAAGAGATTCGCGTTCCAGTGATGCTTGGTGGAGCGGCATTAACGCGCCACTATGCGGAAGGGCACCTGCGCAAGGTGTATCAAGGGGAACTGTATTACGGCCGTGACGCATTCGAAGGGCTGTCGGTGTGTGAAGCGATCGCTGGCGGAACGCTGAAGCAAATCAATGGAGAGATTGACGCACGCCTTGCAAAGCGTGCGGCGGTCGATGCCAAAGTGAAGGCGAGTGCGCTGCGAGCGAGTGAGATGACTGCGGTCGGAGTCGCATCGAAGACGAACGAATTTGATGCGGCATTTCCTGATACGGCGAATTGCGCAACGGGCACAACGGTTGGTGGACCACTCGTTCACGACAATGTGATTCCCAATCCGCCGTTCTGGGGTTCTCGTCTCGTGGAGCGCCTCGATCTGGACATGATTTATCCCTTTATCAATCGAACGGCGCTCTTTCGCGGGCAGTGGGGATTCCGCCGCGGCGATTTCGATGATGCGGCGTATGCGCGTTTTCTTTCTGATGAAGTGGAGCCGATTCTTGCGCGGTTAAAAATCGAGTGCCGCCAAGAGAAAATCTTGCGACCCGCTGTCGTATGGGGATATTTCCCCTGCAATTCGGTCGATCGCGACCTCGTCGTGTACGACCCAGTCGATCAAGATAGAGAAATCGAGCGATTCACATTTCCGCGCCAGAAGTCAGGCCGGCAGATTTCGATCAGCGATTTTTTCTTGCCAGTTTCGAGTGGCCAGCGCGATGTTCTTGCGCTCACATGTGTCACGATGGGATCCGAAGCGAGCATTCGTGCAAAGTCTCTCTTCGAGCGCAATCAGTACACCGAATATTTGTACTTGCACGGCATCGGTGTCGAGTGCGCAGAAGCGCTTGCGGAGATGTGGCATAAACGTGTGCGAATGGAACTCGGTTTTTCTCACGAGGATGATCCGAAAATCGAACGGCTCTTTCAGCAGCACTACCGTGGGAGTCGCTATTCCTTTGGATACCCCGCGTGCCCAGATATGGCCGATCAAGAAAAACTCTTCCGCCTTCTTCAGCCAGAGCGAATTGGCTGTGTTCTGACCGAGAATTATCAGATCGATCCAGAGCAGTCGACAAGTGCCATTATCGTTCATCACCCACAGGCAAAATATTTTTCTGCGTGACCTTTCGACGGCGACAATTGCTGGGAAATCAGCGATACTGCGCTCGTGAATCATTCAGAACTCATCTTGATTGGATCGGTCGGTGGCGGCCTCGGTGCGTGGGTTCGGATCGTGGTTCGTGACGAATTTGTCGCACGAGGTATTGCGAGTTGGCGTGTCGTCATCGCAATCAATCTGCTCGGCAGCGCGCTCGCTGGCGTCGCAGTGCGATTGAATGTTGGGTCGTTCGAATGGGCGCTGTTTACGCTTGGCTTTCTCGGTGGGTTCACGACATTCAGTTCGATGTGCGTCGATGTCGTTGTGCAGTGGATTGTTGGTCGACGCCGTTCTTCGGCCATCATCGTGTTGTCAACGATGCTCGGCGGTCCGCTCGTTGCTTGGTTCGGTTCGATGGTGGCGGGTGGCTTCATCATGCGCAGCGCAGGTCCCGCAGTTGCGATCGTCCCGCTGACCGGACGCCGACTGCCTCATCATTTCTCAGGACTGCTGGGCATCGCTGCTGGCGGATTCGTCGGAACAGGCCTTCGCATTTCGTTTCAATTTCTTGCGCAAGTTGTGGGATATCCAGTTTGGACGGCGACTGCGCTCGTCAATTCGATCGGCGCTGGTTTCGCGGGATTTGTTTTTCGTTGGCTCTGCTCGCTCGACGCGAACGGTGTGCCGCGGCACGAACCATCGCGCAGATTGAATATTGAACGCCTGCTGATCTTCGGATTCGCGGGGGGATTGACGACGGTGAGTACGTTGGCGGTCGAAATAGTTTCAGCCTTTCCCAGCGCACCACTGACGGCGGGAATGATCGGTCTTGTCAACCTTGTATGTGGAGTTGCGGCAGCCACCATCGGTTGGTGGATTGCACGGCGAGTTTTTCCAGAACGCGAGTCGTTCGTAGCAGTTCACGATTCGCATTCATCGATTCAGGAGACCAAATGACGATCGAATCAAATGCATTCTCAAGCGGTTCTGCTCCGACGGCCTTGGCGCCACTTCGCGCTGAAGTCCTTCGAAGTCTTTGGAAACTTCGGCGTGATTCATATGCTCAAGCTCACCTGTACGAAGATGCGCGGATTCGTGTGCACCGATCGCTGACGTGGCTTGCAGTTTCGGAATCGAGATCGGTGAGCGAGCAGGACACAAAGTTGATCGAGCTTTGGGCATCTGCTGGCGCACTCTTTGGACGATGGAGCGCATTGTTGGGTGCGCCACTTGCTGAACGTGAAGCGACAGCGTCATTCGCTCGCCAAGTCATTCAGTGGGATCGCGACGGAATCATGCCAAAGGTGCTTGCTGGGTTGCGCGCCGCCGCATCAATGATGTGGAATGATCCATATCTCACGCAGGCTCTTGGCATGGCGACCACGCATACCGACGTGAAGCGCCAGGCAGAAATGCCATCAGATGACGCTGGATTTCTTGCCGGACTCTTGGAGAGAATCGGTTTAACGGTTCATCAATTGACTCTTGGTGCGGCGTCGTACGGTGGCAATCAGAATCGCGTTGCGGTCGATCGCTCGGTGGTTGCGCTCTGCGAACTCGTTCCTGCATTTTTACACGTCATCACCGAACATGGATATGTCGACGACTGGGGATCGCTCTGTTCACCTCCACGCGAGTGACGGACGCTTAGAGTTCGCCTAAGAGGACAGCGAGCAACTCGACTGTCGCATCGAGGTCGGACTTGTGGACCATTTCGGTGACGGTATGGATGTACCGCGTACCAGGACCGAAGGCGATGCATCGTGCGCCATGACCCGATCGTTGAATTGCGCCAGCATCTTGTCCGCCACGCGGCAAGACAGCACGTTGATGGGCAATGCGATGTCGTTTCGCTAGTGCGCACGATTGCCGCACGAGTTCGATATCTGAAATCATCGATGAATCCTGGATCATTACGGCAACGCCGAGGCCTTGCTTCGTGACACGCTGATTGTCTGGAATTCCAGGCGTATCGCACGCAAGATTCACGTCCAATCCGATGCCAATTTCTGCGCCTGCAGCGTTTGCCGCCACTTGTGCGCCGCGAAGTCCAACTTCTTCTTGTGTCGTGAACGCGACAACGATTTCGCATGAGTGCCCAGCGCGAGATTTCGCAATGCGGCGAATCGCTTCGATTGCGGTGAAGACTGCCATTCGATTATCGATTGCCTTCGAGACAATCTTCAGGGGAGTTTCGAAGAACGGCTCGTTCATCACGACGAAGTCACCAACCTGTGCAAACTTGCGCACTTCGGCGGCATCGCGGCCAAGGTCGATAAAAAATTCTTCGGTGCCAGGAACTTTGTTTCGGTCTGCTTCGCTTGAGATGTGGATCGGTTTTCCACCTGGATTCAGAACGCCTTCGAAATCACCGTGATCTGTCACCACCATCACTCGACGTGAAAAGAGATTGCGTGGATCAAAGCCGCCGGCTGGATTCAGCCAGAGATAGCCCTGTTCGTCAATGTGTCGAACATAAAACCCGATTTCATCCATGTGCGCTGCGACGAGAACGCGCTTTGGAGCGACGCCGCGCTTCGTCCGCGTTGCTTTCCTCGTGCAAATCAGCGAACCGATCGCATCGGTCGTGATGGTGTCGAAGAGTCCCTTGATTTCCTTTTGAATGAGTGCACGGACGCGTTCTTCGCGTCCAGGGATTCCTGCGGTTTCACAGAGACGCTTGAGGAGTTCATAGTTCATTGCTCGAGTCTATGATTCCTCGATGAGTTCCGCTTCCTTCCTCGCCGAGTCGCCCCTGCGAACGCGACACGACGAATTTGCTCGTGGAGAAATTGCTCGGCGTGCCGCAGTGACGAGTGAGGCCCGAGGAACCCTCGATGCTGCGCAGGTGGTTCATGCGGCGCAAGTGGCGTGGATTCCGTGGGGGGGAAGCGCCGAAATTGTTGGAGTCTTTGATCGAGTTGAGACGGAATACGCCGCCATTCGTCGTGGTGCGGCGCTCTGCGATAAGCCGCAGCGAGGGACTTTGGAAATTCGTGGTCGTGACCGAGTTGAGTTTCTTCAACGAATGTTGACGCAAGACATCAAGGGATTGTCTGTTGGGCAGACACGGGAATCGTTTTGGTTGAATCGCAAGGGTCGCATCGAAGCGGATCTGTTGCTGTGTGAACTGGGCGGCCGAATTCTTGTTGATTGCAGTGTTGCGGTTGCCGCGAATACGGCGACCGCGCTGTCCAATTTCGTCTTCGCCGAAGATGTGTCGATCGCCGATGTATCGAGTCGTGAGTATCGCCTTGCAGTGCATGGTCCCGAAGCGCTCCACTTGCTCGAGTTGGCGGGTGCAAACGCACACTCCATCGAGCTCCTCAATGCGCCAGGCGTTTGTGTCGAGGTGACGATTGGCGATGTTTCGTGCGTTCTCGCGCGGGCGGATGCCTGCGGGGTGTGCGGGATCGAAATATTTGTTGCTCGCAGTGGCGCACTTTCGTTATGGAATTCGCTCTTGAGTGTTCACGATCTACTGCAGGGTGGGCAGCGGCGTGGTCGTCCGTGTGGTTGGCATGCATTCAATATGGCGCGGATCGAAGGCGGAACGCCACTCTTTGAAATCGACTTCGGCCCAGCTAGTTTGCCTCACGAAACAGGCTTGATCGAACGGCGTGTGTCGTTCACAAAAGGTTGCTACCTCGGCCAAGAAGTTGTCGCACGAATGAACAGTCTTGGAAAACCGAAGCAGATCGTTCGAGCGTTTCGCATGATGTCGGATGCACTTCCCATCGAAGGTGCACAAGTGTTTTTGGTCGGCGCAGATGAATCGTTCGGCGATGAAGTCGGCGTCGTCACGAGTAGCACCATGAGCCCGATGCTCGGCGCAGCATGCGTCGGATTTGCAACAGTTCGGTACGCCCATTCGACTGCGGGGACGCAATTGATCATCGGCGCAGAAGGGCGTGCAGAACGAGCAACTGTGCAAGCGGAATTGGCATCGGTCCAGAGTCCCAGCCCAACTCAATCGCAAGGCGAGCGAGCATGAATCCACCGCCAGTGATCGACACTGAATGGGCGATGACCCCCGACGTGATCTTGTTCATCGCCGCCGCAGCGCTTTCCGTTGTCGTCACCGCCTGCGGCATTTGGTTGTTTATGCGGGCAGCGCGTGAAGAACAACGGCGCGTAAATCATCCATCGAATCGCAGTAGTGAGATGAAGTCATGAATTCGGTGCGCATGACGGAAGTCGGCCCTCGTGATGGATTGCAGAATGAAGCCGCGCACATTCCGACCGCGAAAAAGATTCAATTCGTTGATCACTTGTCCGCCGCAGGATTTCCCGAGATCGAGGTGACCAGTTTCGTTAGCGCGAAGTGGGTTGCGCAGCTTGGCGATGCAGTTGAAGTCATGCGTGGAATTACTCGGCGCCCTGGAACAATCTATTCAGCGCTCGTTCCCAATGAACGTGGGCTCGACGGGGCCCTCGAAGCGCGAGTCGACAAGGTGTCGGTTTTCATTTCCGCGACCGAAGGATTCAGCCAGCACAACACCAATGGATCGGTGGACGAAGTACTTGCGCGCATTGCTCCAGTCGTGACGCGTGCGCAGGCGGCTCAACTGCCAGTACGCGGATATATCAGTTGTGTCATTCGTTGTCCCTACGACGGTGTGGTTGATCCCGCGCAAGTCGTCACGATCTGCGCGCGGATGCTGGAACTTGGAGTTGATGAACTTGACTTGGGCGACACCATCGGCGCTGCGGATCCAGATTCGATTTCGCGACTCTATGACGCGATCGCAGTGATCATCGAACCGCGGAAGACGACCTTGCATTTGCACGACACGCACGGGCGAGCGATTGCGTGCGCATGCCGAGCGCTTGAGATCGGCGTTCGTTCATTTGATGCGAGCGTCGGTGGATTGGGCGGGTGTCCATATGCGCCTGGATCTCGT
This sequence comes from uncultured bacterium, assembly GCA_903919715.1. Lineage (GTDB taxonomy): Bacteria > Planctomycetota > Phycisphaerae > Phycisphaerales > SM1A02 > F1-60-MAGs104. The sequence goes on along the minus strand of CAIXJC010000003.1, from coordinate 1,442 downwards.
GGAAATGTCGCCACCGAAACCTTGGCACGTGCGATTGTCAATGCTGGATTCGATCCGCACATCGACATTCAGCGTGCAGCAGAAGCAGGTCTTTGGATGCGCCAGCAACTCGCTTCGACCCGTGAAGCGAGCATATAGCGGCCTCCGCGATGACGGATCGCACGGATTTCAACTGAGAGTTCAGTGGGGGAATCATCAATCAGTACCGCACGTGGCGATGACGGGAAAGTAAAGCTGCCAGTATTGATGATATGTCGTGGGATTCCCGTCGATGTGGCGCCGACCATCCACGTGCCCGCTCGATGCGAGTGACCGCAGATCACGAACTTTGCATCGGGACGAAAACGATCTACAAAGCGTGCCGCGTCGCGTGGAAACTTTCGCCACCATGTGAGCACTTTCGCAACTCGCATCGGATGGAGTCCGATGGAGACGAGCGCTGTTGGTTCCCGGTAGGTGGCAGGTTCGTTCCACTGCGCCAGCGATGCTTCGCCCGCAGCGGCAAGAAAACCTTCGAGCGTTTTTTCGTTTCGTTCGCGTGCGGCGAGCAGTGTCCGAGTCATGACCTTGTGGGCTGGAGTCCACGGGAGCATCGAGTCGCTGAAGGCATGTCCGTGAGTCACCAAGATCTCACCGCCAAACAGATCGACAAAGTTTGGTTGCGCGAGATCAAAATCGTGATTGCCGTTAATTCTCGTGACTGAAATTCCCGTGCGTGCGACAAGATCCAGAGTCGCATCAAGCAATCTTGCCGCCTGCTCTTTATGGAGAATGTGATGAATTTCAGCGGTATCACCATTCAATATCAAATGATCAGCACTTTCAAGCAGGGGGGCGAGCGCTTCCGCCGTCCGAAGCGGGCGGCCACATGGAACGTCTGGAAAACCCAGGTGAAGATCAGACAAAATCAACGTTCGGGGCATGGCTAGGCATTCGGGGGAACATCGGATACCCTATCCGACTCGCTGCTTCTGGATGTTCCAGAAGCCCCCTCAAGTGGGGTCCGTGGCGAACTTCTTGGTGCGAAACCGCATGAGCCCAAGACGGAATGAATCGCGGTCGGCGTGATCCGCCGTGGAAAGAAAACATGTCTCAATTTCAAGCGCCTCCTCCTCCAGTCATTCGCCGCCAAAAAGATGCAAAGGGTCGTCTCTTCATCGATTACAAGCAGGTGGATGAACTCCGCAGGGCAATGACACAGAACGGCAAGCTTCTTTCGCGAAAGCGACTCGAGATGTCGGCTGGTGATCAGTCGATGCTTGCTCAGGCAGTGAAGCGAGCGCGATTCATGGCGCTGTTGCCATTCACCAACGCGGCAAACTAAGCGTCTGCGCGATAAATAGCGTCTGCGCGATAAATAGCGTCTGCGCGATAAATAGCGTCTGCGCGATAAATAGCGTCTGCGCGATAAATAGCGTCTGCGCAACTGATGCGTCAGCGTC
>CAIXJC010000002.1 GCA_903919715.1 uncultured bacterium | reverse complement strand
TCCGGCAAGTGTGTCCGCCTGCCACGGAGTACGCCACGGAGACTTCGGCAAAATTGTGATGCGACTGATCTTCACGCGGAGCGCATTCTCGTGCGTTCGCTCTTCTTGAAATCGCCGCAGTGAATCTTGATCTGTCCATAACCCTTTCCTGTACCGGCGCCGATTCCCATTTGCTCCATCTCCCACAAACCATGGTCGACAACTTCAAGCATCGCGTCGATACCTTTCAATTTCCCGCCTTCTGAATCTTTGTATTCAAACTGTCCATCGATGTCGAATTCCTGCATCGCAATTTCGAGTGCGAACTTGGCGCCCGTTGCGACACGTTCCACCGTACGAGGACTCTGCGCCGCGCCCGTCAGTCGGTTATTGCCAGTCTCTGTTTTATTTTCGATCACAAACTCGCTCAACATGTGCGCATCACGAAAAATGATTCGCGTCGGGCCAAGATTGTGCGCAGCGTTCATATGCGGTCCAAAGATGAGGCAGATCGGGCAATCTGCACGAGAGCATCCGCACGGTTCGCCAAGCTTTTTCCCATCTCTTCCAAGCCTTTTTTCCAGCCCAGATCGAATACGTCCTTTGATCGAAGACCCAGGGATATAAGGCTTCCCGTTCGATGGATCTTTGATGCACGTCAAATCGGTCCCGCCGATTTGCAAGACATCTTCCGATCCGCCGATGCGCATACCAGAGAGAAGTTCGATCTCGCCCTTGAGGATGTAGTGATTGACTTTCTTCATGACTTAGTTCTTCTCTTTCTTAAAGTGTGCCTGACCGAATCCGATGAGAGCCTCGAAGTGAGGCAGAAATCCTTGGACGAAATCTTTCGGCGATTTGATCGCTGCGACATTGCTGCGAATGAAGTCGTGAAAGAGTTCTGGAATCTTTGGTGATGGTTGCTTGCTCACGCCTTCTGCAGCGGAGATGTCAAGCTTCTTGACCATAGGCAAGACACTCAGCCAATCGATTCCAGTTGTTTTTAGTTTTGATTCGACTGCACGGCAGTGACTCAGGTATCGCCGCACTTGGTGAATGCTGAGACCTCCCGTGCCACACATGGCCTGCACAAGTGGCTCGACCTTCTCACGCGAGACGTATTCAATCTTCAAATTTCCATTTGCGTCGAAGTATCCATCTTTGAGATATTCCTTCCACGTGAAAGCGACGCGTTGTTGTGCCGTTGGTGCTGCCGGCGCTGGTGCGGCGCGAAATCCACCACCCTGCGCAGGCGGACGTCCAAATTTATTTCCGAATTTGCTCATTGATCATCTCCAAGGTTTCCGCTGCGAGTTGCAAGCATTGCATATTGAATAATGGCCGAAATTCGCTGTGAATCAGCACCAAATGACTTCGCCACGTGATCGATCCACGCACGCGCTGGCCCTTTCCGCGGCCAATCGCGCTGGACATGATAAGCGAGTTTATATGTTGCAGTCGACGGATCGACTTCGTTCAAATCCAGAATCGTCTTCAACCAACTGCGTCGAACGAATCCCGCATCAACCCAATCTGCCAGCTGTTTGCACTCACTGACAATGCGAGTGTGATCGCTCCACTTCCAAAGATCGCCAAGCACTGCGCACTGATCCTTCGGCAACTTTGCGCCTCTTGCACAAAGAGTTTTTGTATGCACGAGCAACTCCTCCGCTTGCTGCGCTGCGAGATGCATTGGATATCGAGGCTTGATGATCGAAAGCCCAGCACTGATTGTCAGAGGGAGACGCGATGGCGAACTGCTCGCGCCAGTACCAAAGTCATTCTGAAACATTGAATACAAGTGCCCTGCAAAGTCAATCATGAGATCCCAAGGACCAACGGCGAGAAGATCGTCTCCGCCAGAGAAGACCGTATATATGTTTGACCAAGGCGAATTTGGTTTGCACATTTCGGCTTCGACTGTCTCAGCGAAAAAACCATCGATCCCCGCGCTCAACTTGCGCAGAGAAACTGCGCCGCCCGCAGCGGCTGCAGCAGAAGCAGCTGCTGCGAAAGAATCCACGTCAACTTTCAACACACCAAGCATCGCTGCGCCACGAGAAGCTCGAGCGATTTCGGCAAATTCGACGGGATTCCCAGATTCTGCGCGCGGAATATGACGCCCAAGTGTTCGTCGATGGAACAAATTGCCATGAACGTTTGCTGGCTGAGAATCTGGCGCAACGAGATTGCTGCACGAAAGAAGAATGGGGCTTGGTCGTGGAACCGCCTGACCGAGTCGCACGCGCACTCCCACACATGGCGAGCCCTGATTTTCAGACTCGACATCTTCGCGTTCAATCGTGAACCACTTGATATTGGAAAGATCATTTCCCAATTGCGAATCAAGTTCTGCTTCGGCTGCCGCATCCCACGGTTTATCCACGACCAACGATCCCGCACTCCAAGATTCGTTTGTTCCACACGGTGCATGAGCGCGCAGTTTCGATCGAGCAAGCGCACGTTCGGCAAGGCGCATCGTCGCTGCGAAAGTTTCGGCTGATTCCTGTATTGCAAATGCAAGTCGAAGGCGACCGTTCGTTTCATTCAACAAGCAAGTCTCGATCTCGCTCAGAGCCGATCGCACTGCGTCGATCGATTCGGGCGTGAGAGAAGTTGCGTCGATTGCCACTTTCGTAGCCGCACAGAAGAGTAGTTTTTCCTTCGATGCTCCCGCCGCATCAAGAAGTCTGATCGCAACACATTCCGCGAGGATCTGAATGCGAAAAGATCGATGACGCAGTGTCCGCGCTTGATCACCGCCTCCATCGAGCGTGTCGAAGAGGAAGTCTTGAATGCCACCAATGGACGCAAGAATAATCATGGAGATTGTGGGGAAAATAGCCCCATTCCAAAGTGTGCGTGAGTACCGATCACAATTGGTCCTTCAACCTCCATAGGGAAATCGATGCGAAAGGCGCCAGCAGGTCGTCGAGCACCATCGTCACCAAGCTTTGCGCGTGAACGCACAAACTCGCCAGCGCTCCAACGATCCGCAACTTGAAACTTCCCTTCACATGACAGAGGCGCAATGATCGCTTGATCAATAATTTCAGCAGCAATATCAGCCCGAACAGCAGCAAGTTGCGCGCGAAGATCGGCGGCGATAAATGCAACGCATGAATTCCAATCACCCATGTCAACTCGCTCACGCCCTCGAGCCTTGGCATGGCGTGTTGCGATGTATGGAGTTATAGAAATCCAAGTCCGCGCCACGCGCGCCGTCTCCGCTGCAGATTGCATACGCACAGCGCGAATTGAATACGCGCCATTCTCTCGACTCTGCAGTCGAATTTCTTGGAGCATGTCAATTGCTTGCAATTCATCCGCATGAAATCCAGAACGAGAAAACAAAGTCAAGCGATCAATTCTGCCATCGCCATTTTCATCAGTCGGTAGAAAATATGCGTGCGTATGTCCAGTGCGTGGATCGCCATGCGCATCTTTGCCTGTGAGCACAGATTCCAGATCGATAGGTTGCTCGCCAGATTGATGTCGCCCGCGATAATCCCACTCCTCGCCATACTGTGCTCGACCTCTGACATTCACCAGACAAGAAATGAGCGCGCGACGCGATGCCTCGGCGACAAGAATTGTGTCCGTTGCGAAAGTAGGCACGGTGGAATCGAGTGAAAGACAAACAACTTGTGGCAGTGACGGAGATTCCCCTGGGGGTGAGCGTCTTTCGAGTTGAACTTCAAGGGTTTTCATACTGGCGCTCCACAAACAATCACACACCAATGTGCTTGAATTGTGAAAGTGAAAGTTACCCTGAAACCCCTGCCACCCTTGGGATGCGCCCGCTGGATCTCCGTGAAGCAACCACTCGTGATGTCGTCACACCGCGTTCAATGCGGAGAATTGCCGTACTCGCGATCGCATCGATCAAGCACATCTTTGAGAGGCATCCGCAGGTGTGCTGGAACGCGATCGATGCACGTGCGATCGATCGCACCCGAACGGTAGAGGTCCATCACGTGCACGTGATCGTGTGCGCGATTCGCGATCATCTTCATCGTGAGCAGTCGATCGAGTTCGACACGCTTCCATTGAAAAGTCTCGTCGCGCACGCCTTCACCGATGTCTGGCACGGGATCTTCTGCGAGCACGATGTGCACGGCCTGCTTTGGAGTCGCATCTGGTCCATCCAAGAACATCGGGATTCCCATTACTTCGGTCAATTCGAATCCATGTGGCTTGAGTGCGATCGCTGCGCGCTCGAGATCGACTCTGCGCATGCAAACATCAACATCTTTGGTGGTACGAACGTAATCGGCGTTTGCGTGCGTCACCCATGCGATGACTGCGAAGCCTCCGCAGACACCGTATGGAATGCCAGCAGCATCGAGCGCCGCCGTAAATCGTTCAGCCCGACTGTGAAGAGTTTGCATGAAATAGCCCAGTCCAAGAATTCCAGGCAAACTCTTCCATACCGCGTAGTCGAATCGCATGCCTCAAGAGTATGCGAGCGATGATCGC
>CAIXJC010000001.1 GCA_903919715.1 uncultured bacterium | reverse complement strand
GGCAAGGTTTACGGGCAAGGTTTACGGGCAAGGTTTACGGGCAAGGTTTACGGGTAGATATCGCCTTGCGAAATGCGTACCCCCTATTACGAGCGAGGAAACACCTAAGCAATCGCATTCGATCCGCCGCACATCCATAACCGTCTCAGCCGTTGAAAAATTCTGCCGGGCGAGTTCCGCAGGCGGCCGACTGCGTTTGCAGACGAGCGTCGAATGAACGGATTGTGTCGGTCGCCGAGGACTGTCTGAGCCCAGAAGAATCTTTTCACGGCTGCCGCGCTTTGTTGTTTGATTCTGAGCTCGATTCCGTGCTCGATTCTCTCAATCAAAGCGGGGTGGCGCGAATGCCTGCCGCACAATTTGGCTTGCCTGCAAACTGCATTAGACTTCTCCCCGTCAATCGCCCCACTCAAATCGCCGCTCCACCGAGTTGAAATTCCAAACATGAACCCGCAAGCAAGTCCGCTCTTTTTCACCTCCATTCGCGAGTCGCTCCGAGAAGGAATCACCAGGCGGACCGTGCTTCGCGACATTCTGGCTGGCATCGTCGTGGGAGTCATCACCCTTCCGATCGCGCTGAGCCAAGCAGTTGCGATGGGATTGCCGCCGCAATATGGCTTGTACACCAGCATCGTCGGTGGCGCAGTCGCAGCGATCTTTGGTGGATGCAGATTTCAAGTCGGTGGCACAGCCGCTGCGTTCGTGGTCCTCCTTGGGCCGATCGTTGCTCAATTTGGACCTGCGGCAATCTTGGTCGCATCGATTGGCGCTGGCGTGTTGTTGCTCCTCTTTGGACTCCTTCGCCTCGGCCGCTTCATTTCATTTATCCCCTATCCCGTCATCGCAGGATTCACGATGGGGCTTGGGATATCGATCGTGATGCATCAGACAGCAAATTTCCTGGGATTGAAACTCCCTCCGAAAACTGATTTTCTTGAAGCGTTCTATCAATGCACTTTGAACATCAATGGGATTGCGCCAAGCGACACAATCCTTGGATTGCTGACACTCGTCTTGTTGTTCATCATTCCAAAAATTCGGCATTGGTTTCCAAAGTCGCTTGTCGTCCTTCCGATTGTGACGTGTGTCAGTTTTCTGATGGTTCACTTCAATCCCTCTTGGCAACCAGCCACGATCGCAACGCACTTCAAATCAACGATTCACGGAGCCGTGGTCTATGGCATGCCGCACGATTTGCCGCAGTTCATCTTGCCGTGGATGGGCGGTGACGGCATATCGCAACTCGACTGGAGTTTTTCGACTGTCAGCATGATGATCAAGACTTCGATCGCAATCGCACTGCTCGTCGCGATCGAAACACTCATTACTGCAGTTGTTGCAGATCGAACCACGCAGACACGTCACAATTCCGATGGAGAACTGATCGGTTTCGGCATGGCCAATCTTGTTGCGCCTTTCTTCGGCGCTTTCAGCGTCAGCGGTTCCCTCGTTCGAACCGAACCCAACATTCGCGCTGGAGGTCGAACGCCGCTCGCATCACTCTCTCACAGCGTCTTTTTATTGCTCATCATGCTGACGCTTGCACCCATCATCAATTTTCTACCCATAGCGAGTCTGGCGGGGCTGCTGATCTGGGTCGGATGGAATATGTGCGAATTTCCCGCATGTTTTCGATTCCTCAGATCCGCACCGCACGGAGATCGCGCGCTCTTGCTGGTGTGCTGCGTCTTGACTGTCGCTTTCAACATGGTCATTGCGATCGCGGCGGGAGTCATCTTCGCCGCCATCTTCTTCATGCAGCGGATGAGTTTGGTATCGACTGTCGATTTCGCGTCGAGTGATCAAACCGACGTGGCGCATCAACTTCCGCAAGGCATCAAGAGATTCAGCATTCGTGGACCGCTCTTCTTTGGATCAGCGCAGCGTTCGCTCGAAGTGATTCAACCTTCGACGGACGAATTCGCAGCTGTGATCGATCTCTCGGATGTGCCATTCATCGACTCAACGGGAATCTTGCGCTTTCGAGAAGCAGTCGATCGGTTGCACATTGGCGAGTGCTCCGTTGCAATCACAGCGGTCCAGCCAGACACGAAGGTCGCGCTGGACAATTCGAAATTTTTCGAACTCCATCCGTTTCTTCGAGTTTTTCAGACAAGTGCAGAAGCGATCGACGTTTTGAAACGCGAAAACGCAAACCGTCTGGCCAATCCGCCGGCCTGACAAATCACGCCGAATAATCATCCTCCCCGAATACTTCAATGCGAACGCCCTCTGGCAGCGCATCCAAAAACATTCGGCCGTAACTCTTGGTCATAATCCGCGAATCAAGTACGACGACACGGCCAGTATCCGTTGCGCTGCGCACCAAACGTCCAAACCCTTGACGAAATCGAATGATCGCCCGCGGCAGAGTGTCTTCCTTGAATGGATTTCCTCCACGCGCTTCGATTGCTTCATGGCGCGCCTGAACGAGCGGCGCATCGGGAACCTCGAACGGCAACCGAGTGATAATGACATTGCGAAGCGCACGACCTCTGACATCGATCCCCTGCCAAAAGCTCGCGACGCCGAAGAGAACGCTTCGCTCATCTTCTCGAAAACGCTTCAACAGTAAGTTGTTCGATACCCCTGCACCCTGTGCGTGAACTGGCAAACCCAATTGCATCATTCGTGGCATCGTCGCTTCAACCAATGCTTGGAGCGAGCGGAAACTTGTGCACAGAACGAATGCGCCTCCGTCAGTTGCTTCGACATGGTGCATGACGCGGTCAGCAAGCACGGGCATGTGATCACTGTCGCGCGGATCTGGGATTTGAGGCTCGACATGAACACGCACCTGCCGTGCGTAATCAAACGGACTTCCCAAGATGAGAATCTGCGGATCGGTGATCCCTAAACTTGCCGCAGCAAGTGCACAGTTTCCTCGGTTCGTTGCGAGGGTCCCAGATGTCAGCACGACGGAAATATCTTGGCTGAAAAGATGCTGCGCGAGCAGCGGCCCAACATCGACCGCAGCCGCTGCGACCGTGATCTCTGGGCGACCCGCAGAATGTCCTCGGCGCCTTGCAGAAGCGTTCATCCAGTACACGCAACCAGGCATGCTCTGAGCGAGGAGCGATTCGCATGCACCAGCGAGCGCCATCGCACGCTGGGCGTACGCGTTGATCTCATACGAATCCGCTTCATCGGCAGCGCGTTCACGAACCAATTGCAAAAGCACTCCAAGACTTTTCAGAGGACTGCTGAGCGAATCTGCGATGACGTTTGCGGATCGAATCCGAAACTCTCCCTCGCCCCCCTGCGATTCGCGCCAACGCCACAGATCGCCGAAGAAGCCTTCGGTGGCACGGCGACAAACATCAACGTGTCGCAGCGCTGATTCGAGCGTCCCGTCGCCTCCATCCTTCATTGGAACGTCGTTGATGGCTCCTCGATTGTTTGCAGGATTCCAAAGAGTCCGCAGCAAGTGCAAGATTGCTCCTTCGCTCAAGCGAGCACCAAAGTGATCAGCCGCAACCTCTTCGAGAGAATGCGCTTCATCAAGAATCACATGGTGATACGGCGGCAGAAAACCTCGCCCCCCCGCCGCACGCATCGCCAAGTCGCTGAAAAAGAGCGAGTGATTGCACACGAGCAAATCGCCGCCTTCCATTCGGCGCCGCGCCGCTTGATAAAAACACTTCTCGTATGTTGGACACTTGCGGCCCATGCAATTCCCCGCATCCGACTGCACTTGCTCCCAAACACTATGTGGCGGCATGACTGGAAGTGATGTCGTCGTTCCATCACGAGTTTCGTATGCCCAGTCCTCGAGTCCCTGAAGAGCGTGTCGATCCTCCTCGCCACCGAAGAGGCGGTCCTGGCGAGCGCTCGCGAGTTTCAGCCGGCGCAGCGAAACATAATTGCCGCGCCCCTTGACCAAGACTGTGCTGAATTCCTCTGGAATCACCGCATTGAGCAGCGGAATATCTTTGTCAACTAATTGTTCCTGCAACGCAATCGTGTTCGTACAAATGACCACTCGCTCTCGGTAGTCAACAACCCTGCGAAGCGCGGGCACGAGATATGCGAAACTTTTCCCAACACCCGTTCCCGCTTCGACCAGCAATCGTCCCTTGCGCTCAAGACACGCATCGATCGCCGCGGCCATTTCGAGTTGTTGAGGTCGATGCTCAAAGCCCGCGAGGCGCTTTGCCACGGGACCTGTATCAGAAAGGATGATTGCGGCCTCAAGCGCCATGGATTCGAGTCTACGGTGTTGACAATGCTCGGGACGAATTCAATCCCAAATTACTCGACAAATCATTGAGGCATTGATGTTGCTTCGGCAAGGCGACATCGTGGCGCAAGGTCAATCACATGATCCATCCTCAACAGCAACGAGTGCATCTCTCCGATACCCTCGCAGGTCTGATGCCGAACAATCCACTTGCGACTCGATCTCGTAGGAACTTCCCCACCTTTGTGTGCGTCATTGCAGCAATGTTGGCCTGGGCAATGACTGGATGCACGACCACTTCGGCTCGAATCGATCCAGCTGTTGAGATTGCGCAAGCGCCTCTGCCATCTTCGGTCGCGTCATTTGATGGCAAGACCCGCACGCAAATCGGTTGGAACGAAGTGCTCGACCGCGTCAAAAAAGCCAATGCCGTTTTCATCGGCGAGACGCATGATGACGCATCTGCGCACCGAATCGAACATGCGCTCGTCGATGCATTCCTGGTCGCACACCCGACGGCGGCTGTCTCTCTTGAGATGCTCGAGCGCGACGATCAGATGGCGGTCGACGCCTATTTGCGAGGCGAGAGCACCGTCGAAGCCTTTATCACTGTGACGAAATCGCATGACTGGGCCGGTGAAAACACCTGGATCCCGTGGTACCAGCCGATGGTCGATTCGGCGCGGCGAAGTGGCACTCAGGTCGTCGCATCCAATGCACCGCGTCAATATGTCACGATCGCTCTGCGCGAGGGATATGAACCGCTGCGTGCGCTTCCAGCAAATGAACGGCTCCTCTTTGAGATCGACGACGGGCTTGCTCGCGATGGAGATTGGAATCGTCTGCGTGAATTGATGGTGGAAATGCACAAGGAGCGTGCAGAGAAAGGCGGCGCAGGCCCGCTCGAACCGAGCGATGAAGATGTCGATCGAGCGCACCGTTCACAGCGCGTCTGGGACCGAACAATGGGAACGAGCGCAGCGAAAGCGTTTGCGCAGAACCACGCAGTCATTCATGTCGCCGGCGGATTTCATCTTGAGGAGCGACTTGGAACGGTCGCACAGTTCGCACGCCTCTGCCCAGATGCAAACATTCTGGTGATCTCCCTGCGACCGACGTCGTCAGCCGAATTGTCGGATGAGCAGATCAACGGAGCGGACATCGTCATTCATACGAAATCCGCAGCGCAAAATTCAAAGTAAAAGGGCTCGCAGAAAAGTGAGCCGTCGTCCGACATCAACGACGCAGACGCAGGTCAACGTCCGACGAGTTTGTTGAGCGCATCACGCGACTCTGCAACTGCGAAGAGTTTTTCAATCTTCATCATTGCCAGAAGTGCACGCAAATCTTTGTTCGCGCCATACAAAATCGGCTTTGCCCCAAGCGCTGCCGCACCATTGCGACAATTGATGCATGTCCCAATCCCCATGCTGCTCATAAATTGAACGCTGGAGAGGTCGAGAACCATGAACTTCAACGCCTTGCCCAACGACTTCATATGCGGATCAATATCCCCGCTCATGATCGGCGCTTCACGCTGACCGATGTTGGGACCGACGGGTCGAACGATTAAGACGGAACCGTCCCAAATCATCTCAACATGCATCGTTTTCTTGGTCGTTGGTTCTGCTTGTGTGCTCATAATTCTTCTCGAGTTTGGAGTCTATCGTTTCTTGCTGACTTCTGCGACCCACTTTGGATCGAGAAGTGCGATCAATGAAGCTGCACTTCCTGGAAATGTTTCACCGCCCGCCAATTGCTTCGGATCGGGAACTTCGAGTATCGCAACTGCGCCCTTGTTCATGACGACCGCTGATCCTGCCGAGCCGAGAAGGTCGCTGACGAAGGCACTGAGCATCGGCTCATGTCCAACGATCGCGATCGCCACCTCAGACCGCTGCGACAGAAGCGTTCGCATCGCTCGAACACCGTCGCCGTGATCGCATTCAAGGGCGTCGCAGCGAACCGGATCAGGCCACCGAGCAACCTTGTTAAGAATTCGTGCGGTCTGCCATGCCCGTTCAAACCCGCTGGCCAAGACCAGTTCCGGCGGTTCATGAATCTCACGAATCCTCTCGGCCAATCGTTCAAACTTCCCAATCCCACCTTTCGTCAGCGGGCGCATGGAATCATCGGGCCATTCTTGTGGATCACGGTCGAACGCTTTGGCATGTCGAATGACGAAGAGCAGCATCGTGCCAGTACGGTACCGTCCGCACCGTGAGCGGATACCTCTTTGTCAATGCACGAATCGTGACTCTTCAAACGAGCAGTGACGATTCGATACTGCCTCGCCGTGGTGGCGATCTGCGCGACCTGAGAACGATTGCCCGCGGATTTGTTCGCGTGCAAGACGGACGGATCACTCAGGTTGGACCTGGTTCGCCCACGCACCCCGTCGACGGTGAAAATGTGATCGATGCACGAGGGCGAGTGCTGATGCCAGGTTTCGTTGATTGCCATACCCACGCATGTTGGGCCGGCGACCGACTGGACGAATGGGAAATGAAACTCGCAGGACGTTCGTATCTAGACATCCTTGCCGCAGGCGGAGGAATCATGGAGACCGTGCGCAACGTGCGTGCGACTCCAACGCAGACTCTCACCGATGATTTGATGCGGCGCCTGCGTGAAATGGCTGCATACGGCACAACGACTGCAGAAGTGAAATCGGGATATGGACTCGAAAGTGAAACTGAACTGCGAATGCTTGAGGCGATCACACAAGCAGCTCGCCACTCTCCAATTCGAGTCGCTGCCACTTTTTTAGGCGCACACGCAATCGATCCGCAGCGGGCAGATTGCGTCGACCGAATGATCGTTGAAACCCTCCCAGCGGTTGCCAAGAAATATCCAAGCATCACCACCGATGCATACTGCGAGACGGGCGCATGGTCCGTCGCCGATTGCTCCCGCTATTTTCGACGGGCGAAAGAACTCGGATGCGGCGTTCGAGTGCACACAGATCAATTCCATTCGCTGGGAATGATCGCCGCGGCACTAAAACTCGGCGCAACGAGCGTCGATCACTTGGAAGCGGCCACCGATGCTGATTTGGATTTGGTCGCACGAAGCACGGCGATCGCGGTCGGACTTCCAGCGACGGCATTTTGCCTTGGTACCCCATGCATTCAAGCCAGAAAGCTGATCGACGCAGGTGGTGCTATTGCGCTCGCAACAAACGCCAACCCTGGAAGTGCCCCCGTGCGCGCAATACCGATTGTTCTCTCCTTTGCGGTTCGCGAAATGAAAATGACCCCAGCGGAAGCGATTACAGCTGTCACCTGGAATGCCGCGTGCGTCTTGGGGCTCTCTCGCGAATGTGGTTCGATTGCGGTGGGAAAGTCAGCAGATTTGGTGCTCTGGCCATTCGACGATGAACGCGCCCTCGGCTACGAACTCTCTGGAGCCCTGCCCGAAATCGTTATGGCTCGTGGCACGATCCTCACCCCCCGCACGATCGACGTGCGTTAATCTGCTGACATGCTTTCTTCACGAGACATTGCAGCAGCCACCGCAGCAGCAGCGTGCGTCTCCCGAACGCATGAAGCGATCGCTGATTTTCTCAAGGAAGGACAGACGCTGGCGGAGATCGATTCATTCGTCGAACGCACTCTCAATCGGCTTGATTGCAAGTCCTGTTTCTTGGGATACAAAGTCCGTGGGCACCCACCATTCCCCAGCCACGCATGCCTCTCGGTGAACGAATGCGTTGTCCACGGAACGCATGACATGACCACGAAGGGAATCGCAGAGGGCGACTTGGTTTCGATCGATATCGGCGTACGCCATCAAGGGTGGATCGGGGACGCAGCATGGACGTACCTCATCAAGTCTGGCGACGAACTTTCGCATGCGCTCCTGCGCAGCGGACGAGAGAGCCTTCGACGCGGCGTTGCGGCGATGCAGCCAGGTCGACCGCTCATCGATTGGGCGCGTGCCGTACAAAACTGCGTTGAAAAAGAGAGCGGTTTTTATCTTGTGCGTGGTCTCGGCGGACATGGCTATGGCAAGACATTGCATGCACCTCCCTTTGTCTCCAACGTCGTCCCCACGTATCCCGGCGAGTGGAGCGAAGCGTGGACAACTTTCAAACCTGGAATGTTGATCGCCGTCGAACCGATGATTGCCGTCAGCACGACCGAAATCGTGTCACAAGGAACAGCATGGCCAATCTTGACTGGCGATGGTTCGCTGAGCGTTCATTATGAGGCTGACGTTCTCATCACCCAAGACGGCCCAATCAATCTGACGGCAGATCTCTTCGCACTGCCTGACGTCGTCGGATAGTCGTCGGTCGATTCCACTCCGCTCAAACAGCGGCGAGATAGGCTTGCAACCATGACCACTGCCCCCAAAGCAATTCTTCTTGAATCGATTCACCCGATTGCAGATTCAATATTGACTGAGGCAGGCTTTCGCGTGCAGCGAATTGCTGGCGCACTGACAGGAGCAGATCTTGATCGCGCTCTTGCTGATGCGAGCGTGGCCGGTATTCGCTCGAAGACGGAACTGCGTGCGCCGCAGTTTGCCAACCACTCGAATCTCGTGGCGGTCGGATGCTTTTGCATCGGTACGAATCAAGTTGATCTCGTTGCGGCGGAAGCATGTGGATCGGCGGTCTTCAATTCCCCGTTCAGCAACACGCGAAGTGTCGCCGAGATGACCGTTGCGGAAGCAGTTTGCCTCTTTCGACGGCTCTTCGAGAAGTCGACCCAATTGCATGCGGGACACTGGGACAAGTCCGCCACTCACTCGCACGAAGTTCGCGGTCGCACATTGGGAATCGTTGGCTATGGCCACATCGGATCACAAGTCAGCGTGCTCGCAGAATCACTTGGAATGCGCGTGATTTTCTTCGACGTCATCCGCAAACTGCCGCTTGGAAACGCTCAGTCAAGGCCGTCCCTTGAAGCCTTGCTTCGCGAAGCCGACTGTGTCACATTGCATGTTCCTGAAACACAACAGACTGCGGGTTTCATCGGCGCACACCAGATTGCACTCATGAGGCCAGGTGCGATCTTGATCAATAACGCACGAGGGTCAGTCGTTGACCTTGCGGCACTTGCTGCCGCGCTGCGAGATGGACGACTCGGCGGCGCCGCAATCGATGTCTTTCCGACGGAACCTGCTGCGTCGGGCGATCCCTTCACATCACCGATGCAATCGTGTCCGACTGCAATCCTCACACCACACATTGGTGGCTCAACCGAAGAAGCGCAAGAATCGATCGCCGCCGAAGTCGCCGAAAAACTCGTGCGCTTTTGGCAATATGGATCAACCGATACTTCGGTCAATATTCCCCAAGTCGATCTGCCAGTACTGCGGGAAGGGCAACTTCGCATCTTGCACGTCCACCGAAATGTGCCGGGCGTTTTAGGTTCGATGCACACGCTGCTTGCCAAGGCGGGCATCAACATCAACGCCGAGTATCTGCAATCAAATCCACGCACGAGTTATGTGATCTTGGACGTCGAACGATTTGAAGACCCAAAATTGCTTGACGGAATCGCTGCCATGCCCGAAACCATTCGAATGCGAACAACGTCGGGACCAGAACTTTCAATTCAGTCGTAGGATTGTTGGGATGACGAATCCCCCTGACATCCGATCTGCTTCCATTTTTACTACGACAACTTCGTGCTTCATTGCCACACTCACACTTGTCGCCTCAATTGATGCGGGAGCGACTCCGCCTGTCACCCGCTGCGAATCGATTTCGGATGTTGTGCAGGGCGAGACAATCGTCGACGAGTATCGATGGCTCGAATCGCTTGAGAAAGATTCACCAGATGTCCAAGCGTGGACGACAGCGCAAAATGACCGAACCAAGTCAATCCTGCGTGCGCTTCCCTGCCATGCAAAGTTGGAACAACAGCTTGCGCCGCTGATGTCGATCGGATCTGTTGGACTTCCAAAGCGTGAGGGCGGACGTGCATTCTGGACCGAGCGCGAAGGAAATCAGAATCAACCGATCCTCTACTTCACTTCGGATTCGACTACTGCTGCTGCAGACAGCGCTGGACACTCACCCGCACCCGTCGGGCCTTCGCGAGCGAACAAGAAAGTGCTGCTCGACGTGAATGCGACTGATGCGAAGGGACTGACGAGTTTGGATTGGTGGGAGCCATCGCAAGATGGACGGCGTATCGCATTTGGAACTTCCAAATCGGGAAACGAAATGAGCGTGCTCCACATCATGGACGTGACGAGCGGAGAGTGGCTGAGCGATGAGATCGCCGGAAAAATTTCGTTCGAGGGTTGGTCGCCGCTGGGAGATGCGTTCGTTTATTCGCAACTCGCAGATCCGACCGATCCCTATTCTCGAGAAATTCGCTGGCACCAAGTTGGTCGACATTTCCGCCATGATCCGCTGATTTATAAGCAAATAGAACCGAGCGTCGTTCCTGGCGCATCGCTCTCTCGCGATGGACGGTGGCTCTTGGTCTCTCAGTCCCACGGTTGGCAATCGAACGATCTTTTCGTCGCAGACTTTGCACAGTGGCAGCGATCAGGGATGCCAAGCGGCGGACTCACGCTCGTGCCAGTCGCGGTTGGACTCGACGGAAATTTCCGTCCCTCCGCCGTCATTGGTGACACGATGTTGATGCATTCTTCGCTCGACACTCCCAAAGGAGCGCTCTGGTCAGTTGATTTAAATGCACCGGCGCGTGCGAATTGGAAATTGATTATCCCAATGCGCGCCGATGAAGTCCTCGATTCAGTGGCATATTGCGGGGGCATATTGATCGCCTCCTATTCCAAAGATGTCGTCAGTAGACTCGAACGATTCACACCGAGCGGTCAAAGTCTGGGCGAAATCAAACTTCCAGGTCTTGGGAGCGCAGCCGTCGCAGCGGACGAGACACGCACCAATGGATTCGTGAGTTACACCAGTTTCAATGAACCGCGCTCCATTTACGCCGTCGATTTCACAAGTGGCGAGATGGCACTTTGGGCGCGACCCAACGTACCGATCGATCCATCAAGCGTGACGGTTTCACAAGTCTTCGTCACGAGCAAGGATGGAACGAAAGTCCCGATGTTCATCGTCCACAAGAGCGGATTGGTGCTCACGGGTGCATCCCCAACAATTCTATACGGTTATGGCGGCTTCAATGTCAGCCTCGACCCCGCGTTCAATCCAACGAATTGGCCGTGGTACGAAGGTGGCGGCATCTATGCGATTGCGAATCTCCGCGGCGGCAGCGAATACGGCGAGGAGTGGCATCGCGCTGGCATGCTCGCTCAAAAACAGAATGTGTTTGATGATTTTTACGCATGCGCCGAGTGGCTCGTCGCATCTCATTTCACTGACGCGAAGCATCTCGCGATCCAAGGAGGATCGAACGGCGGACTCTTGACTGGCGTCGCGGTGACGCAACGACCGGATCTCTTCTGCGCCGCAATCAGTGCCGTTCCGCTGCTTGACATGATTCGATACCAACGATTCTTGCTCGCCAAATTCTGGGTGCCTGAGTATGGATCAAGCGATGATGCGACTCAGTTCTCGTGGTTGCGCAAGTACAGCCCCTATGAGCACGTCGTTAAGGGGACGAAGTATCCAGCAGTGCTCTTCACAGCGGGAGAAAACGATTCACGCGTTCATCCACTTCACGCGCGCAAAATGACTGCGCGGATGCAGGCGCTCGCTGCCAACGATGACACCACACATCCAATTCTGCTGTGGGTCGATCGTGAGGCAGGACACGGCCAAGGAAAACCTCTTGCAAATCGAATTGCCGAACAGGCCGACCAATGGTCGTTCATGATGTGGCAGACTGGAATGTGCCGCTAACGCCACGTGCAATGGGCGTTAAGTAATCACTTCGAGTTTCGCATACTCGAGCACAAGCGTCCGCACACCAGCAGTTCGGAATCGCACCCGCACGCTCGTGAGACTTCCACGCGGCAAAACCTCTTCGACAGTTCCCACGCCGAATTGGGCGTGACGGACGATCGTTCCTGCAGGAAAACCCGTGCGCCCGCGACGCGAACCGCCAACCTGCTGATCGTCATCGTCCCCATATTCCGATTGCTCCGAGAGGTCAAGACGCTGGACATTTTCTCCGCTCAATTCGCGCAGAAATCCGCTTTCAATCGTGCGCATTCGCAGTCCGCGCGTCGCTCGAGTTGCGGCGCAGGTCAGTAAGAGATTGCGTTGACTACGAGTAATGCCAACGAAGAGCAGTCGGCGCTCTTCTTCAATGGATTTTGGAGAATCCATCGATCTCGCATGAGGAAGCAGCCCTTCTTCAATGCCGACGATCGCCACCGTATGAAACTCGAGTCCCTTCGATGCATGCAGCGACATGAGTGTGACCACGCCACGCTCTGGATCCACAACATCTGAATCCGCAACGAGTGCGACGGATTGGAGATAGCTGCGAAGTGCGTCGCCGAGAGTTGGCGCTCGACCATTTGGCTCGGACTCTGGCATCAAGAACGCGCCCGCCGCGTTTGCGACTTCCTGAACATTTGCCTTGCGATCAAGTGCGTCCTGCTCATCGTCTGCAATTGCAGCGGCGGCTCGCTCGAGTCCTGCCTCGGTGATCAACCGAGCAACGAACGGTCCGAGATTTTCCGCAGGCTTGACATCCAATTCACTGCGATACCGAGCCAAGACTGTGACGAGTCCATCGATTGATTTGACTGTTCGCTCCGCAATGCCAGCTTGCCGCGCCATCATCATTGCGTGCAAGAGCGATGTTCCCTGCGCTACAGCGACAGCCGCCAATTTCCCAATCGAGGTAGCACCGATTCCTCGCGCAGGGACATTGATGATTCGTCGCAATGCATTTTCATCGAGCGGATTCACGATCGCACGCAGGTAACTCAATGTGTCGCGAACTTCACGACGCTCATAGAACGCAGTGCCACGGGCGATTACATGTGGAATGTTTCGCCGCCGCAGCGCATCTTCGAGCGTGCGACTGAGTGCGTTCATTCGATAAAGAACTGCCATCTCTTTCCACTGAATACCCGCGCGATTCGCTCGCTGAAATTCCTCAGCGACATAGTTCGCTTCCGCCATTTCATCGGACAACATGGCGATTTTTGGCGGGGCGCCATCGCCCAAACCGGTGAACAAATCCTTATGGCGACGTGCCGTGTTTTTGCGAATCAAACGATCAGCGACTGCGACAATTTGTGCAGTTGAACGAAAGTTTTCGCCGAGCGGCACGATCGTCGCACCGGGGTAATGCTCTTCAAATTCGAGAATGTTCGAAATATCCGCGCCGCGCCAGGCATAAATCGATTGGTCAGGATCGCCGACCACGCAAATATTTCGGTGCTCGCGGGCGATGGAATGCGCGACTGTGAATTGAGCGTGGTTCGTGTCCTGATACTCGTCGACCAAAACTTCTGTGAAACGCCCCTGCAACTCAGCTAAAACAGTCGGATCGTCCCGCAAGAGCCGCGCTGTTCGCATCAACAAGTCATCGAAGTCCACTGCATTCTGACGAACCAGTTCTTGCTCATAGATCGCATAAATTTTTGCGATCGTTCGCTGCCGAAAATCAAGTGCATTTTGCGCATATTCTGCCGCACAAAGCAGCCGATTCTTTGCAGAAGAAATCTCCGTCGCAACAGATCCGACCTGCCACTGTGCGGTCTCGAGATTCGCTCGACCAATTGCCGTCTTGATCACCGCGTGCGCATCATCCATATCGAAGATGGAGAACTCGGGCGCGAGATGATGTGTCCCGATCCCAGCGGCAAGGCTCTGTGATCCATATCTGCGCAGAATTCCTGCGGAAAAAGCGTGAAAAGTGCTTACGACCAACCCACGTCTACCAGCGGCATCTGCGGGAACGAGTGCATCGACGCGCGCCTTCATTTCGCGCGCAGCTTTGTTGGTGAACGTCAGAGCAAGAATCTGCCACGCTGGAACGCCTGCAGCAATTCTGCACGCAATTCGCCTTGTAATAACCCGTGTTTTGCCAGAGCCTGGTCCTGCAAGCACCAACAATGGCCCGCCAAAATGCGAAACCGCTTGCCGCTGAGGTGCGGTCAAATCAATCAGCCACGGCTCCTGAGTATCGATTTCCACAGCAGAGCAGTCTAAAGGCGAAAACGACACCCGCCGACAAGACTTACACAACGTTTGGTGACATTCGAACCCACCCAAGCAACGCCAAGTCCTTGTGTTTGCAATGGGTTAAGAATATTCACATCGTGTCCAATAAAATTCAAGATATTGTGGTCTATTTGCTCTTGCTACCACAAGATGTTGGGGTAAATTGGGTTCTGCCCTCCTTCGGTGGAGAGGCGAAAGATGCGTTTGGTCGGCGTTGGTGGCAAGGTCTTTTGAAGGAGTATTTCGATGGGCATTCTCTGCGATACACAAATCCGTGAATTGGTTGGAATCGAGCCATTCGAGGAGAGCCGAAAGCGCGACGGCGTGATTTCATATGGCGTTTCGAGCTATGGATACGACGTTCGGGTTGGAACAAAGTTTAAAATTTTCACAAACGCAACGACCGGCGGAGTCGCCGTTGTTGACCCAAAGAATTTCTCAAGTGATCTTTTTATCTCGATCGACACCGATATCACGAAGCGAGATCATGTTGTCATTCCACCCAATTCATTCGCTTTGGCCGAGACAATCGAGATCTTCTCCGTTCCGCGTGACGTGCTGGCTGTCTGTGTTGGCAAGTCGACCTATGCCCGCTGTGGCATCATCGTGAATGTCACGCCATTGGAACCGGAATGGCGTGGAAAAGTAACGATCGAAATTTCAAACACCACTCCCCTCCCAGCAAAGATCTACGCCAACGAAGGAATCGCCCAGATGTTGTTCTTCAAAGCGGATCGCGTCTGTGCGACGAGCTATGCAGACAAGGGTGGCAAGTATCAGAATCAAAGCGGCTTGACTCTTCCTCGAGTCGACGGTCGTAGCGAGCATCAGTAAAGAATCATTCCCCGATTGGGGCTCGCCGTCGTCCGGCGACACCCCGTGTTCCTCTGTCCCATTTTCATCACCAACTATTTCCCGCAGGACGCACTCATGAAGATTTCCCGACGATTCACAACCAAAGACACGGACGTCTACACCACGACAGAATGGGCGACGCGCTCGAGCAAGATCAAGAACCCGGATGGGTCGTTGGTCTTTGCGATGGACGACGCGCAGATCCCAAAGGAGTGGAGCCAGCTCGCGACGGACATCGTCGTCAGCAAATATTTCCGCAAGGCAGGCGTGCCGCAAGTCGCAGCAGATGGAACGGCAACGACTGGTCCAGAACGTTCAGTCAAACAAGTTGTTCATCGACTCGCTGGTTGTTGGAAGCACTGGGGCGAGACACATGGATACTTTGAAACATCCGAAGATTCACAGGCTTTTTATGACGAAATTGCCTACATGCTTCTCCATCAAATGGCCGCACCGAACAGCCCACAATGGTTCAATACTGGCTTAGCGTG
Organism: uncultured bacterium; assembly: GCA_903919715.1. Lineage (GTDB taxonomy): Bacteria > Planctomycetota > Phycisphaerae > Phycisphaerales > SM1A02 > F1-60-MAGs104. The sequence goes on along the minus strand of CAIXJC010000001.1, from coordinate 63,756 downwards.
GGCCTATGGAATCAACGGTCCTTCTCAAGGTCACTGGATCGCCGATCACCACACCGGGGCGCTTGAATTAGCTCCCGATTCGTACACGCACCCGCAACCACACGCCTGTTTCATTCAATCGGTGAATGATGATCTCGTCAATGAAGGCGGCATCATGGATCTCTGGGTCCGTGAGGCGCGTCTCTTCAAGTACGGATCTGGAACTGGAACGAATTTCTCCAGTTTGCGAGGCGACAGCGAATCACTTTCTGGCGGCGGCAAGAGCTCGGGCTTGATGAGCTTCCTCAAAATCGGCGATCGAGCCGCAGGAGCGATTAAGTCCGGAGGAACAACCCGACGCGCAGCCAAGATGTGCTGCCTGAATGTCGATCATCCAGATATCGAAGCATTCGTGAACTGGAAAGTTCGCGAAGAAATCAAAGTTGCTGCGTTGGTTGAAGGCATGAAGAAATTGAACGCAACACAGCGCGCCGTTGCAGACCGACTCGGATTGAAGTTGGACTATGACTTTAACGGCGAGTCGTACTACACCGTCAGTGGACAAAATTCAAACAACTCCGTTCGACTCAGCGACGAATTCATGGATTCGGTGAACACAGACGGCGTTTGGAATCTCATTCGCCGAACGGATGGTCAGCCTGCGAAGTCACTCAATGCGCGTGATCTCTGGGCGCAGATCAACGAAGCAGCATGGCACTGTGCGGATCCAGGCGTGCAATTCGACTCGACGATCAATGCGTGGCACACATGCCCAGAAGGCGGCCGAATCAATGCGAGCAATCCATGCAGCGAGTACATGTTCCTCGACAACACGGCATGCAATTTGGCGTCGATCAATCTCCTCAAGTTCTATGATTCACGCACTCGAAATTTCGACATTGCGGGATACGAACATGCGATCCATCTCTGGACGATGGTGCTGGAAATTTCAGTTTTAATGGCTTGTTTCCCGTCGAAAGAGATCGCCGAACTCTCTTGGAAGTACCGAACTCTGGGCTTGGGTTATGCCAATCTCGGCGCGATGCTGATGCAGGCGGGTACGCCATACGACAGCGAAGAAGGTCGAGCCATCTGCGGAGTGCTCACCGCAATCCTCACTGGTCGCTCGTATGCATCAAGTGCACTTCTGGCGGCGGAACATGGCGCGTTTGAAGGATTCGACGAGAACCGCGAGCACATGTTGCGTGTCATGCGAAATCATCAGCGTGCCGCAAACGGCGTCGCGAGAGAGAGTGATGAGTATGAATCGTTACGCGCACGTCCAGTACCGATCAATCACAAACTTTTCCACGACAGCAAAATTGCTATTGCCAACGCCGACGAACTTCTCGCTCACGCAACAAACGCTTGGGATGATGCCCTGGCTTTGGGCGAACAATTTGGTTATCGCAATGCGCAAGTCACCGTCATCGCTCCAACAGGAACGATCGGGCTCTTGATGGATTGTGACACGACTGGAGTTGAACCAGACTTTGCGCTCACGAAATTCAAGAAGCTTGCAGGTGGCGGCTATTTCAAGATTGCAAATCAGTCAGTGCGCCCTGCACTGAGCGCACTGGGTTATGACCCCAAGGAAACAGATTCGATTCTGAAGTATGTGATGGGAACACTGACGCTCGATGAGAACATCTGTGCACCCGATGGAGGATCATCGATTGGGTCGCTGCGTGACTTCCTACTTTCCAAAGGATTCACCAGCGAAGAGCTTGTGAAGGTCGAGAACGGACTGCCAACGGTCTTTGAATTGTCATTTGCCTTCACTGCATGGTCCATTCCAACGCGCGTCTTGGCTGCATTAGGTATCGCTGAAGAAGCTGCGCGTTCAGACGAAAAATTCAACGGGCTTCGTGCGCTCGGATTGAATGGGCGACAGATCGACGCACTCAATCGAACGATCTGCGGAACGCAGACGGTCGAAGGTGCCCCGCATCTTCTCGCCGAACATCTTCCAGTCTTCGATTGCGCGAATCGCTGCGGTTCACTGGGAACTCGATTCATCAAGCCAACGGGCCACATCCACATGATGGCGGCTGCGCAACCATTCATCTCAGGAGCAATTTCAAAGACAGTCAATCTGCCCAATGAATCAACCGTCGAAGAAATCGGCGCCTGCTACCAGCTTTCTTGGGAACTCGGAATCAAGGCGAATGCGCTCTATCGAGACGGTTGCAAACTGAGCCAACCACTCTCGACGAAATCCGAAGCTTCGGACCATGCCGAAGAAGAAGATCTCGAAGGATTGGAAACCGCCGAGGAAAGTCAAATTGCTGTGATGGCTCTCGAGCCACGCATCATCGAAGTCGAACGCATCGTCGAACGCGTCGTCGAGCGAGTTGTTGAGCGAATCATTGAAAGACCGATGCGACGCCGCTTGCTCGATACTCGACACTCCATCACGCATAAGTTCAACGTTGGAGGTCACGAGGGTTACCTCATCGTCGGCCTGTATGAAGATGGCCGACCTGGTGAATTGTTCATCACGATGGCGAAAGAAGGTTCAACAATCGGCGGACTGATGGACTCGCTTGGTACGGCTATTAGCGTGGCTCTTCAGTACGGTGTTCCAGTGGAGAGCCTCGTCACAAAGTTCGCTCATCAGCGATTCGAGCCGATGGGAATCACTACAAATTCAGACATTCCGTTCGCAAAGAGCTTGGTGGATTACATCTTCCGCTGGTTTGGAATGCAGTTCATTCAGGGCTATCGTGATGCGAACTCACCAAGGCGAATCTCTGCAGGAAGTCATTCAAGCGATGATTTCTCGCAGTTGGACACGAGTCAATTAGATCACTCGTCCATATCAAAGCCGATGAACGCTTCGCCTCATTCGCCGTCAGCAACAACACCAACGCCGGAGCCAACTCAATGGTCAAGCAATCGATTCACAACAAATCTCGATTCATCAACGAAGCAATCGGACGCTTCGGGGCAATCGACGAATCGTTCGCCCGGCGTGGAGAAGATCGTCGATGTCTCGCTTTCAGCGAGAATCACGACGATCCCGCTTTCGGACGATTCGATGAGAGCCGGAGAATCTTCGATGAATCCAATCCAGCCGATCATCGTCGAACACGGAGAGATGCGGACATTGGGAAGCCCTGCAGGTTCCGCCGCCGATCAAGCGAATGCCCAGTTAATGGGTGATGCGCCGGCGTGTGATGTCTGCGGAGCAATCACAGTTCGCAATGGAACGTGCTACCGCTGTTGGAATTGCGGCCACAGCATGGGATGCAGTTGAATCATGTCGGTTCAAATTGCAACAGTTCACATATTGACAAATCAAGTGGATGTCGGGCATCGATCTACTCCGACGATGTCTGACTTCCAAAATTTTCGCAGTGGCTCGGGTCAGAGTTTCTTGAAACGGTCGGCAAGCGAATGGAACTTCTCTTGCACTGGTTGGATACGCACGGAAACGGTGGACTCCAACCCCCTTGAGAAGGCGGGGAGAACCCAGCTGATTGAGGGTGGCCGATTCTCAGCCTTGGCCACTGCGGATTATTGATCGAGGTCCAGGACGGACCTTGACGTTTGTGCCCCGCCGCCGCGCATGTGCGCTGCGGCGGGTTTTTTCTTGGCGCAAGTATCCTCACTTTCACGATGCCACCTGCCGAACCCGACGCTCGTACGCACGCAAAGAATCACGTGATCACGGTCAGTCAAGAGCGCATTCTTGGCATGATCGGCAACGGCCGCGCTCATGATCCGGATTTCGCCCACGTGCTTCGGCTGATTCGCCTTCTACTTCGCGTCGAAGTTGATCAGCAATCGATCCAGATCCGAAGGCAACTCGACACAATTCTCCACGCCTCCAAAGATGCCACCGCCGAGCAAATCGACGCAGCGAGCAAAGATTTAACAACTGACATCCGCTCAATTCTCATTCGGGCAAACTATGTCGAACTGGCCGAGGCTGATGTCGAAAGTGCGTTCACGCGTCAATCATTGATTCAGCTCAGTCTGCGAGTTGATCGAAAACTCTGGAATCGGTCAATCATTTTTGCCCGCGGACGGCATATTGATTCCGATGTCGTGCGCACTTGGTTCGGCTTTCGAAAGAAGACCATTCGGATTGAAGTCTTCGATCGACTTTTTTTGTATGTGGAACACAAACAAAAAATTCGCACACGACAGAAACCAAACGCAACAATGGGGCCGCCGTCGTTCTACGTCAGGCTCTTTGAAAATATTCCCGTGGCAGACATGGAAATGCTCTTCCCAAATTGCGCTGTCGCAATGCGCACGGTCGACAAAGGCCTCATGTTTGGCCCAGCGATCTTTGCAATCGTCGGGATTTCTGCGGTTATTCGCTCAAGTTGGTTCGCCTTATACGACTGCGCACGCTGGCAACTCGGAATCGATCAGACGCCACCGAACATTCCTGGAGGCGCACTCGCAGCCATCGGCGGCGGTTTTCTTGCGCTGGCAGTCTGGGGATATACACAATTTGGGCGCTACCAGAAAATGCGCATGCGATACCTCAAGATCCTTGCGGACATGATTTTGTACAGAATGCTTGACCGAGACATGGGGGCGGCCACTCGCATCTTGGATGAAGCAAGCGAAGAAGATGCGAAAGAGTCCATTCTTGCCTATCGATTTCTCCTCGACGGAGCGTCGACCGAACAAGCGCTTGACGCAAAGATTGAACGATGGCTTCAAGAACAATTTAAAGTGGAAATCGACTTCGAAGTCGATGACGCCCTTGCGAAACTGAAGCGGCTTGGCATCGCATCATGCACCGACGGCGTTTGGACTGTCACCACCCCACGCGATGCACTGCCACATTTGCTGAGTCAATGGAACGACTTGGCGAAGTGATCGCCTGCAGCCCCTCCAAGTAATTTGCGGCAGTAAACTCGCATCATGCCTTACTTTTTCCAACCGAGCGCCTGCACATCTCGAGCCTTCATCATCTCATTGGTCATATTCGTTCTCGTCGCCTGTGGAGCGCCTGCCCTTCCGCCGAGCGGAACGCTGCCGCCGAACGCTGGTGTTTCCCAAGGCAATGCATCCGCAACTTCACCGCAAACAGTCCAGCACATCGTCCTTATCAAACTCACGGACAAGAACGACCGAACCGCACTCGAACAAGATTGCAATGCGAAACTTTCCACGATTCCAGGCGTCGTTGAATTTTCCATTGCACGGCCTGTCGACACGGGACGCACCAATGTCGATGGCGACTACGACGTAGCAGTCGTTGTCGGATTCTCGTCGATCGAGGGATACAAAGCGTTTCTCGCACATCCAGATCATGTCGCACTTGGCAAAGCATGGAAAGAAAAGTTCCAGACAATGCGAATCTACGACTTTGGAAACTAAGCCACCTGCGACCAAGTCGCCCCCAACGAAATCACCAAATCATGCCGAGTTGATATGACGCATGACAGACTTAACTTCTTCACTGCTCCCAAGCACGAGCGGAACTCGCTCGTGAAGTTTTTTTGGATGAACATCTAAAGTTGGCGTTGTCCCACACATGCTCATTCCCCCAGCCTGCTCCATGATCATCGCCATTGGATTGGCCTCATACAGAAGGCGCAATTTCCCATCGGGATGTGACGTTGTCGGCGGATAGAGAAAAACACCACCGTTGATCAGGATGCGATGTACGTCGGCACACAAACTTCCGATGTACCGAGATGAATAATCGTTGGCATGCGCCCACTTCAAGTATTCCTGATATCCCCGAGGGAAAGAAGATGAATATGCCTCGTTGACCGAGTAAACGCGCTTGACCGGAGGAATCCGCATCCCTCGCTTCACCAAGATGAACGAACCGATGAATGGATCAAGTTCGAAGAGATCAACTCCAGAACCAGTCGTAATCACGAATGCCGTCGATGGTCCGTACAGGATGTATCCCGCTGCAATTTGTTTTCGCCCTGGCTGACAGACTGTCCGTTCAGCTGACTCAACAAGCGGATCATTTCGCATGATTGTAAAAATCGTCCCAACTGCGCCGTTCGTGTCGAGCGTGCTCGAACCATCGAGTGGATCAAAGAGCACGCAGTACTTCCCGCCTTCAGCGCCACGGCGCAGGATGGTGGGTTCCTCGTGTTCTTCGCTTGCCAGCACTGCGATCGATGCCCGCGATCCCAGACAACGCATCAAGATTTCATTCGCAATGACATCCATCCGTTGCTGAGACTCTCCTTGCACATTGGTCGAGCCCTCATCGCCGAGCGCATTCTCCAACCGCGCGCGCCTGACTCTGTGAGCGATCGCCTTGCCCGCAAGTGAAATCGCACTGACGATCCATGAGAAATCGCCGCTTGCGCCTGGGTAACGCGTCTCTTCAGACAAAATGTGGCTCTGAAGCGAGAATAGATTGCTCGTGCTTGAGGTCGATTGGTCCATTGCGGGATCTCCTATCGCCATTGAACCATAAATTCCATGACGCAAAGTCCAATGGGGAATCACCGTGGCGGGCGATCTGACTTGAGAAAATGAAGCGAAACGCCTCCGCACTAAAAGGCGAAATCCCTCATTTCTATATTCATTGCTAACGCCGTCTTGAGGCGAAGCATCGAATGCCGTTATGCCCGGGATTCCATTTCACTCAAAGAAAAAGGCCGTGCAACCGAGTTGGGTTGAACGGCCAATTATTGGAACCCTGAGGTCGCACACTGCTTCCTCGATGCTCTCATGACGCTGTTGCAGTTCGATGAGTTCAGCGGGTTTCACAGATTTTCCAAACTCGGCAAATTCACGAAATGAAGTGGATGGGTGTACTCTTCGCCCCCCGATGAACAGGAGTCCGTTGCTCCTCAACCTAGAAATCTCAGACGTCCTATAAATCCAAAAACCCACCGTTTTCAGGAGATTCCAAAATGTCGCAACCCGTCATCCTCGCCGCTCGCAGAACTCCAACTGGCAAATTTCAGGGCTCACTCGCGCGAGTTCCATCGCCGCAACTGGGCGCGTTCGCCATCGCAGCTGCGCTCGCCGACGTTCCTGGAAGTATCGCAAAGATCGATGAATGCATTATGGGATGCGTCCTTCAAGCGGGAGTCGGGCAGAATCCAGCCCGCCAAGCTGGACTTCGAGGGGGACTTCCTTCGTCGTTGAGCGCCGTCACCGTCAATAAGGTTTGTGGATCTGGGCTGCATGCTGTCATGATGGCCGCCCAATCCATCCGAGCAGGCGACAATCATGTAGTCGTCGCAGGCGGAATGGAAAATATGGATCTAGCGCCACACTTGGCGTCGGTCCGCGCTGGAGTGCGTTACGGGAAATTCGAAGCACTCGATCACATGGAATACGATGGCCTTCGCTGTGCGTTTGAGGGATGGGGAATGGGATTGGCCGCTGAACATATTGCGGCTTCTCACGGCATCTCTCGTATTGATCAAGACCGCTTCAGCGTGCAAAGCCACGTGCGAACCGCGCATGCCACGAGTCAAGGATGGTTTCGCAAGGAAATCGTGACACTCACCGCAGAACAGATCAAGCAAAAAGTTGGTCTTGACGCAGACGAGGGATTCCGCGCGGACAGTTCCACCGAAGCGCTCGCAAAGTTGAAGCCAGCATTCAAACCAGATGGATCTGTGACTGCTGCAAATGCGAGTCAGATTTCTGATGGAGCTGCAGCTCTCATCGTGGCATCAGAAACTGCGGCAAAGTCACTCAACGCATCCGTGCTTGCGCGCATTGTCGGATCGAACACCGTCGGGGTTGAACCGAAGGAACTCTTTTTCGCTCCTGCGCTTGGCATCGAAAAGATCCTGAAAGATCATTCACTCTCCGTGAACGACATCGATCTTTTTGAAATCAATGAAGCCTTCGCGGCACAAGTGCTTTGCAATACAAAACACCTGAAAATCAGCGAAGAAAAACTGAATATTGGTGGCGGCGGAATTGCGATGGGCCATCCCATCGGCGCCAGCGGCGCACGCATTCTCGTCACACTTGTTCATCACCTCATTCGAACGAATGGACGTCGAGGAATTTGCAGTCTCTGCTTGGGCGGCGGCAATGCTGTAACGATGCTGATCGAAAGAGGCTGATCGAAAGCGGCTAGCCAAACGAGTCCGAACGAACTTTGCGTCGAAAGTCCTCGAACTTCTCTGCTCTCACTCGTCACTCGCCGGCATCAGATTCGATGCTTGCAGCTTCGCCTGCGCTCTTCTTCTGAGCGTACTTGCGGATCCAATTCTCCCAACTTTTCCCAGCGGCTGTATCTCGTCCTGAGAACTCCAGCGATTCAATTTCGCCGTAACGAATCACAACCCGCTCATCGCTTGTCCCCGTCAATATTCTCACAAAGGAATCATCGAGCGACTTGCCAGAGCGAATGTCGAAGATGTAGCCCTCAATACGGCGACCGTCCTTCGTGTGAATTGTCACATCACCCCGATATCCAAATGCTTCGTCAAGCGCTGCTTGGAGGGATGCGATATCCGCACCAGTGAAGATGCTTCCTTGCGAGAAATTGCTCATTGACCATCCTCCACTCGTTCTTGGTTTTTCAATTGGGCCGCGAGTTTGACTTCAATAACACGAATCAGTTCGGCGACTTCGGCGGCTCCACGAGTCAGGCTGTTGGAGCCCGTGACCGATTCGAGCGCATCGGCTCGACCTTGAGCTTCCGCATACTCCGAGACCTCGCGGGCTGCGCTGCGCAAGAAGTCCTGAGTCAGTCTCGCTGATTGGAGCAGTTCAACTCCGGACGCCTTCGTCGGCGTACCAGCCACCGCGAAAATTCCGTCTCTGCGCACGTTCCCTTGATCGGAAGTCATTCGTGAGGCGCTCTGGGGCGCCGCAATCATCGATAAGGAACCCCTAACATCATTCATGCGGACATTCTCGCACGCCGAGGGAGGCGGCGCAAGGGTCAACCCTCCGCTAGGCTTCAGCGATGCCGTTCCAGAGCCCAAATCGCATTCTTGTCACAGGGGGAGCTGGATATATCGGCTCCCACATGGCTCTACGCCTTGCCGAATCAGGGCACTCGGTGACGATCGTCGACAACTGTTATCGCGGACACTCTGCCGCCGTCGATGCGGTGCGTGCCGCTGCGCCAAATTCCGCAATCGCCTTCGAACGCATTTCAGTCAACGACACAGATCACCTCACGCGGATCATGCGGGATGGTCGAATCGACGCAGTCATTCATTTCGCAGCGCTTGCGTATGTCGGCGAGTCCGTTGAACGCCCACTGGATTATTGGCGGACGAATCTGGGTGGAACGCTTTCTCTCCTGACAGCAATGGAGTCAGCGGGAGTGCGCCGGCTGATTTTCAGTTCAACCTGTGCGACATATGGCATTCCAGACGCGGCGGCAATTCCCATCGAAGAATCGTGTCCACAACACCCGATCAATCCGTATGGTGCAGCGAAGTTGGCGGCCGAACGGGCGATCGCAGATCACCAAAATTCAATTCTGCGCGGCGGTGGCGATTTCGCCTATGCAGCCCTGCGATACTTCAATGTAATTGGAAGCGATCCACGTGGGAGCATCGGCGAAGATCATCGACCTGAGTCGCATCTCGTTCCATCGTGCCTCTTGGCAATTCTTGGTCGACGTGATTCACTCTGCATCATGGGGGACGACTATCCAACGAACGATGGCACGTGTGTCCGCGACTTCGTCGATGTTGGAGATCTCTGCGAGGCGCATCTTGCTGCACTTCACGCATTGACCGCACGTGAAGCGCTCATGCTGAATGTCGGCACAGGGCGCGGCCATTCGGTGCTCGAAGTTCTTCAGGCATGCGAACGAGTCTGCGGCCATGCTGTGCCGGCGGTGCGCGGTTCAAGAAGAGCTGGTGATCCACCAAAGCTCGTTTCGAATCCAGCGCAAATTCAGCGAATATTGCACTGGTCCCCCGCCGTTGCAACATTAGATGAATCGATCTCAAACGCATGGCGCTGGATGTCAGCACATCCCAATGGTTACGGCTGAATCAAAACGGCAAACTGATCATGACATAGCCCATCAGGCTATTGCGAATTGGATTTGTTTCGCCCGTGTTTGCGTTGGAAATGTGATACCAACGTGCACCCACCATCAGCCGCACATCTCGAGAAATCTCGTACGAAAAACCACCGCCAGCCTGCGGCGTAAAATTGAACGATGTACCGCCTGATGGCGTGTTGACGGTGGTGCCAATTACACCTGTTCCCATATCACCGTAGATCGACCATGTATCCGTGTTGATGAAGTGCCAACGAAACAGCAGCGTTGCTCCGCCGCCCCATGCATTCTGCACTGGCTGAGAGATGTAATCACCTTCAATCTGAAAATCGATCGACAAATCGTCAACGAAGAACCAACTCAGACTTGCGCCGAACTCTGCTTGTTCGGCATCGTCTAAATCGGACGCCGCTGCGCCAATTAACTGCCAACGCCAAGATCCTTCTGCACCGAAGCGCGCAGGCGGAGTTGTTGCCGTCTCAGGCGTCACAGGAGGAGTTGGTGTCTCTGGTGCAGCCGCAGTCAACTGCAACCCTGCATTGACGCTCGTTGGTTCGAAAAGCAACTCAGTCGCATGCGCATCCGCACACCAACAAACCAACACGCCAACTGCGATCAGGCGTGTTGGAATAAAATTCTTTGCGGACATGTGATTTGCAGTTTAGAACAAAAAAAATCCGCTCGGTCGCTCCGACACGACCGAACGGCTTTGATCGCGACTTCCATGGGAAGCCGCAAAGAAGGCAAAGGTGGATAGGCACAGTATCTTCTGCAGTCTGTAACGGTCAATGGCTCAAAACAACCTTTTTTCTTGTTTTATAAACCTTTTTCTACAAAACACTTATGAGCCAGAGCCCAGCCCAAACCGACCAAAACGCCTCCAAAGGGCATTCTGCCGTTGAAGTGGCACTTGCGGCACTTCGCCGGCGCCGCAAGCACGGGGATGGAGTCCAAATCCTGATCGCCAAACGCCACCACAATGCTCCCATCCTGCCTGGAGCTTGGGAGATTCCTGGTGGCAAGATTGAACTCGGCGAAGCGCCTCAAACGGCAGCCGCGCGCGAACTCTTGGAAGAGACCGGAATCGACTGTACGAATCCGCAGTGCGTCTGGCTCTTTGCGGGCATCCTTCAACCCCCTGCTCCGCTCGATCGACCACTTCCACGGTTCCACCTCTTTTCAGTTGAACTCCCGTCAGGAAGTGTGCCCCGAGCATTGGCATCGGCCACCCTTGCGTGGGTCGATCTGAAAGCACTGCACAAAATCAATTGGCCGCAGACCAATGGGGAAATCATTGACGCACTTCTCACTGCGCTCAAAGGTGCGCAGGATTAAGGTTTCGCAGGCGCAGCAGGTGGCTTCACACCTGGAATATTGCTCGGCAATTCGGTTGGAGGAACGGGCATCGCCGAAGAGCCCTTTGGTGGAATGGCTCCTTGCTCTCTTTGAACTGGCGCAGTTGGCGGCGCCGTCATTTCCGCTGCACGCTTTGCAGCACCCGCTTCTTCTTCTGCGGTTTGATCGGGCTCGACCTGTGCAGAAGTTTGCAATTGGCGCGCGCGAGCCAATAATTCCGAGTGATCGTTCTTGGCGGGAATGAAATCAAAGTGCCAGTCAACGCGACTTTCGAGTTCAACAGGCGCGACTTCCGCGACTAAATCTGCGCCGATAAAGTCCCAGATTGGTGCCGATGCTGTTCCTGATCCGACGATTGATTCGTATCCGTCATGCTTCAGTCGGACGTCGTATTCACCGTAGAACAAAAAACTGACTTCGCATGGAGTTCGACCAACTTCACGATCGTTGACATAGACCATTGCATCCGCAGGAGTCGAGGTGATCGCAATGGTTCGTCGCACGCAACCTGCGCTCAGCATGGTCGCCAGTCCAGCGATTGCGACTGCGAAGATTCGGATTCCATTCATGGGCGGTGATTCTATCGTCCCTCTACACTTCCACCCGTGGCACTCCTTGAAACACATGGACTCGTGAAGAGTTACAACGGCCGCCGAGTTGTTGATCACGTCTCCTTCAAAGTGGACGCTGGCGAAATCGTTGGACTACTTGGACGAAATGGCGCTGGAAAAACTACAAGTTTTCGCATGTCAATCGGCATGATCACTCCCGAAGCTGGCCGAGTAATTTTTGACGGCAAGGATGTGACAAATGACCCGATGTACCAACATGCGCGTGCTGGCATGGGATATCTCTCACAAGAGCCGAGCGTCTTTCAACGGCTCTCAGTCGAAGACAATTTGATGGCGATTCTGCAGACTCGACCACTCAGCCGTGCAGATCAACGCGCGACATGTCAGAGCCTCCTCGCACAGTTCGGCTTGGAGCACAAGCGAAAGGAGCAGGCTCGAACATGTTCTGGCGGTGAGCGTCGGCGCCTCGAAATTGCTCGATCGTTGATCACGCGCCCACGTTTGATCCTGCTCGATGAACCGTTCGCTGCAGTCGATCCACACACAGTCGAAGAACTGCAATCCGAAGTTCGGCGCTTAGCCGAACAAGGAATCGCCATTCTGGTGACTGACCATAATGTCCAACAGACTCTGCGAATCTGCACACGCGCATACATCATTCACGAGGGGAAGAATTTGCGCGATGGCGATCCGAAGTCGGTGATCAATGATCCACTCGTACGAGAGGCTTATCTCGCATCGACCTTTAAGGGCGATGAATTCGGTTGATCACTTGTATCGGATGAACTTGATTTCCAAGCGGCTTTCATGCGGCTTTCAGGCGGCCTTCAAGCGGTCCTCAACAATTCAATTCGAATCTTGACAACCCGTACAGGCGTCGCCGAAAGAACTGTAAAACGAGCGCCGTAACGGGAAAATGTTTCGCCGACGAGCGGAATACGGCCGAATTCCAGAAGCACCAATCCCGCGACCGTATCGAAATCGCCATCCGTCGGCAGAGCAAGCCCAGTCGTCGATGCGATGTCGACCAGCGGAATTCGACCATCCACTTCCCATCCAGCATCGGCCGATCCATTCATCTGAGGCTCGATTTCTGTTGACGGTTCGTGCTCGTCATAAATCTCGCCGACAATTTCTTCCAGCACATCTTCGATCGTGATGAGACCAGCCGTTCCGCCGAATTCGTCGACCACCAATGCGAGATGCACTTCCGTTCGCTGGAATTCCACCAACAGTTCGCTGACTGGCTTGGTCTCAGGAACTCGTGGCGGCTGACGCAAAATGGGTCTCAATTTAAAGTCAACTGGCGCCTGTCCAAGGAAGCGGACGAGGTCTTTGAAATACAAGATGCCATCAACGTGATCCATGTTGTCTTGATAGACCGGAACACGCGAATGCCCTGCCGTCTCGATGAACGCTCGGATCACTGCGAGATCATCGGTATATGCAATCCCTTCGATTTGCGTACGAGGAGTCATCACCTCGGAAACAACCGTGCCTCGAAACTCGACCGCATTCTGGATGATCCGCGCAGAAAGTTCATCGATCCCACCAGCTCGTGCCGTGTCAGTGATCGAGTGAATCAAATCCTGTTCGATCGTCTTATGACTCGGGAGCGCACCGAGCAATCTTCGCACCGCTTCATCCACAAATCCGCCGATCCAAAGAAGCGGACGCGTCACCCAATAGAAGAGTCGCAGAATTGGATAGGTTGCGACCACCAAGCCGACGCCACCGTGCCGAGCGATCGCCACCGCAATGACGGTTGTGGTGACCCACACCAAGAGACTGGCGACCGTCAGTGCGATCAAGATCTGCACCCACGTGAGAGGCATCGCAGCGTCACTTCCATGAAACATCTCAAGCACCACGAGAAGGCACGAGAGTCGCCCAAACGTTCTAAAAAAAGCGACTGCGTGTTCGAGCTTTTCAGAATGGGCGAGAATCCAGGCTCCTGCCTGAACCCGTCCATATGCGGCGCAGCGCCGTTCGATCGCGGTCTTGCTCACTGCGCCAAGAGCCAGATTGAGCGATGACAACAACGTTGTAACCAACAAGAGCGCCGCGAGCGAAAGGACCAGCCCCGTGCTCATCGCATCAGTCATGTTGATGCCCTCGAGGTGAAAAGACTGCACCAAGGCCAATCGCCGTCAGGATGCGATCTTCTTCAGCGTGCATTTGACGCGCATCTTCTTCGTCTTGGTCATTGAATCCAATTGCATGGAGAAGCCCATGCACCGCATAGAGCGCGAGTTCATTCTCAACTGAATGACCAAATTCTGCAGACCGCCGCTCGGCTTCGTCCACGCAGAGTGCAAGATCGACCTCGATGCCAGATTCCAATTCGCCGTCAACGAATGTCAAGACATCCGTCGTCGTGCTGACGTTGGAATACTTCGCATGAAGGCGCGACATCTCTTCATCTTGAACGACTCGGATAGAGATTCGAGTGAACGGATTTCGTCGACTCCCTGCAACCCAGAAAAATTCTGTCATTCCTCGAACCAAATCGATCATTTTCACATCGGCTAGCGGCACGGCGGAGACCAACTCGATCGATGTATGGGAATTGCTCAACGGGCGAGGAGATGCACTGGAATGAATGTCGGCTTTACACGCCGCTCGAATTCGCCACGGAACTTGTTCACGATCGTACGAACCAACCAGTTGTTTCCATCGGCAAGACCGCAAATCGTGGTTCCTTCGGAGAGCCCCATTGATCCGCCCAACTCAAGGAGCAGATCCAAGTCGGCACTGGTCGCATCGCCACGCTCAATACGTGTCAACAATTTATAGATCCACCCCGAGCCTTCGCGGCATGGAGTGCATTGACCGCATGATTCGTTCATAAAGAAACGCGCACAATTACGGGCGACCGCAACCATGTCCGTGTCCTCATCGAAGATCGTTGGGCATGCAGTGCCTAATCCAAGCACGTCACAGCGGCGACCAATTTCGAAATCCATTGCGGCGTCGAACTGATCTGTGCCGAGTACGCCCATCGAAACTCCGCCTGCAATCGCCCCCTTAAATTTCTTGCCACCCCGCATACCACCACAATATTCATTCACAAGAGTGCTGAGGGGAATTCCAAGTGGTGCCTCGAAACATCCTGGACGATTGACATGACCAGATACGCCCATCAACTTTGGACCGTATGAAGGCATTCCACCAAATGAACTCTCGACGCCAATTGACTTCCACCACGCAACGCCACGTCGAACGATGTCTGGAACTGCTGCGAGTGTTTCAACATTATTCACGATCGTCGGACGGCCAAAGACTCCCTTGACCGCAGGGAATGGCGGCTTCACACGTGGCCATCCTCGCTTGCCTTCGATCGCTTCGAGCAATCCTGTCTCTTCGCCGCAGATGTATGCGCCAGCACTTCGGTGAACGTAGCACTCGACCGCATGCTTTGATTTCCCGCGCATGAGTCCCTGCTTGCCGAAGATTCCAGCCGCATATGCCTCTTCGATGGCGCGCTCCATCACCCGAGCCTGATGGTGATATTCGCCACGAATGAAGAAATATGCGATATCTAATTTGCATGCCCAACACGCGATCGCGATGCCTTCGAGAATGAGGTGCGGATCGAAATCAACCAACAGTCGATCCTTAAAAGTCCCTGGTTCCGCTTCATCGCAATTGATGCAGAGATAACGCGAACCTTTGCCATCTTCAGGTGCGAGAAAGGACCACTTTAAACCTGCAGGGAAACCAGCGCCGCCGCGTCCGCGCAGGATCGCATCCTTGACGAGTGCAACAACTTGTGCCGACTCCATATCGAGTGCCTTCTCAAGGCCTTGATACCCCTCCGTCTTCACAAACTCGTCGTATCCGACGATGTGGCGATTCTTCTGATCTCCATGGGGAAAGGACGGGATGCGCTTGGTCAGGATGGGCTCGGCGAGTTTCATGAATTGGACCTAGTGATGGAGTGCTGAAGAATCGAGTTGGACAACTTGATCGATCACGATGCGTCGATGGACGACTGCGCCAACCTGTTCTTCACGAACCGCCGCGCGCACCGTCTGGACATTTGTCTGAGAAAGATCATTCGGCTGCACGACTGGCGTTCGAATTGCCTTGAGGATATGCCCAACGAATTCACCGCAATTTCGTGCGATGCTGGGAGTATCGGATCGAGGCGATGTCGTCATGAGTGATTCGCCGTCCGTGTTGCTTGGGCCTTCGCTTCGTCGATGAGTTGATCGACCCGCTCCACGGTCAATCGTTCATGCAAGACATCATTGAACAGAGCAACGGGTGCCGTGTCGCATGAACCAAGGCACTCCATCGTGAGCAAAGTAAACATGCCATCTTCGGTGGTTTCATGCGGCTCAATTCCAAGTCGCTGACGAACGCGGTCAAGAATTGCTTGATGCCCACAGATTTCACATGCGAATGTGTGGCAGATTCCGATGACGCACTTCCCAACAGGTTGCGTGGTGTATTCCTCATAGAACGAGACGGTGTCCAACACTTCTGATGGTGCGATCTTGAGAAAACGAGCGATTTCAATCATCGCCTGATATGGAACGTGCCGGTACGCATGCTGCACATCGTGCAGAATTGGCATCAATGCACCGTGGCGTGTGGCATACTTTGGAAGCGTCACATTCTGCCAACGTTCCAACATCGCTGTCGTGCAGTAAGGCTCGCTTCGAATTGGCACTTTCATAGTGCCCGATGGTTTGGTCTTCCAAGACATTTTTGTTCTCCAGATTGACCGCGGTCAGCGATCAAGCTCCGCGGCGATGATGTTCAGCGAACCCAATACCGCCACCGCATCAGCGAGTTGGTGTCCTTCGATCAACTTCGGAAACAATTGGAAGTTGTAGAAAATCGGTGGTCGAACACGAACGCGCCACGGGCATCGTCCGCCATCCGCCACGATGAGATAACCCAGCTCGCCGTTGGGACCCTCGATGCCACCGTACGCCTCACCTATCGGGGTATCCCATCCGCGATTATGCATCATCAGTTCGAATTGCTGAATGGTTCCTTCGATCGAACCATAGACGTCACCTTTGTCTGGAAGTCGCACCTTGTTGTTCGCAGAAGAATCAATCGGTCCCTTGGGAATGCGATCGATCAACTGGCGAATGATCTCGACTGATTGCTTCAATTCTTCGAGCCGAACGTGGTATCTCGCCAAGCAATCGCCAGTAGTTGCCACTGGAACAACAAACTTCACTGCGTCTGCGCCCTCGCCGTCCCAATTGTTGGCGAAGCAAAGGTACGGATCATCTTTACGCATATCACGTCGCACTCCTGATGCGCGTGCGATGGGACCAGTCGCTCCCCATGCAATTGCATCAGCAGCGGAAATAGCGCCGACTCCATCGAGACGATCCACGAAAATTCGATTGCGATTCAGAAGTGTTTCGATGTCGCCAATCGCCTTCGCCATGCGAACATTGATGAACTCCTTCACCATCCGAATGAATACTTCATCATCTGGAAGATCTCGCCACGCACCACCGACCCGAGTCCAATCGGGATGAAAGCGCTGACCAGAAACATAATCGAGAATGTCGTAGATGAATTCACGCTCGTTGAATCCATACAAAAAGCCTGTAAATGCGCCCAAATCCAATCCTGCTGCGCCCACGCAGAGCAAGTGGTTCTGAATGCGACCGAGTTCAGCCATGATTGTCCGAATCACTTTGCAACGCGGCGTCAAATCAATATCGAACAGTGTCTCGACTGCTCCGTGCCATGCAACATCGTTGCAGATCGGCGAGGCATAATCCATTCGACTGATCGTGCATACATACTGGTTGTAATCGTGATGCTCGCCGAGTTTCTCGAAGCCCGAGTGCAAATATCCAATGTGCGGAGTCGCACGTGCGATTCGTTCGCCGTCCAACTCGAGCACCAATCGCAAAGTTGTATGCGTTGCTGGATGCTGAGGACCGAAGTTGAGAATCCAACGGTCGGGTGACTGGAAGTGGTCCTTCAGGTATTCGGTGGTCTCGATATCGAGCCCGTAACCCTCATCAGGCTGCAAGGTGAACGGCATAGCCTGTCGAGTATAGGAACTAGCCACGGAATACGGCGCCCAAGCGCTTGCCCAAAACGGAACTGGCTGCCATCAGCGTTGCCGCCAACAGGAGCATCGCCCAGGTCCCCATGGCACTGGCGATCGCAGGGCCATCCCCGAGTCGATCAAAGAGGGTGTAGATCGCTTTCGTGACAGGGAAATCCGCCTCCCGCTGAGCCAGCAAGAGCGAATCCGAAACCTCCAGCATCGAGAGGCTGAAAGCCAAGAGTGCCCCTGCGATCATGTTGGCGGCCACCAATGGAACGACAATTTTTCGCATAATCCGGCCAGGCTTAGCCCCAACGCTCGCCGCCGCCTCCTCCAAATCAATGGGCGTCTGCTCCAGACCAGCCACGGTCGACCTCACGACATAGGGCAGTCTGCGAATGGCATAAGCCACAATCAGAAATGGGAACGGATTTGGTTGGGCACCAACGATGTTTCCCCATGACGCAAGCGGCGCTTGCGAAAACCATGCCCACCAAGACGTTGGCATGACCGCCTGCATCCAACCGAGCCACGACGGAGCCGTCGCCGCAAACGGCCACTCGAGGCTCATCGAAACATAGCCAAACGCCAGCACCAAACCGGGCACTGCGATCGGCAACATCACGAGCACATCAAGCAGCCAGCGAAGCGGCAGTTTCGTTCGAACCAGAATTCGTGCGGCAGCCACGCCAAGAATCAAATCCAAGACAACCGCAAAGCCTGCCAGAAAGAGCGAATTTCGAATTGCTCCTGCGGCGAGGGGATGCTGAAGAGCATTGGCGAAATTGGACCATGTCCACGCCTGAGGGAAGATCGATTCGTACCAACTCCCCGGCACGCTGAAGGCGGAAAGGACGACGCCAATATGTGGCAGGCAAGCGATGAATGCGATGCCGCCCAGTAACGCCCATGCACCGACAGAACCCCGCCATCCAAGCGGAGTTTCTACTCGGCGAACCGAAGCCTTTGTCGATGCACTTCCGCGAGAGCGTCCAAGTGTGGATCGCCCGAGAAGGTAAATGCTCGTTGCGATAACGAACATCACAACAGTCAACGCATAGGGTTGGCGAGACGTCTCGATTTCTTTCAACCCGTCGAAAATTTGCACGCTCGTCACTGTGCGGAAACCAAACATCAGTGGCGTTCCCAGTTCAGTGAAACTCCACACAAAGACAATCGTCGCTCCCGCAAAGAATCCCGGACGCAACATCGGAAGCGTGATCCGTGCAAATCGTCGCCACGTTCCAGCCCCAACATTTCGTGCTGCTTCTTCCAATCCAGGATCAATATTTGCGAGCGATGCAAGCAGGTTCAGATAGAGAATGGGATAGAGGTGAAGCCCCTGCAGCACAACGATGCACAAGAATCCGCCGTCGAGGAGAAAGTCGATCGGTGCAGAAATCACCCCAAGATCCGCGAGGATTACGTTGATGCTTCCCGTTCGCCCAATGATTGCCTCGATACCGATTGCACCGACAAACGGTGGCAGAATCAATGGCGCTAGGAGCAATGCATTGAGAAACCCCTTGCCTGGAAATGCGCACCGCGCTGAGACCACCGCCATCGGGATCGCCAAGGCTGCCGCAATAATTGTCGTCAGGAAACCGATCGATAATGCATTCCAAATCCCCAGACGAAGTTGGGGATCTCGAAAGACATCGATGACATGAAAGAGAGTCCATCCCCCTGCATCATGAAGCGCACCGTGCACCGAATACCAAATGGGGACCAACAAGAACATCCCTAAGATGAACAAGAGTCCCGCAAGAATGAAATAGTCTGCACGACGTGTACGCACGGTGACGCAAGGGTAACCCCAAAAAGTCAACTCGAAAACTTATCCCCAGTTGGAAAGAAGTGCGGCGAGATCAATACCGTCAACAACGCCATCACCATTCACGTCGCCGACCGTGCTCCCGCCCCAACCGCTGAGGACAGCCGCTAAATCAAGTCCGTCCACTCGTCCATCTTGATTGAGATCACCAGACATTGGCGCCATGATCCACGCCACGGCAAATGGTGCGGCAGTCGTTGCAATCCCGGTGCGCTTTGCCTCAATCACATAGTCGCCTGCAGCAAGGCCCGTCACATAGAGGTGTTCAACATTGTCGACGGTCGAACGGCTCGCAACGTTTCCGCCAGAAAAATATGCTGCGCCAGCGTCGCCTTCGAGCGAAATCAGTGTGCCAGCACTGTCGATACGGAACAAAGTGAGGTTCATATCAGCCATCACTGGGAGCGCGACGGCCGTGGTTGCAGTTCGATTCCATGTTGCAATCACTGAGAGTTCGGGGATTGCCTGCGTCGAACGAATTCGCCAATATCTCGTCGCTCCAAATGGAATTGCCTCGAAGTCCCACGCTGCTGGTGGAGAAATGGGTGCGGATGCGGCAGTGGCGAAACCGTCGTGCTCTCCGCCAGTTAAGATGCGATGGCTTCGATCGACATTCACAACATCCACGCCGTAAATTGCGTCGAGAGGCTTGAGAGTGAGCCCACGACTTGGACCACTCGTCGCAGGATTATTCGTCCAACCAGTTCTGTGTCGTGCGCCTGCCATCATCACTGCCTTGACCACTGTTGTCTCATCCGAATTTGTGTTGAACGAAACACTTGGATCGGTCGCAGCCGTCTGGAACAGCAGTGCCGCCACGGAACTGACAACTGCCGTCGACCAACTTGTTGCGTTTGCTGGCGCAACGATGTCAGGCTTCATTCGACCGACGCCATCCGCTCCAGCTGGGACATCTCCGTGCGAATGATCACCATCCATGCGCCCGACGGAAAGTCCATGAAATCCCATCGCCATCATTGGATATGTCGGAGCAGTCGCACCATTATTCATACCGACCGCATACAGCGTGTCGTCACGATTCATCGCGAAATCCGCGCGTCGAAGGACCTCATTGTCGGCAGCTGTTGGAGTCGAGCCAGAGAATCCACCGATCCAACTGTGATTATAAATTTTGAGCGCAGTCGATACTGGTAGCGCTGGCGCCACAGTCGAACCTTGTCCATACTTCAACGTTCCTGTGAGGAAACTATTGACCTCCCAAAGATAAAGTTGATTCACTCCAGGAGCGATACTCCCAACATTCGAATACATGTATTGCGCGACCGTATTCGCATGCCAACTGACCGCTGGCACTCCGCTCTGCGCGAAGAAAGCCTTCCCTGAAAATTCGCTTGCTGATTGGTCTGGTCCGTACACCAACGGATTTGTTCCATCAACAGACGCTTCAACTTGACCAATCCGAATCCCTGCACCATTTGGGATCGCCTGCCCGCTCAATCTCGCAACGAGCGCGTCATAGCCGATCTCATCGGCAAAGGCGCCTGTTGCCAAAGCCAATACAACAGCCGTCCCAACGGACATTCGCAGGAAACTCATTCGATATTTTCCTAAACAGTCACTCCTCACACCCTTACCCTAGCATTGCATTTCCAAAAGGCAAAAATGAGCGATAAAAAACCAATCATTTTAGTCGCCGAACCACTCGCACCCGCCCCTTTAGCGTGGATAAAAACTATCGCAACTGTCGTGGAGGCAAGCGCTGACTCGCCGACCTTCGCCGCCAACGCTCCCGAGGCACTGGGAATGGTCGTCCGAACCTATACCCGAGTCGACAGAGCGCTCTTGGAACGCCTGCCACAATTGAAGGTTGTTGGCCGAGCTGGAGTCGGGGTCGACAACATCGATCTTGTCGCATGTGCTCAGCGGGGAGTGAAAGTCGTTCATACCCCCGATGCGAATACGCAGGCGGTCATTGAGTATGTGATCTGTCTCCTCGCGGATGCTCTGCGCCCTCGGGTCTTTCTCGACCGAGCGTTAACGCTTCAGCAATGGGAGCACACACGCGGCGACATCGTTGCGGGTCGCCAAATGAGTGAACTGACTTTGGGAATTCTTGGATGCGGCCGAGTAGGAAGCCGACTTGCTGAAGTTGCGCAAGCGATTGGATTTCGCGTGCTTTTCAATGACCTGCTCGATGTTGCACCAGCGAACGCAGGTCGCGCGAAACGCGTCGATGTCGCCACGCTCTTCGGCGAATCAGACATCATTTCAATTCATATTGATGGTCGACCGAGTAACCGCGATTTCGTCGGCGCTTCATTGATTGGACTTATGCGACCCGATGTCCTCTTGATCAATACAAGTCGAGGCATGGTCCTGCAGACTCCAGCACTTGCACTCTTTCTCCAGGCTCATCCACAAGCGCGTGCGATTTTAGATGTCCATGAACCTGAGCCCTTTACGGCCGACAACCCGCTCATCAATTTGCCCAATGCTTTTCTTGCGCCTCACTTGGCGAGCCGCACAGAAACAGCGATCACCAACATGAGCTGGGTCGTCCGAGATGTCATAGAAGTCACAGCCGGACGAGCGCCGCAATACCTAGCCGCAGTTCGCTGAATTTTAGTGCGCGTCGGAGGATGCACCCGCACCCACAGCGACATCAGTCGCAAGACCAAGTTGCACCAGATGCGCCCGAGGACCGTGGGAGGTCTTTGCTTCTTCTTTCAGCGCTTGCTTGGCTTGTGGATTCGCATAGGTACTAAAGACCATTGCCTTGACAGTCGCCCAGAGACCAGGAACGCCAGAGAATGTGTAATCCACAGCAGTCGGTTCGTGTCCGCAGTGCACCATGCAATTCTGACACTTGGAATTCCCCGAGGCGCGACCGTAACGCTCCCATTCGGTTTCTTCCATGAGTTGTGCGAACGTATCAACGTACCCCTCATTCAATAGATAGCACGGTTTCTGCCAGCCAAACAGGTTGAAAGTCGGGTTTCCCCATGGGGTGCATTCGAAGGAACGCTTTCCCATAAGAAATTCTAAAAACAGCGCTGATTGATTGAACCGCCAGCGATTTCGACCATCCCGTCGATTCGACAGAACCATCTGAAAGAGCTCGTGCGTCTTCTGGCGCTTAAGAAAACTCTTCTGGTCGGGAGCCTTGTCATATGCGTATCCCGGGCTCACCATCATTCCCTCAACACCAAGATCCATCATCTGATCAAAGAATTCCCGTACGGCGTTTGGATCGGCACCTTCGAAGAGGGTCGTATTCGTGGTGACACGGAATCCACGGTCGACTGCCATGCGGATTCCTTCGATCGCCTTTTGAAATGTTCCTTCGCGACAGACCGCAAAGTCATGGTGCTCTTCGACGCCGTCCATGTGAACGCTGAATGTCAGATACTTGCTTGGCTCGAACCAACCAGCCTCCAATTTTTCCTTCAAAAGAAGCGCATTTGTGCAGAGATAGATGTATTTCCGTCGCCTGACCAATTCACGAACGATTTCCGAAATCTGCGGATGAAGGAGCGGTTCGCCTCCAGGGATCGACACCATCGGAGCTCCGCATTCGTCAACGGCCTTCATGCATTCTGCAACGGAAAGATCACGCTTGAGAATATGAGCTGGATATTGGATCTTGCCACAACCCGCACACGCCAAATTGCAGCGCAAAAGCGGTTCAAGCATCAAGACCAGTGGATATCTCCGACGCCCTCGGAGCTTCTGCCCGAGGACGTAACTTGCGACTGTCCACATCTGACTGATTGGTACTGGCATGTGAAAAAGCTCCGAACTGATGCGAGATATTGATCGTAGCACGCGGATGACGATTTGTGGAGTCACTTCAAATGCTCAGTGCGACTTGACGAAGAGCTTGCCTGAAACTCTCGTCGAGATCCTCTTGAATGCGTTGGAGACGACACCTGCCCCGATCTCCCAACGACGCCAAAAGAAGAGACTGATAAATCCAATCACTAGTCCAGATTGGTCGAGTACCTTCCCAACCATGATGGCGACTGGCCAGGAGGATGTTCGCAGTGATGAATCGCTTCTTCGGTCCCACCTGGAGGGCGATGTTGATGCGTTCCCAGCACTGCTTCAGCGATATCGAAATGAACTCCATGGCTTCCTCGCGAGATTTCTTGGATCTCCAACGGCCGCTGAAGATGTCTTTCAAGACACGTTTCTTCAAATTCACATCTCTGGAGCAACCTTCGACCAAACGAGGAACTTCAAGCCGTGGCTCTACACCATCGCTGCAAACAAGGCCCGAGACTTTCATCGCAAGCGTAAGCGTCGCACAATGGCAAGTCTCGATGCGCCGATCGGTAGAAATATAGATGGTGCGAATTTGTTGGACATGTTGGAATCTGATCAGGCGAAACCAGACCAACCGAGCGAAATTGCCGACCAACAAGCACTGGTGAAGCGCGTGCTCGACGGATTGCCAGACCATCATCGAGAAGTCATCCTGCTCGGATATTTTCAGCGAATGAGCTATCAGCAAGTTGCAGATGTGCTCGGGATTCCGCTGGGAACTGTGAAGAGCAGACTGCACGCAGCTGTTGCGCTCTTTTCGACACGTTGGCGCAAAGCAAATAAAGATCACACGGGCGAAGGCGAGAACGAATGAACCAATCGGAAGAAACAAATATCGATCCAGTCGAGGCAGCCGCTCTCGACTTCCTTATCGCAGCGGAATTTGATCCCTCTGCAATCAATCGAATGCCTGAGCGTCTGCGACCAAGCGCGCGGCGAATTCTTGGCGAGCTTCGTGAAATCAATGTCTATCCAGTCACACCGCCGAGTGATGCGCTGATCGATGCGACGCTTGCTCGCATTGCACAAAGCGAACGACGCCAATCACAGCGGATGAGTTTCTTCAATTCTCAACCATCATCGATGCGACGCCGAATGGGAATTCCAAATATTGTCGCACTTGCGGCAATGCTGATCATTGCCGCAGGAGTCGCCGTTCCCCTGTCGAATCAAGTTCGACAGAGTCAGTCTCAGGTGATGTGCGCCAACGGACTTCGAACGCTTGGCAGTGGTCTCTCGGCTTATGCGGCGGACAACCGCGGAATCATGCCGATGACCGCAGGGCTCGGGTCCTTTTTGAGTGAACCGTCATCCAACGATAGTGACATCACAGACAACGCTCGGCATCTGGACATGCTGTCCAAGAATGGCTACTGCGATTCAAAGTGCACTCGGTGCAACGGATCAAGGAATTTGTCTTATCGGATCCCACTGCACAAGTCGCAAACCAACCTTTCGACAATGCAGCGCAGTCCGGTCGCTGCGGACTCGAATCCCGTCCAGGCCCTTGTCCGCCGCGGAATAATGCCAACTTCATTTGACATCGTCTCGCAAAATCACGGACAACGTGGCCAAAACATCCTTTTTTCAGACGGTTCCGTGGTCTGGATGATTTCCGCGATTCGACTCGGCGGCCCAATGGGTTTGCCGGATAATTTCTGGGTCATTCGAGAGAAAAATGGCAGGGAATCCATCAACGTAAGGGCGCGTTCTGGCAGTGCGCTCGAGATCCTGCTCGCAAACTGACCTGTTTCTACCGAATAGGTTGTTGCGGAATCCCAACATCTCCTGTACTCTTCTCGACCCAACGAATGGTTCCATATGCCAAAGCAAAAGACACACAAAGGTTTAGCCAAGCGGATCAAAGTAACCAAGACCGGTAAGGTTCGGTTCTTCGGTCCAAACAGTCGACATCTCAAGAGCAACAAGCGCGGGACAACCGTGCAGACGTATCGCAAAGCTCGCTTTGCGCGCAATGGCGATACGAAGATGTATGGCAAGCTGCTGAATCGTTCGCTTCTATCTCAACAACAACACACTGCGGCGAAAGTCGCACGTGAGGACACCGCCGCAGAAGGCGCTTGATTTTTCGCACTGCCCGCCGGGTTCGAAAGCCCGTCCAAGTGGACGGCCCCGTCGAGCGTAAACCCAGAGGACTGCACACTCCGGACATTGCAGGGAGTTTCGTATGCCAAGAGCACGTAAAGGTGCAGCTCGCACCCAAGCCCGAAGAAAATTACTACGCGAAGCGCGTGGATATTTCGGAACGAAGAGCCGTCTAAAACAACAAGCCAAGGTTGCGCTGATGCGCGCTGGACGCAATGCGTGGATTCATCGACGTCTTCGACGCCGAGACTTCCGAAGCCTCTGGATTACCCGAATCACTGCAGCGTGCCGCATGCGTGGCATTCGTTACAGTCAATTCATCGCAGCCCTCAGCAATGCGGGACTCCTGTTGAATCGAAAGATGCTCAGCGAAATCGCGATTCACGACCCAATGACCTTTGACAGCCTTGCGGCTCATGTGCCTGGAGCACACAAGCCACACGTTGAAGTCTTGGCGGCATGACCCGACCAACGCAGGGTCAGCCTGAGGACCTTGCCTCAAAGAGAAACCTATCCCGCAATTCGCCTCGTGCGAGTATGCGGGATTTTTTCTTGCCTCCATCTGGATTCATGAGCAGGCGCACGACAACACGCATCGCCGCCATAGT
Source organism: uncultured bacterium (assembly GCA_903919715.1). GTDB lineage: Bacteria > Planctomycetota > Phycisphaerae > Phycisphaerales > SM1A02 > F1-60-MAGs104. Next base: position 37,535 of record CAIXJC010000001.1, on the reverse strand, counting down.
CGGTGGAGCGCTCTTGCTCTTCTGGATTTGGATTGGCGGCTCGATGACGATTGATGGATCGCCCCGCGCAACTGCTGCGATCTTGCGTTTTCTGATTCATCTTCCTGGACCGATCGCTTGGATGCTGTCGGCGTTTGGACTTGGACTTGCGCTCGTCAAAATTCTTGCACTTGACCAGCGGCGCTCCACCGTTTCGCTCTCCATTGGATGTGCAGCGATGCTCTTCATTGATGCGGTTGCGGGAACACTTGGATTCTTTGGAAGTGGGATCTTTGGAATCGGTAGCGGCCAAATCCCTGCCGCGATTCTCCTGTTGCCTGGGATTTTTCTACTTGGACGCAATTTCGATTCGAATCGAACTTTCCAATTTAGATCGGCGAGTCAACCTGCGAGTGAGAAAACGACAACTGGACTATGGCTGGCATGGACGATTACGCCGGCCATCGCCACATTGCTTCTTGCCGCCGTGACGACCCCGGGATGGCTCTGGTCCAGCGAGTTTGGTGGCTATGACGCGCTCTCGTATCACCTCCAACTTCCACGAGAGTGGCTTGCGCTTGGTCGTGTGCAAACGCTTTCCCACAATATTTATTCATCATTGCCTTCGTTTGTCGAGTGCGCATATTTGCATGTGATGGCAATGCGCGGTTCTGCCCATGCCGGCGCTTTGGATGCGCAAATCCTGCACGGACTCTTTACGCTCGTGACTGCCGCGATGATCGCAGACCTCGCACGGACCTGCTTTGACATGTGCGGTGCAAATGGGCGCGCCCCTACGACGGCGCTACGAGTGCGCACGCTTGTCGGCTGGTGTGCAGCGGCGATTTTTCTTGGACTGCCATGGATCACTGTGACTGGATCACTTGCGTATGACGAAATGCCGATGCTGCTGATGTTGACGGCTGCCCTCTCACTGGTCTTTGCGCAAACTGCGGATCGGCTATCACGAGGAATGTTCACCGCACTCGCAGTGCTCTGTGCCGCCGCGATGGGATCCAAACTGACTGCATCTCTATTCGTGACTGCGCCGGTTGCACTCTTAGCGATTGCGAAACTCATTCACTTGGTTCGCAATAATCAGCTGCCTGCGAAATCCGCAGTGCGCATCGTGATGACCGCTGTGATCGTTGGCGTCGTCATCCTTTCACCTTGGTGGCTCCGCGGAATGATCACAACTAGTTCCCCATTCTTTCCAATCATTGGAAATGGTGGATTGACTGCTGCCCAAGCGGACATCTTCCGTCAGGCACATGGATCGATACCCGTGAGCGAGTGGTGGAATGCGCTTCACGATCAATATCTCTTTGCTGGGTTGAAATTGACTGCGCCAAATGCCGAACCTTGGCGACCGTTCTGGTCCATCTTGCCTTGGTTGGGCGTGCTTGCTGGCATCGTCCTGCTCATTCGACGAGAGAGACGATCGATCGCAGCATCGCTGTTGATCGTCACGAGCGTGCAAGTGCTTCTCTGGCTTCTCTTGACCCACGCAAAGGGACGATTCTTGATTCCCACCGCGATTCCGTTGGCTGTTCTTGTCGCTCTGGTCTTGGCAAACTTAGAACGTGCAGGATGGCTGGGACGCGCCGCACTTTGCAGCATTCTTGCGGCATGGTGCATGCAGCCGCTGCTCGCATATGCATCAGATGGTCCTGTGATCGAAGGTCACTGCACTCCTGCAGCTGGGATCGGACTCGAGCCACTTTTTACGGGCGAAATTGGCGGAGATGGTTTGCCCGCAGCGCTCTATCGCCTGCCACCAAGTGCGCGCGTTGTCTCGCTCGGTGGCTCGGCAGTTTTCTGGTGGCCGATGATTCCTGGATACTCAACTGTTTGGAACGAAAATCCAGTTGCGCGAGCGATTGCGTCGTGTGGTAACGATCCAGAAATTGCGATTGCGCAACTGCGCCGTGACGGGTGGACCCATGTTGTGATCGACGAAACCATGCTCGGCGTTTGGAGAAAATCGGGATGGCTTGATCCAGCGATCACCCCCTCCGCCGTCGCTGCATTCACTGGTCGATTGAAGCCCGTTTGTGCGACTGGCGGCGGCGCACTCTATCCCCTACCGATCGAACGATGATGAGATGACGCAGTACGCTCACACCGTGAGAGTGAATTTGACACACGAGCCATGGACACGTTTGATTCATTGCTGCGCGCTGTTTTTCTGCGCAACGATCCTTGTTGCGTGCTCAAGTCAATCAACGGGACTTGATGGATTTCACGCCGAGCCCACGACACCGCCGCAACCTGCAACGAGCGTCGTTTCCCCAGTCAAACCGATTCGTCCCAGCGATCGACCGCCTGCCATCTTCAACGGCGAAGTCATCTCATGGGATGAAATGCAACCGCGGCTTCTCGAAGTCTCTGGAGGTCAGGTGGTCGAAGAGATCGTCCTCGAACGATTGCTTCGTCAAGAATTGCAAGCCGCAAAGATCACCATCGACGAAGCGGCTATCGCGCGCGAAGAAAAGGCTGCGGTCGAAGCACTTTCGACTGACCCGACTCGGGCAGCCCAGTTGCTCAAGGCGCTGCGAAATGCGCAGGCACTTGGTCCTGCACGTTGGGCGGCACTCTTGTGGAGAAACGCAGCACTTCGAGCTCTGGCAAAACGTGAAATCACGCTGACCGAAGACACGGTTCGACAGGCGTATGACACAGCTCACGGACCACGACGCGTGGGACGACTGATCGTCGTGTCAGACATTGCATCTGCAGAGAAAGTGCGAACACGGCTGAATGCTGGGGAACCATTCTCCGAAGTCGCAGCACAACTGTCGATCGACTCAAGCGCCTCTCGAGGCGGACTCTTGGCACCGATTGCTCGACTCGACCCCTCTTTTCCCCCAGCCTTTCGAGAAGTCTTGTTCACGATCAAGCCAGGGGAAAATTCAGCTGCGGTCCTCTTGGAAAACGGATATGCAATTGTTCAACTGCGCGAAGAAATCCCCGGAGACGGCGCGAATCCAGCGACAACTCGTGCTGAGGATGAGCGCGCTGCTCGACGTGCTCAAGAGCGCGTCGAAATGGATCGACTTGCACGAACTCTTCTGCGCAAAGCTCGGCCGACGATCTTCGACGACTCGCTATCGGATTCTTGGAATCGACGACCACGCGGCGATAAATAGTTGCCGCGATTGTGCGGAACGGGTGCGTCAGGTTTTCATTGCGCCAATTCGCCAGACAGCGATCGGCAGCAGCAACACAACGGGAAGAATCACGCCAACCGTTGGTGGCATTGACGGCAGCGGCAGTGCAATCATGATCATTGCCGTCAAGAGAATCGGAAGACTAATCGTCGCACAACTGACGGCTTGTCGAAGCATCGGTGCTGGCTCGCGCAAGGCAAAGAATGGAATCGAGATCGCCAACACGAGGAGGCCGACCAAGAGCGATGCGAATCTGCCCGTTGCGAATCTGCGAAGTGCAGTCGGATCGAAGGCCGAGTTACGCGCTAAATCAGCGATTTCCGCAAGCGAAAGCATGTGTGCATACAGCAAGTTTTGACGGAGCGTGAGCGTGTCTGGATCAAGGTCGGTTTGAAACAATTCGATTGGTTGATCGACGAAGACCGGTGGACGATCCCCGCTTGGAACATCGGAAGGCCTCGTTGGCACACCAACTCTTCCCTGCTCAAGCATCCATGATCGTTTCTGTGTCGACCACTTTGCACGACGAGCTTCGATTCTTCGAACCACTGATCCCTCCGGACTTCGTTCCACGGCATACAGCCCAGTCATTGTCGCAGTCGCAGGATCGAAACTCGCCGCATGAATCAGGCGCCCTTGGGAGTCCGCCGCCAACCCAATCTCCCATGTGCTCACCGCTCCGCGAACCATGTCGCCGTGCTCAAGCAAGAGACGCGCTGCTAACCGAGGCAGAATCAACTCCTGATTTCCAACCTGAAGCAGACACAAGATCCCCATACCAATGACGACTGGAAATACTGCGCGGCGCATCGAAATCCCAACCGCCATCATTGCCACAAACTCTCGACTCCGCAGCATGGCTGATGCAGTAAATCCCATTGCTGCGAGCGCAACCAGGGGCATCATGTACTGATAGAACTGGAAGATTCGAGGACCGTGAAATGACAGGATCAATCGAGCGACTGCCAAAATGCTCGCGCCATGATCGACGCCGGCCTTCGCACTTTCAATCTTGGCCGCAGAGCTGACAAAGGTTTCCCATTGAATAATGATGTCGATCGAAATTGCGAATACAAACAAAATGGAAAAAAGCAGGAAGAAATTTCCAAGAAATCGAAGGAGAATAAATCGAGTCAGAATTCGCATGGTGAAATTCATTCAGGCGTCATCGCCGCGCCATTCTCCGACCAATACCCAGAATGAGCGCGAGCAGGATGGCGTTCCCCATCCACATCACGGTCAATCCAAATCCAACCTTTGACGAACGCAGAATCGACTGTCCAGATGCAATCAGGAGCACATTTGCAATTGCTGGAACAAATGCGAGAAGAAAGATCGTCAAAGGCAAACTTTCTCGCCGCCAAATTGCCAATATCCCGCCCAATACCAGCATGAGTACGACGCTGATCGGCTGAGCAAATCGCATCCACACGTGCGAGATCGCTTCATAAAGAGTCACGGAAATCGCCTCCTCCACAGCACCGACGAAACGCTTCGCTGCGGGTGCGTATGCCGCGAGCGGCGGCGTTGTCTGTTGCGCGAGCCACTGCGCCTTGGTGACCTCTTCCTGCACCGAAAGTTGCGGAGGTGAATTATCAACAGCGAGACCCACGACGCGCGCTGGCCACCTGACCGTCCGCTCGTCTCCACCGCGAAGATTGCGCGTGCGCGGATCGTTCAACACCAAATCAAGACGACTTGTACCTGACATTCCATTGGAATTGGTCGTTGCGATCAACTCCGCAGAAACGGTCGACGCTTCACGGAGAGATACGTCCCCTTCCCGTTCGATCACCGTCAATCGTTTCGCAGGCGGCCGAGGGATTAAACCATTTCCTCCAAGCATTGCGTCGTGGATTTCATAGGCGCGGCCTGCTTCCTCTCCCACGAGGCGACCGTTGCCTGATGGGGCGAGCTCGGATCCGAGTTGTTCGATCAAAAGAGCAGGCGCGATCGCTTCCCAATGATTACTCCGTTCAATGGTGACGAGCGCTCCCTTTGACGGATCTCGCACAACGTCGACCAATTCGGACCACGGCAAATATTTGGGACTTCGCTCCCATCCACAGTCAATCAGCGTTGGCATCGGTTCTACAAGCGCCATGAATGCCACGGTCGATTCACCAGGGCGTAACACAGTCGCATCACGAAATGCGACCTTCACAATGAGATCACTTCCAGCTGAATACAAATCCGCTGAACCGCTTCGTGCAACAAATTCGGTTCCAAGGTGTCCAGCGCCGTCGATTTCAATCGCAGCGACCCCTTCCATCCGGATTCGCTGAAGTGATGGGTCTGAAAGTTTGTCATCCAGTTCAATTCGATCTGCATAAATCATGAAGTTTCCAGCACGAAAAGCTTCACCTGATCGAATTGTTCCAACGAAAACTTGCGCCGCATCATGAGTGATGACGTCACTCATCAGCCCCAGAAATCTTGGAATCGCAGTCTGCACCAGAAAGAACATGAAGATCGTTAGGACAATTCCCAAGACCATTTGCGGCAACAGGATCACGAAATATGAAATCCCACTGACCGACATCGCTTGAATTTCGTTGTCCGACGCGAAGCGATGCGTGACGATCGTTGCTGCGAAGCCTGCAGAAAATGGCAGCGCGTATTGCAACATTGGCACCATCGCAAGCACGATGTACTTCAGGATCCCACCTGGTCCCAGGAGATTTCCAGACAGCGGCTTGATCACAGCTCCAAATGCGATGACCACCACGATCACCGTGGTTGTGAGCAATAGGACCTTGGACAGTTCCAGAAGAAAGTGTCGGAAAAGAATCCAAGGCATATCGGAAAGACTCCGCGATTAGCGGAGTCCGTACTCCTTGAGTTTTCGGTACAGCGTTCGCTCGCCGATGCCCAGCATTTGCGCGGCTCGTTCGCGGTTCCCTTCCGCCATGGCAAGCGTCTGGCGAATTGCTTCCTTTTCAAGCCTTTCCAAGCCACATCCAGCGAGACCTCCCAAGCCATTGGAAGCGCCCATCGCCCCATCTTCGCTGTCGGCGGTGTTGATTTCTGCTGGAACGTCTTGCACATCCAGAACGTTCGCTGATGTTCCCACCATCATTCGGTGAACGACATTCATCAGTTCGCGCACATTGCCAGGCCATTGAAATGCAACCAAGCGCAACATCGCTGGCTCACTGAATGTCGGAATCGGTCGATCCAATTCGCGGGCGAAGCGACCAGCCGCATGCCGCACGAGGAGTGGAATGTCTTCGCGTCGCTCTCGCAGAGGGGGAATAGTGATTTCGACCCCGCGGAGGCGATAAAACAAATCCTCTCTGAATTGCCCCTGCTTGATCATGGTTCGCAGGTCGCGATTGGTTGCACTGATGAACCGAACATCAACGGTGCGGGCATCATTGGAACCCAAGCGAACGATCTCGCCCTTCTCAAGTACTCGAAGCAATTTGGGCTGCATCGAGAGCGGCGTATCACCAATTTCGTCGAGGAAAACGCTGCCTCGGTCGCCATATTCAAAGACCCCCTCGCGGTCCTTGTCCGCGCCGGTGTATGCGCCGCGAACGTGCCCGAAGAGTTGGTCCTCGAGCAAACTTTCGGCTTGCCCCGCTGCATTGAAAGGAACGAATCGCCGCTCCTTTCGCTTGGAGTGCTGATGAATCGCCTGCGCTACCAACTCCTTGCCTGTTCCACTTTCACCGCAGATCAGCACAGGAATGTTGGTCGGAGCGACCTGGCGAATAGCTGTAATCACCTGACGAATCGCTGCGGATTCGCCGATGATTCCTTCGAATCCATACGCGGCATCAACTTGTCCGCGCAGCTTCTCATTCTGATGACGAAGTAGCACGGACTCTGCTGCCCGCTGCACTAAATTGCGAAAGACAACGAGGTCGAGCGGCTTGACGATGAAGTCGTACGCGCCGCCTCGCAGCGCCTCCTTCGCCGTGGGAATGTCACCGTGCGCGGTCACCATGATCGTGGCGGCATCTGGCTGAACCTGTCGAACAAGTTCCAAGACTTCCATCCCTGACCGCGGCGTTTCCATAACAAGATCTGTGATCACGACGTCGAAGTTTCCGTGGCGCAGCTCCTCTTCCGCCTCAGCCTTTCCATGGACAATGGTGCAAATATGGCCAGGCTTGTGAAGAGCCTCGGCCATGGTTTCGGCATGATCCTTTTCGTCATCGATGATGAGTACTTGCGCCCGGACGACATCTTTTGCGGCAGCCATGATTGGGGAAGAGTGTACGGATCAACTCCAATGGTGCAGAGCGTGCGGCGGATTTCCGAGGTGCGGATTTCCAAGGTGCAAGAGGCTTTCTGCCGATACTCTCCAATACCTATGAACGCACGCACGGATGCGGCAGTCTTTGGTGGTCGCCGCGTCCATTTTATTGGAATCGGAGGTTGTGGAACCAGCGGACTTGCCCTGATGATGAAGTCTCGCGGCGCAACCGTCAGCGGGAGTGACCAATCCGCAAGTGAGACAACCAGTGCGCTTCGCACTGCTGGAATGTCCATCTCAATCGGAGACTCTCCCTCCCAAATCAGCCCCCAAATTGACCTCGTGGTCTATTCGGCAGCGGTCGCAGCCGACCACCCCGAACTCGCTCAAGCCCACGCAATGGGAATCGAGACAATGACCTACGCCCAAGCCCTCGGGTGGGCGCAGTCTGGTCGAACTGGCGTATCAATCGCAGGGACGCATGGCAAAAGCACGACGACCGCCCTTCTGGCCCATCTCCTGATTGAAGCTGGACTTGATCCGTCCGTGATCGTCGGCGCCAACTGTCCGCAACTCAACGGTGGAGGAACGCGGACTGGAAGCGAGACGATTCCCAAAGGTCGACTTGCGGGTTCGCCTGGGATTTTCGTCGCCGAGGCGTGCGAGTTCAATCGCTCGTTTCATTCGCATCAACCGACCCTGGCACTCATTAATAATGTTGAAGAGGATCACCTTGACGTGTATGGCTCACTCGATGAAATTGTGAAATCGTTTCGAGTGTTTGCAGGAAATCTTCCTGCGGCGGACGTTGGCGGAAGACTCTTAATCGGCCACGATGGTGCGCACAGACGAGCTGTGGCAAGCGGACTTGAGTGTGACGTCAGCACATTTGGCTGGTCGCCAACGGCAGATTACAGAGTGGAATACGACCCATCGACCAATGCCACCACCATCTGGCACCGAAACGAAGAGATGCTTTCGTGGCGTGGACGGCTTTCAGGAGAACACAACGCTCTCAACTCCGCAGCGGCCGCAATATTGGCGACGTGGCTTGGAGCGGACAGTGCATCGATCACGAGAGCGCTGGAAAGTTTTGCAGGCGTTGAACGGCGCATGCAATATCTTGGAGCATGCGTTACTCGCACTGGAGCGAATGTCCGAGTCTTCGACGACTATGGGCATCATCCGACCGAGTGCGAACGGACGCTGACCGCACTGAGAAATGCAGAAAATCCGCGCAGAATCATCTGTGTTTTCCAGCCGCACCAACACAGCAGAACCCGATTCTTGCTCGAACAATTCGCCCAAAGCTTTGCGCGCGCCGACTTGGTGATTGTGCCGCCGATTTATTTTGTGCGGGACAGCGAAATCGAACGCACCCTCGTCTCATCTGCAGATCTCGTCGCACGGCTCAACGCCAAGGGGACGAATGCTCGTGCGATCGACGACTTCGCAGAGATCGGCGAGTTTCTTCAACGACATGCTGAAGACGGCGACTTGATCGTTGTGATGGGCGCTGGTCCAGTCTGGAAGATTGGCCACGACTTCGTGAAAGACCTGACGCAACAATCAAATCGTGCTGCATCACTCCCTCCGCGTGCTGCAGCAAGTCCAAACCAGTGAACAACTGATGAGCAGGGTGATCACCATGAATGAGAATCTATGGAACGACCTCGACGTCGAAGCGACGCTCGATGCGCCCATCGGAGCACTCACGTGGTACAAAAGTGGCGGTCATGCCGAGGTTTTGATTTCTCCGCGAAGCGTTGAGGCACTGCAAACACTCTGCCAACGATTTCATGAGAGCGATATCCCAATGCGAGTGCTCGGTTCGGGCGCAAATCTGCTCGTCGCTGACGATGGTGTGGATGGTGCTGTCGTTCGCCTGAATCACTCGATTTTTCAAGAAGCACACTGGCATGAACTTGATCATGGTCATCCCACCCGCATTGGCGCAGGAACCGACTTGATGGCGCTCGTTCAAGAGTCAGCGCGCCGCGGATTGTCTGGGCTTTCGCAACTTGCTGGGATTCCAGCAACGATTGGCGGAGCGATCCGCATGAATGCCGGCGGTTCATATGGCGACACTGCTCAAAGCGTCCATTCGATTGAATTGCTGACGACCAATGGAGAACTTCGAAGGATGGATGCCGCTAAACTTGATTTCGGCTATCGGCACTGTGCACTCCCCGATGGGATCGTCATTGCCGCGCACTTCAATCTTCGCGCTGACGATGCAGTTCAAATTCGAGCCCATGTCAAAGAAGTCTTTGAATACAAGAAACGTACCCAACCAATGGCGGATCGCTCGGCTGGGTGCATGTTTAAGAATCCCATCGATCCGTCCACGGGCAAACGCGAAAGCGCAGGCCGTCTGATCGACCTTGCGGGAATGAAAGGCAAGAGTGTTGGTGGCGCATTCGTCAGCGAGCGACACGGAAATTTCATTGGACTTCTTGCTGGAGGAAGGGCAAACGACGTGCTTGCACTGGCATTTGATGTACAACAGAGGGTCCTCGATCATTCGGGCATTCAGCTTGAACGCGAGGTTGTCATATGGTCCCAACGAGGTGATGTTTTATGAGCGATATCAATGTGCTTGTTCTGATGGGTGGTCCGGATGCAGAACGCGAAATCAGCCTGAAGTCTGGCGCGATGATTGCAGCGGCGCTGCGCGAAGCTGGCGGCTTCATCGTCCATGAACAGATCATCGATAAGCCAACGAGCGCCGAACTGCGCGAACTTCCTGGCGACGTCATTTTTCCTGTCCTCCACGGACCATTTGGCGAAGGCGGACCTCTGCAAGAAATCATGGAAGCCGATGGTCGCCCTTATGTCGGCAGTCGCCCTCGAGCCTCTCGCATTGCGATGGACAAGATCGGTTCGAAACTCTTCGCTCGAACCGCTGGAATCCGCACTCCACCTGCGCGGATATTGGTTCCAGGTGAACCATGCGATTTGGAAATGCCTGTCGTCGTGAAGCCTGTCGATGATGGTTCGAGTGTCGGCGTTCGCCGATGTCTCGACCTCGCACAATTCGCAGCTGCACGCGCTGAACTTGAAGGAAAGCATCCGCGCTTGATGGCAGAGAAACTCATCATCGGTCGCGAGATCACGGTGGGGATTCTTGAAAGAGATCTACTCCCGATGATCGAAGTCGTCACGAGCCAAGACTTCTACGACTTCAGCGCCAAGTACGAGCGAGCAGATACGCAGTACATCATGGATCCCGTCCTCTCTCCTGAGATTCAAGCTGAAATTGCGCACGCAGCGCGAACAATCTATGAACGAATCGGATGCCGCGACGTCGCACGTGTTGATTTCATGGTGGATGAAGCAGGAGCGTGGTTCTTGGAAATCAATTCGATGCCTGGCATGACGGATCATTCGCTTGTGCCGAAGGCCGCAGCTCATGCTGGGATCTCATTTCCAAGAATGTGCGGACGATTGGTTGAACGCTCGCTGTCAAGAATGAAGGGGAACCACCGAATGGGGCGATCAACAACTTCGCAAAGTCAGCCAGCTTCGGAAGGCTCGCAATCGTCGTCGACGTCCGAGGTCGAAACAGCATCGGAAGGATCAACTGGAACGATGGTTCAAGATCAAACGACTGCTCAGGATCAGACGAATGAATGACCGAACGAAAGACGCAGCGATGTGGATTGGCGCTGGATCGACACTCGTGATTTTGGCGACCGTGACATTGGGATGGTCCGTTCCCAATCTTCGTCGCCATGCGCAGGCAGCGACTGGTGAGCGAATCGAAGTTGCCTTTCTCGATTCGCCCTCTTGGATGACACCAACTGACCTCGCGCCAATTCAAGATCTTGTCGCACGCGAAGCAGGAACATCTGCTTACAACCGAGAGGGACTTCTGCGCGCCCAAACTGCCCTTCTTGCCAGCGGTTGGTTCGATGAAGTTCGGCAAGTGCGACGCGTGGGATCGGCGGCATTAGAAGTCGACGCAACTTTCGCTGATCCGATTGCACTCGTGATTGATCCCGACGGTGAGCATCTGCTCGATACTCACTCTCGACTTCTGCCGCGAACATATGCACCAGGAACCGCGCCTCATTTGACGAGAATTCTTGGGGCCTCGCTGCCGAGACCAAAGCAACCAGGCCAGGTGTGGGGCGGAGCTGATCTTCTTGCGGGCGTCGAAATGGCGAAACTTGTCTCAGCGCAACGTTGGCGCGCTCAAGTTTCTGCAGTCGACGTCGCAGATTTCCATACAAAGCAAACGCTGTCGCTCATCACCACCAAGCAGTGCCGTTTGATCTGGGGGCGAGCACCAGGAAGCGAAGCGTCGGCGGAAGTTCCTGCCGCGCAAAAATTGCGCTATCTCGACATGCTGACGAATCAGTATGGTCGAATCGACGGTGCTGGACCACAATCCATCGATCTCTCCGTGGATTATGTCGGAAGCCATTGAACCGCCGCGGGGGTTAGTGATCGCCGCAGGTTGCTGGATTATTGCGTCGTTCCTGGTTGCATTTGGATTACGACTGCCGCTCCACCTTTCACCTTCGACTCTCGCACCAACTGTCCAATTGATCTTGCTGACAACTGCGTCGGGGATGATGATCGCATGGCCACTCCTGCGGCTCAGCCAACCGCCACGCGACCGAACAATTGCACGGACGGTCATCGATGCGCTCACGCTGGCCTGCCTCTGGCAACTCCTGGTCTGGCCGCTTCGACTCGCGACTCCGTGGCCCACGGAACGAACACTACTGATTGACCTCTTAGCGCTTGCCTCGCTCGCCGGCGTTGCTGGGCTGGTCGCGGCTGCATCAGCTTGGCGCAGTTCGATCCTGCGAGCGCTTGCGATGGCAGCCTGCATTCTTGTCGCAGTGGGAATTTCAATGCCCCTTGCGGCACTCGGATTTCAGCCGAGCCCGTTTTCGGCTGTTTTTATGGGCGGAATTCCAACTCTGCTGACGGTAATGAATTCCGAAGGATCACTTCCCAACGAGATCGACTGGGAAAACCTTGTGGTCATTTCCGTCGTCTCTGGCGCACTCTGCGTTGTCGGATTGCTCTTCGCCGCAGCGGCTTCAAATCGTCCCCCAACCCGATCAAATCAGGTTGCGAGCGGACGACGGGTGGGATAGCGTAGAAGCCACTTCTATGGAATTCGTAACCAAAGCAGATAAAGAGAAGCTTGAAAAGCAATTAAGCGAATATCACGCGCTCGACAAAGTGCTGATTGAGCGAATTGCCGAAGCACGAGGTCACGGTGACCTTCGTGAGAATTCGGATTATCACGCGGCTCGCGAAGACAAGTCCATGAACAATTTACGGATCCGCGAACTGAGCGTCCGCCTCGAATCCGTCCAAGTGATTCTCGAAGGGGAAATGCCCAGTGACATGGTTTTCTTAGGTGCGATCGTTCGAATTCGCGATGAAAATTCAGGGACGGTCGAGATCTACAAGATCGTCAGCAGCCTGGGAGAAAATGGCGAAAGCGAACATCGCGAGGTGACGACGACGAGCCCAATCGGCGAAGCACTCATGAAACTGCGCATCGGTGAAACAGTTCGGGTCAATCTTCCGCGCGGCGAACGACGGCTGACGGTGGTCGAAATTCTGACCTGAATTCGATGGGCTGATGCTGCACGCACTGCTCCTTCACCTGCCAGAAATTCATGCTGATTTCTTGATGACCGACGTGGTCTTTGCGGGGACACGATGGGCACTTCTGGGTCTCACCGCAGAACTCGTCTTTCGGATCATTCTTGCGGCAATCGTCATCGTGCGCAAGGGAGCACGTCCGCCAGTTGCGACAGCGTGGGTTCTCGTCGTGATTGCATTTCCAATCTTTGGAATTCTGGCATACCTGCTTGTCGGCGAAAGTCGACTGGGATCCCGCCGATGTAAGACGCACAAACTCATCCTGGAACACTTCGACAAATCGCAGTTCCACAAACATGATGATCCGCGCGCGAGAACGTTCCGACTCGATCCAATCGATGAGCAGATTGCGCATATCGCCCAGCGGGTCAGTCACTCGCCTGCGATCTCTGGGAATCACACCCAACTCTTTGGCGATTCGCAGCAGTGCGTTGAGCAGATGCTCGCAGACATCCGGCGAGCAACAAAGAGCGTTCACAGCACGACATACATTTGGCTCGATGACCGCGTCGGTGAGGCGATCGCAGAAGCACTGATCACTGCGAGTGAGCGTGGAGTGACTTGCCGCGTGATCGCCGATGGACAGGGTTCCCGCAGTTTTCTCAAGAGTGCTCTCTGTCGCAAGATGAAAGATCGTGGCGTGTTCGTGGTCGCTGCCCTACCGACTCATTATTTTCGTGCGCTCATTCACAGAATCGACGTTCGAAATCACCGCAAAATCATCGTGGTGGATGGCGAAATTGGCTGGATGGGAAGTATGAACATTGCTGCGCCAGAGTTTGGCGTGCAAACGCGGTTTGCTCCATGGGTCGATTGCATGATGCGCATCAACGGACCCGTTGTTCGCGAATTACAACTTATTTTCGCCGAAGATTGGTATCTCGACACCAACGAGTCACTCGAATCATTGCTCAACCACATGCCTCCGTACCAATCGGGCGGTTGCGCAGTCCAGATCATGGCTTCTGGTCCCAACTATGACAACGATGCAGTGAGATCACTCTTGATCGCTTCGATTCAGGTTGCACGCAAGGAAATCATTCTGACCACCCCGTACTTTGTGCCGGACTCAGACATGTTCAGCGCACTATGCGTTGCGGCGCAGCGCGGTGTTGCCGTTCATCTCGTGGTCCCACGTCGCAACAACAGTTGGCTCGTCGGACAAGCGAGTCGCGCTCGATACTCCGCCATGCTTGCAGCGGGAATCGAAATCCACGAATACACCAAGGGGCTTCTGCATGCAAAGACGGTCAGCGTGGATCAACTCTTCTCGATTGTGACCTCGAGCAATCTTGATCGGCGTAGTTTTGAAATCAACTTTGAAGTGAGCGCCATCATGTATGACGATTCGTTCGCACGCGAGATCCGAGCGCTTCAGCAGTCATATATGAGTCAAAGCGTCTGTGTCACGCAGGAATCATGGGGAATTCAGTCGTTGCGACGGCAGTTGGTCCAGAACACTGCAGCCCTTGTTTCCCCGCTCATTTAGCGGGTGCCAGCGCTTTCTCTTGGAGCGAATCCTTTGCGGGCTTGACCAACACGGTTCGCATACCGCGCGCCACGGTTGATGTGGATTGTGCGCCGTCTGGCCACGTCACAGCGATCACAACTGGTGCTGCCGGATCAGTCGCCTTCGACAAGGAACCAATCCCAAAGTGCGCCTCGAGTGGAGTGTTGGATTGAAACGGTCCGCCACCAATAATCCACCGAGTCTGCTTTCTGCCGCCCACCGAGAGTTCGATGCGCGAGCCAACTGCGTGGCGATTGCCTTTGTGCGCAGGATCGTCAAGAGCGATGATCACCCAGTCATCCTTGCAATCATGTTTATTCTCCAGAACCTGCACTGGCTCATTGACTCCAGTCACAATCGCATCTTCGTCGCCGTCGCCGTCAAAGTCGGCGAAGACAGCCGATCGATCGCGCCGCGGATTGTTCAACCATCCTTGCGAGGAATCTTTGAGAGTGACAAATCGTTCGCCATCGCGAGTCATCACGAGCGGCGGCTGGGCGTAGTCACTGTTCATGCTGGCACGCGTCGCTTGGGGATACACATGGCCATTGACGATGAAGAGGTCCTCGTCACCATCGTGGTCGAGATCCAGGAATGCGGCTGCCCAACCGCAGAGTGTTCGCGACGGCATGCCGATTCCATACTGCGATGTTCGGTCATCGAAAAACCCGTCATTTCTGCTGACAAATAGGGTGTTTGTATCGTCACTGAAGTTCGTCGTCAGAAGATCTGGATGACCATCGGCGTTGACATCGCCGATTGCGATGCCCATCGTCGCCTGCTCCGCTCCTTCGATATTCGTCGCCGTTCCCGTTCGAACGCCGACTTCTTCAAATCGTAAATGCCCCAGATTCTTAAAGAGAAAATTACTCCTCGAGTCGTTGCCAACATAAATGTCTGGAAGCCCATCCTGCGTTAGATCAAGCACGGCAACATTCAAACCATAACTCGCAGGAGGAATACGAATGCCAGAGGTTTCACTGCGATCTTCAAACGTTCCGTTCCCGAGATTTTCGTACAGCAAATCGGGCTGTGCACGCAATCCCCGCGGACCATTGATCACTTCCATCCCGCGGAAGTGCGCAGGTGGAATCGGTGTTGCAGGATCGCACTCGACATAGTTTGTGACATACAGATCTAAATCGTTATCCCCGTCGAGATCTGCGAATGCGGCAGACGTACCCCACATTGATTCGTGTCCCAGACCAGCCGCCTCCGTGACATCTGCGAACCGACCTCCACCAAGATTGCGAAGAAGTCGATCTGGTCCAGCGCATGCGATATAAATGTCGTCGAGCCCATCTGCGTCATAGTCCCCCACTGCACATCCGAAACTCCACGCATGATGATTGATTCCACTCGCCGCAGTGACGTCTCGAAATCGCATGCGTCCCACGTTTTCATATAGCCGTGCTCCTGGTCCCTGAGAGGGTTGACCGAGCAGCGCACCGTTTGGGAAAAAAAGGTCGAAATCCCCGTCATTATCCATGTCAATAATTGCGATTCCCCCACCCTTCACTTCGATAATTTGAGTGCTCGGCGATGCGCCAGAGGTCGTCACGAAATTGATCCCAGATGCAGCGGTGACATCCTCCATTTGAATCGAGGGACGCTCCTGCACATGATCGAGCACTGGGGCGCTAGAGACCTGTGCAATCCAGATCGAGAGACATGCGACCAACAACATCACGGCAGTGACTCTTGAAGTGGCGCACGACCTATTCGCTGCATTGCTGACTTCTGCTGCGCTCGTGCATGTTCGGCATCGAGTGGACGATTGAGGCTGTCATAGACCCGCGATAATTTGCCCCACACTTCGTAATGATCCGGCCAAATCTCAGACGCCTCTTCATAGAGTGAGAGCGCCTGATCAACTTTGTCGCGCCGAAGTTCGATGTCGCCAAGCCGCGCAAGCACCTTGGCACGATCCTGCTTTCGAGCGGGATTCGCACCGATCAAATCCATCGCCCGCTCGAGAGCGACTTGTGCATCGGAAATCCGATCTTCGTCGATTGCGATCACAGCGAGTCCGTAATACGAATCGTCAGCCGTCGGAACCGCACCAACATGACTCTGAAAATATCGCTTCGCTGATTCCAAATCTCCCAAATAAAAACAGGTCCACCCAAGGAAGTGATCCACCTGCTTCCGTCCAGAAAAATCCTGATTCCTTGCCAAACTCTCCTCGAGGAGTGGACGAGCCTTCGCGTACTGCTTCTGCTTCATCAGCGCCA
The DNA here is from genome assembly GCA_903919715.1 of uncultured bacterium. GTDB lineage: Bacteria > Planctomycetota > Phycisphaerae > Phycisphaerales > SM1A02 > F1-60-MAGs104. The sequence continues at coordinate 20,804 of CAIXJC010000001.1, read as the reverse complement.
CGCCGAGCAGAAACTCCGCGCGCGCACAATCTGGTTGCTCTTTCAGAATCGTTCGGAGCACTATTTCCGCATCGGCAAACTGCCCAGAAGTGAGAAGTTGAGCCCCGACCGCAAGATTCTGATGCTGGATCGCGGGCGCCAAGGGTGGACTGGTTGGAAGATCCATCCGTTTCCCAGTGGGCGAATCGGTAGTTACCGATGGATCTATCTGGGCCCGTTCCGCCGTGCTCTGGTTGGACTGGCTCGTTTGTGTCTTCACAGAATTATCGCTACATCCCAAGATTGAGCCGAAGAGGATCAATCCGAGACCCAATCTGAGACCCGAGACATGGGCTGACAGCGAGAACTTAGAAATACTTTGACCCAGTTGCATCGAACCCATGCTATTCGGCGAATGAAAGTGGCAAGTGCTGATTATTGGGCTACATTATGGTTTGAGAGATCGAATTTGCCCCAATGACTTCCCAATGACTTCCCAGTGACTTGACTGCTCGGCAACTGAAAGGCGCAAGACAACGACATGAAACGAACAAAGATCGAGCTATTTGGCGGAACTTTGGCAGCGATCGCCTTCGCACACGGCGCTTTGGCGGACGCGCCAACCATGCAACCTCGAATGGGGGCAATGCTCGATGGGCTGACGACGGCACAAATCGATCGATTTGAAACAGGAAAGATTCTTTACAGTCGACCGATCCCAATTGCGGAAGGATGGGGACCGATAGGTAACAAAAGCAACTGCGGTTCATGCCACGCAAACCCTCTCGGTGGCTGGGGCGCCATTTCCGTGACGCGCTTCGGTATGGAAAACAAAGGTGCTTTCGAGCTTTACCCTGGCGAGACGCAGTCCCTTGCGCAAGCCCTTGCCACCAGTTCGTTCTGTGCGGAGATCGTTCCTGCCGATGCCACCATCGTTCGCACGCGCTTGACGAACAGTTCGATGGCATTCGGATTGGTCGAAGCGATTCCCGATTCTCAAATTGCTGCCAACGCAGATGATGTCGACACAAACGGTGACGGCGTCAGTGGTCGCGTTCACTGGGTGACTCCGCTCGAAGCCCCATCGGGGAGCCCGCTGCGGGCTGGGCGCTTTGGATGGAAGGCGCAAATCGCAACGGTATTGAGTTTCTCGTCTGATGCATCTCGAAACGAAATGGGACTCACGAATCGCCTACTGCCCGTTGAGAACGCGCCAAACGGAGACTCCGCACGTCTTTCGATCTGCGACGAAGTTGCGGATCCAGAAGATGTCGTTGATTCCAATGGCATTGGATTCATTGACCGCGTCACCGATTTCCAGCGTTACCTTGCGCCTCCGCCACAGACTCCCAAGTCTGGCATGGATGGCGAAATGCTCTTCAATCAAGTTGGCTGTGCGAAATGCCATGTTGCACAGTTCACGACATCGAATAATCCTTCGCTCGAAGATTCGATCCGCAGCAAGACCATTCGGCCATATTGCGACTTCCTTCTTCACGACATGGGATTACTTGCTGACGGCATCAGCGACGGCAACGCGGGCGAAGCCGAAATGCGAACGCCGACTCTGTGGGGCGTCAGGCGCCGCGATCCGATGCTGCATAATGGTGCGGCAGGTGGCGGATCATTCACTACTCGAGTGACCGCTGCCATCGCAGAACACGGCCCATTTGGTGAGGCTGCGAGTAGCGCTGCTGCATTTGCCGCACTTTCGCCGGTCAACAAGACCAAGCTCGTCAAGTTCCTCGATTCACTCGGTCGCGCTGAATTCGATTTCGACGGCGACAACATCGTCGACATCTTGGACTTCTTCGCACTGCGCACCTGTATCGCCCAAGGCGCGACCAATCCCAATGACGATTGTGCGATTGCTGACATCGACCAGAACGGCGTTGTCAATTCCATCGACGTCGACCTTTTCGTCCAAGCATTCGACGGCGAAATCTTGGACTGCAATCGCAATGGTTTTGCTGATCTTCGAGATATCGCACTGGGCGTGAGCCAAGATGCGAACAACGATGGAGTTCCAGACGAATGTTCAGCATGCGCCGCAGATGCGAGTGGCGACCACATCGTCAACGGCGTTGACCTTGCGATCATCCTTGCCGGATGGGGTGGACCTGGCGCGAGTGACCTCGACCATAACGGTGCGACCGACGGCATCGATCTAGCAATCGTTTTAGCTGGCTGGGGCGCATGCCCCTGAATTTGATTTGACCCATTCAATTTAAGAACAACAATTATGCGAATCCAAAATTCGATATTCCTCCTCTCCCTCATCGCACTGCCGCTTTCGAATGCGTCAGGACAATGGGTTTCTTTCTCCAACCAAACATCGAGTCGATTGGTCGCCAGCGCAGCGATGATCGGCCAAGACAATATTGAAAAAGACTTTGCGTACGCAGACTTTGATAATGACGGCGATCTTGATCTCATCGTCATGCGAAAGTTTCCAGGATCAATTCAATCGACATGCACAGGATGCGGATTCTTTCGAGACCTCTTGTTGATGAACGAAGGCGGCGTCCTGACCGACCGAACAAGCGCCTACGGACAAGCGGCCGATGTTGCGGGTTCACTGGGAATGTTCGACGAAGTCAACGACCGCGATGTCGAAGCCTTCGATGTTGACAACGACGGCTGGGTCGATTTGATTACTGCGACAACAATGTCGGACACAGTCAGCGCAATGCTCGGTCAACCGCGCGTCTATCGCAATCTCGGCAACAATGCGTCTGGGCAGTGGCAGGGCTTTCGATTTGAAGACGCACGCATACCCGAACTCTTCGCAAAGAATGGATCTGCTGCGAATCCACGCCTCTGCGATTTGGCAGTTGCCGACTTTAACGGCGATGGTTTCGTCGATCTGTATTACGTTGATTACGACACGCCAGAGACGAGCGGAACGATCTGCATCGACATGAACAACGACGGTGACACAGCAGATGCCGGCGAGTGCCAGCAATCGCCCGCCGAAGTTGCGACCAAGGATTTCGACAACAAATTGCTCTACAACTGGGGAAACACGGCGGGCGGCCCTGGACCTGGATATTTTTACGACACGACCACGACAAAGATGACGGCAACACAGTTGGCTTCTGCATTCGGAAACATGTGCAACACTGGTGACTTCAACAATGACGGTCTACCTGACGTGCTGCGTGTCAGCACGCTGACTTCTGGACAGGACGCTGCGATTCTGACGAACCGAACTGGACCAACTGGACCTGGGCAAACTTGGACACTGAAGTCGGTCTATCCAGGTTTGGCTCCATACGGACAGAATGTTGCCGACTTGAATGGCGATGGCAAGTTGGACTTCGTTATTGCTGACGACGGCCAAGATCGATATGCGCTCAACACCGGCAACGCAGCTGATGGACAACCGAATTACGCGCTTACGGTCATTGCTGGATCGACGAGCGAATTCGGAAACACTATTTCAGTGGGAGACTTGAATCGTGACGGCAGAACGGATGTGATCATCACGGACGTTGATTCGGATTTAGGACCATTCTGCCCAAGCTCTGGACGTCGAACGAAGATCTATAAGAACACTGGAATCGCAGGAGGATTGCTGGCTGAAGACACAACAGTCTTGCCAACTGCTGATCTCTCTTCGCTGTTCGATGTCGCTGTGTTCGATCTCAATGGCGATGGCTGGCTCGACATGGTCACCGGCGGATGCTCTGGAATCAAGGTCTGGATCAATCTGCCACCCATTCCTTTGACATTTGCATTCCCATCTGGAAACCCCGCAACGATTCCTGCTGGCGCAACCTTTGATGTTGCCGTGACTATTACGGCGCTCTTTGGATCGATTCAACCTGGATCAGAACTACTCCATTACCGAATCAACAACGGAACATGGTCGACCACAGCATTGAGCGGCGGAACTGCCGGTGCATACATCGCTCGGTTGCCCGCAACGGCTTGCGGCCAGCAGTTGAATTATTACGTTTCAGCGACATCGACTTCCGCTGGCACTCCAACGATCAATGCGCCTGCAAACGCACCCGTCATTTTCTATGCGCCATCAACAACGACTGGAGTGACGGTCATCATCGATGAAAATTTCGAAGGTGGTGCACCTGGATGGGTTGCGAGTGCTGATGCGGCTCTCACTGGTGGAGCGTGGCAGTTGGGCGATCCAATTGGGTCATCCGTCTCGGGAGCACCAGCCGAACCGACAGACGACCACACTCCAACTGGAGTGAATTGTTTCGTCACCCAACTCAGCACTGCGGGTCAAGCTGCAAGCGCACATGATGTTGACGGCGGATATGCATACTTGACGTCACCGTCGTACACCAACGGTGGATCAGATGCACTTATTACATTTTGGAAGTGGTACTACTGCTCTTCGACAACTCAATTGGACCCGTTTAACACAGAGGTCTCCGTTGATGGTGGAGCGTGGACGTTGCTCGAACGAGATGCTGCGAACACGAATGCGTGGCAGTTCAAGAGCAAGCTGCTCTCTGATGCCGTAAACCCAGGCCAAACATTCCGAATTCGATTTTCCATGTCGGACAATCTGACTGCAAGCACACTCGAAGGCGGAATCGACGATCTTCTGATCACTCGTAATGATTGCACTGTTGCACCAGCCTGCCCCGGAGATATCTCTGGAGATCACTTGGTTGACGGAGTTGACCTGACAATCCTCTTGAGCGGATGGGGAACTGGCGGCTCTTCAGACGTGAATGGAGACGGAGCAACGGACGGAACCGATCTGGCGACAGTCCTCGGCGGATGGGGAGCATGCCCGTAATTTGTAAATGCGATTGCGACTTTGGCTTGAACGATTTTCAACCGGCTGAACTGTTTCAGCCGGTTTTTTATTGGTGAGCGAAGACTCGAATCAGCCGGCAGCAGAAACTCTGAGGGTTTAACGGCAGCGCCGCGGGAGGCACATGCAATCCTCAAACCGTACTCAGCCGATGGAAAGTTCTCTCGGGCGAGTTCCGCAGGTGGCCGACTGAACTTGTAATCGAGCGACGAATAAACAGATCGTGTCGGTCGCCGAGGACTGTCTGAGCCCCGAAAGGACTTTTCACGGCTCACCACTTATGCATTTCCGTGGCTGTATCCGTCGCGCAAATTATTGAATCGCGCGAGACTCGGTCACAATGATCGCGCGGTCGACTCCATCAACTGGAACACTCTGACTCCGCCCGTTTGGCCACCGGACCGTCAATCGATCAATCTTGTCCGACTTGCCGAGTCCAAAGACGACTGGCAGTTCACTCTGCGAGAGATATCCACGGGTCGGCGAAACAAGTCTGCGCTGGAGCGTTCCACCAGACTCCACCTCAATTTGCGCGCCGATTGCGTGCGGGGTCAATTCAACCCGCAGCCAATGATTGTGATTCACCAGATCATTTCGAAGAAGTGCAACCGGACCGCCTACCTGCGTTAAAACGAGATCGCAATCTCCGTCGAGGTCAAAGTCGCCAGCCGCAAGTCCACGACCAACGCGCGGCGTCGCAAGATCCCCAATTGCACTTGCTGGCAACTCGATAAAACACGGAGCGGCAGGACCGCTATTCATGAACAACTGACCGCGCTGAGCATAAGTCTGCGACGGCTGGATCCGATTGATCGCGTCTTCGATGTGACCGTTGGCTTGCGCAATATCAAGATCGCCATCGAGGTCAATGTCGGTCAGTAGCAAACCGAATGTCAGAACCCCTCGCGACGGTGCGGCGAGTCCTTCGACAATTGCGTCATCGGAAAAGTTGCACGTTGCACCTCGGGAGATGTAAAGCGAATCTGGCTCGTTGGCGAAATTTCCAATTGCAATAGCGAGATCCGTACCACCCGATTGATTGATGGATCGCAGATATCCGCTGTCGATTCCCATCGCACCAGTCGCAGCGCCGTTGCGATCGAACGCTAAACCGCTGGCCGCTGCGCGTTCGGTGAAATGCCCCTTCCCATCATTGAGAAAGAATCCATTGGCAACTGTGTCGTTTGCGACCACTACATCAAGGTCCCCATCTTGATCGGGATCGACGAAGATCACGCCAAGAGCTTTTCCCACAGGGTTTCCCAAAGAATTGCGAACTGCGAAACCCGCCGACTGCGTTGCGTCTTCGAAAGTGCTATCGCCACGATTGCGAAGATAGAGAAGATCGTCGCCCTCGAACCCCGTTGGTGGACCATATGCGCGGCCCAAACCCGCTAATCGAAAGTCCACGCGCTTGTCGATCTCTGGCGACCACTGAACATAGTTGGCAACGATCAGGTCAAGGTCGCCGTCAGCGTCTGCATCGAAGAATCCCGTTGATGTTCCCCAGCGTGAATGTTTCCACTTTGGATCAGCCCCCGCTGCCTGCGTGACATCGACAAACTTCGGCGCATTCGCCGAACTCTCGTTTCTGAAAAGTTGGTTCGCCCCGACGCCAGCGACGTACAGATCAACGCGACCATCGCCGTCATAATCCCCCGTTGCAATTCCCATCGCAAAGAGAGTGCTCGCCAATCCGCAGTCCAACACTTGGACAAACGAAATTGCGGCTCCGGGAACCTTTGGCGTCGTATTGAGAAAAAGCTGAACGCTTGATGTGCCTGCGACGGGTGCAGACGCGAAGGGCTCTCCAGTCCACGGAGTTGCGCATGCAAACGCAATGTCTTGACGCCCATCGCCATCAGCATCAAAGACAGCGACTCCTCCAACCATCGTTTCAGGCAATAACTTGCCGCCATTTGCGCCATTTTTATGAGTAAAGACAAGTCCGCTTGCTGTGGCGACATCGACGAATGGAACAGGCGATTGCTGCGCCGCCTTGTCGATCCGCGCGTCTTTCATGTCTGCCGCACCTGGGGCTGGAGTGAGATCGATCTTGCGTGTCTTTGGAATACGACTGATGAGGTATGCGCCACCGCCGATCAGCACCGTCAATGCGATGACCGAGCCCGAGAGGCGAAACGCACGATTGATTTTTTCTTCGCCGGGACTTTTCATGGCGTGCAGTTCATTTCGCAAGACCGCCTTCAAATCGTTCGGGACGATTGAGATCATAAATCACGATCGCTTCAGAGGCATGATTTGCTGCCGCATCCCGAATGCGAGCGAGATTGACAGCGCGGTCACGGGCGTTTTCATCTGGCTTAAATTTCGCATGCTGTGCAAGTGCTGCCGCCGCTGCGGGTTCGTCACCAAGTTCCGACTGCGACTGTGCAAGCAGGTACCACGCAGCAACACCCTCTGGATCCATATCAAGCGCACGCTTTGCGAGATCTCGTGCACGAATGCGCATCGCCGATGGATTGAGATCGCCGCTCGACGCACTCGCCTGGCCAGGATTTCTGTCAGCAGCTCGTGCGACTTCAAGCAGTACATTTCCAAGCTCCACAAGGATGCGATCGTCCTTGGAAAAATCGAAGCCTCGCTTGACCGCCTCTGGAAATTCCGAAGCGATCAATGCTTCGAGATCGGCCGATGCATTTTCGAGCGCACCATTTTGCCGATTCACCAAAGCACTGAACCACCGAATACTCCATGGATATGCAGGCGGCGTGCTTGCCGCGGCACTGCGGAGATGCTGCGCAGCATCATCGAGACGACCTTCCTTCAGTGCTGTGCGCGCACGGCCAATCGAACCTTCCGCTCGACCAAGCCGCTCCACCTGCGTGAAGGCGAGATCGGATTGTCGCAAATCTCCTTTGCCACCACCTCGTTCACCTTGGCGAAAGAGCCCGATGCCATAGTCATACCAACGCATCCACGGCTCTGGCTTGGTTTCGCTTTGCGGAACTATCTTCGCCTCGCCACGCACGGCGGCGACTGGAAAAACGACCTCATCCTCGGCGAGTGTCATCACTGGAAGTTCGTTGATTGCCTCTGGCCCCATCACTGCGCGCCAGTATGCCAAGTCGAACTTTCGGTATCGCAGCGAAACTTTGACTTTGAGTTCGTCACCAGCGTCAGAAGGAACAGTGAATACGAAGTGCGTCAAATCCGCCGCGCCAGGAGGGACTTGATTGTTATAGAGCGTGACAAAAATATCCTGTGGATTACGGCGCTCAATTCGATTGCCTTCGCGATCGATCACATATGCGTTCATAAATTTGCTCCACGGATCAACACCGCGCGCAGAGTTCATCCCACCTGAACGACCAACCGAATGTCCCGCGGTCTGCACATCGACATCAAGCCAGACTTCATTACTGTCGGCAGTTCCTTGCGTGAATTCGTGCCCCATCTTGACTGCACGAACAACAGTCTCGAACAAATATCGCTGCCCTCGAACGAGCGTTGGAATCGATGGACCAAGCGGCGCAGTAAGTACGCCGTCAATTTCCCCTCCATCTCGAATGCCAACCAGATCAACACGCATCACCTTTTCGTTGAAATCTTTGCATTCTGCGAGCACTTTCTGCGCATCTGGCAGATTGGACAACATGGGAGTTGCCGTATTGGAACTGACAAAGCCGTGATCAAGGACTGCAAGTTGTCCAAGCGGACCTCGCGGCTTCGCTGCGGGATCGCCACTCGGAAAAGCATGCATGTGACAACTGTTGCAATTCGTCTCAGCCTTGGGCGGGTAATACCAACTCTGCGCACCGAAACCAGAAACACCGCTCAATCGAAATGAGTCGTAATGATTCTGACCTCGAAGCCAGCGATAATCGTTGACCTCTTCTGGAAGAAAAACTTTATGGCACGTCCCACAGAACTCCGTACTGCGATGAACCTCGGGCTTGAGAAAAGTCCGCTTGTGCAATTCTGGGCGCGCACGAATCAGTTGGTGATTGATCCAGCGCAGGAACGAGTTGTCCGCTTGCGCGAAGGGATATTCCGCAGGTTGAGCGATGACATAATCCGCATTGCCGCTGACCGAACCCTTTGACGCACCAACTTCGCAGATCGCGTGACATGAATTGCATGTGATGCTCGCTGAACCGACCGGGTCGTGCGCGGCGTCATAATTTGGATTGTCCCAGCGAGGTTCTTCGAAAGCCCCAGAGAAAAAGGGAACGGGATCGTGGCATCCGGCACAGAAGCGCGCATCTTTCACACTCCCTTCGCGGGCGAACGCACGCTGGCGAGTCTCACGAACGCTGAATGCGTAGAGCGGATTATTAAACGAACTTGCCGCGTGCACCGAGTGCGACCATGATTGATAAATATCTGCGTGACACGTCAAGCACTCATCATTCTGCATCAGACTTGAAGCAGGAATAAATGATCCTGTATCGGTCCGAGCCATCGAGGGTTGAAAATACGACTGCCCCGCGATCGGTTTCGCTTCCTTTGATTTCCCAGTGAGCGAATCGTGCAAAACAAATCCAGCGCCTCCAGTTCCTATGGCAATCGCGGCGAGAAGTCCGCCCATTCGCCACCGAATGCGCGGACCAGCAAGCCTATGTAGAAGGAACATCCAGATCAGGATTGCAGGCGTAACCAAGTGAAACCACCAAAGAGTTTCTCTCGTCGCAAGTCCGCGCACAGACAGTGCAATCGAACCGAATTCGACGCGCATCAGCAACACGCCAGAGATGATGGTCAGGACTCCTGCGATAAAAGCGACGATGCCGAGCCGCACTGCAGCACGATTGGGCCGAGTTGCTGCGATTGAGAAGTGCGCGATACCGAACCAAAGAAATGGCAACGAGACGGTCAATCCCACAACGATATGAATGAGAAACATCCAAACTGAAAAGACAGTTTGATGATCCGAACCAGTGATCGATCCCGCCGTCGAGACCGAAAGTAGATAGACAGAATTGACAACAAGAAGTGCGAAGGCGACCATCAAGCCACGGACAAGCCAACGCAACGCTGGCGTGAGAACTGGCCGCTGTTTGGTGATATCAGGCTCAATCACTGAGCATTGATACTAGACCACTCCCCAATAAATAACACCTAAAGATGCAGCAGCGACGATGATCCAAAGCACAGTCGCTTGGACAAATGCCCGCCATCCAACCTTCTTAATCGCTGCACGCGACAATCCAGAACCAATAAGGAAAAGCGCAAGTTGAAATCCAAGTCCAGAACCGGAAATCACATCCGCCTCGATCAACTTCAATTGTGGGAATAAAGTTCGCACTCCGCTGGCAACCAGAAAGGCGATGATGAACCATGGAAATGCTGGCTTTGCCGCTGACGCGTCGCCATGGCGCATCCACTGGCCTGCCAAGAGTGCGAGTGGAAAAATCCAGACGACTCGTGTGAGTTTGACAATGGTCGCTGTGTCGAATGCGACCGGCCCATAGCTGCTTGATGCTCCACCGACCGACGCAATGTCGTGGAGCGCAACACCTACCCATTGACCGAACTGAACCTCGGTCAAACCCAATAAGTGGCCGATCATCGGAAGCGTCCAAAGGCCGACTGCATTCAGGATGAAAATTGCGCCAGTCGCGACAGCCATTGCCGATGTTGATGCGGTGATCGCGGCACCAACTGCGACGATCGCAGATCCACCGCAGATCGCCGTGCCCGAAGTCACGAGTGTTGAAACTTCGCGTCCGCACTTCAATATTTTTCCTAAGAACAATCCGATGACGACTGCGCCGATGATCGTTCCCGCGGCGAGAGCCAATCCTTCAATTGCAGAATGCATAACCACTGAAAGATCAAGTCGAAGTCCAAGCACCACGACGCATGCTTGAATAAGCCATTTCGACGCAGTCTCGCTCTGCTTTGCGAACGAAGAAAGTCCGCAAATTGCAAGTGCAATTCCAGCAACCAACGCTACATCCGCTCGTGACCAAGGACCACTGAATGCGACGAGTACCACGGCGAACAGAATGATTTTCCAGGTCGGAGATGGTTCCCCACTTGACTTCGAATTTTGAGCAAGTATTCGGGATGAATTGCTCATTGCAACAGACTAGGTTGACGCAGGAGATGGTGCTTTCTGAGTGCGATTTCCATTCAATTCCGCCTCAATCGTGCCTAGTATCCAAGACTTTTCATCGATAAACAAATCACACTTTCAAAGCATTACTGATTATGAAGCCAAATATAAATTCACCGATTGTTGTTGTCATTGGCGGCGGATTTGGCGGCATTGCCGCAGTACAGGCGCTGGCCAAGGCGCCTGTGAATGTCGTTTTAATAGACAAAGCAAATCATCATCTTTTTCAACCACTGCTTTATCAGGTGGCAACTTCAGTGCTTCCTACTTCCAATATTGCGTTTCCCATTCGCCGAATCTTTCGCCAGCAAGCAAACGCGTATGTGTTCAACGAAGAAGTTGTCTCCGTTGATTGCGCAGCGCGACTGCTGACATTTGCAAACAATCGAAACGCGCACTTCGACTATCTCATCCTGGCTGCTGGTGCTCGCTCGAGTTATTTTGGGAACGATCACTGGGAGCGATTTGCGCCTGGCATGAAGACGCTTGATGATGCCTTGACTATTCGCAACAAAATTCTGCGCGCATTTGAAGACGCCGAGGCCGAGACCAACGAGGTGGCATTGCGCGAACATTTGACTTTTATTGTGGTCGGCGGCGGGGCGACAGGTGTCGAGCTTGCTGGCGCCATAAAAGAACTCGGCGTTGATTCTCTTTCAAAGGACTATCGCCGCTTCAATTCAAAAAGTGCGCGCGTCATTTTAATCGAGGCTGGCAATCGACTTCTGCCAAGCATGAGCGGACGTTCGTCACATGCCGCGTTCCTGGCGCTGAACAAAATTGGCGTGGAAATTCGCCTGAATCAATCTGTAACACATATCGATGAAACGGGTGTGGTGGTGAACGGCGAGACAATTCACGCGAATACTGTTGTGTGGTCGGCAGGCGTCAAGGCAAATTCGCTTGGCGAGTCGCTTGGCGCAAAACTTGACCGCAGCGGCCGCGTGTTGGTGAAACCAGATTGCTCCATCGAGGGCGCATCAAATGTGTTTGTGATTGGCGACATGGCGTCCATACAGTGCGCCAAAACTGGGCGCATGGTTCCTGGAGTTGCACCGGCAGCGACGCAAATGGGGCAATTCGTAGCAAAAATAATTGCCCGTGAAGTCAAGACTGGAACAAAAATGACAGTGCGCGGAGCGTTTCAATATTTTGACAAGGGTTCGATGGCAACCATCGGCCGCGCTCAGGCCGTGGCGGAAGTGGCAGGCTTGAAATTTGACGGTCTACTCGCGTGGCTGGCATGGCTCTTTGTGCATTTAATTTTATTAGTGGGCTTCAACAACCGCATTCTTGTTTTTATGTCGTGGGCAATTTCATACCTCACCTTCAGCAAGGGGTCGCGCATTATCAGCGGCAACCCACCGTCACGTGTCGTGGCGCCAGTTGGAGGTGGCACAAATGATTCTCCAACTCAGCGGAGTAAAGTGGTTGCAGAGCTGCTGAAACGAATGTAAAAATCCACCTGATGAAAAGAAAAACCACACAAGCATCGGTAATGGGTGCGCTTATGTGTTGGCTTATGGCGTTGGTTTGCGCTGCCACATTATCGCAACATGCATTTGCAGGAGATATCGTTCAAGAAGATCAAAGGTTCATCGCGCTTGATCAGAAGTTTCATGCTGACTTTGGGGGATCCATTCAATTGTGGAAGAATGGCGACGACAAACTCGCCGCAAGCTATAACGTGAAGCCGCTTGAGGCGGAACAAATCGAAAATGCAATTCAAGTTGTCGGCTGGATCGAGGCTGAGTTCAAGAGATACCCCGCAGGATTCATACAGAAGTATGGACCGAAGAAGCTTGTCTTGGCAAACGAGTACATCTACAAGTCATCGAAAGCGGCAGAAAAGCCTTACTCCCCAGCTTTCCTTTACGAAAAAAGCAGCGACTCGATTCTTGTCACCGTGCCAAGCACGATCACTCCATCAACTGAATTTCTCGCAAGGAATGCTCTTCATCAGGCAATCTTTGCTTATCTGCTTTCTGACCTTCCTGCCAAAGACTCGCTGATTGGACTTGAACATTGGAAAACCATCCAGTTTGACGAAGCTGCTGCTGAAAAAGAACCTTCCAATTGGATTTTTAAACAGAGCAATCAACGAGACGGCCTCTTCAAAATATTTTGGGAGCCCTTTGACTTTGCGCAGATCAATGCTCTGGCAAAGAGTGATCCCCTGCTGAAGCAACGAGTCGAAGTTGTCCAATCATTTTTTCATTCGCTCGATCCGCAATTCGACGACGCATTTTGGCAAACACTCGCAACGATTCCAGAATCACAACGCACCATTTGCCTCAACGATCTTGCCGACCTGCATAGTGCCGACCAAATCAAAGGCGATGTTGAAATCCAAGACGACATTCGCTTCATTGAAAAGAGATGGGGCCTGAAAGTGATTTGGGAACCAGGTTCCGCCGCACCGCCCATGCCTGTCAAGGTGCGACTGGAATACTCGTACATGACAGACAAGAAGTTGTCCGAGTTCAAACAATTCATCCATCTCGTCCGCGAGGAATTGTGCTCATATCCCCAGCAGATCGCCACCAAAATGGGCGTAGAAAATATCTATGTCCTCGACACATTCACTTTTCGCGGCGCGAAGATTGCCGGACAAGCGTTCAGTTGGCTCCCACGCATTTCATTCGGCTATGGGCTGAGTAGTTTCGATCCAAAGACGCCAAGTTCGAAAGAATTTTTCCTCAGAACGATTCACCATGAACTCTTTCATCTGATGGACAAACAATTCTCCGTGGAAGGAGGTCCTATTTTTGGTTCGAATTGGAATAGCTCGAATGAAGAATCATTTGCGTACAGACTTGGACAGCCGAAAGAACTTGATCAACCTGCTTTTTATAAAGAGAACATAAAACGAACTGGCTTTGCTGAACGCTATGGAATGAACGTGGCCACCGAAGATCGAGCTTCGATCTATGGGCGCATCATGACTGAGGATAAATCGTTCTTCGAGCAACTTGAAAGCGACAAGATCCTCAAAGAGAAAACCGAAAAGATTTTTCAGTTTTTTCAACTCATCAAAAAGGACTTAGACATTGACTCGTCGAATGCTTTTTATACAAAGCTTGAAATGTTGCAGGCGCGAGTCAATGCACTGCCTAAAAAAGACGCAGGCAACTGAAGAGAAAACCAGCCCTTCCCGCGCAGGATGTGCGCCTCCCCGTCAGCGCCCTGCTTCATAACGCGTATTGAATCGTTCGTGAAGTGCGGCGCGATCGGGTGAAGGTGCGCTTGATCCATCTCGCACTGGAAGTGGTGCGACTGTCGCGCCATCACCCGTAAGAAAATCCATGTCCTTGCACCAACCATTGAGATCAAGAACAAATGCGCGCGTCCAATTCGCGGCGAGCGCCGGCTGGACAGCGTCAAATGTCAGACGCACTTCCTCCCCCGCCGCGAAGATCGCAACAGCATCATCGATCGCAGTGACGAGCGGCGAACAATCCACACCCGTTGCTGTGTACCAACCTGGTTGCTTGCGACAATCCCACAGCGGCACGCGCGCCTCATAGTCATAAATCGGTCGGCGCTGCGGTGCAGGAATTCGCCGTGCGTATCCACTCGCGCGCACGACTGCGGACTGAAGCGGCAGCGTTCGCTCGATCGCCTGCGAGCAGGGCTGCGACCAAACAATGCGACATCGATCAACATACAACTCTTGATTCGTCACGATGCGCAGCGTGGTGCAATTTTTTGGAAGTGAATTTCTAGAGATTGGGAAAGCTGCTTCGCGCGGCATACCAGCGGGATATCCATATTCCTTCACGAGCGTCATCCACAAACCCGTTGCAGGATCGAGCGCTTCGAATGTCGGCGCCAACGTTGAAGCGTGCGCCTGCCACATTGCGAAAGTCGTAGAGCAATACGGATATTCGATCCATCCATCCATCAAGAGAACGGGGTCCCCCGCGCCCGCCGCTATTTCTTTGGGAAATTCGAGAGAGAGCGCAAACATCTGCGAAGTGCGTCCGATGAATCTGGAATCGATTTCCCCAGGATCGACCGCAACAAAGTCTTGCGTGCGCACCGCATCCGTTTGGTCGATCGCAGCGAGCGCACCGTGTGCAACGGTTGCATGCACTGGCAACATGGATTCGCGCCAGAAGATTGCAGCGCCCGTCGGCTGAGGATCACTGATTCCCATGCGTTCGTCGAACGACATATTCCATCCTGGCGGCAAGTCATACACCTTCAGTGCAGCACTGTCGATCGCAGTGAACTCCTCCATCGGTTCGCTGAGCGCGATTTCGTATTTGCCATCTCGAGGGGCGATGACGGCAGAAGAAATCGCGATGCGTTCCCACGGCCGCGGCGGTGCGTAGGCCGGCGAGAGACGACCTTTTTCGTCTTGCGTCACAGAAGCGAGAAACCCAACGCCACCCACACCGAGCGAATCCGTCACGAATCCCATCTTGGTTCCGTCCCAAGCGAAGACCACAGGACAACTGGAAATTTGCCGCTGGGTTTCGGCGATCGTGTGCGCTCCCCTTGGAATTTGCATTTCACTTTGCGTGACATTGTCGGGCCAATCAATAGCGAGAAAATCAATCACGGGCGAAAGTCCAAGTCCGATCACGCACGGATCTGTGGACTGTCCACTTGATGTGTTCCAAGGCAATTGCCGCGCTGCGACCCACTCACCGCCGATACGGGCGACAGCGGATGTTCCGATGCCGTTTGCATTGGTCCGCATCTGCTGCGCTGGATCGATGCGACCGCGAAATGAAATCGTTGCAACTGGTGCGCGACCTTCGCCCGGACCTCGCATCTCAAATTCATCGCCGAACAAGACTGCGCCGATTCCGCTGAGAATCGCAGGCTTCGGCGGGTCGTATCGATTGCCCATTGGCTCCGTCAGTTCTTCGATTGGCTGTCCAGCTGCGTCATACAGAATGATCGATGCCATCGAACTGCGAAGAAAACTGAACGAACGATTCAGAAATGTGCCGCCAACCATTATGTTTTGATGCCCCATTCCCGAAGCATCAACGACAGCGAGCCAATTTGCGAATCCAAAGTACGAACTCGAAATCTGCCGTGGACCTTGTGGCTCGAAAGCCCAAACTGCGAGGCTGCCAGCTGGACCTCCATCGTGATACGAGTTGTATTCAATCGCTGCAAGCATTGGTGTGCCGTCTTCGTTGCGTGAATAGGCGACTGCGTCCATGATCGAGTGCGATTCGAATAAACCGTATCGTTTGTTATCGCGAGTCCATGACCAGAGACGATCGTTGACAAAGACCGCGGCACGCGAAGCCGCGAATTGCTCCATCGATGTGATGATGTCTAAATCTCCATCACGGTCGATGTCGATGATTGCAGCATTCGACACGCGCACTTTAGAATCAAGCGGCAACTCGACAGACTGCCACGTGCCATCAAGCCGGTTGTACAGAATGCGCAGATGGTTCGCGCCATCTTCCGCTGTGTCCCCCACAAGCAGATCGACATCTCCATCGTGATCGAGATCTGCAAGTGCCAGCACTGTGGCGTCTACCGGAAGCGAATCACCGAATGATCGCTCTGTCCACTGGTCGTTGGCGCCTTGTTCGTACCACGATGTCTTCGCCGTACGCTTTGCCCCATCACTATTCGAGTCAACTGAGGACGTAACGACCGCATCCATGCGGCCATCATTGTTGAGATCCCCCCACTTCAATTGCTGAACATCTTGAATGCGCGCAAGAGGATGATCTGGAATTGCGCGCCAAAATTCGGATGCTTCGGATGCTTCGGGTGCATTGGTCTTCATGACTGGCATGAGTGGCATAAGCGATCTGTGATTCTTCGCATCACGAGTCCACCACATCAGATCTGTCTGACCGTCACCGTTGATATCCATCGTCGACTGCAAACCGCTTGACCTTCGCTGTCCCTCCCAATTGGCGATTTTCATCGGAGTCGGTGGAGCAAAGAGCGGACCAGATGGAAGCGTTTGCCCATCGTGCGAAGTGACACTTCCTGAGGGAGTCGGCAACATGACTTCACCAAGCGCTCCCATCCGCGTGTACTTGAACTCCGCAAGCGTTGAACGCGGATTGTTCGCAAGACGATCAAAAAGTGCAAGCATCTCGGCAGATTTTTCGGTTTGTCCGAGTCGCGCAGAGGCGCGCTGCAATCCAAGCACCGCGCTGCGAAGAAATGGGTCGAGTTGTTCCGACCTTTCATACCACGGAAGCGCTTGCTCAACCTGCCCAAGAAGTTCGAGCGACTGCGCGGTGTAATACGCCGCATGCGCATCAGTGGGATTCGACTCAGCACATGCACGAAAATATGGAAGCGCCTCACTTGGACGGCCGAGAAAAAGTTGCGCAAGCCCCGTGCAATAACTCGCATGTATGCCGACGAGCGAATTCTTCAAGAGCGGCGCAAAGAGCGCAATTGCACGCTCCTGCGCATCATCACTCGTTTGATTGAGCACGGCGATTGCAATATCAAGTTGACCAAATGGATTGTCGGGAGAAAGTGCGACCGCTTGTGCAAATGCTGTTTGAGCCTTTGTAAATTCGAACTGCCCCATGAATCCAGCGCCGATGTTGAGGGTGTCAAGATATTGAGCCGTCATCGGCGGCAGAGTCGGCTGCGAGTCATTGCACCGCGCGAGCGCAAAGAAAAACGCGCAACAGCAAAGCGCGCTTGACATCCACCGTCGATGGCTCACCCGCCTTTTCTCCCAGCTTGAAGATTCTTCGATGCACGGCGACCCTCTTGAATGCGCCGATTATTCCCGTCAATATCAATGAGGGTCTTGCCCGCAGGTGGAAAGATCGGCGCGTTGAGATATGTGTATGCCTCGGTTCGCAGATGCGCACGCATGTCGTGACCGCGTCGGCGTTCACGCTCCGCACGCAGTGCACCAATATCGATCGGGGCGACAACAACTTTTTCGCCAGGGCCGGGATCAGCCTGCGCAAGAATGCGTCCATCGAAGTCGACGATCATCGATCCACCAGGCCATGAAAACGGAGGATATCCCGTCATCTGCGCACCTTGATTCGCAGCGACGACAAACATCGTGTTCTCTGCAGCGCGTGCACGATTGAAAAGCGTCCACCAATCCATCGGTGGTGTTGCACCCCACGGATCCATGTATGCACTCACGCGCACTGCGACTTCGGCACCATTGAATGCAAGTTGACGAGTCGCTTCTGGGAAAAGCCAGTCGTAACAAGTCGCACAACCAATGTTTCCGATTTCAGTCTGCGCGACTGGGAACATCGTCGCTGGATCCGCACCAACATCATGCGGCGAAGCGTGCACTTCCCACGGGATCCACGGATTCACTTTGCGATAGATGCTGCGAACGCCGCCCGGACCGCAGAGAACGGTCGTGTTATAGACAACGTCATCGCGGTCGGCAGGCGCTTCGATGAATGTTCCAGTCTGGATAAAAACGCCCAACTTCTGACAGAGTTTCAGGTACTTGTCGATGTGTTCGTTCGGTACGGGAACTGCGAGGTGCTTTCGAAGTTCGGCGACCGTGGCGTACACAGGTGCTGCGTGCGCGAATTCGGGAAAAGCGAAAAGTCGCACATCGAAGAATGGCTCGTATCCCGCGTGGGTCTGCTCGACCATCTCGCACATTCGATCGACGCGAGCGCCGATCTCGCTGCGGTCGCGCGGGCAATCAAAGGCGGTTTGAATTGCAGCGGCGTGGTATCTCATGTCTGGAATTTCAACGGTGTATTTTTTCTGTCTGACTCGAAAACGGTCTTCAGCTGAAGCAATTCTTGATTGACCGTGTCTTTCCAATCCTGTGCGACTCGAAAACCGTCTTCGGCTGTAGCAATTCTTGATTGTGCGCCAGCAGGCGCGCTCTATCTAAACTCGATGCGGGTCTTCGGCTGTGCGCCAGCAGGCGCGCTCTATCTAAACTCGATGCGGGTCTTCGGCTGTGCGCCAGCAGGCGCGCTCTATCTAAACTCGATGCGGGTCTTCGGCTGTGCGCCAGCAGGCGCTAAAACTAGTGCGGGATTTCCTTCACCGCATTTCGGTTCCACGCTGGAACCCGAACGACGATGGGACCTGTTCCCTTAATTTCGCATTGGCACGCAAGGCGACTATTGCGCTGAATACCAGGCGCTTCCTCAACTCGATCTTCTTCCGCTTCTGTCGATTCAGTCAGTTGGTCCATCCCCTTCTCGACATACACATGGCAAGTCGAGCATGCGCAGACCGCACCACAGGCATGTTCGATATTGATGCCGTGATCGATCGCGATTTCGAGCAAAGATTCGCCCTCGCCGCCCATCAAATCCCACTCCGTTCGGTCGGTGCCAGTCAGGCCGGCGGAATCTTCCAAAACAAATTTCACAGGAACAATGGGAGGGCCGTGTTCATGTCCGTCGCGCTTGAGATGCATGGAGCCAAGTGTAGGCACTTCCAGAAGGGTTGAGCAGTTAGGATGATCGCTTCGTTATGACCTTGAACGCCATGCCAAACATGCCACCCGATCCGCTTGCGCTGACGAGCCAGGAATTTATTGCCGCTGCTGCCACGCTTGGAAAATCCAAGCATGAATCCCTCGGGGCGTACCGCGCGTATCACCGCCAAGGTGTGCGCACCTCGTGGATGGCGAAAGATCCACCGGCAACCCTTCAACACACAGTTGATGAGCGCACGATGAAATTTCTGCTTCCCGTTGGAGATGATCTCGAAACTGAAAGTGTCATCATTCCGATGCCCCACCGCGGAGGACGATTCAGCCGAACACTCTGCATTAGCAGTCAAGTTGGTTGTGCGATGGGTTGCCAATTCTGCGAGACCGGGCAAATGGGATTGATGCGAAGTCTTTCCGTGCGAGAGATCGTTCAACAATTGCATGTCGCACGCTTTGGAGTCCCTCACCCATTCGAAGATGAAACGCGCGCCGCATCTGGCGGATTTGATATCGCCAACATTGTGTTTATGGGAATGGGTGAGCCAATGGACAATCTTGCCGCCGTTCTGCAATCGATTCGAATTTTCTGTGACATGAACGGACCCGCGATTGGATGTTCTCGCGTCACAGTTTCGACGGTTGGCCGCACTGCTGGCATTCGTACACTCGGCGAGTTCATCCAAGAGCACGGACTTCGCCGCGTCGGCCTTGCGATCAGTCTCAATGCGCCCAATGATGAAATTCGAAGTTCGATCATGCCGATCAATCGTTCAGAACCAATGGCGATGCTTCGCAAAGCGATGACGGACTTTCCAAAGAGGCCGACGAGTGCGCTCTGCGTGGAATATGTGCTCATTCCTGGCGTGAACGACAAGCTGGAACATGCCGACGCTGTGTGCGAATTCCTGCGGGAAATCCGCTGTTCTTTGAATGTCATTCCATACAACCCTCGTCGTAACAGTCCGTGGCCTGCGCCCGATGATGCGACGGTTGATGCATTTGTCGATCGCGCAATCGCCAATGGGCAATTCACAAAGCGTCGACGAACCAAGGGCAGAACGGCGATGGCCGCGTGCGGTCAACTTGGCAACGAGCGTGTGAGGCAGCGAAAGTTTGTGAGCCTCGCGATTGATCCCCCAGCAGCGAGAGAATGAAGCTTGTGACAGATCGGGAGTCGATTCGGCTCGATTGAAGAATTGCGGGGAGAGAATTTCTAATCATCACCAAGAAACGATTGAGTGGTTCTAGGAAGCGAACTTCTCCACTGTCTCGTCTTGCATACTCTTGTTTTTTTGCAATAAGGATCGTCTGTTTTTACTTTCAAACTTTTGCTTTTGAAATTGAATCTGTGTTGAGATTTACGGCAAGGTTTACGGGCAAGGCTTACGGGCAAATATCGCCTTGCGAAATGCGTATGCCCTGTTTACGGGCAAAAATGATCTAGAAATGAGCCATCTTTGCCCGTAAACAGGGGTAATGACGAATTGGGGTTGGCGAATGCCGCAGACTCGTTACGGATTCCTCACGACACGGAAGCCATAGCAGTCGCCGACGTT